>CADBAY010000005.1 GCA_902792815.1 uncultured Bacteroidia bacterium
CTTGTTCTTACAGGAGTTGACCGACAGTGCGGTAACCCCCAGCGCCACGACTGCTATCGCTGTCATGACACTGGTTATCAATCTGTTGCGAGTCATAGTGTATGAAAATATAAAAAAGCTAATTCCCCTAATTTTAACAAAAATACATTTTTCGTTTGAATAATCAAAGATTGACGGTATTGTTTTTAGATTATAGAATTATTATTTTTGTCTTATGCTGACCATTATTCTTGCCGCTGCGCTCAGCGTAGCCACCCCTGTGTTACGGGAAGATAATATCCCCCAGATAGTTTCCCTTCTTACCCTCGAAGAAAAGGCCGCTATACTTGTCGGCTGCGGATCTACGGCTTTTGACGGTATAGGCCGTAATGATGTGGGAGTTAAAGGAAGCGCCGGTGCAACTCACCCTATACCGCGTCTGGGTATACCTTCTATTGTGTTTGCCGACGGCCCTGCAGGCCTCCGTATCGATCCGGTTCGCCCCGGCACTGACAAAACTTATTACTGCACCGGTTTCCCTATCGGTACCATGCTCGCCTCGACCTGGAATACCGCCATTGTGCGCTCTGTAGGTGAAGCCATGGGGAACGAGGTCCTTGAGTACGGAGTTGACGTACTTCTTGCCCCGGGTATGAACATCCACCGTAACCCGCTTTGCGGCAGGAACTTTGAGTATTTTTCCGAAGATCCGTTGCTCTGCGGAGAGATTGCCGCTGCTTATGTGCAGGGTGTTCAGTCGAATGGCGTGGGTACTTCGGTCAAGCATTTTGCCCTGAACAATCAGGAACTGAACCGCTTGCATAACGATGCGCGAGTGAGTGAACGTGCTGCCAGGGAGATATATTTGCGGGCTTTCGAGATTGCCGTGCGCAAGGCCCAGCCGTGGACTCTTATGAGCTCGTACAATTATATAAACGGGGTACATGCTTCCGAGAACCGGTGGTTGCTTACCGACGTTCTGCGTGATGACTGGGGCTTCCGTGGAGTGGTGGTGACCGACTGGGGCGGAGGATACGATACTGCCGCCCAGATCCACGCCGGCAACGACCTTATACAGTCGGGTTCCGATGCCCGTTACAATGCTCTGATAGAGGCGGTTAAAGATGGGCGTCTGGCGATGGAGTATGTTGACGCCTGCGTCACCAGGGCCTTGGAACTGATTGTCAAGTGCCCGGCCTTCAGGGGGTACAAGTTCTCCGAGGCTCCCGATTTGGAGGCACACGCCAAGGTATGCCGCGCCGCAGCCGATGAGGGCATTGTGCTGCTCAAAAACCACGGGGCTCTTCCTGCCGGTCCCGATGGCGTCACGGCTCTTCTGGGAGTCACTTCCTATGCATTCATCGCAGGTGGAACCGGCTCCGGCGACGTTCACCGTCCCTATGTTGTGGACCTCCGGCAGGGCCTTTCCGATGCCGGTTTCAAGCTTGAAAGCGGGCTGGATGAATTCTATACCGCATATATGCAGGATGAGCGCTGGCGCTGCAAGATGATAGACGGAAACAACTCCTGGGTAATCGACCGTGAACGTCCCATAGAGGTAGTCCCCGATGAATTGATAAAGCAGGCGGCTCTTACTTCCGATAGGGCGGTCGTCACCATAGGGAGAGTGTTCGGCGAGGGTAAAGACCGCGACCTGTATTACTCTTACATGTTGCAGGAGAGGGAAGTGGAGCTTCTGCGCAAAACCGCTGATGCATTTCACGCCCAGGGCAAAAAGGTCACCGTCATACTTAATGTAGGCGGCGTGGTTGAAATGGCAAGCTGGCAGGACCTTGCCGATGCCATACTGCTTTGCTGGCAGCCCGGCGAGGAGGGCGGCCACAGCGTGGCTTCCGCCCTGAGCGGCGAGGTAAACCCCTCGGGAAGGCTCCCCATGACCATATCGCGCCGTTACGAGGACGAGCCTTCTGCCGCCAACTTCCCCCGGGTATTCGAGGATAAGCCTTTCAATTATTCTTTCTACCGCCGTCTTGAGGGCAATAAGAAAGATTATGTGGTCAAAGACATCGACTATACCGATTATGCCGAGGATATCTATGTAGGTTACCGCTACTTCGGAACCAAGGCCCGCGGCGCTGTCGCATATCCTTTCGGATACGGCCTTAGCTATACTTCTTTCCGCTGGTCGGATTTGAAGATAGAAAAGACCGGCTCCTTAAGCGAAGATAGTAAGTGCCTCAAAGTCAGCCTGACAGTTACCAACACCGGCAAAAGAGCCGGAAAAGATGTAGTAGAACTCTACGTCAAGGCCCCCGGCCGCAGCATCGATAAGCCGGAGCGCGAACTCAAGGCCTTTGCCAAGACTCCGCTCCTGGAGCCCGGGCAGAGCTGTACGGTACAGATGACGGTTCCCGTCGAGTCGCTTGCATCATGGGAGAACGGGGCCTGGAGCCTGGAGAAAGGCCGCTACCGCATAATAGCTGCCAGGAACGCTTCAGATAAGGGGCTTCGTAAGGCCTTGCGCCTTTAGAGTCCAAGCAGCCGGGCGCATTCCGGGTTGGAAAGGGTGTCGGGGCCAAGGCGCACGATCTTGCTTTGTCCCGTGATCTCGCTCATGACGACAATGTCTCTCAAGGCTTCCTCTTCTATGACCTTGAAGCGGGAAGGAGAGTCGGCTTGTATGTCGTGTATGCTTGCTCCTATCTTGTGCTCGATGTACTGGTAGAGGTCAATCGGGGAAGCCTCGGGGTGAAGGGCCGAGACCGGGGCTGCATCTTCTTGGTATGCAATAGGATATACCATAACTGCGATCAGCTTTTGCTATAAGAGTAAAGACAGTAGTCCCTGGTGTCGAAGGTGAGTTTGTGGCGGGGCTTCGATGAGGTGGTGCCGTCGGGGCTTATGAGTATCTGTACGGCCGAATCGGGCAGCTGGCCGGAGAATACCCTTCTGGCCTCGTCGGGAGCGGAGTAAACTTTCACGCCGCGCGGCACTCCCCGTGCAATGGCTTTGAGGCCGGAGTAAGCTGCGGTTTCGGAGTCCATGGCAGCCTCGGTATAGTCTTGGATAATGCTTATAAACGCAGGCATGTAAATCAACTCCTGCCCCGAGGGGTCGTTTTCGCCGGCAATAGGTAATGAAATGATTTCCAGGGGCCTTTTGAGTGCATTAGGGTCGTCGCTCCTGCCTCCCTTCGAGAGAGTGAGGAACACTATCCCGCGGCTTTTTTCGATGCAGAGGAAACAAATGTCAGGGTTGTTTTTCTGCTTTTCGTACTGCGCGGGAGTGCAGAATTCATAAGGCGATATAGTCCAGAGCGAAGTTACCTCCTGACGCAGCGAAGCGTTTAAGGCATCGTTGCCTGAAAGCACCACTTTCGTGGTCTTGCTTTTGAAATCTTGCAGGCGGTAGCTCTTGGTGTAAATGCGTTTCTGCCCCCAGAGAGAGAGTGGCAGCAAAAGCACGGCCAAAAGCAAGAATATTTTCCCAAGAGGGTGTTTCATAGCAGCAAAGTTATAAAATAATTCACTACATTTGTAAAGTAAAGTAGTATAAATATGGCCCAGTATATAGTATCGGCGCGCAAATATCGTCCGGATTCTTTCGAAGCCCTTATAGGCCAGGACAATATTGCCCGTACCCTCAAAAACTCCATTCTCCGCGGTCAGCTTGCGCACGCATACTTGTTCTGCGGCCCTAGAGGTGTAGGCAAAACGAGTGCCGCGCGTATTTTTGCCAAGACAATCAACTGCTCTCACCCTTCTGCCGATATGGAGCCTTGCGGCGAGTGCGAGTCTTGCGTTTCGTTCCGCGAGGGCCGTTCGTACTGCATTCACGAGCTGGACGCCGCCTCCAACAACGGCGTTGAAGATATCAAGGCCCTGATGGAGCAGGTGCAGATTCCGCCGCAGGTGGGACGCTACAGCGTGTATATCATAGACGAGGTGCACATGCTTACCCAGTCGGCTTTCAATGCGTTCTTGAAAACTCTTGAGGAGCCGCCCGCACATGCGATTTTTATACTTGCCACTACCGAGAAGCACAAGATAATACCCACCATTCTCAGCCGCTGCCAGACTTACGATTTCAACCGTATCAGTATTCCCGATATTGTGCGTAACCTGCGCGATATCGCCGGCAAGGAGGGTGTGAAGGTGGATGACGAGTCGCTTCACGTGATCGCCCATAAGGCGGACGGGGCTATGAGGGATGCCCTTACCATATTCGACCAGACAGTGGCGTTCTGCGGTACGGATATTCATTACGAGGATGTGATCCGCAATCTTAATGTGCTTGATTACGAGTACAGTTTCCGCCTTGTGGATGCTTTCCTGGCCAAGGATTATGCTACTGCGCTGCTGACTTTTGATGAGATTCTTTCAAAGGGTTTTAATTCTTTGCATTTTATTTCGGCGCTTGGTTCTCACTTGCGTGATTTGTTGGTCAGCCGTACGGGTGGGCTGGAGTCGTTGCTTGATTTGCCAGATTCGCTTAGGGAGCGTTATCGTGAGCAGGCGGGGAGGTGTTCGGTTAAGTTTCTTTATGAGGCTTTGGGTGTGATTGCGCAGTGTGAGGGTGGTTATAAGGCGGCGACTAATCAGCGTTTGCATATTGAGTTTGCTCTTATGCGGCTCTCGTTCCTTGGGGGCGTGCCGGCAGTTCCCGCTCCGGTAGTTTCCGCTCCGGCAGCTGGTGCCGGCCAGCCTCCCAAAGACTTGGGAGAAGGTCGTCTGCCCGGCACAGCAGCCGTCGCTCCCGAGCCTGAAAAGCCAGTCGCTGCCGCTCCGGCTGTCATTCTGAGCGAGCAAAGCGAGCCGAAGAATCTCCCTGAGGCTCCCAAGCCGCGGGCAAGGCGGCGGGCGTCGGGCCTTTCTCTGGCGTCGCTGATCGAGGGAGAGGAAATTACGGTGGAGCTGGCTCCGGAGGAGTCTTCGGCCGCTGCTGCATCTCTGCCGGATGCCGCCACGCTTGAGTCCAAGTGGCAGGAGCTTTCCGCTACATATACAACTTCGCAGCCTCGTCTTGCCAATGCCCTTTCCGGCGCCAAGGTTACCGTCGAAGAGGCTGACGGGGGCATTATCCTTTCGTTCGCCCTTGTCAACGAGGCGCAGAAGAACTGGATTGCCGAGAAGAAGCTCCGTGAGCTGGAGGAGCGTTTCCGCAAGATTTGCGACTGCCCGAAGATCCGTCTGGAACCCTGCGTGGTGCCGGAGGAGGAGCAGGAAGATAAGATATATATGCCCCAGGAAAAGGCCCGTGACCTTATGTCCAAGAATGCCGAGGTGGGGCAGTTGGTTAAAGATTTAGCACTTGACATACGATGAAACTCCACTGCGAAAACCTGGTCAAGAAATACGGTCTTCGTACCGTTGTGAAGGGAGTCTCGATGGAAGTCGAGCAGGGCGAAATTGTGGGCTTCCTGGGCCCCAACGGCGCCGGTAAGACCACCAGTTTTTACATGATAACGGGTCAGATTGTCCCCAACAACGGCAAGGTGTTCCTTGACGACGAGGAAATTACCAAGCTCCCTATGTACAAGCGCGCCCAGAAGGGCATCGGCTACCTGCCTCAGGATGCTTCGGTCTTCCGCAAGATGTCGGTTGAGGACAATATCATGAGCGTGATGGAGATCAAGGGCGTACCCCGCAAGGAGCGTATGGAGCGTCTGGAATCGCTCATCAACGAGTTCAACTTGTCCAAGGTTCGCAAGTCCCTGGGTATCCAGCTCTCCGGAGGCGAGAGGCGCCGCTGCGAGATTGCACGCGCCCTTGCCATCGATCCCAAGTTCATATTGCTCGACGAGCCTTTCGCTGGTGTGGACCCCATAGCGGTGGAAGACATACAGTACATAATTGCCAAACTCAAGTACAAGAACATAGGCGTAATCATCACCGACCACAACGTGGGCGAGACCCTGGCCATCACCGACCGGGCCTACCTGCTTTACGAGGGTTCCATCCTCCAGCAGGGCACGCCCGAGTCGCTTGCGGCCGATGATGACGTGCGTACCAAATATCTCGGCAGCGGCTTCGTACTCAAGCGTTCCGTATCGGTGATAAGGGCTCAGGAGGAGCACAGGCGCCTTATGGAAGAAGCACAACAAAATCAGGAGGCATAGCATGGAAAAGATTACAGGAAAGATATCGCAGATCATCGGTCCCGTGGTGGACGTGCATTTCGAGAGCGGCGCTTCCGCCGGCTCGGAGATCCGTCTGCCATCAATTCACGAGGCTCTCCATGTGCTCCTTCCCGAGGGACGCACTCTGGTGATCGAGGTCCAGCAGCACATAGGGGAAGAAACCGTAAGGTGCGTTGCCATGGACTCCACCGACGGGCTCTGCAGGGGCCTGGAAGTAGTGAGTACCGGCAAATCCATCGCGATGCCTGTGGGCTCGCAGATTCGCGGCCGCGTTATGAACGTCACGGGCGGCCATATCGACGGTCTTGAACCACTCAGCACCGAGGGTGCGCTTCCCATACACCGCGAGCCTCCCAAGTTTGAAGATCTGGCGACCTCGCAGGAAGTGCTGTTTACCGGTATCAAGGTCATCGACCTGCTGGAGCCTTACCTGAAAGGCGGTAAGATCGGCCTCTTCGGAGGAGCGGGCGTAGGTAAGACAGTGCTCATCAAGGAGCTTATCAACAATATCGCCAAGAAGCACAATGGATTCTCGGTTTTCGCTGGAGTAGGTGAGCGTACCCGCGAGGGTAACGACCTGCTTCGCGAGATGATAGAGTCGGACGTCATCCGTTACGGCGCCGCTTTCAAAGAGTCGTTGGAGCAGGGCCACTGGGATCTTTCGAAGGTGGATCCCGAAGAGCTGCGCAAGTCGCAGGTGGCCATGGTGTTCGGACAGATGAACGAACCGCCGGGAGCACGTAGCAGCGTAGCGCTGAGCGGCCTTACACTGGCTGAATCGTTCCGCGACAGCAAAGATCCGGACGCTCCGCATGATATCCTCTTCTTCATAGACAACATTTTCCGTTTCACCCAGGCCGGCTCCGAAGTGTCTGCTCTGTTGGGACGTATGCCTTCCGCCGTGGGTTACCAGCCTACGCTGGCTACCGAGATGGGCTCCATGCAGGAGCGCATCACATCCACCAAGAACGGCTCCATAACCTCGGTGCAGGCGGTGTACGTGCCGGCCGACGACCTCACCGACCCGGCGCCTGCCACTACCTTCTCGCATCTTGACGCTACTACGGTGTTGAGCCGTAAGATCACTTCGCTGGGCATTTATCCGGCAGTCGATCCGCTCGACTCTACTTCCCGCATCCTCGACCCCAACATAGTGGGCGAGGAGCACTATCGTACTGCGCAGCGGGTGAAGCAGATACTCCAGCGCAACAAGGAGCTGCAGGATATCATCGCCATACTCGGTATGGACGAACTCTCGGACGAAGACAAGATAACGGTCAACCGCGCCCGCCGCGTGCAGCGTTTCCTCTCGCAGCCTTTTGCGGTGGCGGAGCAGTTTACAGGCGTGCCCGGCGTGATGGTTGATATCGCGGATACCATCCGGGGCTTTAATATGATACTCGACGGCGAGTGCGACTACCTGCCCGAGCAGGCGTTCCTCAACGTGGGTACCATCGAAGATGCAATAGCAAAGGGAAAGAAGATACTCGAACAGGCTAAATGATAAGCAAAGCGTTGACACTCAGGGTGCTTACACCCGAAAGGACAGCCTTTGAAGGCAAGGTCGAAGCGGTTTTCCTACCCGGTTCGGCAGGTGCTTTCGAGGTGCTTCCCGACCACGCGCCCATTATCACTACCCTTGAGGAAGGCAATGTGGTATGGCGCGAGGGGGGAGAAGAGTCGTCGCTGGCCGTCAAGTCCGGGGCTTTGATATTGAAAGACAATGTTTTGACCGTATGCGTGCAGGAAGGATAATAGCTATTGTCGCTTTGTTACTTCTGGCTTCGGAGGCGCTTTGCGCCGACCGAGGGGTTAGCTGCGAAGCAGCGCAAGGGGATCCTTCCCCTTGTCCCCCGGGGGTGCAGGGGGATAGTTCTTCCATGTCCGGCGATGAGCCGCTGGACATGGAAGAGTATATATTCGGACACATCTCCGACGCATACGAGTGGCACATAGCTACGGTGCGCGGCAAGCACATATCGATTCCGCTGCCCTGCATCATCATCGATAACGGGGTGCATGTGTTCAGCAGCAGCCGCCTCGCTCACGGAGCTTCGTACGAGGGCTATTGCATAGCTCCCAAAGGCCAGGCTCACGAGGGCAAGATAGTGCGCGCCTCCGACGGCAAGCGGCCGTTTGATATCTCCATCACCAAAAATGTCTGCGGCCTGATAATCGACAGCATCATCCTGGTGGTGCTGATTCTGCTGTGCGCACGCTGGTACCGCAAGCACGACGTGCTTAAAGAGGCCCCTACTGGCCTTGCCGCCCTTTTGGAGCCCGTCATCATGACCATAGAGAACGATGTAATCAAAGATGCCGTAGGGCCCGATTACAAGCGCTTTTCGCCGTATCTACTGACGGCGTTCTTCTTTATCCTTATCAATAACCTTATGGGCATCTTCCCGGTATTCCCGGGCGGTGCCAATATTACCGGCAACATTGCCGTAACTTTCGTGCTTGCCATGTTTACCTTCCTTATGGTGAACCTCTTCGGCAACAAGCACTACTGGAAAGACATACTCTGGCCCGACGTGCCGGTATTCCTGAAAGCGATACCTCTTATGCCCGCCATCGAGATCCTGGGTATGTTCACCAAGCCGTTCTCGCTGATGATAAGGCTCTTTGCCAACATGCTGGCAGGTCATATCATGCTCCTGAGTACGGTGGCCCTCATATTCCTCACCGCCAAGATGGGTGCGGTGCTCAACGGCTCGCTGAGCTTCGTGGCTGTAGTACTGGGAATCTTCCTCGACTGCCTCGAAGTGCTCGTGGCGTTTATCCAGGCTTATGTATTTACCATGCTCTCGTCGGTCTTCATAGGGCTGGCGCATCAGCATCCCGAAGGAGAAACTCATTAAAATCTTAATATTATGATCGGAACAATTCTTCAAGCGGCAGCTCTTGCCAAGGTCGGTGGCGCAATCGGCGCCGGAATCGTTGCTATCGGTGCAGGATTCGGTATAGGCAAACTTGCACAGTCAACAATGGAAGCGTCGGCCCGTCAGCCCGAGATTGCAGGCGGCCTGCGTACTACTGCTATTATTATCGGCGCTCTGCTGGAAGGTATCTGCCTTATCGGCGTTATCGCCTGCCTGCTCGCTGTCCTTCTGAGCTAGTATATGTCGCTGGTTACTCCGGATATAGGCCTGGTATTCTGGATGGTCGTCATCTTCGGCGTGGTGTTTTTCCTCCTCGCCAAGTTCGGCTTTCCGGTTATTACCAAGGCAGTGCGGAAGCGTACCGAGCACATCGAAGACTCTCTCAAGGCGGCTCAGCAGGCGCGTCTCAGCCTCGAGCAGGTAGAACTTCAGAGTGCTCAGATGCTGGAGCAGACCCGAAGCGAGCAAGGGCGTATACTCCAGGAGGCGTCCCGCACCCGTGAAGAGATACTTTCCTCGGCCCGGGAGCAGGCGCAGACCGAGGCTGCCGAGATACTCTGCAGCGCACGCGAGGAGATAAAGGCTGAGAAGGAATCGGCCCTGCAGGAGATCCGTTCTGAGGTCTCGTCGCTGTCGGTGGCCGTGGCGGAAAAGATTTTACGTAAAGAACTGGACAGCACCCCGGAGCAGATTTCCCTGCTTGAGAGGTTTGCCGAAGAGGCGTCCAATGCACCTATAAGCTGATAATATGAACTCGGGAGCGATTACCAAGCGTTATGCCACCGCGCTGCTGCGTCTGACCAAAGACAACGGCAGCGGTGAGCGGGTGTGCCGTCAGGTGGTCGCAATGCTCAGGCGTCCATTCCGTATGCCTGCTGCTCTTGAGAGCGACCTGCAGAACTTTATATCTCTCCTGGCAAAAAACGGGCGCATCGATTATCTGCGGCGGATACTCCGCACTTACGTGGATCTGTACTGCCGCGACGCAGGGCTCGCCCACGTGCGGCTTACCACTACCGTACCCTCGGCCGAACTGTCCGAGAGGGTCTCGCGGGAGCTGGAGGCCCGCAGCGGCCGGAAGGTGCTGCTCGAAACCGAGGTGGATCCGTCGCTTATCGGCGGCTACCGTGTTGAATATGACGGTCTTATGCTGGATGCCAGCGTGCGGCGCCAACTTGAGATACTGCAGCGTCAATTTGTAGAAAAGAACAACCGTATTGTGTAAGGATGGCACAAAACACTATTAAAGCAAGCGAGATTTCGGAGATACTGTACAGGCAGCTGAAGGGTATCGACACTTCTCTTAAATACGAAGAAGTGGGCAACGTGCTCACCGTCAGCGACGGCGTGGCCCGTATCTACGGCCTGTCGAAGGCCGAAGCGGGCGAACTCCTTGAGTTCGACTGCGGTGTGAAAGCCGTGGTGATGAACCTCGAGGAAGACAGCGTCGGAGCCGTGCTTCTCGGTCCCACCGACCAGGTGAAGGAAGACATGAGGGTGAGGCGTCTGGGGCGCATCGCGGGTATCGATGTAGGCGAGGGCCTGGTAGGCCGTGTCGTGGACCCCATCGGTACGCCTCTGGACGGACTTGGCAAGGTGCAGGGCGAGACTGTGCGCATGCCTCTGGAGCGTAAGGCTCCCGGGGTAATATTCCGCGAGCCTGTGCACGAGCCTCTCCAGACCGGCCTTAAGGCCATAGACTCCATGATTCCCATCGGACGGGGTCAGCGTGAGCTGATCATCGGCGACCGCCAGACCGGAAAGACCGCCATTGCCATCGACACGATCATCAACCAGCGTCAGGGCTGGCTTGACGGCGACCCTGTGTACTGTATCTACGTGGCCGTGGGCCAGAAGGGCTCCACCGTGGCCTCTATCGTGCAGACGCTCAGGGAGAAGGGAGCGATGGACTATACCATAGTGGTGGCTGCTACGGCCGCCGATCCCGCCGCTCTCCAGTATTACGCTCCTTTTGCAGGAGCCGCCATCGGCGAGTATTTCCGCGATACAGGCCGTCATGCCCTTGTGGTGTTCGACGACTTGAGCAAGCAGGCCGTCGCTTACCGTGAGGTATCGCTCATCCTTCGCCGTCCTTCGGGACGCGAGGCGTATCCGGGCGACGTGTTCTACCTGCATTCCCGCTTGCTGGAGCGCGCTGCCAAGATTATATCCCAGCAGGAGGTGGCCGAGCAGATGAACGACCTTCCCGAGTCGCTCCGCGGCAAGGTTCGCGCAGGCGGTTCGCTGACGGCTCTTCCCATCATCGAAACCCAGGCCGGCGACGTCTCGGCCTACATCCCGACCAATGTAATTTCCATCACCGACGGCCAGATTTACCTCGAGAGCTCCCTGTTCAACGCCGGCTTCCGTCCTGCGGTTAACGTGGGTATCTCGGTGTCCCGTGTGGGCGGCTCGGCTCAGGTGAAGAGTATGAAGAAGGTGGCCGGCACGCTCAAGATCGACCAGGCCCAGTTCGGCGAACTGGAATCGTTCTCGAAGTTCTCTTCGGATCTTGACAAGGTCACCGAGATGGCGCTCGACAAGGGGCGCAAAAACAACCAGCTGCTGATTCAGCCGCAGTATTCTCCTATGCCGGTAGGGGAGCAGGTGGCGGTGCTGTATTGCGGCACAAGGGCTCTGATGGCCGATATCCGGGTGGAGGATGTGCTTGATTTCCAGCGGCTTTTCCTGGAAAGGATGCGGGCTTCGCATCCTGATATCCTGGATGAGCTCGGGCGCGGAATCGTCTCTGACAGGGCCGAGGATATTATCAAGAAAGTTGCTTCTGAGGTATGTCTTCACTTAGGGAAGTAAAGGACCGTATCGCTTCGGTCCGCAGTACTTTGAAGATCACTTCTGCGATGAAGCTGGTGGCTTCGTCGAAGCTACGCCGTGCGCAGAAGGCCATCGAGACGCTGCGGCCCTACGAGGAGACCCTCAGCTCGATTCTCGCATCCCTGACTGCCTCTGACCGTGCCTCTCAGGAGCTGGGGGTGTGGGTTCAGGGGTCCTTTGTCCTAAGTTTATGGACCCCTGAACCCACACCCCACAGCCCCGAAGAATCTGACGCGCAAGGGAGGACGGTAGTGGTGGCGTTCTCGAGCAACAGCTCGATGTGCGGAGCGTTCAACAATAACGTCTCTAAGAAGGCGCTGGAAGTGCTGTCGGGAGTCAAGGGGCCCGTGGAGGTATGGACATTCGGCAAAAAGGCCGCCGAGGCCGTCAGGAAGGCAGGCTTCCCTCCGGCAAAGGATTTTATGGACGTGGTAGCGCATCCCGGTTTCGAAGCCGTAGCCGCAGCCTCGTCGGAGCTTCGCAAGCTTTACTCCGAAGGCGAAGTCTCCTCCGTCGTGCTCGTATATAACCATTTCGTCAGCACCGGCCGCCAGCAGGTGGTTGTCGAGCCTTTCCTTCCTTTCGAAGCGCCGCAGACGGAAGTAAAAGAAGACCCCGAAGAGCATTTCATCCTCGAACCGTCCCGCGAAGAACTGCTCCGGAGCCTTATCCCGCAAGTGCTGGACCTCAAGCTATATGCGGCCCTGCTTGACTCGTCGGCCGCCGAGCACGCTGCCCGTATGATAGCGATGCAGGCCGCCACCGACAATGGTGAGGGCCTGCTTTCGGAGCTTACGCTCGAGTATAACAAGGGCCGCCAGCAGAAAATCACCTCCGAGATTCTCGACCTCGCAGGCGGAGCGGCTCATTAATCTTAGAATTCGTAGCCGAGGCTCACGAGGAAGGTGTTTCCGAGGGTCTCCGAGAGCAGCAGGAAGGTGCCGTCGAGGCGGAATCCCGCGTATTTGCCGCCGATACCCAGCGACAGGAAGGCAGGTAGGGCCTTTGCCGGGTCGCCGTAGTGGAAACCGGCGCGCGCGAAAGCAATGTCCTTGAATCCGTATTCAGCTCCGACGCCGGCCATAATCGCTCCGCTGAAGAGATAGTCGGCTTCGCCGGCCACGGTCAGGCCCTCCAGGGGCTTGTAGAATCCGTCCACGCCCACCAGCGAAGGAATCGCATAGGAGTCGGATCCGTAACTGATCTTGGTGCCGATATTGCGTCCGGCGAGTTCAACGCCCCATTTCTCTCCGCCGTAACGAACGAAAATGTCGCCGCAGAAAGAGCTGCCCTTGTTTTTCTCCGCCAGGGCGGAAGTCACGCTGCGAAGCGTCAGGCCGGCGCTCAGGGCGTCGGTGATGTAGTATTCTGCTCCCAGTCCTATGATAAGGTCGTAGGGCTTGAATGAGCCTTTGAAAGCGCCTTGTTCTGAATAGATGTCGTAGGGTTTGTCGAGAAAAGTCTTTGCATCTAAAGTCAGGGCGAATTTATCCCCGGCCCTCACAAATACATCTCCTGACACTACCGTATTATTTGCCGTCAGCGGCGCCCAATTGCCGTAGGAAACAGTAGCGGACAGTCCCGCAGCTTGATGGCGCAAAGCCGCTCCTCCCATTGCCAATGAGCGGCTGTCTGCGGGAATCAGGAGCGAAGACAAGGATTGTGCACACAAAAAAGGCCCGGAAGTTGCCAAAAATATGAGTAAGAAGAGTTTTCTCATAGCGCTCAGATTTTAACTATTTCGTAAGTTTTGTCTATGCCCGCTCCGCTTATGCTGACATAATAAGTCCCGGCCGCGGCACTGCCCAGATCGATTGTGATAGGTTCGAAGACCGACCTCAGTTCATAATTGCCCGAGAATATCGTGGCCCCGGCTTTGTTGCTTATGCTTATTGCGACCGGTCCTGTCTTGGCGGATTTAATGTTCAGCTCCTTTTTCACAGGATTTGGATACAGATCAACCTCCCTGCTGTTGTCCGGGACAAGTATCATAAATGTCGCGCTACACTTTTCGGACCTTGCATCGCTTGCCGTTATGGAGGCCTCAGTGAGCCCGTAGCCGAGCGAGGAGATGCTCAGCACGCTTCCGTTAGGTGCCATATGCGCCACTCCTGATACCGAGAAATTGATATCATAATGCAGATCTTCTCCGTCCGGATCGGAGAAATAGTCGCTTAAATCAATGGTGGCGCTTTCTCCTATGCCGCCCAGCATAATATTGTCCATTTGGCGGCTCAGAGCGGGAGCGTGGTTGTCAAGGACGACATAATGGATGGGATAGTCTGTTGACATCTTGTATTTATCGGTTGCCCTTATCGTGGCCGTGTATTCTCCCGGTTCCCCCTTCAGGGCGTTAAATGAGAGCCTTAGGCCTGAGGCTGTCTGTTGATAATTTAAAAACGCTTGTTCATCCGACTCAACCGTTATTTCGACAGCGTGGTTGTCAGGATCATAGATATTGAATTCCAGTGAAAGGAATTCGTGGGATTTTAACCTGTAATCGCCCGAATACTCGGTGCTTATCACAGGCGCGTGGTTCGGGCCTGTGGTAAGTTCCATAATGTTTGACATCTCCGAGCGGTTCTGCCAATAATCCTCGCTGATGATACTGACGAAATACTTGCTTTCAAACTCAGGGACCTCGAGAGTGCCGTATATCGTTTCTCCCACTTCGGCCCTGTCAACTTCAACTGTCTTGCTTGTTACCGAAGACGGTATGTTCTTGGGGTCGAGATTTTCCAATACGGACCTGTCGCGGGAAGCCAGCAGCAGATATGAATATGCTTTGACATCATCTGCATCCGCAGTAACTTTCCAGGCAAGGTTTATGAAATTGGACTTGACTTCCGCTGACTCGAAAGCCTCCACCTTTTCGGGAGCCTCTGTCCCGCCCATTGAGAATGAGCCATAGGCATCTACAAGAGGCCCTATGTTGGAATATTTTGGGGCTCCGTCCTTGTTGGCACCCTTAAGCAATCTTTCGAGCAACATTTCGTTGGTGAAGCCGGGGCCCCCGAAGTGAGACACGATGAGGGCGGCGACACCCGATACGTGGGGACAAGCCATAGATGTGCCCTGCATATTTCCATAGCGGCTGTCTGCGATGCAACTTAAAATCGACGAACCTGCCTTGACATCGCCTCCCGGTGCACATATATCCACCCAGTCGCCGTAATTGGAGTAGTAAGCCCTGGTGCGCTTGGCCGATACGGAACCGACCGCCACGACGGCCTCATACTCGGCAGGCCAGGCGTGGCGCCAGGTTTCGTTGCCGGCTGCGAAAATCACCACGCCCCCTTTCATAGGACTGTCGGGCCTCTGCTCGCCGTTTTTGTCGCATCCTGCGTATTTTATGAAATAATCTATCCCTGCTTTTGAAGAGCGCGGACTGCCTGAGGCCGCTTCAGCCTCTGTCTCGTAAACGAAACCCCAGCTGTTGCTGGCTATGACCGCGCCGTTGTCGGCAGCCCACACAAAAGCTCCTGCGTCATCACCGTTCAATGTCTTCGGGAGGTCCGGATCATCAGGGTTTGGCACGATGCGCAGCATTTCGCAGGACATAATCCTGACGCCGCCTTTGCCGTCTTTGCCTCCAGCGATGCCGCAAATCCCCGTCCCGTTATTGTTGATGGCGGCTATGACTCCGGCGCAGTGCGTGCCGTGGTTGCCAGGCTCTATCTTGAAGCCTGCATTGCCGCTGATGAAGCACTTGCTTCCTCCCGGGCTTGCTTCGAGTGTGACGCCTGCAAGGTCGGGATGGTCGAGCTGGACTCCTTCATCGAGGACCGCCACTATCACCGAAGGGTCGCCGGCTCCATAACGCTCCCATACCGGCACCACATTAATGTCGCATCCTTTGTCGTAGGATGCACCTCTCGAGCCGTCGTTGTACAGTCCCCACTGCTTGTCGAACATAGGGTCATTGAAAAATCCGCAGGCCTTTTTCTTTCGTACGGGGCCTGCATAACAGACTCCTTGCAAGTCAGATATCCCCGCTGCGGCCTTCGTCAGGCTCAGGGACTCGTCATATTCGATTCTGTACCAGCGGTGCAATCCTGCCTCGCGGTGCCTGTCCTCCCATTCTTCATCGAAAGGGAAAATCCTCTCCATCGATTTGATGCCGGGATATACAAGTCCCTGACCGTTCTCTACTTTGGAGGCCATTTCTTCTGTCAACTCGACTTCGAGTAAGCCGCTCACCAGATTCTTCTCTCCCAATGCTTCTTTGCTCTCCAATGCAGAGATGCTCTCTTGTTCAGGCCTGCAGGACAGGACGGAAATCAAGCTGACGGCAAGTATTGATAGCGCTGATAGGTGGAATCTCATACGTGTAAATTATTCCTTGTTAAACTGTCCGTAAAGAAAGACCACGATTTTCTCAAGGGAATCGGTCTCTTTCCATTTAATTTTTTCGGTCTTGAAAAAATCCTTGGCCTGTTTCTTGTCCACTCCTTCACAGGACATAATATTGCTTTTTGTGGCCGGGATAAGGCGATGGTCCACATAGATATAGCGGGTGGTTTTTACCGGTATGGCGTTTGAAAAATATTTGTCTTTTTCTCCGGCTTCAAGGCTTTTGTTTATAAGGTCCATCCTTCCGTCCAGAAGGAGCGTAAGGTTCATCGACGAGCCCGTGGAGGACGATACTCCATAGCCTATGTCCACCTTGGATGCTTTGTCTTTGTCGAAAAGCACCTGCGAAAGGACGCATCCGAGATTCAACTCGGAAAGCACCTTGTACATTTTCCCTCCCACGTTGAGGTAGAGGTCGTCTCCGATAAGTGCCGTATAGACCTTTGACATATCGGAGTTCATAATCTTATTGTCCTTATTGACATACAGCAATGCTCCATCCATTACCGAGACGTTGAACTGAGCATCGCTTATAAGGACTCCTGTCACGGTCCTGGCTGCGCCTTTCTGGAAATTCTCGTACACCAGCGGCCAAGTCTCCCTGGGTTCGAACTCCTGGGCTGCAACTGCCTGGCAGGCAAGGACAAATGTCAAGAACGAAATAATTATTTTTTTCATACCTTGTTTCATACAAAGAAACCCGCCCGGTTAAGGGCGGGTCCTCTGATTGTTCTCTGACTTATTTCTTGACAAATACTGTAGGATAATTTGCATTGAAAGTAGAGAATACTACGGTATAGTCGGTAAAGACAGTGTATTCTTTAATATCGCTGGGAGTACTGAATCCGTAGCAGTCGTTGGTAGTCCAGGCTTTGCTGGCCTCGTCGTAGGTGAACGTCACCTTCGCAGGCTCGGCGATATAGCCGCCTGAGGTGCCTTCGTGTGCGTAGAACACGAAATTTTCGTTCAGGCCCCAAGGCGTTGCGGTAGATTTGCTGGTCTGAGGCGTAGAGAAGACGATGGTCTTCATATCTTCAGACACTGTACCCACGACGCTCAGGTCATCCAGATATGATCCGTATGCGGCTGCGAATGGAGTCAGATTGTCGGCGAGTATCTTGTCGGGTTCGCCTTCTACAGCGCTCAGGGTCAAATCCCATTTAGGATAGCCAAGAGAACCTTTCTCGGCGTCTGTTATAGTGAGACCGGAGATGGTATATGTGCCGAACAGTGCCGAGAGCGGATGGTCCAGATCTTTGATCACGACTTTGCAGGCGTTCAGCGGAGCTATAGCGACTTCGTTGGTCGCATCTTTAAGCTTCACGGTGAAATCCTGGTTGCCTGTGTAAGTACCGGGCTCGCCGATGACTTTTACCTCGATTGCAAGAGTGTCGGTGCCGGCAGGGAAATTGAGCACGCCGGAAGTGTTGGCGGGAGTGAAGTGCTTGCCGTTCTTTGCGCTTCCTTCCTCGAAAGTATAGGTCACGCTGCACTCGCCGTCCCTGTTATAGACATAGACCGGAATCTGTATGAGCTTGCCGGCTTCTGATTCCTCAACCTCTATGCTGCGGGAGTCTATTACCGCATACGGAGCCGGTGTGTACGTTGACACCTTGTTGCAGGCAAGGATGCTGACGGCGCCGGCTGCAACGGCTAATATTTTGACAATATTCTTGTTCATAATCTATCTGTTTTAATTAATAGCATCGTATCCAGTGTTCTGCACAAGGTTGTGGTTGACCTTCAGCTCGTGTGAAGGAATGGGCCACTGGAAGAAGTAGCTGTCGGATTTGAGGCTCTTGCCGTCGAAATACTGTCCTTGCTGGACCTGGTTGATGGCGCCGGACTGGGCGGTACGGTTCTCAAATCCTTTGCCCCAGCGCTTCAGGCAGCTCATCCTGAGGCCTTCGCCGATGGTCTCTTTGAACCACTCTTTCTGCACGTTCTCTGCCGTGGCCTCAGTCTGGCTGGCGCCGCGGGCGATCTGGAGTGCATTAAGGTCGGCCTTTGCGGCGGCAGGGGAGCTGGCAAGCTCTGCTTCGGCTGCTATCAGGTACATTTCGCTGATCTTGAGAGGCTTGGGGGCCTGACGGCCGTTGCGGATCGGCGAACTGGTGAGATCGGGGTTGCCGCGGTATTTCACGAAGGTGTAGAATTTGCCGGTGTAGTAGGTACCGGACAGCAGCACCGGAGTAGTGTTGTCAAACCAGCTCAGGAACCTCAGGTCGCTCTGCTCGTAGGAGTCGATTACGGCTTTGGTGGGGATGTAGTAAGGCCTGAAGCATTCTCCGCCTTCAACTTTGTCGTCCTTCTGGGCGAGCAGGAGGTTGGCGTAGGAGTTGCCGGTGAACTCGGTAAGGCTGATGGCAAGCTGCATAATCGCCTCGGTGCCGGCGTCGTTCACGAAGTCCTTGTTCAGATCTTCGAGGGTGGCAGCCAGAGCGTAGGTGCCGCCGTCTATGACCTTGTGTGCATATTCGGCTGCCTTGGCGTTCTCGCCCAAATCGAGGTAGTAGCGGGCATACAGCGCGTTGACAGCATCTATCGTAGGCTTCTGCGAGCGGACAGCACCCTTTACGCCTGCCAGATAGACCGCTGCGGAATCGAGGTCGGCGCCAATCTGCTTGTACACTGCTGCGACAGTTGCCCTCGCAGGACGGTCGTTAGGGGAGTATTTGACTACGAGAGGGACGCAGAGATCTGTCTCAGGAGCGCCCTTCACGGGAATCTTGCCAAACTGACGGGCCAGATTCAGGTAAGAACTTGCCCTGAAGAAGAAGGCCTCGCCTCTCACAACGGCTGCATCCTTTACAAGATCCTCGGGTACGACCTGCAGGTTCTCGATGCACACATTGAAATTCTTGATGGCGAAGTAGTTGTATGCCCAGAAGTCCTCCACATAATAATCGGCGGAGGTGAAGTTCTGGTCCGTTTTGTGTATGCCGCCGTAATTGTTGCCGAAGTCAATGGTGGCGTTGAATCCGTCAACCATAAATTCCTGAGGCAGCACGAAGTCTCCGTTCTGTATGGAACGATATGCAGACAGGATACCATTCTCGAGGGCGCTGAGGTTGGTCTTGGTCTGAACCAGAGGGGTACCTTCAACGACCGCGATGGCGTTGTTGGGACTCAGGTTAAGGTCGCACGATGCAACAAAAGCAATCGAAAGGCCCGTCGCAAATATTTTTAAAATGTTCTTTTTCATCTCTTTCCTGATTAGAAGTTGAGTTCAAGACCGACAAGGTACTGTTTGGTGGTACCGGGAATACCCATTGTGAGGTTCTCGTCGATTTCAGGGTCAACACCGCCGTAATTGGTGAAGGTGAGGAGGTTGCGGCCGGTGAAGGTGAGCCGCACGGAGTCGAACAGTTTCTGGGCCTCAAGCCATTTGTTGGGCAGCGACACTCCCACCTGCAGGCTCTTCAGACGCATAAACGATGCATCCTCGATGAGGTGTGTGTCGAACTGCATCGTGTAGCCTTGGGTCCAGTCGGGATACTTGGCGTTCGGGTTCTGAGGAGTCCAGTAGTCAGCCACGTCGCGGATGTTGTTCACGCCCTGGGCGACGAACACGTTGGGATTGAGGTAGAAGTATGCGTCGTTGTTGAGCAGTTTCTTGCCCAGCACGTAGGAGAAGTCTGCGCGGAAGGAGAGAATCTTCCAGCCGCCTTCAAGGCTGAAACCGCCGTTGATGGGGGCCTCGAGCTTGAACCCGGTGTTCTGCATAAGGGCGTCTTCATCATACTTCTTGGTGACCTTGTCAGGATTCATAGTGGTCACATCGGGATCTTCGCCGGGGAGATACCACATAGGGGCTCCGTCAGCGGGATCGACGCCTGCATAGATGGCAGAGTAGAAGGAGATGGGCTGGCCTTCGACATAACCTATATTTTCAGAGGTCATAATCCAGCGGTAACGTCCGAGATCTTCGTCCCAGGCGGCGTCGAAGAGCTTTCCTATGGTCTGCTTGTTGTAGTTGAATACGTTGCTCAGGCGCAGGTAGTAGTCCTTGTTCTTGAGAATGTCGATGCCGAGGGTGATGTCAACACCGGAGTTGGTGAGGTTTCCTATATTGGAAGTAAGCTCGCTGTATCCGGAGGTGTAGGGGAAGGGTACGCTGTAGAGCATACTCGTCGTGCTCCTGTGATACCACTCAAGTTCGAAGTCCAGGAAGTTGAAGATCCTGGTGTTGAATCCAACGGTGAGCAGGGCCTGCTTTTCCCAGGTCAGATCGGGGTTGCTGGGCTGTGCAAGCACCCAGGCGTTGGCGTCGCCGTTATAAGATTCGGTGGTGCCGATAAGTCCCAGGTGACGGTAGTCGCCGATGGCGGCGTTACCCTGGGTACCGTAGCTGACCTTTGCGCTCAGGTCGTTCAGCCAAGGGGTATTGCGGACGAATCTCTCGTTGCGGGCGTTCCACTTGAAACCGGCGGACCAGAAGGTGGCGTTGCGCACGTTGGGACCGAAGCGCGAAGATGCGTCGTTACGTACGGTCAGGTCAAGGTTGTATTTGCCTGCGTAGCTGTAGTCGGCGTGGCCGAAGAATGAGAGGAACTTGCTCTGCGACATTTCTTCTCCCAAGTCACGGCTGCTGGTGGTACCGTCGTTGAGACGGAGCAGACGGTCTTCTTTCTGGCCCGTAGTCTGTGCGTAGAAATAGTCATAGTAGTTGCTGATGCCTTCGTGGCCGGCCAGCACGGAAATCGCGTGCTCTTCAGCGATGTTGAAGCTGTATTCGATGGTGTTGGTGATGGTGTTGTTCGAAGTCAGCTGTGAACTCTTGAGCTTGGCACCGCTGTTGCTGTTGATGGTGTAGGAAGGATAGTTGATGCTGGTGTTGAGGTAGAAGCGGGAGTCGGAACCGATCTGTGAACGGATCTTGAGGTTCTTTATGGGCTCGATCTCAATGTATGCGCCTCCGTTCAGGCCGTAGCTGTCCCTCAGACGGGGACGGGCCTCCATCAGATGGTAGGGGTTGATGGTATTGTTGGTGAAGCGCGGGACCAAAAGATTGCCGTCCTTATCGTACGGAGTGTACATAGGGTTCAGCAGGAAGGACAGACCGCCGGAAGTGTAGTTGGCGTTGAAGGTGCTGGAGTCACCCCAGTTGGAGTTCTGCTGCCTCTGGTCGAGCGAGAGGTTGAGGTTGATGCCGATCTTGAGCCAATCCTTGGGGTGGGCCTGGACGTTGGAACGCACGGTGTAGCGGTTGTAGAAGTTGCCGATGGTGGTACCGGTCTGATGGAACTGGGACGCTGAAACCATATACGCAACTTTCTGTCCGCCGCCTTCGATGGTGACATCGTTCTGGTACTGCGGAGTGTCAAGCTGCTGCATAATCTTGTACCACTTTGTATTGTGTGTGTGCCCGGGCTCTATGTAGTTGGCTCGGATCTGGGCGGGGGTATAGATGCCGGTGCGGAGCATAAAGTCGCGCAGTTCGTCGCCGCTCATCATAGATTCCCAGAGCCTGGTGTTGGCAAGTGTGGAAATACCGTACTGTGAACGGATGGAGACCCTTGACTCGGTGCTGTAGCTGCCGGACTTGGTGGTCACGAAGACCACGCCGTTGGCGGCGCGTGAACCGTAGATGGAAGTCGCGGATGCGTCTTTCAAGACGGAAATCGAGAGAATGTCGTTAGGGTTCATAGCCATAATGGTACGGCTGCTCGAAGGAATACCGTCGATGACGTACAGAGGGGCGGAAGAGGAGCCGAGTGAACCCACGCCGTGGATTTTCATACTCACGGAGTTGTCGCCGGCCACACCGCCGGTCGTCATTACGCTAAGACCTGCGACCTGTCCCTGGAGGTTGTCGAGGGCGGAAGCCGCGGGGGCGTTCTTGACAATGTCGGAGCGGACTGTGGAGACGGATCCGACGAGGTTGCCGACCTTCTTTGCGGAACCGTAACCGATCACCACTGCATTCTCAAGCGACTCTGCGTCAGGACGCAGGGCGACGTTGATGGTGGTGCGTCCGCCTACTGCTACTTCCTCGGAAAGATATCCGATGGAGGAGAAGATGAGCGTTGCGTTTGACGGGGCGTAAAAACTGAATGCTCCGTTCGCATCCGTGGCAGAGCCGGTGCTGGTGCCCTTGACCTGGATGGCCGCGAAAGGTATGCCCTCACCGGTGGATGCATCTTTGACCGTACCGGAGATGTTGACGTTCTGAGCGGAGAGCGTCACACCGAGTAACAGGAACAAAGCGCTGAAGAACAGTTTAGCTTTTTTCATAAGCGTTACTTTAAATTAAACAATAAAATATACTAACTAATCTTAGTTTCACTTTTAAGTCTTAGTTACGAAATTAGCTCGCAATATCGCAATATTTTTTTTATTAAACAAATTTTTTCCGCTCCAAATCGTTGATGTGGAGCGGAAAAATAGCATTTTCAGCATCTGCCCGTATATCAATTAATAATATTTTTTGTAATGATTTAAAGTTTTTCGGGCGAATTCGATTGATTTTTTAAAGCAAATCTTGCTTAATTTTTTCAATATACTCGTCAATTCTTTTTAGCTCGCGCGGAATACGAATATGCTGGGGGCAAGCTTTCATACATTTTCCGCAAGAAATGCAGTGGTCTGCCTGGCGCACCGACTCTACGGCTTTGTTGTATTCCGCCAGGTAACGGCGGCGCGCTTTAGCGTATTTTTCTTGCTCGGGGCCCTTGACGTAAGTGCCTTCCACGACGCTGTTGTCGTAGAATCGGAAAACGCCCGGAATGTTGATTCCGTAGGGGCATGGCATGCAGTACTGGCAGCCCGTGCAGCCCACGAGGGGAAAGTTCGACTGCTCTTCGGCGATTTGCTCGAGGAGCTCGAATTCTTCCTCCACCAGAGGCTTGAAGTTGCAGAATGTGCGGAGGTTGTCTTCCAGGTGCTCGCGGTAGGTCATTCCGCTGAGCGCGGTGAGCACTTTAGGGAAGCTGCCTACAAAGCGGAACGCCCAGGACGCGACGCTCCTGTCGGGTTCGCGCTCTTTGAGCAGGGCGGTCTGGCTTTTTGTCAGGCTGGCCAGGCCGCCGCCCCTGAGGGGCTCCATTATAACTACCGGAATGTCTCTGGCCGCCAGTTGTTCGTACATATGGTCCGCATTGGTGTTGCGTCCTCCGGCGTGCGTCCAGTCCAGATAGTTCATCTGTATCTGTACGAAGTCCCAGTGGTATTTCGGGTGCAGCTCCATCATCGAGTCGAAGCCTTCCTTGTGGCTGTGAATTGAGAATCCAAGGTGGCGTATGGTGCCTTTTTCTCTCTCTTTGAGCAGGAATTGCATGATTCCTGTATCCTCGAAACGCCTTTTGAAGTCTTCGGCGCTGCCTATGGAGTGCAATAGATAGTAGTCGATGTGGTCGGTCTTGAAAGTCTCCAGCGAACGGCGGTACATCTTTACCGAGTTCTCGTAACTGGCGTCAGCAAAGTTGGACAGTTTGGTGGCGAGCAGCCATTTTTCTCTCGGATACCGGTTCAGCGCCTCTGCTGTGGCCCTTTCCGAGTCGCCGCGCAGATATACAGGCGAAGTGTCAAAATAATTGACTCCGTGCGCCAGGGCCTCGTCCACCAGGCTGTTGACAGCTTCCTGGTCGATGACTTCATTGCCACGGTCGTCTTTTGTCATGGGCCAGCGCATGCAACCGTAGCCAAGGACGCCAATGCCTGGATAATGCTCCAGCATTGGTCCTTCTATCTTTATTTCGCCCGCCGAAGCGGCCGGGGTGTCTTTTTTGGGGGCTCCGCAGGCTGCGAGGCCGGCAAGTGCAACGGCTGCTCCGCTGCTCTTGAGGAACGATCTTCTGTCCATACTCATTTGCTAATATGGGTTTCAAGTCCTTTGACGGTAATTGCACTTACGGGGCGCGAAGGGCAGAGGAATTCGCATTTGCCGCAGCCAATGCACTGTTCTTCGGCAACCACGGGGCGCCTTACGCCATCGACGTGTACCATAGATATGGCTCCTGTGGGGCAATGGCTCTCGCAGGCACCGCAGGCTTCCTTGCCGGAAGCTGCAAAGCAGAGGTAAGGATTGACGACGGCGGTACCGATGCGTATAAGTGTCTTCTGGTCTTTGTCAACGGGACGGATGGCCCCGGCGGGACAGACCTGCGAGCAGGCGGTGCACTCCGGGCGGCAGAAGCCGTTTTCGTACCCCATCTGCGGCTGCAGCAGATGGTCCGGGTCGGTTGACGGCCTGAGAACGGCGTTGGGGCAGGCGGCGACGCAAAGCTGGCAGGCTGTGCATCTGTCATAGAACGACTTTACGCTACCTGCTCCCGGCGGCACGAGGCGGGGTTCCCTTTCGAGGGGCTGCTTGGGCTCAACATCGGCAAGGCCGCCGTCCACTTTCATATTTTGCGCGCGCGCAATTCCGCTTCCGGCCGCTCCGGCCACAAGCAGCGCCGCGCTGTTGATAAACGCCCTGCGTCCCTTGTCTCCTTGTTCGGCCCGGGGAGCGGAAACCGCCCTGCCGAAGCTGAGCGCTCCCTTCTTGCACACTTCGATGCAGTCGAAGCAGTCGACGCAGCGGGAACGGTCGATCTTGAGGGTGCCCTCCTCGATGCAGGAAGCCTTGCACGCGTGCGAACAGGCGCCGCACTTCACGCATTTATCTTCATCGACCCTGATTCCGAGCACGGAAAAACGGCTGATGCATCCCAGCAGTGTGCCCACAGGGCATATGGTATTACAATAGGCACGGCCCCACAGTGCGGCGCACACGGTGACGACGAGCAGGGTGGCCAGGGCGGTTATGAGCAAGGCGACGGGCACATTCCCGGCAATGCTGCTGACGATGCGTCCGTATGCACTGTAGGGCTCGAGCAGCGCAACCACCAACTGGAGGCCGCCGATGAGGCAGCCTATAAGCAGGGCTGCGACAGGGTAGCGTACCCAGCGGCGTTCCTTGTTGAATTTGAAGCGCTTGCGCAAAGGCTTGAACCATTTGCCCAGAGTGCGGCGAATCCATAGCACCAGGTCCTGGAACACTCCGAGGGGGCATATGACTGAGCAGTAAATGCGTCCCAGAAGTAAAGTGACCAGTACAATGCCCAGCAATACGGCCACATTGCCGAGGGTCGCTCCGGCAATAACCCGGAGAGTCGTGGGCAGGGCCTGCAGTTTGGCGAGAAATCCCCACCAGTCGTGGCCTATACCCACGAACAGCAGCGTTATCAGTATGAAGCACAGCGCTGCAAGGACTATTCTTATCTTTCTTAACATATTAAGTAGTTTCTAGTATCTTGTCCGCCAGATCAAGTCTTTTGAGGCAATGAGCCTTGAAGTCCTCCCAGCGGTAGAAATCTTTCCAGGCGCGGCTTCCGCCACGGTCGGTGTAGCAGGGGATGGGGAAGTGCTGGGGCACTTCGTCCAGGGAGCAACGCACCAGCAATTCGCCCTTTGCGTTGCGGTACAGGGCGAACAGCAGGGTTGATGCCATGGGCATATGTCCGAAGTCGTAGATACGGGAAACCTTCCCGGGATCGGCCTCGCAATGGTTCCATCCTTCGGCATCAAGAAGCACAAGGATGCCCGAAATCTTGTAGTCGTGCCCGAAGCGCAGCCGGGCGCCGACTCCGCTCCCTGCTATATCTTCATCCCAATACTTGACGAAGTCTCTGAGCAGGGCCTCTTCCAGAGCCCAGTTGCGTCCGTGGTACAGGGGAGTGGCTCCGCAGCAGCTGTACATCCTGAAGTTCTCGCATTCCCACATCTTCCAGGCGTCCTCGGCGTCCAGAAGGTACATCAGAGACTTCTCCGGGCCCAGGGTTTCGGAAAAGCAGAGGTAGAAATAGAACATGCGCGCGGCGTTGACGTAGGTCTTGAAGACCTTGAGCACCACCTGCGGCTCGGTGAAGTAGCGCCCGAAGAAGCGCTCCGGGTTGAGGTTCTTCTCCCACAGGGCATTGAAAGCGGGGTTCCACCTGGCTGTATCTGCCTCGAAGGCGCGGCTCCAGTCCCTCTCTTCCGCGCGGGGGTTGTATTTGCTGGTGGGATTCAAAACGCCCATATCGGCAGCGGAAGCATCGAACCGGATGTCAAGGCCCCTTGAGAGGCGGCGGTATTCGTCGCAGGCTGCTGCCATGGACAGGATGGTGCGGTTGGTCTGGGTGGAGCGGGCTACTATCTTGCCGGAACTGCGGAAGACGGGCCTCCAGCTCTTGAAGATGCGGCGTGCTACCACCCTGTGCTGCTCCTGCCCATAGGGGGTCAGGTCATACGCGCGCCCGCGAACTATTTCATATACCTCTTCGCTCTTGCGGAATAATTCTTCTCCCAATGGAGTAAGCTGCCCCTTGAGTGCTGCTTCCGACAGCAGTTCATGCATCTGGTCGTAGAGGCTCTCTTTGCTGTAGAGCCTGGCTCCATGGCGGGCATAGGTGCTGATATTGAAAGGCTTGAAGCCTGGCGGCGCCTTGGGGACGACGGCCTCCGAGGAATAATCGAATCCACGGAACCAATTTGCTGCCTGGCGTATGTCGGCTTTTACCTCGTCGGGCCGGAGCCCTTGGGCGAAAAGGGCGGCGCACGTGAGCAGCAGAGCTCCCGCTATGCTTGCCAGGTATTTCATCATCTTAAATAAACTCCTTCGTCGAGCAGCGCTTTACGGAGCTTCCGGACATCGAGTTCCCGGGGCTGCACGCCGTCGCGTGCGCAGAGCGCCGCAGCTTTGCCGGCGGCCTCGCCCAGGCACATAGCAGGTCCCATTACCCTCACGGATGCAAGGGCCAGGTGGGTGGCCGAAATGTCGCGTCCGGCGCAGATCAGTCCGTCTACCTTAAGAGGAACCAGGCAGCGGTAGGGGATGTCGTAGCAGTCGGGGCACCACATGAGGGTGCAGTCTCCGCCCACCGGATGGTGCAGGTCGACGGGATAAGCTGCCACGCCAATGGCGTCGTCGAAGCGTGCGCAGTCGAAAATATCCTGCTCGGTAAGAATGTATTCGCCTATGATGCGGCGGGTTTCGCGTATGCCCATGAAAGGGGCCACCCTGTCGACGTATGCATTTTCGAATCCGGGAATGAATGCCTTGAGGTAGCGGACAATCTCGGCGTTCTGCTTGATGCATTCCTCTTCGCCGTGCGTGTACTGCTCAGGGTCGGTGGCGTCAACTCCGTTTACCCTTGACATGTTCACCCACCACTCGTCGGGGGCCATGCCGGTCATGAAGATGGTACGCTCCACAGGCAGTTTGTAGCCCTGCTCCCGCGCGGCCTTGATCTGGTTGCGGAAACCGACCATGGTGCAATTGTCGTCGGCGCGGAAAAACTCGTTGGGTATGAAGTCGATATCGTAAATGTCCGGATGGTCGGCCACGGCGTCCCTGAGCTTGCGGGAGTCAACTCCGCGCATGGAGAACATAAGGGTCGGCGGCTGTGCAATGCCGTTTTCGTTGCCATAGGCCATGGGTGCTCCGGCCCTGAAAGCCACGTCTCCGTCGCCGGTGCAGTCTACCACTGTCTTGGCCAGAATGGCTTCACGCCCTTTCTTGGACTCGATTATCACGCCCTTGACCTGGTCTCCTTCTTTGATGACATCGACGAACATCACGTACATCAGAACCTTGACTCCGCATTCTTCCATAATCTCCCACGCCAGGCGTTTGGTGCCCTCGGGGTCAATCATTGTGAGGCTTACGTGCAGGGGGCAGGCCCTGTGGTGCGTGGCCTGGCCGCGGCTGCGGAGCGTCTCGACAAAACGCAGGGGAAGACCTTTTATGATTTCGTTACCCTTACGGCCAAGGAATCCCAGAAGGGGCAGGCCTTGGGTCATATTCCCTCCCAGAGAGCCGCGGTTTTCGATAAGCATTACTTTTGTTCCCTCTACGAGGGCGGCGGCCTGGGCTGCCATCAAACCGGCGGGGCCACCTCCCACCACAAGCACATCCACCTCGTCCCGGACGGGGATATGCCTTGACGGTTCAATTATTTCTTTCATACATGCAAAGATAATAAAATCAAAATTAATTTGTATATTTGCGCAGTATATGAGTTCTGCCGGCAGGCGGGACTCCTTTTTAGTTGACTTATTATGGCAGATGTACACTATTTGAGCCAGGAAGGGCTCGAAAAACTCAAGAAAGATTTAGCGGAAGCTCTTGCCCGCAGGCCGGTCATTTCGGCTGCGATTGCGGAAGCACGTGAGAAGGGAGACTTGTCGGAAAATGCCGAGTACGAATCCGCGCGCGAGGCCCAGGGCCTGCTCGAACTTAAAATCGCAAACCTGCAGAATACCATAGCCAACGCCAAAGTGATCGACGAGTCGATGCTGAGCGCCGACAAGGTGCAGATGCTCACCCGCGTCAAGGTCAAGAACATCACCGCCGGCAGGGATATGGAATTCACCATTGTCGGCGAGAACGAGGCTGACTTCTCGAAAGGACGTCTTGCAGCCACTACTCCTATCGCCCGTGCCCTTATGGGGCATTCCAAGGGCGATACCGTAGAGGCCAAGGTCCCCTCGGGCGTTATGAAATTCAAGATCCTGGATATTTCATTATGACAATCTTTACCAAAATCGCGAAGGGCGAAATCCCTTCATGGAAAGTGGCGGAGAACGATGAGTTCTACGCCTTTTTGGATATTAATCCCCTCGCTGAAGGGCATACCCTTGTCATCCCCAAGAATGTTGAGGACGACTATATCTTCCACCTCGACGAGGCCACATACAACGGCCTTTGGGCTTTTGCCCGCAAGGTCGCACTGGCCATCAAGGCGGCTGTTCCCTGCAAGCGCGTAGGTGTGGCCGTGCTGGGGATGGAAGTTCCTCATACCCACATACATCTGGTGCCTCTTCAGACTGAGGGCGATCTGGATTTCCGTAAAGAGCACGCAAAGGTCTCTCCCGAGCGCCAGGCGCAAATCGCCGCTTCAATCCTTGCCGAGTATGAGAAGCTTTAAACTGCTGGCAGCAGCGGCTGTTATGCTTCTTGCCGCCTGTACTCCCAAGGCGCAGATCGACTGCACCGTGGCCCAGGCTCCCCGCAGCGAGGTTTCGGTGCGCCTGCTGGACATGAATGTGTTCAAGGTGCTGGATACGGTCAAGACAGACGCTTCCGGGCGCCTGCGCTATAAGGTTGATGTCAAGGAAGGGGACCCTGAGTTTGTGTATCTTTATTACAAAGACACCAAAATCGCTTCTCTACTTCTGGAGAAGGGCTCCAGGGTGAGCGTGGTCGCCGATACACTTGGCAATTATTCCGTTACCGGTTCCGGGGAGTCGGAAAAGCTCCGCGAGCGCGAGAAGGCATACGCCCGTTTCCAGGCCGATATGGATTCAACCATGGAGCCTGCGGAACTGTCCCGTATCTTCATCGCCCATTACCGCGACAACGTCAAGTACGTTATGGGCAATATGGGTTCGCTGACGGTAGTGCCCGTGCTTTTCGAGCAGCTTGACATCTACACGCCTGTGTTCAACCAGAATACGGACGCCATCCTTTTCCGTAAAGTTTGCGACAGCCTCAAGACCGTCTATCCTCTCTCCCGTTATGTCAAGGCCCTCGAGGCCGAGACGGCCCGCCGCGAGAACGCGCTTCAGGTCAAGTATATACTTGATTCCGCCGAAGAACGCGGCTATCCCGACCTTAACTTGCCCGCCATCAGCGGCGAGCGCGTTTCAATGTCGGGGCTGGGAGCCAAGGCAGTGCTGCTGCATTTCTGGGATTCTTCCGATGCGACCCACAAGATGTTCAACCTCGACACTCTCCTCCCTATTTGGGAGAAGTGGCACGGCAAGGGCTTCGAGATCTATTCAGTGGACGTCAATCCCGACAAATCGGCCTGGGCATCAGTAGTCAAGGCGCAGAATCTTCCCTGGATCAACGTCAACGACGGACGCGGCCCGGCATCTTCGTCCTTAGCGACCTACAATGTTTCATCCGTCCCTTCTTCCTTCCTGCTTACCGATGAAGGCATGACGGTTACGGACTTGAGCGGCGGTGACGCCTTGCAGAAAGAACTTCAGCGCATACTCAAATGAAATGCTACACAATAGGTGTCGATTACGGCACCGATTCGGCCCGCGCCGTGCTTGTGGACGCTTCTGACGGCTCTATCGCCGCCTCGGCAGTCAGTCCCTACGCCCGCTGGGCCGAAGGGCGCTGGTGCGACCCTCTTAGCCAGCAGTTCCGCCAGCATCCGCTCGACTACATCGAGTGTCTTGAGGCGGTTCTGCGCGAGGTGGTCGCCGCCGGCCCCGAGCCGAAGGCGATCAAAGCCATTTCGGTCGACACCACGGGAAGCACGGTATGCTTCACCGACTCTGAGGGCATGCCCCTCTCGCTTCACTCTTCGTTCGCTGACGATCCCGATGCGATGTTCATCCTCTGGAAGGACCACACCGGCACTGCCGAGGCCGAGGAATTCACCGCCGCAGGTGCCCGCTATACGCCTAACTACATCTGTCAGAGCGGGAATCACTATTCGGCCGAATGCACCTGGGCAAAGGTCCTGCACGTCTTGCGTACCAACCCGTCGGTGCGCCGCGAGGCTTATGCATTTGTGGATGAATGCGATTTTATTACCAATCTGCTGACCGGCTGCCGCAGTTTTGCTGCCATGAAGTGGGGCCACTGTATTCCCGGTGCCAAGCAGCTCTGGAACCGCGACTGGGACGGGTATCCGCCCGAGAGCTTCTTCAGCGAGATTGACCCTCTGCTGGTTCCTGTTCTGCGGCGTATTCCGCAGGTCAATTATGCCTGCTCCGTAAAGGCCGGCACACTCTGCCCCGAATGGGCGGAAAAACTGGGGCTGAGCACGGACGTAGTCATCGGCGTGGGCAACTGCGACGCTCATTCCGGCGCCGTCGGAGCGGGGGTCCGACCCGGGGTCGCCGTCCTTAACCTCGGCACATCAGCCTGTTATATGGCGGTTATGCCGGTGGAGGAGATGAAGGGCCATTTCATAGAAGGCCTGTTCGGACAGTCCGAGGGCACGATACTCGAAGGCTATATGGGCTACGAAACAGGGCTCTCGGCGTTCGGCGATATCTTTGCGTGGTTCAAGCGGCTTACCGGCCGCAGCCTGGACGAGCTTGCCGGGCAGGCGGCTCAGATTGCCCTGCGCGACGACTTGCCCCTTGCCACCGACTTTTTCAACGGCCGCCGGGCTCCCAATCCCAGCAATATAGTTACCGCAAGCCTCAGCGGCCTGCGCATAACTACCGGACCTGCCGACATTTACCGTGCTCTGGTTGAGGCTGCGGCATTCGGCTCCAAGGCCTGCATCGACCAGTACCTCGACGGCGGAATACGTATCGACAAGATGATCGCCGTCGGCGGCATTGCCAAGAAGAGTCCGTTTGTGATGCAGATGCTCTGCGATGTGCTCGGCGCTCCGATTGAAGTGTCGGAATGCAGCGACGCTTGCGCTATGGGCGCTGCAGTCCACGCCGCCGTGGCCGCAGGGCTCTATCCTACCGTGCTCGAGGCCGAAGACGCACTTTGCCCCGGAGCCTGCGCGACTTATACTCCGGACGGGGAACGGCACGCGTTCTATCTGCGCCGTTACCAAAGATACAAGGAATTAGCTCAATTCGTATTATGACAATCCACGAACCCGCAAGGGACATCAAGGTCCGCGCCGAGGTTGACATCCTCGTTGTAGGCGGCGGTCCTTCCGGAATTATGGCGGCTTATGCTGCCGCCCGCACCGGAAAACACAAGGTCATGCTCCTCGAGAGCAGGGGATACCTGGGCGGCAACCTTACCATCGGCCTGCCCATCCTGGCCTTCCTTGGGCCCAAGGGCAACCAGGTCATCAAGGGAGAACCCCAGAAATTCATCGACCGCCTGCGCGCCCGCGGCGCCGCTACCGAACACTTCCCGTGCAAGCTGCACAAATCGTTTACCATTGTCGATGGTGAAGAAGTAAAGAACGTTTGCGCCGAAATGATGGAAGAGGCTGGAGTCGAGGTACTTATGTACGTTTTCTGCTGCGGCGTCCTCAAAGACGGAGAGCAGGTGAAGGGCGTCATTATCGAGTCAAAGTGCGGACGCGAGGCCATTCTGGCCAAGACGGTCATCGACTGCACCGGCGACGGCGACGTTGCCTTCCGTGCCGGCGTTGAGTGCCGCAAGGGCGATGCCGACGGCGGAATGCAGCCCCCCACCCTTATGTACCAGATGCGTGGCGTGGATGTTCAGGCCCTGCGTGACGCCATCGTGCAGCATCCGGATATATACGATATGGACAATATGCCGCACTCGCAGTTCACGCGGCGTCATTTCATAACCGTCGGCCTTCGCAACCAGATTCTCAAGGCCAGGGAGGCCGGGCTGGACATTCCTGTGTCACGTACCATCCTCATTACGGGACTCAAGCCCGACGAGATATGGGTGAACATGGTGCGCGTAAGCGGAACCGACAGCACCGAGCCCGCCAGTTATACCCGTTGCGAACTAACTGCGCACAAGCAGATCAAGGTGCTCAACGAGTATCTGCGCCGCTTCGTCCCCGGGTTCGAAAATGCTCACATGGAGATAGTCTCTCCCTTTACCGGCATTCGCGAGAGCCGCGTTATCGTTGGTAAATATGTGCTCACGGCCGAGGACATAGTGTCCATGCGGAAGTTCGACGATGCCGTCGTGGTGGCAGGCTATCCCGTTGACATTCACCACTCCAAGGGTGGTGACTGCACCATGATATTTACCGACGACGCTTACGATATCCCTTACCGCGTGCTGGTGCCTGAGAAGATTGAAGGGCTGCTCGTTGCAGGACGCTGCTCGTCCATGACCCACGAGGCCATGGCCGGCACCCGAGTGATGTCAACCTGCATGGCCCTCGGAGAGGCTGCCGGCTCGGCCGCGCGCATCGCCCTTGAAGACGGCGTGCTGCCTTCCGAGGTTGACGTGCAGAAGGTGCGCGAAGACCTGCTTGCAAACGGAGCTTATCTGGGTTAGAAGAGCTTCTTGCTTACCGTAGCTACAAAATCTTTCAGATAGAAAGGCTCGAAATAAGCTATATCCCTGAAATTGCCGGCGTTGAATTCTTTCAGCGCCGGTTTTTTCATGCCCTCTGCCGTCGGGCACTCCTGGCGGAACCAACGCCCGGGCCCCTCCAGTACGCAGCGACACTTATCTACTCCATCCCCAATGAACAATATACCGTCTGTCGCTGGCGTGCTGATGCCCCCGGAGCGACTTTGGCCCTTACGAACAGGAGCTCCGGGGGCATCAGCAGCCAGCAACATATCGGTAAAGCTGCTGTCGACAACCTTCGGTGCGACCTCGGTAAGGCGCTGGCCCTCAGCGGAATAGAGAGCGGAATAAACTTCCATCCGGCGGGCGTCGATCATAGGAACGATATACTCGCACCCCTCCGGCAGACCGGCCTCTATAGCCTGCGCCGCAAGCACGTCCAGCGTACCCACCGCAAGCAGCGGAATACCTCCCCCGAAACAAAGCCCCTTGGCAGTAGAAGACCCCACGCGGAGTCCGGTATAAGACCCGGGACCCATACTCAGGCACACAGCATCGCAGTCGCTTACCTTAAGGCCCCTCTCGTCCAGAATCTCCTTTACATAAGGAGCCGTCATGGACGCATGGGCGCGCGGCTCGACGCTATGACGTACGGCGGTAATTTCATCCCCCTCCAGCAGGGCGGCGGAGCATAGCGAAGTGGAAGTCTCCAGCAGGATTATACGGACTGGCATGCCTCTGTAGTATTGCCTGTAATGAACTGATCGATAAACACTTTGAGCTGCGGCACAAGGCCTGCGGCGAAATCTCTCAAAATGGGATAGACCTTCAGGTCCTCAAACTTTTCGGGGGCAACTATATTCCAGCTGGCATTAAGCCCCTCGAACACCGAAATGAGCAGCCCGAGCAGCAGGGCGGTTGTGAAAATTGCAAACAAGCCACCGAGCAGGCGGTTAAGCCAGCCGAGCGTAGCCACTTTGATCAATTTGGTGATCAAATGCCCTACCAGGGCCATTACCAGCGCGCTTATCAAGAAGATAGCAATGAAACACACCACGTGCGTTACCGGCTCTTCGGTGCCGAACTGCAGCATAGCCACCTGGGTGAGGTCCGGCGAGAAGCGGCTGGCCAGTATGGCGCCCACAATCACCGAAAGGAGCGAAACTATCTGGGTAATAATACCTTTGGCAATGCCGATGATGATTCCCGGCACAAACAGGGCGAGTAATATTATATCAATAGTTGCCATTTGATAAAAAGCTACGAAATGATTATATTTGCAAGATTAAAATTCACTAGTGCAAAAGTAACTAAAAAATATGACATTCAAAGAATATAAAGGCCTTGACCTTGTAGCCGCCGGAAACGAGATATTGGAGCGGTGGAAGCAGAGGGGTGCGTTCGAGAAATCTCTGAACTTGCGTGAAGGTGCGCCTGAATTCATATTCTTCGAAGGCCCGCCCAGCGCCAACGGTATGCCCGGTATCCATCACGTGATGGCCCGCAGCATCAAGGACGCCGTGTGCCGTTACAAGACCCAGAGCGGTTTCAAAGTGCGCCGCAGGGCCGGCTGGGATACCCACGGCCTGCCCGTCGAGCTGGGAGTTGAAAAGAAACTCGGCATCACTAAAGAAGATATAGGCAGCAAGATAAGCGTGGCCGACTACAATGCCGCCTGCCGCCGTGAGGTCATGAAATACACCGCCGAGTGGCGCAACCTCACCGAGCGCATAGGTTACTGGGTTGATATGGACGACCCTTACATCACCTACGACAACCGCTATATCGAGACTCTCTGGTGGCTCCTTAAAGACATTTACGGCAAGGGTCTGCTTTACAAGGGCAAATCCATTCAGCCTTACAGCCCCGCTGCAGGCACCGGTCTCAGCACCCACGAGCTCAATCAGCCCGGCTGCTACCGTGATGTTAAAGATACCACTTGCTGCGCCCAGTTCAAGGTAGTGGGTGAGGAAGATCTTTACTTCCTGGCTTGGACCACAACCCCCTGGACCCTTCCGTCCAATACCGCACTGTGCGTCGGACCGGACATCGACTACGTCAAAGTGCGCAGCGCCAATCCTTACACAGGCGCTCCGGCTACATACATCCTCGCCCAGGCTCTTGTAGGCGCCTGGTTCAACGACAAAGTGCCTTACGAAGTGCTCCCGGGCACTTTCAAGGGCCGCGAGCTGGAGGGCATGCGTTATGAACAGCTCATTCCCTGGTTCCGTCCCGACGAGGGCGCTTTCCGCGTAATCCTCGGAGATTATGTCACCACCGAAGACGGTACGGGCATTGTCCATATCGCTCCTACCTTCGGCGCCGACGATGCCAAGGTGGCGCGCCTTGCCGGAGTTCCCGGCCTGTATGTCACCGACCGTGACGGCGCTCCGCAGGCTCAGGTCGATCCCAAGGGCCGCTTCTACCGCGTCGAAGACCTCGATCCGGCCTATGTGGCCGACCGTGTTGACCCTTCTTACGGAGAATGGGCCGGACGCTACGTTAAGAACGCCTACGATTCTTCCCTGGCTCCCGACGCCCCGACTCTCGACGTTGACATCTGCGTCATGCTTAAGGCCGCAGGCAAGGCCTTCCGCATCGAGAAGCACGTTCATACTTATCCTCATTGCTGGCGCACCGACAAGCCCGTGCTGTACTACCCGCTCAACAGCTGGTTCATCCGTACCACCGCCGTGCGCGAGCAGATGATGGCCCTGAACGATACCATTGAATGGAAGCCTGAATCGACGGGTACCGGGCGCTTCGGTAAGTGGCTGGAGAACATCCAGGACTGGAACCTCAGCCGCAGCCGCTACTGGGGAACGCCCCTTCCTATCTGGCGTACCGAAGACGGCAAGGAAGAGATATGCATCGGCAGCGCTGCCGAGCTCTATGAGCAGATAGATAAGTCGGTGGAGGCCGGTTTCATGGCCTCTAACCCCCTGAGGGACGCAGGTTTCGACCCTGCGGATATGAGCCGTGCCAACTACGACCGTATCGACCTGCACCGCCCTTACGTGGATGAGATATTCCTCGTCAGCCCCAGCGGCCGTAAGATGATTCGCGAGAAGGACCTCATTGACGTGTGGTTCGACTCGGGCGCCATGCCTTACGCCCAGACGGGTCTGCGCGGTAAGGAGACTTCCGATTTCGGATGTACCGCCGACTTCATCGCAGAAGGCGTGGACCAGACTCGCGGGTGGTTCTACACCCTGCACGCCATCCATACCATGGTAAGCGGTACGCCCGCTTTCAAGAGGGTCATCTCCAACGGCCTGGTGCTCGACAAGAAGGGAGAGAAGATGAGCAAACGCCTCGGCAACGCGGTCAATCCGTTCGAGGCCATGGACAAATACGGGCCCGACGCCCTTCGCTGGTATATGCTCACCAACGCCCAACCTTGGGACAATCTCAAGTTCGACGAGGCTGGAGTGGAAGAGGTGCGCCGCAAGTTCTTCGGTACCCTGTACAATTCCTATTCGGTGTTTGCGCTGTATGCCAACATCGACGGTTTCGATCCGTCCTCGCCCATGGTGCCCTATGCTTCGCGTCCGCTCTTCGACCGTTGGATAATAAGCAAGCTCAACACTCTGGTGAGCCGCGTCAAAGAGGCTTACGAAGACTACGATATCACAGCTGCAGGCCGTCTGGTGCAGGATTTCGTGTGCGACGACCTGAGCAACTGGTACATTCGCCTGAATAAGAAGCGCCTTTGGGGAGCAGGTATGAACCCCGACAAGATGGCTTGCTACCAGACGCTTTACGAGATCCTCAAGGGCGTCGCCCTGCTGGGTGCGCCTATAGCTCCGTTCTTTATGGAGAGGCTCTGGCTCGACCTTGTGCCCGGCAGCGAGTCGGTGCATTTCGAACCCATGCCGAGGGCAAATTCCGTGCTGGTTGACGAGGCTCTTGAAGAGAGCATGGCCTTTGCGCAGAAGGCTTCGTCCATGGTGCTCGCACTCCGCAAGAAGGTTGGGATCAATGTCCGCAAGCCTCTTGCCAAGGTGCTCGTGCCTGTGCTCGACGACGAGGTGCGCTCCCACATCGAAAAGGTCAAGGATATCTTCCTTACCGAGGTCAACGTCAAGGAAATCGAGTTCCTGCACGATACGACCGGCATCATCACCAAGAAGATCAAGCCCAACTTCAAGACTTTGGGCAAAATTTACGGCAAGCAGATGAAGGAGATAGCTGCAGCGTTCGCCACTCTCGGCCAGGATGTCATTGCGGGCATCGAGGGCTCCGAAGAGTACGTGCTGGATCTTCCTTCCGGCCCCGTGGCTCTGCACCCCGGCGACTATGAAATCAGTTCCGAGGATATGCCCGGCTGGCTCGTCGCCACCGAGGGAAGCCTTACCGTAGCTCTTGATATTGTCCAGACTCCCGAGCTGGTGCTCGAGGGCGCTGCTCGCGAGCTCATCCATCCTATCCAGAACCTTCGTAAGGAAAGCGGCTTCGATTTGACCGACCGTATCAGTACCGAGGTTTATGCCGACGGTCCCGCCCACGAGCTTATCTCCAAGGCGCTTGAGGCTTTCGGCGAATATGTGTCAAACCAGACTCTTTCCACTTCTCTTGTCCTCAAGCCTCTTGCCGAGGCTCCTGCGGACTCGGCCGAGGTGGCCTGGGAAGAAGGAGTCATCAAAATAAAACTAAATCGTAATACAAATATGGCAGAAGAAACAAAAACTCGTTATTCCGACGAGGAACTCGCCGAATTCAAGGCTATTATCGACGAGATGCTCTCCAAGGCCAGGGCGGAGTACGATACTCTCCGTCAAGTAATCATGCACAACGGCTCCAACGACATCGAGGACACTTCGCCCTCGTTCAAGACCGTTGAGGACGACGGTGCAAACCAACTCTCCAAGGAGGAGGCAAGCCAGCTTGCCCAGCGCCAGTACAAGTTCATCCAGAACCTCGAGGCTGCTTTGGTCCGCATCGAGAACAAGACTTACGGCATTTGCCGTGAGACCGGTAAACTTATCCCTAAAGAGAGGCTCCGTCTGGTTCCGCACGCAACCCTTACGGTGGAAGCTAAAGAGAAACTCGCCAAGGCCGGCAGGAAATGAAAATCTCCAGAGGCGCGAGGCTGATAGCTCTCGGAGTGATACTCGTGGTCATCGACCAGGTAATCAAGTACCTGGTCAAGACCAATATGTCGCTGGGGCAGCAGATTTATGTCCTCGGCGACTGGTTCCGCCTGTGTTTTGTGGAGAACGAGGGCATGGCCTTCGGCATGAAGTTCGGCGGATCGGTGGGGAAGTTCCTCCTATCGCTTTTCCGTATCGTTTTGTGCGGCGCTTTGGTTTGGTGGATTAGTTCGCTGAACCGCAAGAAGAAGGCTCCCGTGGGAGTGCTGGTGGGTTTGACTCTCATCACTGCGGGCGCTTTTGGCAATATAATAGACTGTTTGTTCTACGGGCTTATCTGGGATTACGCTCCGTTTATGTTCGGCAGGGTGGTGGATATGTTTTATTTTCCGCTTATCCATAATGCCGCAGGCGAGGTGGTGTTCTTCAGCCCCGTATTCAATTTTGCAGATTCCTGCGTTACTGTAGGAGCATTCTACCTTGTTCTGTTCCAATGGAAATTCTTTGCCTCCGATGACAAGAAGAAGGAACAGAAGGCAGAATAGCGTTTGCGGTATCGGCAGGCAGTGCCCTCCGGAAGCCTTTTCCCAAAGTATTTTGGCTTCCGGAGGGCACTGCCTGTCGATACTGCTGGTGGCTTTTCTGCTCGTGGGTGCCGTTTCGTGCCGGCCGACGGCAGGGACGGAGCTGCAAAACTTCGCGCAGAGCGCTCATCCCTCCCAACCTGACGGTTGGGCCCCTCCCGTTCACATAGCCACGGGCGGCTATGGTTTTGCTGCTCCGTCCCTGCTGTCGGCGGACGGAAAGAGGGTTACCGGATGGATGATGGGAACGAGCCGTCTGTATCCTTCGGAATTTGCCCCTCTCCCCAGTCCCCCTGCAGGCTACAAGCCCGTGTATATCACGCACTACGGGCGTCACGGGTCGAGATATCTTGTCAATCCGGGGCAGTATGCGGCCGTCAATTCTATTCTTGAAAAGGCCGCCGCCGACAGCATGCTTACTCCGGAGGGCCAGAGGATATGGCAGACTTATTCCGACGTTTATCCTTTGCTCGACAAGCGCGAGGGGGAGCTTACTCCGCTTGGCGCTATGCAGCACCGCGGAATCGCGCGCCGGATGGTCGGGCGCTATCCTTCGCTTTTCAAGAAGAACGCACGCATCGAGGCCAATTCGACCAATCTGGAGCGGACGATGCTCTCGATGTTTTATTTTACCCGGGAATTGCTCTCGCTCCGCCCCGGCCTGGATATTCACGCCGATGCGTCCCGAAGCTACATGGGTGTAATCAACCAGCATACGCTGGAGAATCCGCGGGCTACCGAATACGATGTGCAATGGAAGAAGGGGGATGGCCTGTGGCGTCCTGCTTTCGATGCCTATGTGGCCGATATAATCGATCCGGAACCTTTCTGCAAGCGTCTGTTTGCCGATTATGATTATCTTCGGGGACTGTGCGACCCGCTCGATTTCGAGAGAACTTTCTTCGATGTCGCGATGAATTTTCCCAGCTGCGGATTCCCTAATATTCTTGATGCTTTCACTTCCGATGAACTCCTCCTCCTGGGACGCCTCGACAATTGTTCGTTCTATATCGGCAAGAGCCGGTTCCCCGGGGGCGATAAGCGCGGGTGCTACCTGTCGGAGGCGGTGCTGGGAGATATCATCGACAGGGTGGAGCCTGACATAGAGTCGGGTGTGAGGGTGCGCCTCCGCTTCGGGCACGACGGCTGCATGATGGCTCTTCTGGCCATGCTTAAAGTTGATGGCTGGGGCGCTGAGTTAGAGGACTTTAGCTGCTCCTGGGAAGTGTGGGACGTGTCGCAGATTCCTATGGCGGCCAACCTTCAGCTGGTGTTTTTCCGCGGGCGGAGAGGAGACCTGATTTTCCTTCCGCTGCTAAACGAGCAGCCCCTCTCACTGCCTTTGGAGAGTATTGACGGCGCCTATTACAGCTGGGAACGGTTCGTCACTTATTGCGGGCCAATCTTGCGGGAAGCCCGCGAGGCTCTTTCCGTCCCGCCCGTACCTGTGGTAATTCCATATTTAGGCGAAACGCAGGTTAAATAGTGTTGGATTCCCCGATTTTTTATCTAAATTTGCAGTCCCGATTGGAGGAATGGCCGAGTGGTCGATGGCGGCAGTCTTGAAAACTGTTGAACGGCAACGTTCCGGGGGTTCGAATCCCTCTTCCTCCGCAAAGCGCCAACAAAAAAACCGCGTCAAGCTTGCTTGAACGCGGTTTTTTTGTTGGCGCTTTGCATCGCCCGCCGCAGGCGGGAGGGATGCCGGCGAAGCCGGAATCCCGGAGGAAGAGGGATCCCTATGTCCCCCTCGCTGCTCCGCAGCGGTCCCCCGGGGGACACTGCCGCTTCACTTCGTTTCGCGGGCATCTTCGCTGCTCGTTTTTCTCCGAAAAACTCGCTGACGCTCCAGGAGCGGGCCTGCTGGCGCCTTGTCGGCTTTTTTGAAGGCTCCCCGTGTGCAAAACAGGCCTCCCTGCCCCCGGGGCCTGCCCGCTGCGCCCTTTCGTGTGCAAAAAGCCCCTCTCTGCCCCCGGGAGCTGCCCGTTGCGGCCTTCCGTGTGCAAAACGGGCCTTTCTGCCCCCGGGACCTGCCATCTGCGGCCTGCCGTGTGCAAAACGGGCCTTCCTGCCCCCGGGACCTGCTCGCTGCTGCCTCCCGTGTGCAAAACGGGCCTTCCTGCCCCCGGGACCTGCCCGCTGCGGCCTGCCGTGTGCAAAACGGGCCTCTGTGCCCCCGGGACCTGCCATCTGCGGCCTGCCGTGTGCAAATCGGGCCTCTGTGCCCCCGGGACGCGGGTAATCATGCCTCCCGTGTGCAAAACAGGCCTTCCTGCCCCCGGGACCTGCCAGCTGAGGCCTGCCGTGTGCAAAACGAGCCTTCCTGCCCCCGAGACCTTCCCGCTGCGGTCTGCCGTGTGCAAATCGGGCCTTCCTGCCCCCCGGGAGTGGGTCGCTGGCGTTTTGCCGGGAGGCTGCCAGCAGTGGGCGGGACTCCGTTCGCTGCGCTCACTCCGGCCCCTCCCAACGTCTACAGCGTCCACGCTGCGCGAGGACTTGTATCCGTCGGGCCCCTCCCCCTGCCCGTGTCCGGGGGTGGACACGCCCGCCCGCCGCCGCATCCCGCCGTCTCCCCGTGTGCAAAACGGGCCTTCCTGCCCCCGGGGCGCGGGTAATCATACCTGCCGTGTGCAAAAAGCCTCTTCCTGCCCCCGGGACCGGGCGAAAGCCCGGCTAGTAGCCGTATTTGTGCCGGAGGCCGAGCACGAGGGCGGTGGAGAGTAGCAGGGCCAGCACCTCGGCCACATTGACCGCCAGCCAAATACCGTCGATACCCAGGATCAGGGGCAGCGCGAACACGCAGCCGAGCTCGAAAACGAGAGTGCGGGTAAACGAGATCACTGCCGACACCGGCCCATTGTTAAGCGCTGTGAACCAGGCCGATGCGAACATGTTAAAGCCGCAGATCAGGAACGACACCATATAGATCCGCAACGCATAAGTGGTCAGGTTGCTAAGTTCGGCATCATACCCCACAAACGCGTATGCTAACTGCGGAGCCAATAATTCTATTATCGCCGTAAAAAGCAGCCCTGCGATGGCTATCAACACACAGCTCTTCTGCAACAGGCTCCGCAATTCTTTTTTGTCCCCGGCTCCGAACTTATATGAAATTACCTGCGAGACTCCCATATTGTAGCCTATGAACACCGAACCGAATATGAATCCTATATACAGCAAAACCCCGTACGCAGATACTCCCTTCTCTCCTATATACTTCATCAACTGCAGGTTGTAGCATATTCCCACGACGTTGTAAGATATGTTCCCCACAAACTCCGAGAGTCCGTTGGAGAGCGACTTGCCGATAGCTTTCCAGTCGTCGCGGCTGTGCCGAACGAACTGGAGAGGCGTGCTGTTGTGCCTGGAAGAAAAGTAGATGACAGGGATAAGGCCGCCCAGGAAAAACGAAATCGCAGTTGCCACGGCGGCTCCGGTAAGCCCCCATCCGAATACTGCTACGAACAAAGCATCCAGCACTATGTTGTTCACTCCGCAGATAATGCAGGTAACCGTCCCCAGGGCAGGTTTTCCTGCTGTCATGCAGAAGGGCTGTATGGCCAGCTGCAGCATATAAACCGGAAGCGTCAGGGTAACTATCCGTCCGTAAATTACGGCGTATCGTATCATGTCGCCCTCTGCGCCGAGCGCAATCGAGGCGGGGCGCATAAACATAAAGAACACAGCACTGATGGCAAGTCCTGCGACGAAAGTAAGGCGTATGAGCATTGTAAAGATGCGGTTGCCCCGCTCAATGTCGCCCTCGCCGTAAGTTTTGGACACCAGGGCGCTGCCTCCGGCTCCCACCATAAGTCCGAGCGCGGAGATAATGGCTATTGCCGGCCAGATTATGTTCATGGCGGCAAAGGCGGTGCTGCCGGCATAATTGGAGATGAACCAGCCGTCTACGATGCTGTCAACGGATGTGACCAGGATCATCAATACCATCGGCCACATCTCTTTGATTATGCGTTTATATCCGTAATGCCCGTCCATCTCGGCTGCTCTTCGAACAAAGCTATAAAATTAGACAATTTCTGATGCCCTTGCAAACCGGGGGTTGCATAATAGGTGGAAATAGTGTAATTTTACACTTAATTATGACAATAGATATGGAAACAAGGCAGGTGCCGGTACTGCTTCTGACCGGCTATTTGGGCAGCGGTAAAACCACTTTGCTGAACCGCATTCTGTCCAACCGTAAGGGTATTAAGTTCGCAGTGATAGTCAACGACATAGGTGAGGTGAACATAGACGCCGACCTTATCCAGAAAGGAGGCGTAGTGGGCGGTGGAGACGATTCGCTCGTGGCCCTGCAGAACGGTTGCATCTGCTGCACTCTCAAGATGGACCTTGTGGCGCAGGTAGCCGACCTGGTGTCGAGCAAAAGCTTCGACTATATAGTGATCGAGGCAAGCGGCATCTGCGAGCCGGCTCCCATAGCCAACACAATCTGCACCATGCCCACTTTCGGCACCCAGTACATGCGCGGCGGGCTGCCCTATATCGACTGTATCGTAACCGTGGTGGATGCGCTCCGGATGAAAGACGAGTTCGGCGGGGGAGAGGCCCTCGGGCGCGAGGATATAGGGGAGGATGACCTCGAAAAGTTGATTATCGAGCAGCTGGAATTCTGCAACATAGTACTTCTCAACAAAGCCTCTGAGGTGACCGCCGACGAGCTGGGGCGCCTTCGCGCCATAGTCAAGGGCATCAATCCCGGCGCCAAGGTGCTCAGCTGCAACTACGGCGACGTTGACCTCGACGAGATTATCTACACGGGCATGTTCGATTTTGACGCGGTGGCTACCTCGGCCGCCTGGATCTCCGCCATAGAGGGAGAGGAAGACGAAGATGGCGAGCCCGAGGGAGAGGCCCTGGAATACGGTATCGAAACATTTGTCTATACTCGCCGCGAACCTCTGGATATCAACAAGTTCGACAATTTCATCTTCAAGCACTGGCCCGCCGGGATCATACGTGCCAAGGGGCTCTGCTACTTTGCCTCCGAGCCCGACCAGTGTTACCTCTTCGAGCAGGCTGGACGCGAAAAACTCATCAAGGATGCCGGACTGTGGTACGCCACAATGGATGAATACGAACTGCAGCAGCAGATGGAGCGTGACCCTCAGCTGCGCCGCGACTGGGACCCTGTGTACGGCGACAGGATGCAGAAGATAGTCTTCATCGGCCAGAAGCTCGACAAAGAGGCCATCACCCGCCTGCTTGACGGGTGCATTGCCGAATAGGAGGAGCTATTTTTTCTCGAAGTGGTAAGTGGCCATTATGGGATAATGGTCAGAGATCCATTTGTTGCCGTAATCTCCGTCCAGCACCTTGAAAGTGAGAGGCGTAAGCCCTTCGCCGCTGAAAAAGATGTGGTCTATCTGGCTTTTGGGGTTTGAGTAACCGTTGAAAGTGAATTTGTTCCTGTCGCTTACCGGAGCTACGTCGCGGGTCGATTTCATCTTGCCCTTGATGGGGGCGAAAATGGCATCGGAGGCCACTGTGTTGAAGTCGGCCGTAAGGAATGAGGGGTAGCCGTCGGGATTGAGTTCGTCCATCTTGCGGGCAATAAGTTTCATGGATTCACTGCGCGCAGTTTTACCATTGTTGTCGAGATGGGTATTGAACATAAAGAACTTCTGCCTTGTGGCTTTATGCATGAACTGCACCCAGGTGAGGGTGCGTGCGTAAGAGGCGTCCCAGCCTTTCCCGAGTTTGTCGGGAGTTTCGGATAACCAGAACGTGCCTTTGTCAAGCACCATGAGCGAATCTTTGAGCCAGAACACGGCCATTGATTCCTCTGCAGAATAACTTGTGGTCGGAAGCGGCATCTTGCCGGTGTCACGTCCTATGCCGTACCAGCCGTATTCAGGGTGAGCGTTAATCATATCCGTAATCTCGTGTGCCTGGGCTTCCTGGAAACCTATTACCATGGGCTTCGCCTCGCCGAGCATCTTTATTACAGCCTTCTTGCGGTCTTTCCAGCCGGTTATGTCAACGCGGTTGTCAACGGCAACGTTAAAGGACATTATGGACAGGATACAATCGGTACGTGCAGGCTTGGGAGGTGTGGCGGGAGTATCGGTGGGGTCTTCTTTTTCGGGTTCGGGCTCGACTACAGGGGCTTTCTGACAAGCTAAAACAGCAAGACAAGCAAGTGCGGCAAAAAACTTCTTCATATAACGGTCATTAGTTTAGGATGCAAAGATACTGAATTCTTTCTATTTGAAAACATAGCTTATACTGTACAGATTCTGCGAATCGCCTCCGTAGAGCAGGTCCCACTCTCCGTGGAGCGGTTCCATCCGTCCGCTCTCTTCGTTCCACCAGGTAAACGTGTCTTCGGTCAGCGGTATTTTAACGTCAATGCTTTCTCCGGCCTTGATGCTTACCTTATTGAATCCCCTTAAGCTGAGGCGCGGGCCTGCAGGATCATCAGTCCTGCGGACATACAGCTGGACTGTTTCTGATGCGTCGCACCCGCCCGTGTTGGTGACAGGAATTATAATATGTCCGCGCCTTACCGAGGCCTTGCCGTATTCAAAATAGGTATAGCTCAGGCCGAATCCGAAGGGGAAGAGGGGCTTTCCGCCGAAAAAGCGGTATGTCCGCCCTTGCATGTCGTAATTCTCATAGTCGGGAAGGTCGGCGATGCTGCGGTAGAAAGTAACGGGCAGTTTGCCGGAGGGGCATACGTCGCCAAACAGTACATCGGCAATTGCGGTACCGCCTTCCTGCCCGGGATACCAGGCCTGAAGGATGGCCGCGCAGCTTTGTGTCTCCCTCTCAAGACCGACTGCGCTGCCGGAGAAATTGACCAGGATCACAGTCTTGCCGGCGCTATGGAGGGCTTCCAGCAGCTCCCTCTGAACGGCAGGCAACTCTATGTCGGTGCGGTCTCCGCCCTTGAAGCCGGGGAGCTCCACCTCCATCTGCTCGCCTTCGAGAGCGGGGGAGAGGCCGCCTGCAAATATCACTGTATCAATCCCTTCGAGCTGCTCCAGCAGATTCGCCGGAATAACCTTCCCGGCAACGTGCTGGCAGCCTTGGATGTAAGTAAGGGATGGAATCCTTTGCAGCAAAGCGTCTTTTAGCGTGACGGTAGAGCGCGGAATGCCGTTGTAGTTGCCCCACTGCATGGCGGCATTGTCGGCGTTGGGGCCGAGGAGCGCGATGCGGGAACACTTCCCGAGCGGGAGGACTTCGTTTTTGTTCTGGAGAAGTACCAGCGATTCGTGCGCCATCTTCAGCGACAGGGCCCTATGTGAGTCGCTTTCAATTATAGCGGTGTCCAGTTTGCTCCAGGGGTCTTTGGCATCAAGTTCTCCAAGGCGGATCCGCTCGCAGAGTACCCGCTCCAGGCTTCTGTCCACGGTGGCCTCGTCAAGTAATCCTGCACTTACTGCCTCGGGGATGTGGCGGTAGGAGTCGCCGCATTCAAGGTCAACTCCGTTGTTCAGGGCCGCCGCTACGGCATGGGCGGCGTCGGGACTGTAGCCGTGACGGCCTTGGACAAAAAAGTCGTGAACGGCCCAGCAGTCCGATACCACCAGCCCGCTGAAGCCCCACTCGCCCCGCAGGATGCTGTTCACCAGATAGTCGCTGGCTCCGCACGGGTGGCCTCTGAAGCGGTTGTAGGCAATCATCACTTCTTTGACTTCGGCTTTGGTAACAAGTTCTTTGAATGCGGGCAGATATGTTTCGCGGAGATCTCTCTCCGAGGGGTTTACATCGAATTCATGCCTGTTCCATTCAGGCCCTGAGTGCACTGCAAAGTGCTTGGCGCAAGCGTGGGCTTTGAGCACAGGGGCGTCGGAAGGACCTTGCAGTCCGCGCACTACGGCCGATCCCATCATGGCGGTCAGGTAGGGATCCTCGCCATAGGTTTCCATGCCGCGGCCCCAGCGAGGGTCACGGAAGATATTGATATTGGGAGTCCAGAATGTAAGTCCCTGATAATTACCCACGAAGCCTTGTTCCCGCGCCTGGCGGTTCTTGACGCGTGCCTCGTCGCTTACCACCGTGAATACTTCTTCCAGCAGCGGGACGTTGAACGATGCCGCCATCCCTATGGGCATTGGAAAAACGGTGGCGCTGCCGTTGCGCGCTACCCCGTGAAGCGCCTCGTTCCACCAGTTGTACGCCGGAATACCCAGGGAGTCGATGGGTGCGCTGCCGTGCATCAGCAGCGAAGCCTTCTGCTCAATGTTCAGATGATCAATTATTTGCCTCGCTCTCTCCAGCGCGGCCTCTTTGCGCTGGATGCCTGAGCATGAGGTCAGGGCCAAAATGACACTGACCGCAAGTGCTGTTGACCGGATTGATTTCATATTCTGAATTAAGATTATCAAAGTTAACAAAAAGCCAAAAAAGATTTGCAAGATATCAGAAAAAGTTATACATTTGCGGTCCAATTCTGGATGTGGCGCAGTTGGTAGCGCACCTGGTTAGGGACCAGGAGGTCGCTGGTTCAAGTCCAGTCATCCAGACAATGGCTTTACAGGCACTTGCGGAAACGCAGGTGCTTGTTCTTTTTTGTGCTCCCCGCATTAATCACTGAACTTTTTTATAGTTTGACAAGATATTTTATTATATTTGTAAGTCAACTGTAGTAGTGTATTATGTCTATCTATAACGGGGTATTCACCAAACTCCTGACGCTTGTTGTAATATTAGTGTCATTATCCGCTCCTACCTTGCAGGCCCAGAACACCCGCCAGGTAAAGGGAACTGTATATGACGAGACAGGGGAGCCCTTCCCTGGAGTAATCGTTATGAGCCGTAAGCATAAACTCGCCGCCACTACCGATATAGACGGTAAGTTCATCTTGTCGGGAGTTCCTGCAGATGCTGTACTTTCGGTGGAGATAATGAGTTACAAGACTCAGGAGATTCGTGTAGCCGATATTAAAAAAGATCTGAAAATCTATCTTGAGCCGGACAGCCAGGTTCTGGAAGAGTCGGTGGTTACCGGTATTTTTACGCGTAAGAAAGACAGTTTCACCGGCTCGGTACAGTCCATGACAAGCGAGGATATCAAGAGGGTTTCCAACAGCAATGTGGTTGAGTCACTCAAAAACCTCGACCCTTCGCTGCTTGTTTTGGACAACCTTGAAGCGGGTTCCAACCCCAATGCCATGGCCTCGATGCAGATCCGCGGCGCATCCACGCTGGCCGCCGAGACCTCCAACCTCAAGAGCAACTTCCTGGCCAAAGCCAACCAGCCTCTCTTCATCCTTGACGGTTTTGAAACAACTCTGGAGAAGGTGACCGATATGGATATGAACCGTGTCCAGAGCATAACTATCCTTAAAGACGCTTCCGCCAAGGCAATCTACGGCTCGAAGGGTGCCAACGGCGTCATCGTCATCGAGACCAAGGCGCTCACCAACGACAAGAGCCGTGTCACCTACAACGGAAGTCTCTCTATCGAGGCTCCGGACCTTACGAGTTACAATCTGTGCAACTCCCTCGAGAAACTGGATGTGGAAAGGCGCGAGGGCTACTATCAGAACGGCGATTCCTTCGAGACCGTGGCCCGGCAGGCCCTATACAACGAAAGGCTTAAGAAGGCCCTGGAAGGCCAGGATACTTACTGGCTCTCCAAACCTCTGCGGCTTGGAATCGGGCAGAAACACTCCGTGAGTATCGAACTTGGTTCCAAGGAACTGAGGGCCCTGGCTACTTTCTCTTACAACGACACCCAGGGGGCAATGAAAGGCTCTTTCCGTGACGTGATCTCCGGCAATGTGAACGTGGCATACAGGCGCGGCGGATGGACTTTCCGTAACATCATGGGCATCTCGCACATGAACAGCTCCGAGTCTCCTTGGGGCAACTTCAACGAGTATGCGGTCCTGAATCCATACCTCACCCCCTACGATGAGGAAGGAAATCTCAAGAAAGTGCTTCAGATAAAGGATTATACGTACGGTGGGGTATCCACTTTCTTCGGACTTGTAATGAACCCTATGTACAACGCTACGATAGGCACTACCGACACAAGCCAGTATCTTGCCATATCCGACAATTTCTACGCCGAGTACCAGTTCCTCAAATTCCTGCGCCTGGTAGCCCGTTTCGGTATTGATTCCCAGAAGACCAGGACCGATGAGTTCAAGCCGGGGCAGCATACCGACTTCTACGACACCAACGAAATCCTGCGGCGAGGCAGCTACGAGCAGTCGAACGGAAGCTATACCACCTACTCGGGCGACGTGTCGGCGCAGCTCAACCACAATATTGCCGGCAAGCACGACCTCTTCGCCACCCTTGACTGGAGCATCTCCCAGACCAACTACGAGGAGATAGTCAACTACACGGAAGGCTTCCCGAACAGCAACATGAAGAGCATCACCTTCGCCCGCCAGTATGCCACGGATATGGTGCCCACGGGCAGTGACGGCCTGAACAGGAACCTCGGAGCCCTTGCCACTGCGGGCTACAGCTATGACAACCGTTATATGGCGGACGCAACCATCAAGGGCAGCGCTTCTTCCGTTTTCGGCACCAAAAACCACTGGGGCCTATTCTGGAGCGCCGGCCTTGCCTGGAACATCCACAACGAGCGCTGGATGAAGGACAAGGTGTCCTGGATCACACAGCTGAAACTCAGGGCCAGCCTTGGGTCTTCCGGCAACCAGAACTACACCAGCAATGTGGCCCTGCCAGTATATACCTACTACTCTTCCGCATACTACAGCGGTTTCACCGGAGCTGCGTTGAACAATATGGCCAATCCCGAGTTGGGCTGGGAGGAAAAAATGGACTACAACGTGGGAATCGATTTCCGCACCAGGTCGCTTAACGTAGTCCTGGATGCGTATATCGCCGATACCCGGAACCTTGTATTCTCCAGGACCATACTGCCGTCCACCGGATTCTTGTCCACCAACGACAACCTCGGCAAGGTCCGAAACAAGGGTCTGGAGGCCAGCGTGAGCTGGACCTTCTACCGCCGGGGGGCGTCGTACATCAGCCTGTTCAGCAAAACCGCGATTAACGACAACAGGGTGCTGGAAATCTCCGACGTCCTCAAGTCCTACAATGAGCAGCAGCAGGCGCGTGCGAAGGAAACCGGAATGGCCGATCCCGTAATCCAATACTACGACGGTATGCCCCTGCACTCGATCTGGGTGGTACGCTCACTCGGAATCAACTCGGCCGATGGCTATGAGATCTTCCTGGACAGGAACGGCAACATCACCACTCAATGGAGTCCTTCCAACCTATATAATGCGGGATCGTCCGACCCGCTGTTCAACGGTAACTTCGGCATCAACGGAGAAGTCAAAGGCTTCGGATTCAGCCTCACTGCCACTTTCTATGGCGGAGGCTATCTCTACAACAATACTCTCCTGAACAAGGTCGAGAACACCACTCTCGAAAACAATGTGGACAGGAGGGTATTCAGCGGCCGCTGGGCCAAGGCCGGAGACGTGGCGCCGTTCAAAGCGCAGAGCGGGATAGGGGGTGCCGTTACCAAGGCTACCAGCCGCTTCGTCCAGAAGAACGACGTGCTCAACCTTTCCTCCGCCACCCTGTACTATGAGTTCCCGCTGCGAGTGATAAGTGGCCTGGGGCTCAGCCGCCTGCGGCTCAGCCTGTACACGAACGACATCTTCACATTCTCTTCGATAGATATCGAAAGGGGTACGTCCTACCCCTACGCCAGAAAGTTCTCCTTTAGTGTAAATGCCTCATTCTGATTGTATTATGACAAAGATAACAAAGCTACTGGCGTATTTGCTGATCGCCCTTGGAAGCCTTCAGTCATGCAATAAATGGCTGGAAGCCACTTCCTCCACTCAGGTGTCGGACATCACCCTCTTCTCGTCCAGAAGCGGATTCCAGGACGCACTCTGCGGGGTGTATATCAGTATGGGCGACGAGTCCGAATATGGCGAGGCGTGGACCTGGTATGTCAACGATTTGGCATACGGCCCTTATGCCCAGCAGTCCAGCCCAATCTTCACGGCCATACAGAACCACGACTGGGACAACTATTCCGTGGCCACCATCACGGAAAGGATGTGGAGAGTGGGATATTTTTCGATAGCAAATGCCAACAAGGTCCTCTATGAGCTTGAGGCCAAGCCCGATATCGTGTCCGACCGGATAGAGCGGAACTTGATGAAGGGCGAGCTTCTGGGCCTGCGCGCATACATCCATTTCGACCTTATGCGTATGTTCGGCCTCGCCCAGCTGGGGGAAGACGACTACGAAAAATACACAGTGCCATACGTAACTACCTACGATAAGGAGCCTGCTCCGCAGAGGACCTACCGGGAGACATTGACCCTTCTGGAGAAAGACCTTGACGAGGCAATCACTCTTCTCGAAGAAGATCCGGTGCGTGGCAACGCTTCCGCGGAGTTCATGGCCAATGCCAATGCAGACGGCTTCTGGGATGCCAGGGACAAGAGGATGAATTATTTCGCCGCCAAGGCGCTCAAGGCAAGGGTCCTCCTGTTCCGCGGCGAACTGGATGCGGCCGCAGCCGCTGCCCGTGGGGTGATAGATGAAGCCAATGCCGCAGGAGCCTTCAAATGGGTTGACGCCGAGGCCATGACCAAAGCCACCTCCAATGATGTCGTGGACTGGACCTTCTCTTCCGAGCAGCTTTTCGCGCTGGAGGTCAGCAATCTGCAGTCGATGACAGACCTATATATCTTCAACGCTCTCGGCTCCGGGTCGTCCTCGATACTTGTGGATAGGAACGTTTGTGGCGTGGCACCATACAATTTGGCAAGCATCGCCTCTTCCGAGGATATCAGGGGCCCTGCCTTGATGCTGAAATTCTTCGCAAGCCAGTATCGCCCTTACAAGTATTACAATAACTCTTCATACTATTCGGGCTACAGGAACCGCGTGCCGATGATCAAAATTTCCGAAATGTATATGATTATCGCGGAAGTGGCGGCGGAAAAGCAAGACCAGGAAACCATGCTCCAGGCATTGACCGAAGTCAGAAGCCACCGTGGAATTCAGGATCCCTCTCCTTTTCTCGACGATCCGAACTTCGCCAGCCCCAATGCCTTTCTATCCGGAGTGCTTATGGAATATGTAAGGGAATTCCTGGGGGAAAGCGTCGGGTACTTTGCTGCCAGACGTATCCCCGCAAAGGCGCGGTTTTGGATAAATATCGATAACGACTGGCGTTTCAGGATGCAATCGCTCACTCCCTATCCTTATCCCACAGATGAATTGTCATACGGAAGACATCAAGACTTATGAAACGGTTTTTACTTTTAAGTGTCGCAACGCTATTGTGCTGCCTGGCCTGCAAGAAAAGCGAGATTCAGACTTTCAAGGTGGAAGACTGTTCGGTTTCGTTCAACGGAATAGAGAATTCATTCTCTTTAAGGGGATGGACGGAAGAGTTCAAGGACCTTCACGTTCCCGTGAAAGTGTTGGGCATTCCCGTCGATTATGACCGGGAGATTACGCTGGACATCCGTGACTCCATCGCCACCGCTGCAGATTACCAGGTGCTCTCTTCCGTGGTAAAAGCCGGCGAACTCAAAACAAATATAATAGTGAGGGCAAAAGCTCTGCCGGATGACGTGGAGCAGAAGGTGATAATAATGAGCATAGTGCCCAATGATTATTTCCGTGTCGGCGAGCCTAATTACCAGAAGGCGATAGTAAAATGGACCAACTCCTACGCCAGGCCCGTACCGGACGTGTGGAAGAACTGGTACCTTTACATAAGTACTGGCTACAGCAAGGCTCTTCATAAAATCCTTGTGGCCGAATACGGTGACGAGATCGACTTCTGTGTCAGGCAAAAGTCGGCAGTCACTCCCGAGAACGGACTGATATATAAGGACCCTACCTGGTGGAGCGCCCTCAACAAGAGGGTGAGGGAAATAGTCCGTGACCACGACCTGTTGCATCCTGATGACCCGTATATGCACAGCGATGATTATGAAGACTATCCCAATTCCTCGACCCCTGTAGGGCAGGGTAGGAAGCCCGCAGTGATTCCCACCATCTATTCAACTCTAGTGTCCATATGATCAAGCGATTTGCAATATTGGCCATTCCCCTTGCGCTTATGCTCTCGTGTTATAAAGACCTTAGCACGGAGGCGACCAGGGAGCTCCCCGGAATAGAAATCACCGGGGTGCCGGATACTCTTGACGTCCTGTTCGGAGATGAGATTCAGCTACACGCCGTCGCCACTCTGGGAGGGGAAGAGTATGACGGCTTTGAATATGAATGGGCCATTGATTTCAAGCCCGGAGTCAGCAAAGACAGGATGAGCCTGTCGGAAACGCAGGATGTGTCCTACAGGGTAGCCAACAGCCCCAATGCCTCCCCCTATTGCCTGTCATTTACGGCTACCGACACCCAAAGCGGCCTGTCCAAGACCGTCAGTTGCTTCGTGTTCGTGAATTCTTCTTTGGGAGAAGGGGTGTTGGTTGCCCATACCCGTGACGGCGGAATGACCAGCGATTTCGACCTTCTGGCCAATAAATTTGTAACTTACGGCTATACGAGCGACGCCCCCAGATACACCAGAAACATTTTCGAACTGGCCAACGGGCAGCCTATGCAGGGACGGGTGAACACTTTGATTTCGTCCGTGCGTACCGACGGAACCGTATATAACGAGACCCTCGTCCTTGTGGGCACCGATGAGCATCTGTTCGCGCTCGACCCCCTGACCTTCACGGTGGCCAAGCAGGACGGGGCCCTGTTCAACGGTTTCAAAGAATCCACCTTCGAAGTCCACAACCTGATCAACTACGGCCAGATAATGACCGCAGCCCAGATCAACGGCAAACTGTGGCTCAATATCTGCCATACCAACAACACCTTCAACATAGCCGGCTATAGCGGCATCCCTTCCGATGTGTTCACTCCGACCAATGTCGGCTACTCGTATGCGGTTCAGCAGAGCGATGTGGCATTTTTCAACGAAGCTGAAGGCAAATTCTATTATATGCACGCTCAGTTCTCCGGCTATGCCAGCTTTGCGCAGGTGACCGATCCTATTGGAGCCGATCTGGCGGGAGGCAAGTGTCTCTGGGCCGGTGCCGGCAGGGACGCGCGTTGCGCATTCCTGATCGAGGACGCGGGCGGCAAGCATCACATTGTAAATATCCACCCCAGCATTAAGGAAATGGTTCATTACTCCCTGGAAGCCTCCCAGTGGCTGCCGGACGCTAAGTACTTTGCTTTCTGCGACAATGCCGACATAGTGTTTATGGCTACGGACAGCAAGGTCGCGTCCGTTACCATCATGGGCGGCAGTCCGGTTTACCGTGAAATCAACTGGAAACCCGATACTGGCGGGGAGATAATAACCGGCATTAAATTCTATACCCAGGGATGGTACGGAACCCATGGATTCGATTACAATACCTATGATTTCCCTATCGCTACCAACCGGATGCAGATTATGATCTTTACTTACGATGAAGCGTCGGGAGAAGGAAAGATTTACCTGCGTCCGTTCAACGTTAGTACCGGTCTGTTTACTTTCAAAGATAACGGAGTGTACGGCGGGTTCGGAAGAATAACGGCCGTAGCAACAACCTTCAAATAATTATGAAAACACTCAAAAGATTATTGCTCTTAGCGGCCTTGTGGGCCATTATCTGCCCCGTAAGTCTTGAGGCTAAGGACCTTACGTCCGTCAAGGCCTCCGTCAAGAAGGGCAAGATACTCCTGGAACTGCCGGATTCCCTTCTGGGCAGGACCTGGGCCATGGCCTCCACGGTCAGGGCAATAAGCGACAGCCGTCTTGGAACCGTGGGCCTTAAAGATGTAAACGGGCTCAATTTCTACACTTTCGAGAAGGTTGACAGCACCATCAGGCTCAAGGAGGTGTCGTTCGATTTCTCATCATCCGACGGCAATATACTTAAGGCTCTGTCGGACAGCCATATAGGGGCTACTGTCGAAAAGTTTGACATCAAATCCACAAGCGACGAAGGGCGCTATGTGGTAGATGCCACCGGCTTCTTCCTCTCGGACAAAAAAGAGCTCGACCCTACTGAGCATAACCCGCTTGCCCGGGAGACCGTAAAGAAAAGCTACAAAAAGGACCTTTCCTACATAGCCGGGGCCAAGAGCTTTGACGATAATTTCTCCGTTGCGGTAAGCCGCACCTACACATATGAAGTAAAAAAGAAGGAGACTCCTCTGACCGTCGAGACCGTAACGTCTTTCCTGCTGCTGCCGGAAGAGATCTATCACCCCAGAATCGCCGACCCCAGAATCAACTTCTTCTTTACCCGAAGAGCCATGGTGGAGGACCTCAATTCCACGAGCAAGGACGTATGGTTCGTTAACAGGTGGCGCCTGGAGCCCTCCGACACTGCCGCATACAGAAGGGGAGTGGCGGTTGAGCCCGTGAAGCCGGTCACCTTCTGGATAGACAATAATTTCCCCGAGTGGTGGAAGCCTTATATATTCGATGCCGTCCTGCAGTGGAACGAAGTGTTCGAGACCATCGGATTCAAGAATGCCATACGGGCATTGCCCTTCCCCGAAGACGATCCCGAGTTCGATCCGGAAAACATTCGCTACAACTGCATACGCTATGCTCCGGTGTCGGTCCAGAACGCTATGGGCCCCTCCTGGACGGACCCTCGCAGCGGCGAGATTATCAACGCCTCCGTATGGGTGTGCCACGACGTTATCAAGCTCCTTAGCGTGTGGATGTTCGTCCAGACCGCACAGGCCGACCCGGCGGTGCGTAGTGCCGACATCCCCAAGGAGGTCCTTGGCGATGCCCTGACCTATGTGTTGCGCCACGAGGTGGGGCATACCCTGGGCCTGATGCACAATATGAGTGCGTCCACCTGCTTCTCGATTGAGCAGCTGCGCGACCCTGAATTCACTCAGGAAAATGGCACGACTGCATCCATCATGGACTATGCCCGCTTCAACTATGTGGCCGAGCCGGGTGACAAGGAGCGCGGCGTCAGGCTCAGTCCTCCCAAGTTTGGGAAGAATGATTATTGGGCGATACGCTGGGGTTACACTCCGGTTTTCGACGCCTCAAGCTTTGAAGAAGAAACCAAAATCACTGCCGGCTGGATCACGGACTCGGTGGCAGTGTCTCCGATCTACCGCTACGGCAAGCAGCAGATGGGTATGTTCTTCGACCCCAGGTGCCAGACCGAGGACCTGAGCGATGATGTGTTCGCCGCATCTGATGCCGGGGTCCGTAACTTGAAATATATTATGTCCGGATTCTTGGACTGGATTTCCGACGAGAGCGATCCGGATATGAAATACCGGACGGAACTGTATCTGGGCATCGTAAACCAGTATCTGCGTTATGCCGGACATCTAATGCATAATATCGAAGGCTTGTACCGCAATGAGACCGTCCCCGGCGACGGGTTCAAACGCTTTGAAAACGTGCCCCGGGACGTTCAGGAGAGGGCTCTTGACGATGTGTTCAAGATGTATTCCGACCTTGATTGGCTTGAAGACAAGGCCGTGCTGGGCCGGCTCCCCATAGTCGGATCGCCCGTGGACAACGTGCGCCGCAGCATCGCCCAGAACCTGATGGGCAAGGTGTTCGCCGCCGGTATGATCGACGGCATCGACACAGAAGAACTGCCGGTCAAGGATCTGATGGACATGCTGTTCGACCGTGTATGGAAACCGACTCTCAAAGGCCGTGCTCTTACCGACGGAGACAGGCTTTTCCAGCGCGTTTATGTGGAATCGCAGATGAATATGGTAGGCTACAAGAATCCGGCGGATAGCGAAAAGAAGGATGCCTTCCACGAGCATGACGACCATATCTGCGATATCCTTGATCCGCACTCTCCCATGGGAAGCATCCGCTATGACGAGATCTCCGGCTTCGAGTGGGATCCGCGCAGTTTCGGCGGCGGCCACATAAGCAGGTCGACCGTTTATGCCGAACTGATGAGAGTCCGCAAGCTGATAGGGAACAAGACCGGAAAAGGTGAGGACAAGGGGCATTACGCGCTCCTTCGGAGTATAATCGATTACAGCGTGAGATAATGAAAAAGTTGTTTCTGACAATTCTTGCGCTGACCTTTGCTCTTGCGTTGCGTGGCGCTGACACCTATGAGACTTTTGTTTCCAAGGCCGGAATCAAAAGTGCGGGGGAGTGCATGCGTATCTATAAAGACGGCAGCAAGTATTGGATGGAGTTTCCTGATTCCCTCATGGGAAGGCGCGTCATTCTGTCTTCGTTCATGCGGAGTTCTTCGGGCTGGACGAGCTGCGGGACGGACATATCCGCCAGGGAAGTATTTACCCTGTCCCGTACCGATTCGCTGCTTTTGTTCACCTCGCCTGTAGTGATGCCGGAATCGGACGAGGGCCCGCTCAAGCAAAGTCTGTCGCGCGGCACTCTTGCTCCTGTGCGCTACGCCTTCCCCATAAAATACCGCAACGCTGATTCGACCTCCGTGGTGGTAGAGGTCACCAAGCTCTTCGATCCTTCCAACAAAGATGCCTTCAACCCTGCCAAAGTGCAGATTGACGGCAGCGCGATGGTAAACAAGGCAACGCCCAAGCCGGAGTTCACGCACTTCAAGGAGCTGGTCTCGTATCCGTCCAGCACCGGCGTGCTCCAGGGAATCACTTTCAAGGTTGCGCCCGAATACGATCTGGGCGGAAATATGCTCCAGGTTATCCAGGAGGAAATAATGTCGGTGGATGGTGATGTAGCCACGATGCTGACCCTGGTGCCGGAAAGACCGGTCAAGGTAAGGGCTGCTGACCCGCGTATCGGCACGATTAATTCTTCCAGGAACGTTTTCTCCAGCGAGAAGGGAATACGCAAGGAAGATATTGTATCGCGTTGGGATATCTCCGGAGGAAAGAAGATAGTAGTCTATGTGGATACCCTTTTCTCCGCCGTTCAGCGTGAGGCCGTGGCTAGGGGAATCCTCGTTTGGAACAAGACCTTCGAGGCTGCGGGGCTGGGGAGCGTGATAGAAGTGCGCCCCTTTGAAAAGGGCGTCGCTGTGGAGAATCCGCTGGTGAGCAAGGTGATGGCCGACGTGCACAGTTCGTCGGGCCGCATTTCCGTTTCGACCCTCTCCGATCCGTCCACAGGTTTGGTTTCTGCTTGCAGTCTTACCGTGCCTGCCGGGATTCGCGAGTACTTCCGCCTGGACGGTCTGTTCGGCATTTCCGATGTCGATCCCAGATGGCACGAATACGAAATCCCCGAAGATGCTTTCTGCGAGGCCCTCAGCGCCAGGATAATGCAGGCATTTGCCAGAGTCCTCGGGTTGAGCGCCAATTATGCCGGCTCTTATGCGTATTCTCCCGCCCAGCTGCGGGATCCTGAATTCACGCGCAAGAACGGTATCACCGCTTCTGTGACCGATGACGTGCTTTTCAATACGCTTGCACGCCCGGGCGACAAGGAAAGAGGCGTGGTGACGGTTATTAATCAGCCCGGGGCTTACGATTATATGGCCGTCGAATGGATCTATTCCCACCCGGGTGCCGCTTCGGACAAGGCGCTTGCCGACTCCCTTATACGCTCCAAAGCGGGAGATTCTTCTTTCATTTACCTTCCGTATGCCAATTATTCCTCCGATCCCAGGTGCTGCCGGGACGACCTGGGCAACGATCCGTTCGAGGAGTATGCAACCGCCATCGAAAGATTCAAGTACATCTCGGCCAACGTCCCTGACTGGTATGAGAGCACGGTACCGCAGAACACAGGTTTCAGGACCGTGCTGGTGGAGCAGATCCTGCGTCACCATTGCACTGAACACAAGAAACTCGCAAGGCTGGTCGGTGGCCTGTATATTCAGGATATGTCAGCCGGCCCTAAATACATAGCCGTGGACAAGGAAGAGCAGAAAAAGGCGATGTCTTTATCCATCAACGGCTTGAATCAATTGCAATACATCGATTCCAACAAGGAACTGCAGGCCTTCAGCGGTGCTTACAACGACTTCTCCACTCTGATGCGTATCAACGCACTCACCCAGAACGCTATGCTCCCCAGGCTGAAATGGAGCGCTGTCGCGACCAAACTCGGAATAGATGAGTATCCTATAGGGGACTTGCTTTCGGACATAACGGATGAGGTCACCCGTAACCTGCGTAAAGGATCCGTGCCGGAGGGGGAGGAATTCCTTGTGGAAATCTGGATGGTGCGCGGACTCATGCCCAGTATTCCGGCTTATGTGCAGAACCTGAAAGAATTCAACCATACTGCCGCGCAGCTCTATGTTCCTCTGCCGCTGACGGAAAGCCTTTACGGGACGGTGCTCGGGAATGCCTGCATGGCCGAGATGGACAGGCTCGGCGGCATCCTTAAGAAGAGCCTTAGGGCGGCTCACGGCCAATACGACAAGGACAGGATACGATATCTCCTCTCGCAGTTTGATGGAATGAAGAATACAAATACACAACCATAATAATATTTTTATGAAAAAGTTTGTTTTACTGGCAGTTACAGCCCTGGTCGGGCTGACTGTCTTCTCCTGTAAGCAAAAGGAGATCGAACCCGAAGATGCCCTGAGTATCGCAGGGACTACCATCACGGTAGGGAAGGAAGCCGCAGCTCCGGTTGTGACTTTTACTGCTAACAAGGCCTGGAAGGCCGAAAGCGATTCACAGTGGATCGTTCCCGACAAGACTTCCGGTGAGGCCGGCAACGTCTCTCTCAAGATCGCCGTTTCGGAAAACGACACCTGGGCCGAAAGAAGCGGAAAGGTGACCGTGTCCGTGGGCTCGGTGAAAACCGTTTTCACCATCGTGCAGGGCACAGAATCTATCATGGAGTCTGCTTTTGCTTTCAGCATCTCTCCTGAAGCTCAGGATATTGCGATTCCTGTCAAGACCAATCTGCAGTACACCGTAACTCCTGCTGCGGATTCTCCCTGGATTACCGTGGTTTCAACAAAGGCCGCACCTCAGGAAGGAACTATCAAACTCCGTGTCACTGCCAATACCGAGCTTGCTCCCCGTACCGGCAGCTTCGTGGTCGCCGCTCCCGGCTATTCCCAGACCTATACCGTGGTCCAGGCCGCATCATGGACTCCGGCTAACAGTGCCGAGGCAATCTATATCGGCAACAGCCAGTCTATTTACAACAATGAAACCTATTCGGTCAACCTCCATCAGCAGTATGTAGTGAAACTGGCTACGGAAGGCGGAGACAAGGTCACGCTTGTTCTCAACAAGAAGGGTGAACTAAAAGACAATGTATTCGCATTCTTCTCTGCCGACAAAGTCCCTCAGGGTACTTTCGCAATCGATGCAACGGGCACTAAGGCGGACAATACTTTCTCGATCATGTCTTCTACAGGCGAGGAAAAGTACTATACCGGACTCGTTGCCGACGGACGTGAAGTGGCTATATATGATGGCGAGATTGTAGTGGAAGAAGCCAACGGCAATTACACTGTTACAGCAGTTCTTGTAGATGCCGTCGGTGTCCAGCACAGCTATTCCTATGTAGGTGCTATCCCCATGTCTACCGACTTCCGTGGCGGTGCTGCCAAGCTTAAATGGAATAACGCTTGTGATACCTACTTTACCACCAAAGCTAATGGCTGGGACATTTATTTCTATTTGCCTCGCAAGAACCCCGCTGTCAAAAATGAGGTGGCTTATTGCTCGTTCGATTTCTTCTCGGCTCCAGGGGAAGTGAGTCTCGATGAAATTCCTGCAGGGACTTATACTTTTGGAGTTCCGGAAAATGATGCTGCTCTCACATACAAGATGGGTGTCCTGAAGGCTAATCCCGGACTCCTATCCAATGTGGGTATTTCTCTGTACAACGAGGCCGGCGGTTTTCTCTATACTGAGGTTGAAGCAGTGGGAACCGCGTTGACCATTACTAAGAATGCGGATGGAACCAGCAACTTCAAATATGCCGCAACCGTCAAGCCATATCAATATATTGATGGTCAGCCGGTTTACAGCGACCCTGTACAGGTGAGCATAGATATTGATGTGCCTGTTGGCAAGGCAACTGACGAGACGACACATCCTCATGATGATGGCGATGACGTGTTTGTGTCGCTGGACGGCGCCGCCGGAACTGTATACGTCGGCTACTGGTTTGGCTCGCATATCGGTGTCATGGATGACGGAACTACTATGAAACCCGCCATTCCCGATACTCCTTGCGATGTTTTCTCCTTCGGTTCCAACTCCCATTTCAACGACGCCTGGACACTGCAAATGTCAGTCATTGCCCATGGTGGATATGTTTATGAGAAGAACTACGCCAACCGTTTTTGCTCTAATCCTGTTCCCGACGGCACTTATACATTCGGAACAGAAGCCAAAATAGGCGCTTTGATTCCCTTGATGAATGGTACAAAACCATGGTGCTATGCCCTGAACAACTATACTGGAACCACCTATTACCCTGTGTCCGGATCGGTAACTCTTTCTAAGGGAACTATCTCGGTCGATCTGGTATGTAAGGCTACGGAAAAAGCCCTCACAGGCAAACCTTACAGCCCGGCAAGCGTGCATTTTACCGGAGGCTCAGCCTTCACTTGTTCCTATCTTCAGGATTATAGTGCAGTGAACCGTGTCAAGAATATCTCCATCAACTCTCCGGTTCCCGTTGAGTAAAGGATACTGAAAAAATCCAGGGGGCTGACTTAAGTATCATCTTAGTCAGCCCCTTGCTTTATCTGTCAAGAGGGGCTTTTGAATAGTGCAAATAATTCGTTAACTTTATCGCACTTATGAAAAAGCTTGTACTGTCAGTTTTTAGCATTTTGTTGTCGCTCCACCTTTTGGGGCAGACTTTTCGTCCGAACGAGGTCGGGATCAGTTATGGCCTGTATTCAAACTCTCAGTTATACACCCTGGTCTCCAATGTTTTCGGATCCGTCCTGTACAAAGACTATCACTCTTCCGCGACAGGAGCCATCGTGGCCGAGTATTACCGCGATCTGGGTGAACTTATATCTGTAGGCGGTGCGTTTGCATATTTCAATCTCTCCACTACGGAAAACGAAAAGCAGAACAGTTACAACAACTTCAGCCTTATTCCTGCAGTCAAGTTCCACTGGTACAGGCGCGCCTGGTTCGGCTCATACTCCAAACTCGGTGCAGGTTTAACATTCCTGCCATGGCGCGAGGGCAAGGATAGATTCCAATTCAACTTTCAGGTTTCTTTCCTCGGCCTGGAAGCCGGCCCTGAATTCCTTCGCGCGTTCGCCGAAGTCGGTGTCGGGGAGCAAGGCATAGTTGTTGCGGGCCTTCGGTATAGGTTTTAATATTATTGTCAGCAAATACACAGAATATGAAAAAGGCAATCATTCTTTCTTTCTTCCTGTTGGCGGCAGTTTGTACTTTGCGCGCCCAGACCCCTCAAGACTACGACGCCCGCATCCAGCAGGACCAGGAGGCCCTGGACAATGCTTCCCGCCGTTATAAAGAGCAGTCACGCAAGAACAACCGCCAGATTGACCTTCTGGAGAACTCGATCTCCCGTGACCAGATGGAAATCGACCGTCTCAAACCTGCACTTAAGTCGGCAAAAGAGATTCTGAAGGCCAACCAGGACCAGCTGAAGCTCCAGAAAAGCAAGGTCAAGGAGATGAAAAAAGCCGGTGCCACTTCCGCCGAGATCAAGCTCGCAAACATTGACACCAAGACTATCCAGGCCAAGATTCGTGACTCCAAGGCCGAGATCAAACGCATCGATAATCAGATCAAGAAACGCAAGGCCAATATAAGCGAGTCGCGTAAAGGTATTGCTTCGCTGAAAAAAGACACCCGTAACGCCAAGAAGGACGTACAGCAGAGCAAGAAGAACCTGAGGGACAGCAAGAAGGCACAAAAACAAGCGGCCCAGCAGGAGGCTGCTGCAGCCGCTCAGCAAGAGGAGCCGGATACCCCGGTGGCCGAATAACTATTTCTTGACCATAGCTTTAAGTAACTCCCGGTAGGGGAAACTGTACACTTTCCCTACGCCGTCGGAGTTGGCGGGGCATATCAACTTGTCTTCCCAGAGGTCGAAGTCTTCCGGCTCGCAGGGCATGGAAGAGGTAAAGTCAAAGTAACCGTATTTGTGCCCGGAGAGATCTGCATAGAACAACTCGTTGGGATGCTCCTCCGTGCCCACTCCGCAGGGCAGGAACAGTACGCCGTCTTTGAGGAATGCTCCCTGCAGGATGGCATTCTGCGGCCCTCTGTGCCCCTCGGGGAGTAATTCGTCAAAATTGAACGATTCCAGCACATCCTCGTCGGTCAGAGAAACCAGGAAGCGGTCGGAGCTGAAGCGGGGAAAGTCGAAACTCTTGATGACTATGTGGTTGAGGGGCTTTTCGTTACCAACGGTATTGCCGTAGCAGTAAATCTTATCAGGATGTGCGGCGTCGGCAATCCAGAGGCGGGAGTTCCATTCCTTTGGCGCATAGTGAACGAGCTGTACCAGCTCCGAGCCGAACGGCACTCCGTTCTCGTCGGCAAGAATACGCTCCACGAAAAGCAAGCGGCCGAGGGAATCAGTCTCGGCAAGACCTATTTCCTCAACTGGTTTTTCCTTGCATTGCGAGATGTAAATAAGAGGGAAGCGGTCGGAGCTGTCGTACTTGTCGGGGCCGAAGAAAGCCACGTTGGCGTGATTATACTTGCCAGCCGATCCAAGAGGGAACTGCGATATGCTCTTGCGTTTGCGGAGGTCAAACACGTTGCACCATCCCTTATCCTGCAGGCTGAAGAAATAGTCGCCTGACACGGCGCAGCCCTGCATATTCTTGATGTGCTCAAGCTCGGGATAGTCGGAAAGCGAGAACAAAAGCTCGGGCTCCGGTACATTAGTGCGTCCGCAGGCACACAGGGCCGACAGCGCGCATAGAATCAATATCTTCTTCATAATGCTCTGATTACGCTGAGGTTTGTCTCCCTCAGCCTCTGCTCGTCCATCTTCACTATTTCACGGTCGTAGGTCATAATGCCGTTGACCTCGATTTCAACGTCGGTAGTCTGGGTGTAAACCGCCGCTGCGCATCCTGTGCTTATGAACACTTTAAGCATGTCGGCAAAACGCTCGTACATGGCCTGCAGCTGCCGGCCCGACTCGAACACCTTGCCGTAGCCCCAGCTGCCGTCCTGCTTCCAAAGATGCCCCGGAACGGGGTAGCCCAGGCCGCCGTATTCACCGAGGACATTGATGAACGATGCTTCGAAGTTGTTCATCGCGGGAGATGCGTAATGGTGGGTGTCGATGATATCACCGGCGAATGCATAATTGCCTCCGGATGCTTCGTTTACAAGGCGGGAAGGGTCCTGCTCGCGGGTAAAGCGCACCACCTCGGGCGTGTCGAACTGACCCCAGGCCTCGTTGAACGGCACCCATACGGTTATGCACTGAAAACCTTTGAGGAAAGAGATAATCTCGCCCCACTCTTTGTAATAATTGTCTTTCCACTCCTGCGGAACTGTGCAGTCGGTTCCGCCGATGAAGCTGTCCCTCTGCCACTCGTTGCTCTGCATGGCGGCAATCTCAGGTTTGCGGTAGGCGTTGGTCTTGGAGCTGTGGTCGGCAATGCAGGGCATATCCTGCCAGACGCTCACTCCCAGAGCATCGCACCACCAGTACCAGCGGGCAGGCTCCACCTTTATGTGCTTGCGTATCATGTTCCAGCCCCACTGCTTGGTCTTGAGGATGTCGAACTTGAGCGCCTCGTCGGTGGGCGCGGTATAGAGTCCGTCGGGCCACCAGCCCTGGTCGAGAGGGCCGAAGAAGAATGTCCTCTGCCCGTTGAGACCGATACGCTTGTAAGAGTTGGTGTTGCGGTCGGGCTTAGGGTCGGAGATGACGCTCACGGTGCGAAGGGCTGTGTAGCCGTCCACGCTGTCAACCACTTTGCCTCCCTTGAGCAGGGTGATGCGCAGGCCGTAAAGGTTGGGGCTGTCGGGGCTCCAGAGGCGCGGCTTTTCTATTTCAAAGCTGCACACTCCGTCCTTTGCTGCCGTCTCCAGCAGGGGAGTGCCCGAAGGCGAAGCCCCTTTGTCGCCGATAAGGCCCTTGCCGTCAAAGAGCTGCACCCGAGCCTGGTCAAAGCTCCCTTCGGCCTCGATGCCCAGCGACAGGGTGCCGGAGGCCTCATCCCATTTGGGGTAGTAAGATACCACGTGGGCACTGCCGACAGGCTCCAGCCATACCGTCTGCCAGATGCCGGTAACGGGGGTGTACCATATTCCGTGGGTATGCTCTATCTGCTTGCCGCGGGGCTGGAACCCTTCGTCGGAAGCGTCCCACACGCGCACGCGGACAACTTGCTTGCCGGAGCGCTTGAGGGCAGAAGTGATGTTGAAGCAGAACGGGGTGTAGCCGCCGGTGTGCTCTCCCACCTTGACTCCGTTGACCCAAACGTCGGCCTTCCAGTCCACGGCACCGAAGTGCAGCAGCACCTCTTTGCCTTTCCAGGCGCGGGGCAGTTTGAAACTGCGCTCGTACCAAAGGGCGTTTGCCGAACCAACATGGCGCCCGACTCCGGAGAGTGCCGATTCGGCGCAGAACGGCACCAGTATTTGTCCGTCAGGTTTGCCATAGCCGGCTTCCGATGGAGTTATGGAGTAATCCCACAGCCCGTTGAGGTTCATCCAGTCGGCGCGAACCATTTGTGGACGGGGGTACTCGGGGTGTGGTGCTGATGGATCCACATCCGAAGCCCAGCGAGTCTTGAGCCCGTCGGCAGGAGTCCAGGCGGCTGCAGATATTGCCAACAGGGCCGTGGCGAGAGTTACTGTGAGTCTTTTCATTTGTTCTTGTTCTTACGTGCGTAAGCAGGGTCAAAAATCATGTTCAGCTCTTTGGCCAGGCGGTAGCCGGCCTTGCGGAGTTGCGAGCGCATAAGAGGCAGCTGGTCGTAGTACCAGTCCATTGTTAGCACATCTCCGGGCTTGACCTGGTGGGTTACCCAGCAGCAGCGTGCCACGTCACGCCCCCAGTCGTAGGGGCCGCCTTTGGTTATTTCCGCAATTTCTTCTTTGCTTGCGGAATCGAACATGTGGGCAAGGTCGCTGAAGCTCCAGGGATGCTTGATGTCGATGATCATATCGTCCCAGATGGTGTGGTAACGTATGTCTTCGCCCCGGAAGTTGACCTTGTAGTAGCCTATGGTCATGTCTTCCGGGTTGTATCGAATATGCTCCGGGCAATGCATGTCGCCCACGAAGTGTACCAGCAGCACCAGTTCGGTAAAAGCAGTCGAGTCGTCAAGTTCCTTATAGTGCTTCAGGTCTTGGGCATACTTCTCGATGAAGTGGATGCAATTCTTGACATAGCGTCCGTTGTCGTTTATGCCCCTGAACGGCTCGAAATCCATATTGGCCTCGAAAGTATGCGGCTGGGTGTTTACACGCGGCTCTCCGCTTGCAGGGTCGAAACCCATGTCAACCAACAACTTGCCCTTGTGGTCGTCGGCGTAAGAGGCATAGCCGCTTATGGGCTCGCCGTGCATTATCTCGGCTATACGCTTCTGGGTGGTCTTGGTCAGGTGCATTTCTGCAATCCTGGCAATGGTGGCGTGTCCTTTACGTCCCCAGCCCTGTGCCGTGCAGCACATAATAAGCAGGCACAGAGTGATAATGATTCTTTTCATAATGAAACCTTCGGTGAATTCTATTTAGAAGTGCAACACACTTCAGAATAGAATCCAGCTAATGACGTTCTATTTCTTCCAGCAAATAATCCAGATGCATGTACTCTTTGAGGGTCCAGAGGACGAAGCGGATATCGGTGTTGACGCACTTGTTGTAGCCCTCGGTCCAGGCTACGTCGCTGGCAAGCGACTCCTTGTTGCCGTCGAATGCCAGGCCGATGAGCTCTCCTCGGGCGTTAAGCACGGGCGAGCCGGAGTTGCCTCCGGTTATGTCGTTGTCGGTTATAAAGTCAACGGGAATTGATTCGCCGGCCTTGAGAAGGTCCCTCCATTCGGGTTTCAGGCTGAACTCGTAAGTGTCATTCTCCTTGCCCAGAATTTCCTTGCTCCAGGTCTGCCAGGGCAGCTTTTTGCAATTACGCCTATAAGTGCTTACAGTGCCGTAAGTAAGACGCATGGTGGAGTTGGCGTCGGGGTATTGGAGCACGCCGTGCTCCTCCCTCCAGTTATAGAGGGCTCGGGTGAATTCGCCTCCGGCAGCGCTCACGTTCCGGTCTCCCTGAGCGCTTTCGATATCATGATTATAGGCACTGATGCCCCTTTCGGTAAGGAAGCGGCAAAGGGGAGTGTCGGGAGTCAGATACTCATCGGTCCAGATGGATCCCAGCAGGGCGTCATAGTCGGTGCCATAGCGGGCAAAAAGCTCTTTCTGGAGGGGGCCCCATAGGGTTGAATCCACGTTTTCGTAGAACTTCTGGATACCATAACGTATAAGGTCCTTCTCCACACGGAGGTCGATAGCTCCGTACTCCCGCTCCATATCGAGCCTCTGGCGGCTGTTCTTTACGCGGAGGGCTATGGTGCTGAGGCGCGAGCCACGTACTATCGATTCGCGGAACCAGATAAGGTTCTTCTCGGCAGGAGTAATAGAGGCGTACTTGGTGTCAAGTTCTTTAATAAGGTCTTGATGCTCTTTGAGTTTGCGCTCCCTCTTGCGTAACTTGTCAAGTACCTTGAATCGCTTGCAGCACTGCGCGAGGCCCTCGTTATTCTCCTGAATGTTGCTGAGCATGAAGAACTGGTCGGAGTATTTGAGGCGCACCTCGGGGTCGGCGTTCATCCAGCGGTTGATAATCTCCATCTGGTCGGCGCGGATGCTGTTGGTAATGGGCAGGGAAGTATCGAGCCTGTAGGCGAGCTTTGCAGCGGAAGTGTATCGGTCGGTGCGCCCCGGGTAGCCGAGAACCATTGCAAAGTCTCCCGGCTTATAACCGGAGGTGCTGATCTGGAGCCACTTGCGGGGCACCAGAGGCACATTCTTGGGCCCGTGTGGAGCTGGCGCTCCCTCGGGAGAACCATACACACGGTAGATGGCAAAGTCACACTTGTGCTGGGGCCACTCCCAGTTGTCGATATCTCCGCCGAATGCGGCGATGCTCACCGGCGGAGCCGCCACAAGGCGCACGTCGGTATATACCCGATAGAGTGCAAGATAATACTTCGATCCCGCCCACATCGAACTGAGAGAGGCCATCAGGCCCGTGGTTTCCTGGTAGCGCTTTTCGATAATGTAGCTAAGGCGTCTCATTCCGAACGGCTTACCCTCCAGCTTCTCCTCCTCCTGTACGGCCTTTACTTCGTCGGTAACGTCGAGGATGCGTTCTAGCAGCTGCACGCTCTTGCCGGGAATGTAGATTTCCTCGGCGGCGCTGCGGGCCCAGAAGCCATCTTCAAGATAATTGTGCTCGGGGGTGCTGAGGCGATGAACGTCGGAGTAGGCGCAGTGATGATTGGTGATCAGGAGTCCGTCGTGCGAAATGAACGAACCGGTGCAACCGAAGTCCAGCGATACGATGGCATCCTTGAGGCTCACGGCATCGGCGTCGTAAATCTCGTTCCCGCTGAGTTCCAGACCCTTATTATGCATTTTATCAACCAGGGCCTTGGAGATGGCGTTCACCATCCACATACCCTCGTCGGCCCTGGCCGGCACGGCCGCCAGAAGCAATGCAATTGTAGAAAGACAGAAGAATTTACTTGTATTCATAGCAGGTACCGGGTTTGTCGAACTTGAGCCTTGCAGGTTCCTCCCTAACATCATCCGCCTTGTAGGTGATGGTCCAGGTGTCCATACTCATAAGCTCCCACACCCTGTCGGCAGTCATAGGCTCGGCAAAGCGGACCTGGATGCTCGGCTTGAGGCTCTTGTTGAGCTTAAGGGCCACTCCGATCACACCCTCTTCCTTGGAAAGATGATTGCTCAGGAAAGGCATGGCCCTCATGACGATAGGCTTCTCGTAGTTCTGGTCCTCTATCTCATAAATGAACTGAGGCTTGCCCTCATATACCTCGGCGCGCTTGCGCACCACGGTAGTATCTCCCGACGGATAACGGCCGTTGAACTCGGCGCTGAACGGGTCGAACATGTTCTCCAGATACTCCGCAATGCCTATCTTGCCCTTCTCCTTCTCGAGACGCACAAAGGTGAAGTCGAGCGGGGTTTCCTTTACTCCGCCGCCGTGAACAGGCATGGCGAGGACTTTCTTCTCGACAATCTCCTTGAACCAGGCCTCGTCCAGCTGCTCGGCAGGATCGGAATAAACACGGATGATGAGCGGGCAGTCGTACTCCGACTCGATGCCGAAGATTTTCTTGCCCGTAAGCCTCATCTGCAGACCCAGCATATTGAGGTCGGACTTGTTGGGCATATGCTCGGTGCGTATGGTCTGTATCTGAAGCTCGGGATATTCCGAAGGCTCGGGCGAATTGACCCTGAAGTGCGACGGCTCGTACACATCTTCCAGGAGCTTCGCCTCGCTGGTTACCTTGGGGTCGTAGGTAAGCACCACGGTGTGGGAACTTGCATAAGTCTTAACTCCGTGTACTCCGCGGACGTTCTCCATCTTGCCCTTGAAAGCCATGGAGCTGCCGTAGCAGTGCACGCTGGTAAGGTTCTCGATGCGCAGGGTCTTCAATTCCATACCCTCTTCGATACCCCATTTTTCGTCGATGGTAGGCACCTCGAAACGGCCGCCGAAGATGATTCCCAGGGCGGTAATGACAACGGCCACCAGCGCCGGAACAAAGCGGCCGAACTTATTGTCCATAGGCTTGGTAACTACGCCGAACTTGAGCGCCTTGCGGGGACACGAAGCGATACACTCTCCGCAGAGGGTGCAGTCAACGTCGGTCACTACTCCGCCGCTGCCGGGGATGTCGATGTTGTACGGGCAATGCTTCTGGCAGTTGTAGCAGCGCATGGTGCAGCTGTCGTCGTCGTAAATTACATGCAGCAGCTGCAGCTTGGGCTTGCGGTAGAAGATTTCAAGCAGATAACCCACTACGCAGAAGGCTGCGAGCAACATCCACCACTTCAGAGGCAGGCCGAGAGCGCTGAGCCCCCACCAGACAAGGGCGAGAATGAGCAGTGGCAGCCAGAAGCGGAAACTGTTTGCAGCGGCCCCGAGCGGGCACAGGTAACGGCAGAAGAAGCGCTTGATGAAGAAGCCTCCCACAACTACCACTACAATGGCAACTATGCTCATCCAGAGCACCAGTTCGCCTTTAAAGCCGGTAGCAATTGCGTAGTAAGGGTCAAACTTGCGGCAAAGCAACTCGCTGGCGGTTGCCGTGGAGTAGAAAATCCAGAACAGCAGGCCGTATTTCAGCGCCCTCAGGAGCTTGTCGGCGACGCCTCCAGCCTTGAACTCCACGCCGTCGAAGCCTATGCTTTTGCGGAGTTTGGAGAGCAGGTCTTCAATAGATCCGATGGGGCAGAGATAGGCGCAGAACAGCTTGCCGAACAGAATAACTGCCGCCGCAAGCAGAATGCCCATCAATATTTGCCCTGAGCTCATAGAGCAGGGGAGAGATCCCCTTGTTACGTAAGTGGTTAGTGCTTCAAGCCCTCCGAGCGGACACCATGCCTCGGGGTCGGAGGCTCCAAGTTTAGGGAAAATTTTGGCGGCGAGGCCGCTTAAAAAGAAAACCAGAGCGGCCAGGACTCCCCACTGGAGGAGGTATTTAGGCCAGTTTTTGCGAATAGTAGATTTCATACTTACAAATGTAAGAAAAATTGTCTAAATTTGCGCCCGTTTGATAGACGCAAAAATAGACTCATAGTATGTCCAACAGTAAGTTTTCCGTCAAGTATTGCGTGCTTCTGCCACTGGTGCTGATAGTTACGATACTTCTGTGGGCCCTCCCTACCTCTGTCTTCGGTATCGCGGACCTTACTCCTGTGCAGCAACGTATGATTGCCATTTTCGTGTTCGCTGCCCTAATGTGGATGTTTGAGATCATCCCCAACTGGACCACCTCGCTCATCGTTATAGTGGTAATGCTGCTCACGGTCTCCAACAAGGGCCTGAAGTTCATGTGCGACCCTTCGGCCGGCACCCTGGTTGACTACAAGAGCATTATGGCCTCGTTTGCCGATCCTGTGGTGATGCTGTTCATGGGCGGCTTCGTGCTGGCCATCATAGCCTCCAAATATGGTATGGACGCCGTAATAGCCAAGGGTCTTCTCGGGCTCTTCGGCAAGAAGCCCAAGATGGTTCTTCTCGGATTCCTCATCATCATCTCCATTTTCTCGATGTTCATGAGCAATACCGCAACCGCCGCCATGATGCTCGCATTCCTCGCGCCCGTGCTCAAGGCACTGCCCGAGGACGAGACCGGCAAGGTGGGCCTGGCGCTCTCTATACCTGTAGCAGCCAACCTCGGCGGTATAGGCACCCCTATCGGCACCCCTCCCAACGCCATCGCCATCGGCGCCCTGGAGAATGCCGGCTACCAGATAGGCTTCGCGACCTGGATGTCCAGGATGATCCCTTACGTGGTGGTTATGATTCTTATCGCCTGGGTGCTCCTGCAGTTGTTCTTCCCCTTCAAGTCCGATAAGATCGAGCTCAAGATAGAGGCCAAGAGCCACAAATGGAACTGGAAAGACTACGTGGCCTGGATCACTTTCTTCGTGACTATCCTTCTGTGGGTTACCGAGTCATTGACCGGCATCAACTCCAACATCGTTGCCCTCATTCCCCTTGCAGTCTATACTTGCACCGGAGTGTTCGGCAAAGATGATATCAAGGAGATCAACTGGAGCGTTCTGTGGTTGGTAGCGGGCGGCTTCGCCCTGGGTACGGGCCTTAACAAGACCGGCCTTGCGGCAACCCTTATCAACGCCATTCCTTTCAGCACCATGAACGTGGTGGTGGTTATGATTATCGCCGGCCTGCTTTGCTACTTCCTCAGCAACTTCATCAGCAACAGCGCCACCGCGGCACTGCTGGTCCCTATCCTCATCGTGGTAGGTACCGCCATGGCCGATCCCGCAGCTGCCAACAACGCCCAGTTCATGGCCCTGGGTGGCATGAACGCAATGATTCCTTTCATTGCCGTGTGCGCCTCCATCGCCATGCTGTTCCCTATATCTACCCCTCCGAACGCCATTGCATCCTCGACCGGCCTGGTCAAGACTGCGCAGATGACCAAGGTGGGCATCATCATCGGCGTCATAGGCTTCGTGCTCGGTTATTTCCTGTTGACAAAAGTATTCCCTTTCCCTACAGCGTAATATGAAAAAATTGTTTTTGATTGCGGCTGCCCTGCTTGTGGGCTTTATGGCTGCGGCACAAGAAGAAGAGACTCCTAATTACGGATATAAAGAAGGCGCTTTTGCGAGCGTCCCCAAGGTGGGAGCTTACATTATCGGTTCTTATAAATACAGCGACAAAGAAGGCGCCAACGGCGGCCCCGGTTTCAATGCCCGCTTGATCCGTGCGTATGTTGACGGTAGCATCTACCATCAGTTCAACTACAGGGTCCAGCTCCAGTTCAACGGTGGCCCTCACGTCAAGGATTTCTATGTGGAGTGGGCCAAGTACAAGTTCTTCTCCGTCAAGATGGGTCAGTTCAAGAGGGCCTTCACCTTCGAGAACCCTATGAACCCCTGGGACGTAGGAGCAGGCGACTTCTCCTTCCTGGTGCAGAAAATGGCCGGTATGGGCGACCGTCTGGGCGAGGCCAACATGGGCGGACGTGACCAGGGTATCCAGATCCAGGGTGACTTCCTTCCCGTCGGCAAAGACGAGCACCCTCTCTTCCACTATCAGCTCGGATTGTGGAACGGCCAGGGTATCAACGTGACCGACAAAGACCTCAAGAAAGATATCATCGGAACCTTCCAGGTGCAGCCCATCAAGGGCCTCAAGCTGGGCGTGTTCGGATGGAAGGGTAACTGGATCGACGGCGAAGGCAACGACCTCAAGCGTGAGAGAATCAGCGCCGGCGTGTCCTTCGACCGCAACAACTGGACATTCCGCAGCGAATATGCTACTGCAATCGCCGGTGAAAAGGCCCAGAGCGGCCCGGCCGATGCCCTTTACGTTACTGTGGGAGTGCCTGTTACCGATTGGTTCAAGGTGTATGCCAAGTGGGATGAGTTCCGCTCTGCGGCAACCGCCGAGACCAGCCACGACATGTATTCCTGCATAGCCAACTTCCGTCTGCACAAGAACCTTAATTTCCAGCTGGAGTATCGTTACCACAACGACATGCTCTATACCGGGCGTCACTATAACGAAATCTGGTTCGAGACTTACATCAGGTGGTAATGATTTGATTTTACTGCCTGCCGGCCGTCTGCGCCCACGCAGTAAAATTAAATCATAACTTGAAATAGACCTGTCATACTTTGCATTATTATCAGTATATTTGTAATGTATGACACCGTTCCTGAAACAAGTAGCCAAACACTATTATAATGGAGCCGGCGACATAAGCCGGCTCTGTTTTGTTTTCCCCAACCGCAGGGCACTGCGGTTTTTCGAGCATTATCTCGGACAGGAAATAGCTGCCTCGGGCTCCGGCCCGGTGATCAGCCCGCAGCTGTTCACTATGAACGACTTCTTCTACCATGCCACCTCCGAGACTCCGTCCGACCGCATCCCCCTGCTGCTGGAGCTTTACAGTTGCTACAAGGCCTTGAATCATGCTGCCGAGCCGCTGGACGACTTTATCTTCTGGGGCGACACTCTGCTGGGCGATTTCGACGATGTGGACAAGTATCTCGTGGACCCGGAGCAGCTCTTTACCAATGTTACGGATATAAAGGAGATGCAGGACGATTACTCCTATCTATCATCTTCCCAGAGGGAGGCCATCCTGCATTTCGTGGACCATTTCAAGTCTTCGGGAGCCGTTAAAGAAGGCTTCCTGAGCATCTGGCGCATACTTCTTCCGCTGTACCGCTCGTTCCGCGAAGCCCTTAAATCGAAGGGCATGTCGTACGAGGGTATGGTGTACCGAGAGCTTGCCGAAAAGCTTGAAGCCGGAAGCGCCGCTGCCATTGTGCAGGACCGCTTCCCGTGGTCGGAGCGCTTCGTCTTTGTGGGGCTCAACGCCCTTAACGAATGCGAAAAGGCACTGCTGCGCAAGCTCCATCGCGCCGGCCTTGCCGAGTTCTGCTGGGACTATCGCTCGAGTTTGATCAGTGACCCTCATAATAAGTCTTCTCTTTTCCTGCGGGACTTTACCATCGAATTTCCCAGCGCCTTCCGGCCCGACCCCGAAGGCCTTCCCGGGACGGAGTTCAACGTGCTCAGCGTACCCGGGGGCATAGCCCAGGCCAAGCAGCTCCCGCAGATTCTTGCCCGATGCACCGGGGCTCCCGGTATCGAAACGGCAGTGGTACTGCCCGACGAGCAGTTGCTCATACCCGTGCTGAACTCCATCCCCGGGCATGTGGAGAAGCTCAATGTCACAATGGGCTATCCCATAGCGGGCAGCCAGATGTGGACGCTCTTGAGCGACCTGGGCGCCCTTCAGCTCCACCTGAGGCAGAGCAACGGCGAGTGGCATTTCTACCATCGCCAACTATGGGCCGTGGTGTCCAATTCTATTGTCAAGTCGGTTCTGTCGGATAAAGGCAGGCAGCTGCTCGAGCAGTGCCGCAAAGACCGCAAGTATTATATCCCTCAGCGGGACCTGCAGGGCGATCCCGTGCTTGAAGTCCTGTTCCGCCCTGTCGTAACCGGTAGCGGCGCCGTGCCGACGGGGCCCGTTTGCCAGTGGCTCCAAGACGTGCTCTCAACCCTTGGCCCGAGGCTCAAGACATTGGAGGATATGCAGTTCGAGCTCGATTTCGCCAAGTTGTGCTACGAGTCTGTAGGGCGCTTGCTCGCGTATAATCTGGAGCTTCAGCCCGCTTCGTTCTTCCGCCTTATCATGCAGGTGCTTTCCGGGGCTACGGTGCCATTCGAGGGCGAGCCGCTGGAAGGCCTGCAAATCATGGGACCGCTGGAGCTCCGTGCCATGGATTTCCAGAATCTCATCATACTCAGCTGCAACGAGGGCGTGTTCCCCAGGCGCTCGGTGAGCTCTTCGTTCATCCCTCCCGAGCTCCGAAAAGGCTTCGGCCTCCCTACATACGAGTACCAGGACGCTGTGTGGGCCTACTATTTTTACCGGATGATACAGCGCTGCTCGCGCGTGTGGATGGTGTACGATTCGCGCACCGAGGGGCTCAAGGGCGGCGAACCCAGCCGCTACCTGCGCCAGCTTGAGATGCATTTCGGCGTGAAATTCAATCACTTCGAGGCTCAGTCATCTCTGGGACGGGGGGAAGAAGACGGAGATATTCCAAAGACCGAAGCTGACATTCAGGCGCTGCGGGAGCAAAACCTGTCTGCCAGCGCCGTCAAGAGCTACCTTACTTGTCCCGTGCAGTTCTACTACTCCAAGGTGCAGGCTCTGGAAGCCCAAAAAGAGGTCAGCGAATCGCTCGATGCCGGAATGTTCGGCACGGTACTGCACGCAGTCATGCAAGAGCTATATCCCCGGGGAACGGTGGCCGACGCTGCCTACATCGGCTCTCTGCTAAAGTCACAGGGCCGCATCAAGGAAATAGTAAACGGCAAGATATGCGAGGCGCTGAAAACCTTTGAAGTGAGCGGCCGGAACATTGTTTTCGCCGATGTCATCTGCAGTTATGTGGAGGCGGTGCTCAAGACCGATCTTGAGCAGGTGCGCTCCGGAGGCGCCATGCGCATATTCGGCGCCGAAAAGTTCGTCAAGCAGAGCATCAGGGGATTCAACTTTGTAGGTTACATCGACCGCATCGACAGCTCAAAGCAGGGAACCCTCCGCGTGGTGGATTACAAAACCGGGCGGGTGAATCCCGAAGACCTGGACTTCGGCAAAACGGGCGATATCCCTCAGATAGGCTTGCAATTGTATCTGTATAAGCGCCTTCTCTCTCCCGATTATCCCGGAGCGGATATTACGGGGGCTATCTATCAGCCAGCTGCCATAATAGCGGGAGAGGGGGTTATCGCACACTCCCTCGACCAGGAGTTCTGCTCGCGCATGGACTCCGGGCTCGACTCCGTACTCGATGAGATCTGCGATCTTTCCGTTCCCTGGCAGCGTACCGACAAGCGGGACAAATGTGCTATGTGTGACTTTAGAGCTATCTGCGGACGATGAAGATAATAAAGGCAAGCGCGGGCTCGGGCAAAACCTACACCCTGTCCCATACATATCTGGATTTCCTTCTGAACTCCGACGATCCTTATGCGTACAAGCATCTCCTTGCGGTTACTTTTACCAACAAGGCCACCGCGGAGATGAAGGAACGCATACTCAAAGACCTGGCCGCCGCATCCGAAGGTGACGGAGAGCGGGCGGCGAGGGCCCGCCACTATCTGGTGAGCATACTCCACGACTACGGCGCCTTTGGAGTCAGCACCATCGACCGGTTCTTCCAGCAGACCCTCCGCTCCTTTGCGAGGGAGCTCGGACAGTTCTCTTCTTATCAGGTGGAACTCGACAAGGACAGCCTGATTTCCGAGTCGATGGACAGGGTCCTGGACGGCGTGTGCGAAGATAAAAAAGAGCTGATTGCCTGGCTCAGGCTCAATGCCATGGACCAGATCCGGCAGTCCGGACGCTTCCGCCTGGATGACGGCCTTCTGGACATAGGACAGCGTCTCAAGAGCGAGGAATACCAGCGTCTGGCCGCGGGCCTTGGGATCGACCTGCAACGTGATTACTCCAAGCAGCGCCTTGCCGGTATCAAGAAGCTCTGCGCAGGAATCATCAGCGGTTTTGAGAGTGAGGCTGCAGCCCTTGGCGTCAAGGCCGAAAAGGGCAAGCGCATAAAGTACCCGACGACCAAGAAGGCTCTTGCCGATACTGCCGTGGCCGATTTATTCGAAAAGAAATATACGGTTTACGCAACGGCCGCCATAGTTGAACGCCAGCTCTACGGCCTGGGGGTGGCAAGGGAGTTCGAGGCAGAATTCGACGCCCTGCTCAAAGAGAAGAACGTAATGCCGCTGGATGAGTCCAACGCCCTGCTCAAGAAGATAATAGACGGCTCTGACGCTCCCTTCGTGTACGAAAAGACAGGCACCCGTTACTCTCACTTCATGCTCGACGAGTTCCAGGATACTTCGCGCCTTCAGTGGGACAATTTCCTCCCCCTGCTGCTTGATGCCGACGCTTCCGGCGAGAACCTCATCGTGGGAGATGTCAAGCAGAGCATCTACCGGTGGAGAGACTCTGACTGGCACCTGCTCGGGAGCGAGGTCCAGGAGGTTTTCCCGCGCGCCACGGTGGAGACTAAAGAAGAAAACTGGAGGAGTACCGAGGCGGTGGTAAACGTTAACGGAGAGTTCTTCGAATATGCCGCCAAGGCAGTAGGCCTGGAGGATATATACTCTAAAGTCAAGCAGCTCGTGCGGGCCGAGGACGGGCAGAAGGGTTGCGTGCGGGTGAGTTTTACCGACAGCCAGATCGATGCCGTGCTGGAGTCCATAGCCGATGTGCGCTCAAGGGGCGCCCTCTATGGCGATATTGCGGTTCTGGTGCGCGGTAAGGCCGAAGGCGCCGCGATAGCCGAGGCACTCAGGCTTGCGGGCATAAGTTTTATTTCCGACGATACCCTTGACCTGAAGAGCGCTGTGACGGTGCGCAGGCTTGTGTCGCTTCTGAGTTTCTACGACGATCCTGCCAATACCGTAGGCAGCTATCTGGCTAAGTCGGTCGGAGTGGATTTCCCCGAGAACTACCACTCCCTGGTGGATTTCTGCGAATTCCTGCTCCGTAAGCTCAGCAGCTATGACCGCCGTTCTTACGAAGCCGAAACGCTGTTTATCGGGGCCTTTATGGACATGCTCCAGGACTGGGTGAACGTCAACGGCAACAATGTCAAGGCATTCATTCGGCAGTGGCAGGAAAAGAAGGATTGCTACATAGGATCTCCCGCCAATTCCGACGCCGTGCGTATAATGACAATACACAAGTCCAAAGGCCTTGAGTTCCCCCACGTCATTTTCCCTTTTGCCAATAAGGTTGAACTGTTCAAGTCGGTTACACGCTGGTGCGCGCTCGACGGGGGCGGTACTGCGCTCGGGCACGGCGCCGACGGCATCTACCCGGTGGAACTTAGCGGATCTTCCCTCAGGACCCTTTTTGCCGATGACTACCTGAAGGAAAGGGAGCTGCAGACAGTAGATAATCTGAATATCTTCTACGTGGCTATGACCAGGGCATCCAAGAGCCTGCATGTGATAGCCAAATGTCCCGCCAAAAACAAGGTTGATGCACTGAAGAAGAAGCAGAGCATCGACTGGAGCAATTTCTCCGAAATTCTTTATGCCTGGTGCGGCTGCAGTGAAGAGTGGATGGCCGGGGAGCCTTACGATTTCTCCCTGATGAAGCGAGAAGATAAAGGCGCCGGAACGGCTTTCCCCGCGGCTTTTGATTCTATCCCGCTGGGCGGCAGGCTCAAAGCCTCGCAGGACGCTTCCGACTTTTTCGGCGATGACGGCAGTACCGGCGCTCAGGCTTCCGGACGCCTCAAGGGCATACAGCTGCATGCAATTCTCTCGGCAGTTGATTCCTCAATTGACCTGCCCTCTGACTTGTGCTCTGAAGATGCATCTTTGCTGCGCAGCCGCATTGAGGCGCATCCCGAGTGGTTCGGGGGTGTCAAGGCTCGCAACGAGCTTTCAGTCTTTGGCTCTGACGGAGCCTTGAACAGGCCCGACCGCGTGGTCGTCAGGCCTGATGGCAGCGTTGACATTATCGACTATAAGTTCGGCGCCGAAAGGCCATCGTATCTTAGGCAGGTGGGCCGTTACATGAAGCTTTACCGCGACATGGGCTCTCGGTCCGTCCGTGGTTTCGTGTGGTATGTTCCTGAAGATAAAGTTGTAGAGGTATGATGGGGCGCAATTGCATACTTAGGATTATCCTTCTCCTGGCTTTCGCGGGCATAGGCTTCGGCGCTTCTGCCCAGAACAATGGTGGCGGTATCGTGGGTTTATGGAAGCGTCTTTGCGAACCAGATCCCAAACTGGATTCCGTGTATATTTTCCAGCCTTATAAAGGATGGGGCGTTTCTGCCGGATATGAGCTGGAAGGTCACAACGTTTCCATGGATACCAAGGTGGATTACGGGATTGACGATATCAGTATCAATTACCACTTCCTGCTTAATATGGATCCGAAGATGGATCACAAAATAGGTCTGTATGGCTATGCGGGCCCTCTGCGCCTTGGAATAAGCCAGGAGGTAGGAGCCTCGGCGGGCAACGGCAAGTCTTTCTCTTTCAGGCTGATGAATAATTCTTTATCGGCCGATGTGGCTTATTCCCGCTTCTATTCGATGCCGCAGGGTGTGATTGCCGGTTACCATAACGATGCGACAGGGGAGGCACATGAAGAGCAAATTCCGGTGAGGATTGACCGTCCTGCCGATCTGAAGACTTTTGTAATTAATGCAAGCTATGCCTTCAACGGCCGCCGCTTCAGCTATCGGGCAGCATATGACGGGAGCGTAGTGCAGCGCCGCTCAGCCGGATCTTTTCTGGTTGCTGCCAAATATATGCGCGGGAATATCGAACTGGACCCTGACGACTTTATGCTCATGGTCATGGTGTCCGGCATGGGCGGATATGTCACGAGGCAGGCGTCGTTGGGCGCCGGGTATTCTTTCAACCTGGTTCCGTACCACCGCGATGCGGCAGGCCCCAGAGATCTCAACGGACTTCGCAACCTCACCTTCAACGCTACTGTCATACCTATGCTTACGCTTTATAACAGCGTAATTACCAATGAGTATTCCCATAAGGACGACGGAATCAACTATTGCTCCGACATTGCCAGGACCTACAAGCTTCAGGGCGGCTTGCATCCGAATTTTATTGGAAGGGCGGCAGTGTGTTATTCTACCGGCCATTTCTCGGCTAGCTGCCGGGCCGACTACACGCGCTTCCTTTTCCGTAACGGAGACAAAACCTTCCATAGCATCTCGGGAGGCTCCCTTACAATGTCCCAAAGCGGTGAGTTCTCTTACCTGACGGTAGCTTTTCAGCTGATGTACAAGTTTTGATTATCGAAAAGATTATTTGAATGAAAGAGTTTGAAATCACATGTCCGCTCACGCGGGAGCCAAGGCTAAAAGAAATAGAGGCCAGGGCCGGAGGCATGAAATGGGTGCTCAAGAAGCGCTCGGTAGATGCTCGCAAGGAACCCGTATGGCGTTATCAATATGAGGCTTATGCTCCAGGAGAGGAAGTGCCTGAATATGTCCAGTCTCCTTATCTCGACGTCTACGATGCACCGGCGGTGCTCATTGTGGGCGCCGGCCCTGCAGGTATGTTTGCCGCCCTCAAGCTTCTGACCCTCGGGCTTAAACCCGTTGTGCTGGAGCGGGGCAAGAACGTGCACGAGCGCAAGGTGGATATGGCCCGCCTCTCACGCGAAGGCGTTGTGAATCCCGACTCCAACTATTGCTACGGAGAGGGCGGGGCAGGTGCTTTTTCGGACGGTAAACTCTACACCCGCTCTTCCAAGCGTGGCGACATACGCGAGGTGCTCCATCAGCTGGTGGATTTCGGCGCGTCCAAAGACATTCTCATCGACGCTCACCCTCACATAGGCTCCGACAAGCTTCCGGGAGTGGTGGAAAAAATCCGTAATTGTGTGACCGCACATGGTGGGGAGTATTATTTCGGCGCAAAGGTGAGCAGCATAGAAAGCTCTAAAGAAGGAGTTACGGCCCGTTGTGCCGACGGGCGCAGTTTCAGTGGCAAGCGCCTGATTCTTGCCGCCGGGCATTCGGCGCGGGATGTTTACGAGATGCTGCAGTCGCGCGGCGGCGCCTTGGAGGCCAAAGGTTTCGCCCTGGGCGTGCGGGTAGAGCATCCGCAGGAGAAAATCAACTATCATCAGTACCACGGTACCTGGAAGCCCGGTTATCCGGCGGCCGAATACTCCTTTGTAGAGCAGGTCGACGGCCGTGGCGTGTTCTCGTTCTGCATGTGCCCCGGCGGTATATTAGTGCCGTCGTCCACCGAGCCGCGGACCGTGGTTCTCAACGGGATGTCCAATTCGGGCCGCAGCGGCAAGTTCGCCAACGCCGGAGTGGTGGTGCAGATAGAGCCTGAAGATGTGCCGGGTGAGAACCCTTTCAAGCTGATGGACTTCCAGCAGGCGGTAGAGCGCCGTATGTTCGACTGGTGCGAGGAGCAGCGCTGCTCCGGAGTGAAGGACATTCCGCAGAATCCTATGGCAGCGCCGGCGCAGAGGATGGAAGATTTCTGCCTGGGGAAGATCAGCAAGAAGATGCCGCCCACGTCGTATTTTCCCGGCGTCATTAGCGCGCCCCTTCATGAACTGTTGCCTCCGGTTGTTGCGCAAAGGCTGCAGAAGGCCTTCCCCAGGGTAAAGATGAAGGGCTATTATACCAATGCTGCGCTGCTGCTCGGCGTGGAGTCCCGAACCTCTTCGCCCGTAAGGGTGCCGCGCGACCCTGATACCCTGGAGTACTTGTCCGACTCAATGATTTATCCTTGCGGCGAGGGCGCCGGCTATTCCGGCGGTATAGTTTCAAGTGCAATAGACGGAATCCGCTGCGCTCAGGCTGCCGCGGCTGCCATATTGGATTAGAGATGATTGATTTCGAGCCCGTATATTCGCACCGCTCTACGGTTTATAACCTGCTCGGCTTTGAGCCTGGCAAGGTGGATGGGGCATATTTGAAAGCGTTGGGCGTAGGGGTGGAGCCTTCGGAAGAGACTCTGGAAGCCCTTCGGAGGGGCTCCGAAGTGTTTGAAAGGCGTTTTAGAGAGCATCTGCTGATACCTCGCCAGCGCTTCTGCCTTGAAGATATTGCCCCGGCTTCGGTAACTCCCGTGATTCATAATTATACCGGCCGCTGTCCCACCCTGACTTACGAGATAAACCCTGTAAAAGGCTGTACGGTGGGCTGTCAGTACTGCCTAGTGAGCGACGGGGTGCACGAGCAGGAGCTTATGGCTTATGACAATTACCACCTCTATGTGAGGCGCCTGCTGGAGGAGCATAACGGGCCTGGCAGCGACAATGCGCGGCACTACTATTATTTTTCGCCCAAAACCGAGGCGTTTCAGGAAGCGACGCTCTACACCGGTATCGCCCACAGGATACTTAGGGAATTCATAGAGCATTTCCGCCGCTGCCCACATTCGAACGCCCGTCTTTTCATAGCGTCCAAAGCGGGAGCAAAGCATTTGCAGATTGCTGACGGAGGAGAAACAGTCCTTGATCTTTTTGCCCGGCTGAAGGGGCGTATGCAGTTCAATACCAGCGTTTCCATTATGCCGGATGCATTCCGCGACATACTGGAGCCTTACGCAGCCCCGCTCTCCGAGCGGCTGGAGGCGGTGCGTTTGTGCTCTGAGAAGGGAGTGGCGGCCGATTCCGCCCTGGTGCAGCCGATTATCACCCCGTGGCTTACACGGGAGCACATCGAAAGCTTTTTCGGAGCACTGAGAGGAGTGGGAATAATAAACTACAAGCCTGAGTTCCTTACCGCTTGCGTGGAGAATCTCTCTATGCTGGGCCAGTACCTCGGCTGGTTCGACAAGGGCCTCGAGCGGCAGCTGTATGAAGATTATCTGATGCCGTCCAACGAGTCTCACCGCAAGCAGAGGGCCCGCATAGCACCCGACAAGGCGCGAAGCCGCGCCTACTTGAAGGCCATGATGGAGTGTACCGACCATTTGGGTATGAGCGTAAGTATCTGCTACTGGGTGCGTAAGCAGCTTGGTATCGAAGAGTCTCAGATTCCGTTTATCAACCGCAACGGCTTCCAGTGTCTTGGCTATCAGTCTAAACTTTTCGGCGATGTATAGCGACCTTGCAGATTATTATCTTCGCTGGTATCATTCCCGCCCGGTGGCAATCACCGGCGGGAGACGTGAAGAGCTGCACCGTCTGCACCGTGTGCTAATGAAGTGCATCGACTTTTTCGCTCTGAACTACCGGCGCCTGGTGCCCGAATATATGCCGCTGGGAGATAAGGAGATGCAGATTCTGGATGAGCAGAGCCGCTACCCGTGGCGGGCCGGCACCTTCCGCCCCGACTATATCGTCTCCTCCGACGGCCGCCTGCTGCTCTGCGAGATTACCTCGCGTTTCTTCGCCCACGGAATCTTCATGTCCTGGTTCGGCGAGACTTTTATCTACAGGTTTTTGGCTGCTGCCGGCGAGTGCACGGAGGACGCAGGAGCCGCTTCGCGGCCCTTCCCTAAAGGGCCCCTCCCTCTTCCGGTGCCGAGGGTGGCACGTCCTGCGTCCTCCGCGCCCCCGCCGGCAGCAGAATTCCAGGAGATGATGGACTATATGCTCTCTATCGCCGGTGACGCCAGGGAAATGTATGTATTCAAGAGCGCCGACCGCAGCGGCGAAATCCGCCTTTACACCCGCTTCTATCAATCACACGGCATAAAAGTAACTCTTATCGAAGCCCCCGAAGTCGAGGCCCGCCGCGCCGAATGGGACCGCCCGGGAGTGTTTCTTGTGAGCGCCCTCAATCAGGTGGACATCTTATCTTACGGCATGGACACGCTGAAGGCAATGATGCAAAGGGGTATGTACAGCGACTTCCGCAACATTTTCCTTGTTCACGACAAGCGCTTCATGAGCCTGTGGTTCAACGATGATTTTACCTCGCAGTGCCTAAGCCCCGGGGAGACCTCTTTGCTTCGCGCACATGCCATCCCTACTTATGTTACCCTGCCGCCTGATATCAGGGAGCATAAAGACCGCTATATCCTGAAGCCCTGCCGCCTCGGTAAAAGTGAGGGGGTTAATGCCGGCGTGCTTTGCACTGATGAAGAATGGAACGCCGTCCTTGACAGCGGTCCGGCTTCGGCGATGATCTGCCAACCGTTTATCAGTCAGCGCACTGTGCCTACGGTCTGGGAGGGAACGGAGTTCAACGATTATTTGTGCGGAATGATGCTGTGCGTGAACGACCGTCTTTTCGACTGCAGCCATTTCCGCTGTTCCAGCCTTCCGGTAACCAACATCGGAGACGACCGCAAGGCCGCCGTACTGTTTACCGACGATCCGGCCCTTCTAAAACTCTGCGACGTACTATGACGATAGCCGGAAACCAGCCGTACTTCTTCCCGTACTTCCCTTATTGGCAGCTTATTGCAGCGGCCGATGTGTTCGTTGTGAGTGACGACTACGCCTATATAAAGGCCGGCTGGGTAAACCGCAACCGCATACTTGTAAATGGTAAGCCGCATTATTTCAGGCTTGATGTAAAGCACTCCGGTGGTCCGCGCTTCATCAAGGATAAGAAGATTGTCCCTTTCGATGCCGGGACCAAGCTGCGGACTCTCGAGATGGCATACCATTCAGCTCCGTATTTCGCTCAAGGATATCAGCTTACAGAACGCATACTCAGTTACCCGGGGGATGACTTGCTCGGTATTCTGGAGCTGTCAATCAATGAAATATGCAACTATCTGGGCATACAGACCAGACTGGTGAGGAGTTCTTCTTTCGCGGGTAACGCTTCACTGAGGCGCGAGGAACGAATTTTCGACTTTTGCCGCACTCTTGGAGCCGACAGGTACATCAACGCCATAGGCGGACAGGCCCTGTACAGTAAAGAGGAGTTCAGGCGGGAGGGGGTGGAACTAAAGTTCCTGCAAAGTACCATGCCGCCGTACAGCCAGGCCCTCAGATTCCGGAGGCGCACTACCTGGGGCAGGGAGTTCGTGAAGGATCTCTCTGTGCTGGACGCCATTATGTTCAACTCCCGAGAGGCCCTGCACGATATGCTGGGAGCGTACCGATTGATATGATGGTTACCGTAATATGCCTGGCCTACAATCATGGCCCTTATATACGCGACGCCCTTGAGGGCTTCGTGATGCAGAAGACCGCGTTCCCTTTTGAAGTGATAGTGCATGACGATGCCTCCACTGACGATACGCCCCGGATTATCCGTGAATACGCAAGCCGCTACCCCGATATCATTCGCCCGGTGTTCCAGACGGAGAACCAGTATTCGAAGGGGATACCCATTTCGCAGACGTTTTTGTTCCCTCTGGTCAGAGGGCGCTATGTGGCTCTGTGCGAAGGCGACGACTATTGGACCGACCCGCTTAAGCTTTCCCGTCAGGTGGAAGCTCTGGAAGCAAACCCGGGGGTTGACATATGCACCCACAAAGTGCTTAAAACCAAGAACGGAGCCCCTCACGGCTATGAGGGACCGGCCCGCGGCGGCCTTATTCCGGCCGGGAGGGTAATCCTGGGCGGGGGAGGCTTCGTAGCCACGTCTTCCATAATGTGCCGCACCGGATGCTACATGGATATTACTCCCATGCGCAAGGCGCTTTTGATCGACTATACTCTCCAGGTGCAGGGCTCGCTCCGGGGCGGAATGCTGTATCTGCCTGATTGTATGGGAGTTTACCGCCGCGGCGTGCCGCATTCCTGGACCACTGTGCACAGCGGGGCCAACAAGGCCGATGCATACCCGCGGTTTATCAGTATGCTTGATGAGCTAGATGCCTATACCCGGGGGCGCTACCGCTCCGCCATCCGCCTTCGTAAGCTGTTTTACAAGGCTCATATTCAGTTCCGTAATCTTCAAAAGAAATTCCGATGAAAGATAAACGCCTGGAAGTTACCCGCACTACGCTCCCTCCGTTCGAGGAATTCTGCAACGAAATACGGCCTCTGTGGGATAGTTGCATGGTGACCAATATGGGGCCTAAACACGAGGAGTTTGAAGCGGCTCTGCGCGAGCGGCTCGGCTGCCGGGAGGTCTGCCTTTTTGCCAACGGCCATTTGGCGCTGGAGGCCGCCCTTCGCGCCCTGAGGCTGCCTGCCGGGTCGGAAGTTATTACCACTCCCTTTACCTTCGTTTCCACAACACATGCCATAGTGCGCTGCGGCCTGAAACCTGTTTTCTGTGACGTCCGCCCCTCCGACGGCACCCTTGACCCCGATGCGGCAGAGGCCCTCGTCACTGCACGCACATCGGCCATATTGCCCGTCCATGTGTATGGTAATGTGTGCGATGTTGAGCGCCTGGGCGCCCTGGCCCGCCGCTATTCGCTGAAACTGGTTTACGATGCCGCCCACGCCTTTACCGAGTATGCCGGCGGCAGGCACGCAGCTGCCTGGGGAGATGCTTCTGTGCTGAGTTTTCACGCCACCAAGCTGTTCAGTACCGTTGAGGGCGGCGCGGTGTGTACCGATGATGCCGGCCTTGTGCAGGCGCTCCGGGATGAGAGAAATTTCGGGATACGCAGTAAAGAGTGCTGCTCGTATATCGGCGGGAATGCCAAGCTGAACGAGTTCCAGGCAATAATGGGTCTTTGCAACCTCCGGCATCTCGACGCCGCCCTGGATGCCCGAAGGAAGGCTGCCGGGCTCTATCGCGGCTTGCTTTCAGCTGAGGCGGGAGGCACGCAGCCGTTCCCGTCGGGAGCTTCTTATTTCCCGGTGCTGTTTGCTTCACAGAGCGAGCGTGACGCTGCCGCGGACACCCTCGAGCGCAACGGAATAGGAGCCAGGAAGTACTTCTGGCCTCTTACTTCAGATATGGATTGCTACAGCGCGTTTGCCAAGGGTGACACTCCCGTGGCCAGGGATCTGTCGGCACGTATCCTCACCCTGCCGTTGTATCCCGGTCTTGCCGAGGAAGATATTTACCGGGTGTGCAGCTTGGTCCGGGGGATTACAACGATGTAGGTGCGCTGCTCTTTGTTGAGAAGCTTATTGTCGCGCAGCCACAGGTTGGCCCGCTTGAGGTCGGCGTAGCTGATTGAGTATTGATTGGCAAATTCTACCAGGCTTTCGATGCTTCCTGATACTGTAACTGTGTGCAGAGGTTCGACATATGAGTACTTCTCCTTGATGTCGTAACCGAAGGCTTTGGGGTTGGCGAACAGCATTTTGGCCGCCAATATTCTGTAGATATAGCGCGTGGTCTCTTCGGGGAGCCACAAATCTTCAAATGCTTCCTGCTGCTGGTCGGCGATGCGGGAGCTGACTCCGCCCATTCCGCAGTTGTAGCTGGCGGCTACGTTGTACCAGTTCTTGAATTTGGCGTATGCTCTCTTTATGTACTGGCAGGCCGCTTCGGTTTCTTTGAGGTCGTTGAAGCGTTCGTCCACTTCGAGATTTACCGTCATTCCGTAGTCGCGTGCCGTGGTCTTGGTGAATTGCCACAGGCCGGCGGCTCCGCTCACTGACACTGCTTTAGGGTCGAGGTTGCTCTCGATGACGCACAGATACTTGAAGTCGTCGGGTATTCCTGCGGCCTTGAGGGCTTTTTCGATCATGGGGAAGTACCGTCCGGAGCGTTTGAGCATGAGGGTTGTGGTGGTGTGCATGTATGTGAAGGACATGAGTTCCCTGTCCATGCGTTCGTACTTTTCGGGGGTGTCGAACCATAGTGTGTCGCCGCAGAAGACTCCGTATGCGGGCACGGAGGGCGGGGCGGGATGTAGTTCGTCGGATGGCGGTGCATACAGGCCCTGGGCCGATACCGGAACTGATAACAGCATCAATGCCGTCAAAGCCAAATATGAGATAGATTTGTTCATAATCATTGTTCTATAACTCCGCTGCCTAGAAGCTCCGGAGCATCGTAAGGGTCTGACTCGTCGTAAGGGGCGTAAAAGGCCGCAAACTGCCCGGGAGTGATGCTGCGCTGCGCCTGGTCGAACACAACATAGAGCCCGGCCTCACGCATCAACAACACTGCCTCTTGCAGCTCCTGGCGGTAGCGTATCCTCACCCGGCACTTCAGTGCCCCTCCTTCAGGAAGGGATAAAGAAGGCCGCATCCAGTGTATCTCGTCCGGAGCGATGCGCAGCACCCTGCGCCACAGCCCCTTATGATCTTCTCCTTCTCCCACGTAAACGCGGTTGGCTTCGATGTCGGTGGCGAGTACAAAGAGAGGCTTGGCGTGCCCTCCTATAGAGAGGCCTTTGCGCTGGCCCAGGGTATAGAACTGTGCTCCCTCGTGACGCCCGATGATCTTGCCCAAGGGATTGTCTTTGTAGCGTGTCTTTTTGATATGGTGCTTGCCGGAGCGGTAAGTCTCGGTCTGGAAGACGAGCGAAGAATAATCAAGTGGCGTAGCAAGTTCTTCCAAATCTTCGTCCGACAGGCAGGAAGGGTCGGTGCAGGCACTGAGGATGGAGTTATCCTTGCGGTACTTTTCTGACGAAGAGTACCAGGCGTCGTAAACTTCCACCACATCTCCTTCCACGCTCCTGAGTTTTTGCTGAAGAAAGACAGGCAGGTCAACCTTGCCCACGAAGCAAATGCCCTGGGAATCTTTTTTATCTGCCGACGGCAGTTCGGCCTCCACTGCAAGGGTCCTTACTTCGCTCTTGAGCATGCCGCCAATGGGGAAGAGGGCGCGGGAGAGCTGCTCCTGACTGAGCTGGCAGAGGAAGTAGCTCTGGTCTTTGCCCGGGTCTATGCCTTCAAGCAGCTTCCAGCTTCCGTCCGGGGCCTGCTCTTTACGGCAATAGTGGCCTGTGGCCACCATGTCCGCTCCGAGAGCGAGGGCCTTTTGGAGGAAGGCGTCGAATTTGATTTCGCGGTTGCAGAGCACGTCGGGGTTGGGGGTGCGGCCCCGTGAGTATTCATCGAACATATAGTCCACCACCCTTTGGCGGTATTCGCCGGACAGATCGACAAAGTAGAAGGGGATACCTATCTTGCGGGCCACAAGTTCGGCCACGAACTTGTCTTCTTCCCATTCGCAGTCGCCGTGCAGGGTGCCTTCGGTATCGTGCCAGTTTTGCATGAACATCCCAAAAACATCGTAGCCCTGTGCTTTAAGCAACAGGGCCGCAACGCTGGAGTCAACGCCTCCGGATAGTCCTACGCATACTTTCATCTCAGGTCGGTTATTACCCACGAAGAGTCCAGGGCGCCGGTATTGAATGTAAACTCGGAGCCGTTGCCGAGGGGCTCGGAGGTCTTGATTGAAGTGAGTACGAACGTGGCTCCCTTGGCGGGGCCCTCTCCTGTGTACTTGCCGCTGGCGCTGGCCTCTCCTACGATGAGCTTGGTCACGCTGCCGAGCAGTTTTTCGGGTGAGATGAGCATGTCTTCCTCCTCGCCGGGAGCCTCGATGTACACCTCTTTTGCCGAATTGTCCACGGTCCAGCGGACTTTGCCGTTGCACCAGATTTCGGCGCCGTTGTCGCTGATAATGTAGCTTTTGCCCTCGATGAGGGCTGTGCCTATGTGCTTCACAGGCACCTTGTCGGCAGTGGTGAGGCTGAACTCGAACGAGAGCCTCTTGCCCTCGATCTTCTTGAGAAGAGCCTGGGCTGAACTGCCCTGCGCCGCCGCTGCTATGCTGGCGACCGCGAGCAAAACTATGAGTGCGAACCGTTTCATTTTACAAAAGCGTCAAGCAGGCTCTGGAGACTGTTCAGGTCGGGGATTAGAACCTGACGGGGCTTTGCTCCGTCTTGCGGTCCTACCACTCCGGCGGCCTCCAGTTGTCCCATTACTCTTGCAGCCTTCGCAAATCCCATACCGAGACGGGTCTGAAGATAAGAAGTCGATGCTTTTTGTGTGGTAACCACCAGCTCGGCGGCCTCGCGGAAGCGTTCGTCCACGTCGGACATATCGGCCCCGCCGCCACCGCTTTCGCCTTCGGCGTCTTCGGCGCTTGGCAGGTAATAAGGCGTATTGTAGCTCTTGGCGTAGCCCTGCTGGTCGCTTATGTAAGAGGTGATTTCTTCAATCTCGTCGCCGCTCACGTAGCCGCACTGGATACGTTCGGTGTCGATGCCGGCGGAGAAGAGCATGTCGCCCTTGCCTATCAGCTTCTCGGCGCCCGGAGCATCCAGAATGGTCATGGAGTCGATCCTGGAGGCAACCCTGAACGCGATACGCATAGGGAAGTTGCTCTTGATGAGGCCGGAGATCACGTCAACAGAAGGCCTCTGGGTGGCCAGTATCACATGGATACCCGCCGCGCGTCCTTTCTGGGCAAGGCGGATGATGGAGCCGGTGATGCTGCGCCCGGCGGCCTTGGCCTCGGGGCCTCCGCCGCTGGTCATGGTAAGGTCGGCATATTCATCCACCACCACTACCAGATATGGCAGGAAACGGTGTCCCTGGTCGCTGCGGAGATGGTGCTGGCGGAATTTGTCGTTATAAAGGGTGATCTTGTTCACGCCAGCCTTGGACAGCAGTTCGTAGCGCTCGTCCATCTCGATGCATACCGAGCGAAGGATCTTTTCGGCGTCCTTCGGCTTCTTGACTATGGCGGCGCTCATCTCCTCTTCTTCCGACACCGCGTCGGGCATAACCGCAAGGTAATGGTGCAGCAGCTTGGCGTAGGAGGAGAATTCCACCATCTTGGGATCGATGAATACGAACTTGAGTTCCGAAGGATGGCGGCTGTACAGCAGCGAGCTCACTATCACGTTGAGGCCCACCGACTTACCCTGCTTGGTGGCACCCGCGATGAGCAGGTGGGGAGCGTCGGCTAGGTCGAACACTTTGACCTTCTGGGTGATGGTATATCCGATGGCTACCGGCAGCTCTGCTTTGCTGTTGCGGAACGCGTCGTCGTTCAGAAGGGCCTTGAGAGGCACTATCGAGGCAAAGTCGTTGGCTACCTCTATGCCCACCGAATCTTCCAGCGTTACCACGCGTACGCCCTTGGCTCTCAGCGACATGGCAATATCTTCCTGGAGCTTCTTGATATCCGAAATCTTGACTCCCGGAGCAGGGTACACCTTGTAAAGCGTCACCGTCGGACCCACGATGGCCGTTACGTCGTTGACCTGGATCTTGTAGTTGGCAAGAGCGGCGCGTATCTTGTTGCGGTTGCGCACCAGCTCTTCGGTGGATACGTCGTGGCGGTTGCTCTCGTGCGCTTCAAGCAGCTCCAGCGAAGGCGGGAAATTGAATTTGGGGAGCCCGTCTGGCGGGTCGAGACGGTTGTTTATGGGCTTGAGCTCCTTTTTGATGTCGGTGTCAAGCCCCTCGCCGAAGTCGGCGGTTATAGGGTCGTTCTCGTCAGGCTCCGGATCTTTGGGGGCCTGGGGCTTTACGGGCTTGGTCTTTGCGGGCTCCTGCTTTAAAGGGACGTTTACAGCGGGTGCAGGCTCGGAGGGAACCGGATCGGCTGCGGGCTCGGGTGCTGTTTTGATGCGGCTGCGACGAGGGGCGGGGAGCTCGATTTCGATGTCGTCTCCTCCCTTGTTCTTGTTCCACAGTCCGGACAGCCAGCTGTTGAACCGGCTCGAGAAGAAGAACAGCCAGAGCACTATCAGGAGCAATATGACTATTGCCGTGATGTAGGGCCCGAGCACACGGAACGAAAAACCGGTGAGGGCTGCTCCGCAGGCTCCTCCCAGTCCTCCGCCGAAAGCATTGTCAAGGCCGGCCACATTGCTGACGAAAGCAAGCAGCAGCGAGACTATGAAGGCTCCGGAGAGGGTAAGCAGCAGGGTTTTGGCAAAAGATGCGATCCAGCGTCCGGTGAGCAGCCTGACCGCTATGACCACCAGGATGACCAGCAGGGCGAAGCTGCCGAACCCGAGGAAGTCGCAGACGAAAAACTTGCCGGTCTTGTAGCCCAGGGTGCCGGCGGCGTTGGATACCGCCTCTCCCGGAACGAAACTCATATCCTGTTTCCAGTGGAAGAGATACGATACGGTAGAAATCAGAATGAACAGAGCCGCGGCCGCCACTATCAGTCCAAGTATCTTGACGGCGGAAGCGCGCTGGTTCTCGTCCCAGTTGCGTATGAACGAGGGAGCTTTCATTATTTTCTCTTGCCTTTTTTACGGAAACCGCGGTTCTTGCCGCCGCCCTGCCCCACGTTGATGTTGAGCCCGGGACGGTTGTACTGGGTGTCCATGTTGATTTGGTTAAGCTTGATGCCTTCGGGAACCTTGAGCCGGTGGTCGGAAAGCTTCTCGATGTCTTTGAAAATGGTTTCGTCCGACACGCTGTCTTTGTTCCAGATGAGGTACTGCTGGCGCATGTAGATGGCCAGCGAACGTATCATTTCGGTCTTGATTTCGCTCTCGGGCTCCTCGCACAGCAGGCCTATGATCTTTTCGATGTTGCGCCCGTAGTGGGTGGCCTTGATTTTCTCGCCCTTCATGGGAATGGGCACCGGCCTGGTCTTCATTTCTTCCTCCACGGGGGCGGGGTAAGGGGAGTCGACGTCGAGGTCGTATCCGGCTATCATGTAGAGATGGTCCCAGAGTTTGTGGTCGTAATTGTCGAGGCTTCTCACCTGAGGATTAAGGATTTCCATCACCTTGATGATGGCCCTGGCCTGACGGGTCCGCTTCTCGCGGTCGGTGATGCATTTCATCAGCTCGACCATTTTGAGCACGTTGCGCCCGTATTCGGGCATATCGAGCTTCTCCCGCTCCGTATTGTAATCCAGCCCGATGTTATTTATGCTTTGCTCCATAGTATGTTCAATTATGTCAGTTAGCAAATATAATACTTTTTTTTATCTTTGTAAGCCCAAATATTAGTTGATACTATGACCAAACACTATAAAGTGGCGGGGCATGTGTTCTCACTCTCCGTTCCCGAATCCTGTACCCTCTGGCCCAGGCTGACTCAGTATGAGCCCTTTGAGGTGCCCGAGGGCAGCGGAGAGCCGCTCTTCAACCTTGAGCTCGTAAGGGATACCTATGAGCCGCTCGCAGACAGGGAGCTTGTGTACGACGCTCCCACCGAGGAAGGGGAGACGGTTATCAAGCTTTATCATAACGGGGATGGAGGCTGGGACTTCGACATGTCTCCGGACAAGAACATACCCTTCCGCTCGCATATGCGCAGCACGGAGGATTTCAGCAGCGCGGTGCTTATGCTTGACAACCGCAAGGTGTCGGAGGCACTGTTCGGCATCAACAATTCGCTGATGCTCCTTTTCGCTTTCCGTACCGCTCCGCTCGATACCCTTGAGATGCACGCCTCCATGGTGGGCAACTCCGGCAAGGCTTTCTTGTTCCTGGCCCGCAGCGGTACGGGAAAAAGCACGCACAGCAGCCTCTGGCTGGAGCATGTCCCCGGCACTGAACTTATGAACGACGATAACCCCATCGTGCGGGTTTGGCCGGACGGACGCATCATCGCTTACGGGTCTCCCTGGAGCGGCAAAACTCCCTGCTACCGTAATGTAGAGGCCCCGGTAGGCGCTTTTGTGCGCATCCGCCGCTGCCCCGAAAACAAGATCGCGCCCCTTGGGCTGCTGGAATCGTACGCCCTGCTCTATTCGTCCAGCTCGGGTTTTAAGGCCGACAAGGCAATAGCCGACGGGCTGCATTCCACCCTCGAAAGAATAGTAACCACAACACCTTGCTACGTGCTTGACTGCCGTCCCGACGAGGAAGCGGCCAGGGTGTGCTCCGCTGAAGTGCTGAAATGAAAACGAGCAAGGTAGTACTGCCCAATGCGGTTATGCTGGGCGAGGTTTCGAGGTTCCTGGACGAGGGCAAGTCGGTGATTATCGCCACCAAGGGCTCCAGCATGTCCCCATTCATTCGGGGCGAACGCGACAGCGTGGAGCTGCTCAAGATGCCCGACGTGGAAGTGGGGGATATTGTGCTTTGCCAGCTGACTCCCGGGCACTATGTGCTCCACCGTATCAACGCCATCGCGGGAGAGCGCATACGCCTCAAGGGCGACGGTAACCTCGACGCTACCGAGTTTTGTACCAAGGCCGATGTATGCGGCACGGTGACAGCCATACTCCGCAGGGGAGAGAAACGCATCGACTGCACCACCCCCGGCTTCAAGCGCAGGAGCCGCCTGTGGGTGGGCGCGCCAAGGATTATAAGGCGCTATGCATTAGGAATTTACAGAAGAATTAAGATATTATGAAGACAGTACCTGGTTTTACACTTCGTCCGCTTGGAAAAGAGTTCATCATTACCGCCGAGAGCATCCAGAAGATTAATTTCAACAAGATGATTTCGCTCAACGAGTCGGCGGCTTTTCTGTGGAAAGAAGTTGACGGTAAGGAGTTTACCCCCGACGATCTGGCCGACTTGCTGGTGAGCCGCTACGAGGTAGACCGCGAGACCGCGCTCAAAGATTCGGAGGCTATTGCCGCCAAGTGGATTGAAGCTGGAATAGTTACTGAGTAATGAGACCTTTCCGCTCGTGTTTCAGGGGATTGATGCGCATGGTGCGCGGACAGAGGTTCCGCATACTTGTGAGCGTGTTGATCGGTTTGGTGGGCGTTGCCGCCTCCCTGGGATTCGTGTGGATATCGAAGAAGGTCGTTGACGTGGCCACCGGAGATCCGGGGACACCCCTGACTCCTTCGGTGCTAATTATGCTCGGCATTATGCTCCTCCAGCTGTTTTGCCGGGTAGGAGGCCGTTATTGGGAGGGGCTGATTGTGGTAAAGGCGCAGAACGCCCTTCGCTCTTCGGCTTTCCGTAAGGTTATGTTCAGTACCTGGAGCGGTAAGGACCGTCTGCACAGCGGCGACACCGTTAACCGTCTGGAAGAGGATATCAGGGTAGTGGTGGACTTTATTTGCGTGAGCCTGCCCGACGCTCTTATTACCCTTATCCAACTGCTTGGTGCATCGGTGTTTATATTCGTCCTTTCGCCCAACCTCGCCTGGATACTGCTGCTTATTATGCCCGTGGCAGTGCTGTGCAGCCGCCTTTTCTTCAAGAAGCTGCGTGCTCTGACCGGAGAGATCCGCTCGGGTGACGCCCGTGTGCAGGGCCATATACAGGAGAATACGCAGCGCCGTGTGCTGGTGCGTATGCTCGGGGCGACGGGGCGTGTCATCGAAAAGCTGGGCGGATTGCAGGATTATGTGTACGGAAAGACTGTTACCCGCCTGAATTACAATGCGATTTCGCGCGGTTTCATGCAGCTGGGCTTCTCGGCTGGATATGCCCTGGTTTTCCTGTGGGGCTTGTTCGGGCTGCGTGACGGGACAATAACTTACGGCACCATGGTGGCTTTCCTCCAGCTGGTGGGGCAGGTCCAGCGCCCGGTTGCAGGCATTGCTTTGCAGATTCCGGCGTTTATACGCGCTCTTTCTTCTGAAGACCGTCTTCTCGACCTTGTTGAGGCGCCCCAGGAAGAAGAGGGGAGCGATATTGTGCTGCAGGGCGCTCCGGGTGTAAAGGTTGAGGGAGTGAGCTTTACTTATGAGGGGGTCAACAACCCTGTGGTGCGCGGGCTTGACTTTGATTTTACTCCCGGTTCCATGACCGCCATTATCGGTTCGACTGGTGCGGGCAAATCTACTTTGGTGCGTGTGATCATGGCTCTTCTGCAGCCCGACTGCGGAACCATTACGCTTTACGACGGTACCGGTGCCCGTGTGCCTTCGGGCGTGAGGACGCGTTGTAATTTTATGTATGTTCCGCAGGGTAACTCTTTGATGAGCGGTACTATACGTGAGAATCTCCTGCTGGCCAAGCCCGATGCTGATGAGGATGAATTAAGGGAGGTGCTGCATTTGGCGGCGGCCGATTTCGTGTATGAGTTGCAGGATGGCCTGGAGACTACTTGTGCTGAGATTGGTGCGGGCTTGAGTGAGGGGCAGGCGCAGAGGATTGCTATTGCGCGTGCTTTGTTGCGGCCGGGTGGGATCCTGGTTCTTGACGAGGCTACTTCGGCGCTTGATGCTGATACTGAGCTTGAGCTTTTGGAGCGGCTTGGGGCTCGGTTCCGCGGGACCAAGACCATCCTTTGCATTACCCATCGTCCGGCGGCGACTTCTTATGCCGATAAAGTTTTGAAGCTATAGGTCCCCGTTGGCTGACGCCGCCCGGAAACTTCGCTTCGCTCATCCCTCCCGCTGCACTTCGTTTGCGGGCCCCTCCCGTTCACGTGGTCACGGGCGGCCACGGTTTCCCCAGAGGCGTCAGCCACCGGGGATGGATCAGAATCCGGTGGAGGTCCAGGTGAGGTCGGAGCTTATGAGGCAGGCTTCTATGCCGGGGTGATCTTCAACCCAGCTGCGCGCTTTCTCGAAACCGATTACCATAAAGTATGTGGCCAGGGCGTCAGCCTCGGTGGCCGTAGGGGCTATGACCGTGGCGCTCAATAGATTATGGTCAACGGGGCGTCCTGTCCGGGGGTCGATGGTGTGGGCGTATTTCTTGCCGTCCTTGATGTAGAATTTGCGGTAGTTGCCTGAAGTTACCACTCCATAGGCGCCCCCGTCGGAATGCCAGAGACCGGAGATGGATGCTCCGGGGGTATTGTTCCCGTCGGATGGAGTGTCGATGGCAATGGTCCAGCCCTGCCCCTTGGGGTTCAGGCCTTCGCAGTAGATTTCTCCTATATCCACCAGCATGTCCTTGACGCCTATCGAATGCAGGTATGCGGCCACTTTGTCGCAGCTGTAGCCCTGGGCTATGGCGTTGAAATTCAGCACTTCGCGTTTGCGGCATCGCTCCATTGCGGCAGATATTGCCTCTTCCGACGGGAGGCTGTCTGCGGTGAATCCGAAGCCCCAGACATCAAACAGGGGCCCCGCCGCCACGTCGAAAGCTCCGCCGCTCAGCTCCCGGTAGTGCTCCGAAATATCTTCAATCTCGCGGAACATATCGTTCAGTTCAACATTCTCGCCTGCGTTCCTGCGGCTCAGAAGCGATTTGCGGTTGTATCCCGAGAGCGTGGTGTCGATCTGCTCCAGGATTCCGTCCACGGCCTGCTGCGCCTCGGCGCGGCTCACTTTCACCCCTGCGGGATTATATTTTACGCTGTATATGCCGCCTTGGGCATAGCCGCCCAGAGTTACGTATTCTTGCGTGCATGCGCCTGAAACTAACGCTGCAATGGCTAAAAGTGCTGTTTTTAGCTTCATTTTCGGCAAAGTATTTGTACAAAGGTAGCGGAAATTCGCGTAAAATTGACCATATTTGCAATTTGTAACCCTAAAAAGATGAAATTTAGATCATACTGCATACTTGCTCTGGGACTGCTTTTGCTTTCGCTTTCTTCCTGCAAGGAGAAAGAAATCGAAAAGACATATATGGACGGCAATCTTAAAGTCGATTGCAAGATTCCCCATTATGTCAATCCCGGAGATTCTTTCACTATCACTGCCTCGGGCATTACCGCCCCTGACGGAACGGATGTGGCTTATTATTATACCTCCACCGCCAACAGCAAGCGCCGCGACACTCTTTATACGGTTCCTGCCGTGTTCCATTTTGAAGTTCCCGATACGCTTGGCTCATTCACCCTCTCGGTGGTTGCTTATCCTGTTCAGTCATCCGACAAGTATTATCACTCCACCGGTTCTGTTGAATTTGTGATAGTTAAAGATGACGCCGACAACGGTTCCCTGACCGGAATCCCCGATCATGACGAGGATATCCAGGAGGAACTCTACTCCAGGAAGTACAAAGTTACTTCGGCAGGCGACAAGGAGTGGATACGCAGCAACCTGTGCTATATTGAACGCAACTCTGAAGGCACCGAGACTTTCGGCCGCTCTTATGCCGGCAGCAAGGCTATGCAGAACATTTTCGGAGCTTATTATACCTGGGAAGAGGCCCAGAAGGCTTGCCCCGCCGGTTGGCACCTTCCGACTGACGAGGAGTGGGTGGCCCTGCTCAAGAGCTGCGGCGCTCCTTCTGGACTCAAGCCTTTGGAGGATTCGCCGAGCGGCGCCGGTGCGCTTATGGTCAAGGCCCGTTTCAACGGAGACGAGATGTGGAGCTACTACCGCGGCGTGAACATCACCGACAAGTGCATCAGCGTTATCCCTGCAGGTTATGCGGTCAAGGCCTCAAGCGGCTGGAATTACGTAGGTTACCAGTCGTATGCTGCCTTTTGGACTGCCGACGCCCTTGCCGACCAAGGGGTATACCGCTACATTTACAAAGAAAACGACAACGTATTCGTAGGAGTTGCGAGCAAGACCGATTTTGCCGCCAACGTACGATGCGTCCGATGATATGGACCAGACTGAAAGGATACAAGAAGCTGCTCAGCACGTATTTGACGTGATGGCTAAGCGCGTGGGCCCGGAGGACCTGCAGCGTATCAAAGATGCGTATGCTCTTGCCGCAGAGGCGCACAAAGACCAGAGGCGCAATACCGGCGAGCCGTATATCGTGCATCCGATAGCCGTAGCGAACATTGCCGCAGAAGAGCTTGAGCTTGACGCCAATACCGTCATAGCGGCATTCCTGCACGACGTTGCCGAAGATACTTCTTACACCGTCGAGGATATCAGGGAGCGTTTCGGCGACGATGTGGCCTTCCTGGTTGATGTGGTGACCAAGCGCAAGAAGCACAACTACGAGTACACCAAGCAGGTAGATAATTACCGCCAGATACTTGAGTCGGTTCACTACGACATCCGCGCCCTGCTCGTCAAGTTGTCCGACCGCCTGCACAACATGCGCACGCTGGACAGCATGCGTCCCGACAAGCAGATGAAAATCGCCGGCGAGACCGACTTCTTTTATGCCCCGCTTGCCGGACGCCTCGGACTGTACCATGTCAAAACCGAGCTGGAGAATCTCTCTTTCCGTTTCCGCTGCCCGCGTGAATATGATGTGATTTTCCGCCAGCTGGAGGAGGATAAGATCCGTACCCAGAGCGCCGTGGACGATTTTACGGCGGAGATAAACGAGATTTTCAAGACCGTAGGCATTCCCGCCCGCACCCAGGTCCGCTACCGCAAGCCTTACAGCATCTGGCGCACCATGCGCGAGGAAGGCTGCGACTTCGCCCACGTAGATTTCAAGCACTTTGTGCGCATTATATACAACCCTATCGATGAATGGCTGCGTTCCCAATCTCCGGAGAAGGATACCAGCCTTTTCATTTATTCGTGCCTTTCGGGGCGCTTCAAGGAGCGTCCGGGGAGCGTGGTGAACTATATCGACAATCCCAAAGATAACGGCTACCAGAGCTTCCACGTGCAGTTGCTCAACCGCGCCGGTGCCTGGGAAGAGATGCATATAGCCTCGGAACGTATGCACCGTAATTCCAGGCTCGGTTGTATAGTAGAGCGTGGCGAGAGCTGGCTGGAGCGCTTCAAGACCGTGCTCCAGAACATAGCCGACAGCGGTGACGGATACATCTTCATGGACGGCGTGAGTTCGTCGCTGTACAACGAGGATATATTGGCGTTTACCCCTCAGGGCAAGGGAATTATCCTGCCCAAGGGAGCCACTGCGCTGGACTTTGCGTTCGAAGTGCATACCGAGATAGGCGAGAAGGCCAAGTTCGCCCGTATCAACGGTGCGCTTTGCCCTATCAAAACCGAGCTTCACAGGGGCGATTGTGTGGAGATAGGCACTTCCGACGATGTGGCCCCCAAGCCCGACTGGCTCAATTACGCCAAAACCTACAAGGCCCGCCGCCGTCTGCACGACTTGCTCCGCAATATCCCTACCCCCGATTTCAAGATATGTGACAAGTGCCATCCCATTCCCGGCGAGGAGGTCATAGGTTATGTCGATGCCACCGGGGAGGTGACGATCCACAGCCGCCATTGCCCTGAGGTTATCAAGCTTGCCTCCGAAAACGGCAACAGCCTCGTGTCGGTATCTTTCGAGCCTGACCCTATGAGGCTCTATCCTGTGCGCATACGCATAGTTGCTATCGACCGCTATCATCTTCTGCGAGACATCATCGACTGCTTCGTCGAGCGTCAGCATCTGTCTATGAATAAGTTAAGCACTCACACGGAGGACGAAATAGTGGAGTGCATAATCGACTTCCCCGTGCATTCGGTAGATGAACTCCACCTCACTATGGAGAGCATCTCGGCCATTGACGGGGTAGATGAGGTGCAGCGTATCATATAGACGCTATAGTCTCCAGACAGAATTCCAAGCATTGAACCGTCATCCCGCAGGCTCTTATGAGAACCGGCGGGCATATTCCCGCTGCATCGAGCAGCAACGATCCCGCTGCCAGCGGAATGATAAGCTCGGTCAGGGGCATGGCCAGCAAGTTGGTGATCAGGAAATACTTGGGGAAGGTATGAAAGTGTGCCCAGGCCACGGGTGCGGTAAACAGCTGGCAGGAGATCGAAAGGGCCGCGCACTGCCATATTCTTTTCAGCGGGCCCCTTTTTCCGGGATACCATTTCTCCATGTAGGGGTATACCACAGTTATGCCTGTCATGGCCAGGTACGAGAGCTGGAAGCCGGCGGAAGCTATGTATGCGGGCCGCAGGACTAGTTGTATGGTAAGAGCCGCGCAGAAAGTTCCCAGTGGCGTGCGCTCGCGCCCCGGGAAGAGGCTTCCGACTTCGTTTATTACAATGAACAGCAGGGCCCGGATTATCGAAGGCGACGCCCCTGTGGCAAAGGCGTAAAAGGCGCTGAAGCCGACCGTGAGCACGCTTTTTACAATCCTTGCAGGCAATGAGTTCCCGAGCGGCGAGAGCAGGCGGCGCACCAGCAGGTAAAGTACTCCAAGGTGCAGGCCGGAGAGGGCCAGGATGTGCGAGGCTCCGCTGCGCCTGAATATTTCTATAACGCTGCGCTCCAGGGCGCTGCGTCGGCCTGTGAGCAGAGCCTTGAGGATGGCGGCGCTGTGCTCCCCTGGGATCCCAGCCCCGTCGATTCTGCCGCACAGGTAGTCCATCGCCGGGGAAGGCGCGGGCGTTCTTGGCACATTGCTCATCGCATCGGTGCACCAGCACAGCGCCCCGAGGGCGAAGAACAGCGAGTACATTGCCGCCGGACGGCGCTTGTTGTCTTTGAAGCAGAGGAAAACCAGAAGGGGAACGGCGCAGGCGCATATGATAGCTCCCGGGTACGGCCCGTCAATCAGTGCGGCCGCCGCGACGCCGGCGGCGAATGGAAGGGATACCAGAATGATTCCGCTTTTGTTTTTCATAGTTTGTCTTTGTTTGGCGCTGCAATTTAGACAATTATTGTTAAATTTGTACCCATTATGATAATACTAGTAATCAATTGCGGCAGCTCTTCTGTGAAATACCAGCTTCTGGATATGAAGAGCGATGATGTATATGACATTCTGGCCAAGGGCCTTGTGGAAAAAATCTATCTTCCCGAGGGTACCATCACTCACAAGCCTACAGGTAAAGAGGGTTTCGTACGCAACCTGCCCATCCCCGACCATACCGTGGGAATGAAACTGGTGCTCGACGCTCTTGTGGACCCTGTGTACGGAGTGCTTTCTTCGTTCGACGATATCGAGGCTGTCGGCCACCGTATAGTGCAAGGTGCAGATTTCTTCAGCGGCAGCGCCCTTGTGGACGAGGACGTGCTCCGCAAGATCGAAATCTGCTGTGACTTCGCCCCCCTGCACAATCCGGCCCACCTTCTTGGTATCCGTGCCGTGAGCACCGTGCTCCCGGAGGTGCCCCAGGTGGTGACTTTCGACACTGCATTCCATCAGACCATGGAGCCTTACGCATACATGTACGCCTTGCCTTGGGAGTACTACGAGAAGTACCACGTCCGCCGCTACGGCGCACACGGCACGAGCCATCAGTACGTATCGCAGCGCGGAGCCAAGCTTGCGGGAATCGATCTGGAGCACTCCAAGATCATCACCTGCCATATCGGCAACGGCAGCTCCGTAACCGCCATTAAAGACGGCAAATGCGTCGATACATCCATGGGCTTCACTCCGCTTGAGGGTATGATTATGGGCACCCGCTGCGGAATCATCGATGCCAACATTATTCCCTACATCATGAAAAAGGAGAACCTGACTCCCGACCAGATGACGGAAATAATGAACAAGAAGAGCGGCTTCCTGGGCCTTAGCGGCGTCAGTTCGGATGCCCGTGATATGAACACTCTTGCCCTTCAGGGCGACCCGAAAGCCAAGATCGTGCTCAAGAAACTCACTTTTGACATAGTGAAGTTGGTGGGCGGTTACATTGCCGAGATGAACGGCGTGGACCTGATTATCTTTACGGCAGGCATTGGCGAGCACAATCCCCGTCTTCGCCGCCGCGTGTGCGAGCAGCTTGGCTATATGGGCGTCAAGGTTGACGCCGAGGTCAATGAGGCTGCCCGGTCGGAGACTATCATCTCCACCCCCGATTCCACCGTCAAGGTGGCCCTTATCCCTACTGACGAGGAACTTGTCATAGCCAGGGATACCATGAAGATAGTATCAACAATTGAAGAATAAAGTATATGATCAAGAATTTTAACGACGTATTCGAGACCCTTAAGGCCAAAGGTATCTGCAAGCGTATGGTTGTGGCCTGGGGTGTTGATGAGCATTCCATCGAGGCCGCATACAAGGCCGTTGAGAAAGGTTTCGTGAGTGTCACTCTTGTAGGCGACGCTGCCAAGATAGCCGCCGTCTGTGCCGACAACGGGCTGGATGCCTCCAAGTTCACCGTTATCGACAATCCCGTGGAGCTCAAGGCGGTCGCGCAGGCCGTGCAGATGGTTCACGACGGAGAGGCCGATGTGCTCATGAAGGGCCTTTGCTCGACCGACAAGTTCCTTCGCGCCATCCTTAACAAAGAGACGGGTCTCCTTCCTCCCAAGGGCCTGCTTTCCCATGTGAGCGTTGTGGAGAATCCTCAGTATCACAAGCTTATATTCTTCAGCGATATGGCTGTGGTGCCCCTGCCCGACTTCCGCCAGAAGGTTAAGATCGCCGGATTCCTCCTTGGGGTTGCCAAATCGTTCGGTATCGAGAAACCCAAGATCGCATTCGTTGCCGCGTCGGAGCAGATGCTCGATTCTATGCCCGCCTGCATTGAGGGAGCTATGCTTGCCAAGATGTGCGACCGCGGCCAGATCCCCGGCTGCATTGGAGACGGCCCTCTGGCACTTGACGTCTGCATCGACAAAGAGTCAGTCGAGATCAAGAAGCTCCGCAGCGAGGTCGCCGGCGACGCAGACTGCCTGCTGTTCCCCAACATCGAGTCGGCCAATGTGTTCTGGAAGACCAACAGCAAGCTCTGCACCGGAGTCCGTCAGGCAGGTATGCTCGTGGGTACCACAGCACCTTGTATCCTTGCCAGCCGTGCCGACAGCGTGGATACCAAGCTGAACTCCATCGCCGAGGCGGTGATGTTCGTAAGTAAGTAATATCATGCACAGCAGAGAAGAGAAATTAGCCGCCTTCGGGCGGCTTCTTGACGTAATGGACGCCCTTCGCGAGCAATGTCCCTGGAATGCCGCGCAGACCATGGAGAGCATACGGCGCCTGACCGAGGAGGAAGTCTATGAACTTAGCGACGCTATAGTCAAAGGCGACGCCCCCGGAGTGTCAAAAGAGATAGGCGACCTGCTCTACCACATGGTTTTCTATGCACGTATAGGTCAGGAAGACGGTTCGTTCGATATCGCCGATTGCCTTGACAAAGTGTGCGAGAAGATGATTTTCCGTCATCCTCACGTGTTCGGAGACAAAAAAGGGGAGACCACTTCGGCCAAGGAGATTGCCGACACCTGGGAGCTGGTCAAAGCCCGCGAGAAGGGCGGTAATAAAACCGTCATGGAAGGTATCCCCGACGCTATGCCCGCCCTGCTCAAAGCAATCGCCATGCAGGAAAAGGCCCGCGGCTGCGGCTTCGACTGGGAGAAGAAAGAAGATGTGTGGGCCAAGGTAGTTGAGGAAGTGGGGGAGGTGCAGGAAGCAGCCGGCTCATCGGCTGATCTTCAGGAAGAATTCGGCGACCTTCTCTTTGCCGTCATCAACGCCGCCCGCCTCTACGGGGTCGATGCGGAGGTTGCCCTTGGAGAGTCCTGCAGCAAGTTCCGCCGCCGTTTCAATTATATCGAGGCTTCTATCAAAGCCCAGGGGCGCACTCTCTCCGACGCTACACTCGCCGATATGGACGCCCTCTGGGACCAGGCTAAAGACCGCGGCCTCTAGCGGCCGGCAAGAGAGCCGAACAAGCGGCGGTAAACTTCCGCCTTCTTTTCAATAGAAAGGGGGTAAGCCCTTGATGTTGACGGCATTCTCCAGAAGCTGAGCGCCCTCCCGTAACAGGTGACTGTCTTATAATCTCCTATTGCCGGGAGTTCGCAGCCGAAGTGATCGGCCAAGATTTCGGCCGCCTTTTGCCCTGTTGCCGCAACGGCCTCACAATCAGGGATTTTGTTCAATAGAGCATCAATATCGGTGGGCTCTGCGACTTCGAGGAACTTGTCGGAAGCATTGTCTTGCAGCCGCCTGACCGCCGTTGCCGTATCGAAGAGGGCAATCCCCTGAAGAGTGCAGAATTCAATTATCCTGTCTTTGTCGAAACTCTTTGCTCCGGGCAGAATAAAGTGATTGCGGTCGTCATAAAACAGAAGTCCGCAGATCCTCCAGAAATCGTTGATAAAATTCGGATAAAAGAAATCGATGCTCCAGCGTTTTATCTGCGGAGGAAAGCTTCCAAGGAACAGCACCCTTGCTCCCGAGGGAAGGAAGGGCTCGAACGGATGCTTTTCTATTTCAGCCATTTAGAGATTCTTTATCCACTCAGTAATGTCTCTGATCACGTCTCCCGACATGGTCTCTTCTATCTTGGCGTATTCGGTCCCAAGGCCGGTCTTGCAATGCTGGAACAAGTGGTTGAGGCCTGGGTACAGCCGGCAGTCGGCGCCGGGGCACAGGGCCTCGATCTTGGAGAGATTGTATTCCGGTATGACCTGGCAGTCTTTGTCGCCGTTAAGCGCAAGGACGGGGCATTTGATCCTGGCGATGTAAGGAGCAGGATCGAGGGCTACGAACGATTCCATCCATTTGCCTCCCATCTTGACTGTTTTCTTATAACTGATTTTGGCTGCAAAAGACGCCGCTTTTTCGGGCGCGCCGCCCTGGATGAACGTCTTGATCATCTGGCGCATCAGCGTGCTGTCGCCCCTGTCGGCCATCCCGGCGAGGCTCACTATGAAGTCGGGAGCCCCTTCGGCGGGCTCTTCTGCGCCTGCCAGCATCATAGCTATTGTGCCGCCTTCGCTGTGTCCGAGTACACCAACTTTAGAAAATCCGCGGGAGCGCAGGAATTGCACGGCCGAGGCCGCATCTTGGGCAAAATCGGCAGTGGTAGCATCGGCAAACACTCCTGTAGAGCCGCCGCATTCCCTGTCGTCGTAGCGGAGCGACGGAATACCCTCGCGGGCAAGCGCATCTGAGAGTACTGCAAAGGGTTTGTGGCCCATAAGGCTCTCGTCTCTGTCCTGCTTGCCGCTGCCGCTTACCATCACCACGGCCGGAGCGCCTATGGCTTCTGGAAGGCATAGTGTGCCGGAAAGGGATATGTCTGCGTTGTTAAAAGTGACTTCTTCGGTAGTATAGGGGAACGGCCCTTCGGGCGTTTGGGGACGGAGGCGGACAAGCTCTCCGCGGCCCATCCGTAATTGCTTCTTCAAGCCCATCTGTGAGAACTTGCCGATCAGCGAGTCACCCTGGACTCTGCCTTCGAATGAAGCATGAAACTCGGGGAACTTTACGCTCAGCGACTCTTGGCCGGCCTTTTTAACTACTGCTTTAAATCCGTATGCTTCCTGATCGGGGGAGTCAACCGTGCACGTATCGCCAAGGTGAAGCGTGAGGGTCAGGCCCAGATCTTCGATCTCGCCGCTCCAGGTGCCTTTCAGTGATTCGGGAAGTTCGGGAGCCTGTGTGCACATTACGGTAAGTGCCGCAGCAGCGGCCAAAGCAAATAATCGTCTCATAAACATAGTGTTTTAGTTATGTACGGCGTTCCCGCATCAGCATCTTATGCTCCGGGAGCTTCGAAGAAACTGAAATGGACGCGGCCGTAGGAGCGTTCTTTTACAAAGCAAGGGTGAGTGGTGAAGGAATGCTCACCGCCGTGCTCGAGAATGAAATAACCGCCGGGATGCAGCAGGCCGCGTTCCAGGACCTTGTCGGGTATGCCGTCCAGGCCGTCAATGGCATAAGGAGGATCGGCAAAGACAATGTCGAAACGCTCTCTGCAGATATCGAGGAAATCGAATACGTTGGCGTGAACCACACTTACATTGCCAAGCCCGAGCCGTGCGGCCTCGCGCTTAATGAAGGCAGCGTTGTCACGGGCCATCTCTACGCACCATACCCGGCCCACGCCGCGGGATGCGAATTCGAACGAGACAGCTCCCGTGCCTCCGAACAAGTCGAGCACTTTGAGGTCGTCGAATTCGTATTCGTTGTCAAGAATGTTGAACAGGCCCTCACGGGCAAAGTCGGTGGTAGGCCTTGCCTTGTAACCCATAGGCGGGTTGATAGTCTTGCCTTTGAGGCGTCCGCCGATGATTCTCATTGGCCGCTGCGGCAGTCAACCGCTTTAAAATAACGGTAGAGCGACATTTCGGCATCCTCCGGCAGAGGGTGCCTGAAATGGATTGTGGTGACCTCGGGGTTGAGCTGCAGCGACTTAAGAGCCAGGAAGATATAGTACTGCGCTGTGGTAAAGTCGGCGGCCTTGAACTCGTTGGCCAGAAGCAGGCTCCGGCCCTGGGCGACGGCAAGCGTGAGCACGCCGCCGTCCCAAGTGCAGAGCAACTTGTTGTATTCCTGGCAGCGGGGGAGCTCATCGAGGATAAAAAATACTTCCGGCGGAACATCCTTTCCGTCGGAAGTATATATCAACACCGCAGAATACTGCGGAATATCTTTGTACAAAACCTCCTGTCCGTCCGTTATCTTGCCGATCCCGGCCAAGGCTTCACGAGCCGCTGCCGGATTAAAGAAATTGACGGGAACAAGGGTAAACACCGCTTCTACTCCCAGTTACCGGCGTTGTTGTTAGGAGCGGTAATGCTGCCAACCTGCAGGCCCTCGTATTTGTTCTGGTCTTTGCGGTCGGCGTCAAGATTGATGCGCAGCTGGTTGTCCAGGCCCTTGAGGAGGAGCTTGTAAGGCATTTTGGCCTCGAAAAGGGGCACGGGAACTCCGGATACCATGTGGGTCTCTGCGGCCATTTCGATAGGTGCGCCGCCGGAGAAGGGGATGGTCTTGAGGGAGTCTATGCAGAAGTCCTCGCGGTTGGTAAAGAGGGTGTCTTTGACAGGGAGCTGGGTGACAACTGAGAACACCAGGTTCTTGTCTCCGGCCTCGTACATTTCAAGGAGCTTCTCGGGGGTGATTTTGCGATTGGCCTTCTTGACCTTCTCGGTGTGGGCCCATGCGACCGAGTCGTCGGCGGAACCGATCTGCATCACGACAGCCATTTTGCCGTTCTCGTAGAAATTCTTCAGGGAGTCGATGGTGGAAACGAACTTGCCGTTTACGCTCTTGTAAGCTACCTGCAGCGTACGGATGTCTTTGAGCCGCTGGATGGCGACAGCCTCGCGTCTTTCTTTTTGCTTGTTGAAGTTGACGGGCTTCATGATGCTGCTGTAGATAAGGTACACCAGAGCAATGATTCCGATGAAAAGGAGAACCTCCAGAACGATCTTAAGTGCTTTATTCATTTTATGTGTTTTTATTTGTTTCCAAAGTCTGACAAAGTTATAAAAATGATTTATGAAATGCAATATTATTGCTAAATTTGCGTCGTGATTGAGCGCGAAAATGCATTGCTGTTAAGCAAGTGGATCGATTCGGCCGGCATCATTACCGCCGTTTGTCACGCACGTCCCGACGGGGATGCTGCGGGGTGCGTGGTGGCTGCATCCCTGTACGCGGCGCTCTGCCGCGGCAAAGACGCCGCCATTATACTCCCTGACGCTGCGCCCGCTTCGATACAGTTCATTTTCGCCCACGGCCCTTCGGCGGTGATCAACGCTTTGGCCGATCCTCTTGAGGCCGGGGCCCGCCTGCGCAGTACCGATCTGCTTTTCTGCCTCGATTTCAACACTTTGTCCCGCACCGAGGGGCTTGAAGCGGCGTTGCGCTCTTGCCCCGGCCGCAAAGTGCTGGTCGATCATCACCAGGCACCCGCTATTGAAGAATTCGACCTGTGTTTCAGCGACACCGAGGTATCGTCGGCCTGCGAATTGCTGTACAATCTGCTGATGCAGATGCCGGACATAGGCGGAGACCCTTCCAGGCTGCCTTCCGCCGTGGCCACAGCCCTGATGTGCGGCATGACCACCGATACCAACAATTTTGCAAATTCCGTATTCCCCGGCACGCTGCGCATGGCCTCCGAGCTGCTTGCGGCCGGCGTGGACCGGGGCGATATCATCGACAAGCTCTACTTCAGCGAGCGTCCCAACCGCATTGCCGCACAGGGCGAAATGCTCAGCTGCAAGATGAAACTCCTCCCTTGCGGCGTAGCTGTAACGGTACTCGACAAGAGCTTTTATGAGCGCCACGCCCTGCTGGACGGCGAGACCGAGGGCTTCGTGAATATCCCCCTTACTATCAAAGACATAAAACTGAGTATCCTGGCCCGCGAAGAAGACGGCCGCCTGAGAGTGTCGCTGCGCTCCAAGAAGGGCGTGTCGGCGCGGGAACTAGCCGCCCGGAGCTTCCACGGAGGAGGCCACGAGCAAGCTTCCGGAGGCAAGATACTCGTTCCCGACGACATTGCCTCTCCCTCTTCGGCGCAAGCTTATATCGAGGAAGTAGCGGCACGGTTTATGCGGGAGAAATACGCCATAGAAAAATGAAGAAATATATAATACTTACGGCCATTTTGGCTTGTCTTGCGGCTGGTTGCGCCAAATCGCCCGCATCGTTGAGCACCGATGCCACCAGGCGCTATCTGGAGGCATGGGTGCACGTCCAGAAGCAAAAGCATCCCGAATACCTTTGGAAGCAGACCCCGCTCGGAGCATGGATCCTGGAGGATAAAGAAGGCTCCGGAAAGGCTCTTGGCGAGTTCGGAGACTCTACTTATGTGCGTGTCAATTTTTCTTTCTCCAATCTCGACGGTACCATTTCGTCCACCACTCTTGAAAGAATTGCCAAGCAGCTCGGCCAGTATAACGAAACTTATTACTATGGCCCCCATATTTGGTATGCCAAGGGTGTTTATGCCGGGCTGGAAGACGCACTCAAGGGCATGAAGCCCGGCGGCAGGCGCAAGGTCATGGTTCCTTCGTGGCTGCTAAATTACACCCGTTACACTACCGAGGAGGAGTACCTTGCTGCCGACCAGTCCAAGAACGGTGATACCGGTATCTATGACCTTGAACTGGTGGAGTTCTTCGACTACGTGAACGAGTGGGAGCTTGATTCCATAGGCCGTTATCTTGCACGCAACTTCAGTAAGGAATTCGGCACCGATGCATCGAAGGCCAGGGCCGATTCGTCCGGAGCCCACGGCTTTTATTACGTGCAGACGGAGGCTCCCTCCGATACCGTGACGCTCAAAGACACAACTGTGTATATCAACTACATAGGGCGTCTCCTCAACGGCAAAGTGTTCGACACGACCATCCGTGACACTGCCATTTTCCATGGCATCTACAGCGAGAGCCGTACATATGGTCCTGTAACCGTTCAAATCGGTGACGAGTGGTCCAATACTACCATGGGCTCCGACAGCAACAAGATTATCAAGGGCTTTGCGCGTACCATTTCCAAGATGAAATCGTTCGAAAAGGGTACGGGCATATTCTATTCGCCTATCGGGTACGGATACAAAGGCTCCGGTAGTTCCATCCCCGGATATTCGCCTTTGCGTTTCGATGTAGAACTGGTTGCGGCACCCAAGAAGTAGCATGGCCTCTTCCGCATCAGCCCCGCTTGAGCTGGGTACCGAACGCATCGGCACACTGCTCAAAAAATACGCCGTTCCGGGCATCATAGCCCAGACGGCGGCTTCGTTATACAATATGGTGGACAGTATCTACATCGGGCACATTCCCGACGTGGGACCGTACGCCATATCGGGTCTCGCGGTGACCTTCCCTCTGATGAACATCAGCATAGCCCTGGGCACGCTGGTGGGCGTGGGGGCTATGACGCTGATCTCCATCCTCCTGGGGCAGAAAAACTATGAGGCCGCAGGCAAGGTGCTGTCCAACACGCTTACGCTCAATATCCTGATAGGCGTGCTGTTTACAGTGGTCGCGCTGGTTTTCCTCGATCCAATCCTTTATTTCTTCGGGGCCAGCGAGCGCACGATTCCCTTTGCCCGTGACTATATGACCATCATCATCCTGGGCAATACTTTTGCGCATCTGATGCACGGTTTCAACGGAATAATCCGCAGCTCCGGCCATCCTAAAACGGCCATGGGGCTTACCCTGTTTACGGTTATTTCCAACGCGCTGCTCGACCCGGTGTTTATATTCGCCTTCAAGATGGGCATCAGCGGAGCGGCGCTGGCCACGGTCATCTGCCAGATTATGGCTCTTGTCTATACGCTCAAATTCCTTTCAGATAAAAAACATTTCCTGCATTTCACCAAGCCAGTTTTCACTATCGACAAGCGCATAGCCAAGCAGTCGCTTGCCATCGGTCTGGCTCCGTTCCTTATGAACTGTGCGGCCAGCCTGGTGGCGCTCTTCGTCAACCAGCAGCTTAGGAAGTACGCTGGCGACCTGGCCATCGGAGCTTACGGCATCGTAAACCGCTTCACCATGCTGTTCATTATGATCTGCATGGGTTTCAACCAGGGGCTGCAGCCTATTGCGGGTTATAATTTCGGAGCGAGGCAGTATCACAGGGTTAAAGAAGTTTTCATCCTGACGGCAAAGTGGGAGGTGCTGGTTACGGGAATTTGCTTCCTGATTTCGATGTTCATGCCCGAATTTGCCGTCGGCCTCTTCACCAACGACCCTGAGCTCACGGCCCTTTCGTCAAAGGGCCTTCGGTATATGAATTCAGGCTTGGCCCTGGTGGGGTTCGGCATAGTGTCGTCCAACCTGTTCCAGTGTCTTGGGATGGTCAAGAAATCGATCTTTCTTTCTCTCTCCCGCCAGCTGATTTTCCTGCTGCCGCTTCTGTACTCCCTGCCCCTGTGGTTCAAAGAGACGGGCGTATGGCTCAGTTTTCCTATATCCGATTTACTGAGCGTAGTGGTGTCGGCAATATTTATAATTCATCTTTTCCGCAAATTCAACCGCTTGAGCGACGGGGATGACGCCTCTTCGCTCGGGAGCGCTGTATAGATTATGGATAAACACATTATAATCAACATCGGAAGACAGTTCGGGAGCGGAGGCAAGCAGGTTGCCACCGCCCTGGGCGAGCGTCTGGGCATAGCGGTATACGACCGCGAGCTGCTGATCAAGGCCGCGGAGAAGAGCGGCCTGAGCGAAGCCTTGTTCAAACAGACCGACGAGCGGCGGAGCTACCTTAAACTTGGCGGACTGTTCGGAGCCCCGCAGTACGGGGATTTCTCGGGCAATATGCTTGGCGACGGCGACTTGTTCAAAATCCAGAGCGAAACTATCAGGGACCTGGCCTCTCAGGGGAGCGCTATCTTTGTGGGACGGGCCTCCGACTATGTGCTACGCGACCTCAAGACCCTTGACGTGTTCGTATCGGCGCCCATTGAAGTGCGTAAGAAGAATATAGTCGAACGCCTCGGCATAAGTCTCGAGGATGCCGAAGACCTGATACGCAAGAAAGACCGCCGGCGCAAAGACTATTACGATCTCATTACTATGGGTGACAACTGGGGCGTAGCGGCCAACTACGACTTGTGCATAGATGCGTCTATACTCGGAATCGAGGGCAGCGCCGACTACATAATCAGCTTTGGTAAGGCTGCAGGACGTATCTGAAAAATAGTTATATTTGTAAGTTATGATTAATCAGGAACAAGTCAAAGACCTGCAGACCCGCGTCGAGGCGCTCCACAAATATCTGAAAATCAGCGCACGGCGCAGCGAGGTGGCCGAAAAGGAGGCTCGCACCCACGAAAGCGGTTTCTGGGACGATCCCAAAGCGGCGGAGCTCTTTCTCAAAGACTTGAATTCCGTTAAATCATGGATTACAGCTTACGACAAATTGAAGGGCAGCCTTGACGACCTGGAAGTCCTTCTGGAGCTCGACCCCGAAGGACCTGATACAGACGAGGCTTACGCCGCCACTCTCAGAGCCCTTGAAGATCTGGAACTCAAGAACATGCTCGGCGCCGAGGGGGATAACCTGGGTGCCGTGCTGACTATCAATTCCGGCGCCGGCGGTACCGAAGCCAACGACTGGAGTGCGATGCTCATGCGCATGTATATACGCTGGGGCGAGCGCAACGGCTACAAGATGACCACTACCGAGCTCATTGAAGGCGACGAGGCTGGCATCAAGTCCTGCACGGTGCAGTTCGAGGGCGACTTTGCCTATGGCTATCTTAAGTCGGAGTCGGGGGTCCACCGCCTGGTGCGCATATCTCCGTTCAACGCCCAAGGCAAGCGCCAGACCACATTCAGCAGCGTTTTCGTCTATCCTCTTGTGGACGACAGCATCAACATCGAAATCAACCCTTCGGACATTGAGTGGGACACTTTCCGCAGCGGCGGCCACGGCGGACAGAACGTCAACAAGGTCGAGACCGGAGTACGTGTAAGGCACATTCCCACCGGAATTACCGTCGAGAATACCGAAACCCGTTCCCAACAGGACAACAGGCAGCGGGCTCTGCTCATACTTAAGTCACGCCTCTACGACATAGAGCTCAAGAAGCGCCAGGAGAAGCAGGCTGAGCTTGAAGGGCAGAAAAAGCGGATTGAATGGGGGAGCCAGATACGCTCTTACGTCCTGCATCCCTACCGTATGGTCAAGGACCTGCGCACCGGCTGGGAAACCGCCGATACCCAGGGAGTCCTTGACGGTGACCTGAATGCCTTTATGAAAGAATTTTTAATGAACCAATAAAGATATGGCAGAATTCAAATATGCACCGATGTTCCAGCTCGGTGCCGACACAACCGAGTACTACAAGATTCCGGGGTCTGAAAAACTTGTGAAGACATCCAAGTTCGGCGGCCATTGCGGCTGCGGTGGGAAAACCATCCTGGAAGTTTCTCCCGAGGCCCTTACGCTTGTGGCACAGCAGTCCTTCCACGATTGCGAGTTCATGCTGCGCCGCTCTCACAACGAGCAGGTTGCAAAGATACTTCAGGATCCCGAGGCATCCGAAAACGACAAGTACGTTGCCTTGCAGTTCCTCCGCAACGCAGAGACTGCCGTAAAGGGCGTGCTGCCGTTCTGCCAGGACACCGGCACGGCCATTATCCACGGCGAGAAGGGCCAGGGCGTGTGGACCGGATTCGAAGACGAAGAGGCCTTGAGCCGCGGTGTGTTCAATACCTTCACGCAGGAGAATCTCCGCTACAGCCAGAACGCCCCTCTGGATATGTACAACGAGGTCAACACAAGGTGCAACCTTCCCGCCCAGATCGACATCGAGGCCACCCAGGGCAACGAGTACCGCTTCGTGATGGTCGCCAAGGGCGGCGGCAGCGCCAACAAGACCTATTTCTATCCGATGACCAAAGCTACGATTCAGAACGAAGGGACTCTCCTTCCGTTCCTTGTCGAGAAGATGAAGAGTCTCGGTACGGCTGCCTGCCCTCCCTACCATATTGCATTCGTTATCGGCGGAACCTCTGCGGAGAAGAACCTCCTTACCGTGAAGCTCGCCAGCATAAAGTATTACGACAACCTTCCCACCACCGGAGATGAGACCGGCCGGGCTTTCCGCGACATCGACCTTGAGCAGAAACTCCTTAAGGAGTCGGCCAAAATCGGCCTCGGAGCCCAGTTCGGCGGGAAATACCTGGCCCACGACATCCGCGTGATCCGTCTGCCCCGCCACGGCGCCAGCTGCCCGATCGGTATGGGCGTGAGCTGCTCGGCCGACCGCAATATCAAGTCGAAAATCAATGCCGACGGCGTGTGGATAGAGAAAATGGACATGAACCCCTCGGAGCTGATTCCGGAGGAGTACCGCCGTCCCGGCGAAGGCCCTAAGGGAATAGTAATCGACCTCGACAAGGGTATCGACGCCGTGCGTGCTGAGCTGACGAAGTATCCGGTCAGCACCCGTGTAAACCTTAACGGTACCATCATTGTGGCGCGCGACATCGCTCATGCCAAGCTTAAGGCCAGACTCGATGCCGGCGAAGGCCTGCCGCAGTACTTCAAGGACCACCCGGTGCTCTATGCCGGCCCTGCCAAAACGCCGGAAGGATATCCCTGCGGCTCCATGGGCCCGACCACGGCCAACCGTATGGACCCGTATGTCGATGAATTCCAGGCCAATGGCGCTTCGCTTGTGATGATTGCAAAGGGCAATCGCACCCAGCAGGTTACCGATGCTTGCAAAAAGCATGGCGGATTCTACCTCGGAACCATCGGAGGCGTAGCTGCTATCCTTGCGCAGGATAACATCAAGTCTATCGAGTGCGTGGAATATCCCGAGCTCGGTATGGAGGCGGTCTGGAAGATCCGGGTCGAAGACTTCCCGGCATTCATATTGGTTGACGACAAGGGCAACGATTTCTTCAAGAAACTCGGATTGTAAATGATTGAGATTATACAAGTCAATATTTCCGGCGACGACAAGCCGGGCCTTACTGCGGCACTGATGGGCATACTTGCCAGGTACGATGCATTCGTGCTTGACATAGGCCAGTCAAACATTCATAAGTCGCTGGTATTGGGTATTTTGTTCCGTACCACCACCGAGCAGTCGGGCTTCATAATGAAGGACCTTCTCTTCGAGGCTTCCCGGCTTGGTGTGCAGATCCGTTTTACTCCCATCGAAAGGGAGCAGTACGATGCGTGGGTGGCCCGTCAGGGGCGTAACCGTTATATCGTCACCCTCCTCGGGCGCGAGGTTACTGCGGCCGAGATAGCCGAGGTAAGCTCGGTTATAACCGCTCACGGTTTGAATATCGACGCAATCAAACGCCTTACCGGCCGAATGCCGCTTGACAACCCGGTGGGGAAGTCCTGTATCGAGCTGTCCATTCGCGGCCAGCTTTCACAGGATGACAAGCTGGCATTCCAGAAAGAACTAATTTCGCGCTCGGGTTCGGGCCTGGATATTTCTTTCCAGAAAGACGATATCTACCGTAGGTCCCGAAGGCTGATCTGCTTCGATATGGACTCCACCCTTATCGGTACCGAATGCATAGACGAACTGGCTGACAGGCATGGAGTAGGGGAGCAGGTGAAGGCCATTACAGCCTCGGCCATGCGCGGTGAGATAGATTTCAAAGAGAGTTTCACCCGCCGGGTGGCCCTTTTGAAAGGGCTTGACGAGAGCGTGATGGAAGATATAGCCCGCAACCTGCCTTACAACGAAGGTCTTGAGCGTATGATGCGCATCCTCAAGATGGTGGGCTACAAGACTGCCATCCTTTCAGGAGGATTTACCTATTTCGGCAACTACCTCAAGATGAAATTCGGCTTTGACTATGTATATGCCAACGAACTTGAAATTGTGGACGGCAAGCTTACCGGACGTTATCTTGGCGAGGTTGTTGACGGAGCGCGCAAAGCAGAATTGCTGAAGCTCCTGTGCCAGGTTGAGAATATCCATCTGGAACAGGCTGTAGCAGTGGGAGACGGTGCCAACGATCTGCCTATGCTGGGCCTTGCAGGACTTGGCATAGCTTATCACGCCAAACCCAAGGTCAAAGCTACGGCCGACCAAAATCTTTCGACCATCGGCCTTGACGGCATACTCTACTTCCTGGGCCTCAAGGACTCCCAGATAGACCCTTAGATGCTGCCCTCCGGATACAAAGAGGCCGGCGCAGGCTTTGCGCCCGGCCGGCCTCGATGCACATCAGAGTCTTGTTCTAAATAACTTGAACAGTGAAAGTCATAACAAAATAGTGGTCAACATCGACTATCTTCATAGTGATAGTGGCTTTTCCTGTAGCTTTCGGCATTAGAGTCACATAGTTTCCATTACTGGACGTAAAGTCATTGACTGCACCAGCCGTGACGATGCTTGAATTTGAACTGGTAACTTGATAATTTGCATCACCAATTGGCGTTTTATCTAAATTATTATAGAACTTTATATTTGCTCGTTGATCCTTATCCAGTTTAACCGTAGTGTTATTAACGAAATGATAAATACCTTCTTTTTCTTTTGTTCCGTCACTCCCCTGTAAAGTGCCTGAACTGGTTGACCAGGATGCAGTAGAATACCCTTTCCAAGTGACGACCTTGACGGTCCTGACCTTTTTGTATCCCACTTTCTTTCCGTCCGGGTTGGGACAGGCAGTAATATCCACAGGACCTGTAAAGGAACTCGAATGGATGGTGACCAAGCCTGTATTATAGCCGACCGCGGCTTTAGACGTGTCGCCTGATTGCCACAAGAAATTATCCGCGCTGGTATATGAGGCATTGCTGGGACTCAGAGTGTAATCCGTCCCATAGGTCATCTGCTTGGTTACATCACTTTGATGGTAACCAACAAGATAAGGTTTACTATTGGCAGTGATTCCAGTGACTGCATTATAGACCTGAATCCATGTGGAACGCTCAGCGCCGTTGCTGTCAACTCCGGTTATCTTCACCTTGCCGGGGCCTACGGCCGTCACTACCGTTGAACTGCCTGCAGAGGGGCTTACGGTAGCGATGGATGTATTGGAACTCTTCCAAACAATACCCTTGGAAGCATCGCTTGTATAAGCACTGGCAGAAGATGAGCTGCCGTTATACGCGTAAATTGTCTGTGTCGTCCCTTTCGCCAAATAGCCAGGAGAATCTTGCGGCCTGCTGTTGCCTGGGGAGTTGGCTACGATATCTGAACTGGCCCAGGTGAACTTGGGCACAACCTTAACATTGATTCTTACTCTCAAATAACCGTTGTCACCTGCATCGATTACATTAACGACAGCAGTGCCAGCGCTTTTTGCCGTAATGTCCAGATAACCAGCGCCAGCGTAATTTTGTGGAGTCAAGCTTACGCTGTAAGTGGATGTCGTACTGCTGTTCCATTTTGTGTCACCCATGACATTATAGTTGTTACCGACGGAATCGGACAGACCTACACTCACTTTGTCTCCGACAACAAGAATAACATTACCGTCATACGCAATTCTGGTATCATTAGGCAAGGTAGCGCAGCCGGACCTGACCTCAACATATGGCTCCACGACCTGGAAGAATCTTGCCTTCTTATAGTCAGAACCTGACGACCAGCTTCCCTTGTTTGGCATTAATTGTATTTCGGTGGTTCCCGTTGCTTTGGCGGTGACAAGACCGTTCTTCTCGCCGACGGAAGCAAAACCGCTGTTGGTAGAACGCCAGTTAAAGTCACTCACTTTCTGGTAGGTGGCGTCGGAAGGAGAGATGGTAAAATCTACGCCCGGTGTCATCGTATGGGTATCACCCTTTGAGATTATGAATGTTGTGGAATTAGGTGTGAGTGTGGTGATTTCCTTATACACTGTTACGAAGTAGCTTCTGGTAGAGCCGTCCTTACCCTTGGCCGTAACTGTAACATCGCCGGGAGTCTTGCCCATAATCTGACAGTAGCGGCATCCCTGGGATGTAGATGTGCTCAGCGTTACATTACTGTTGGACACGCTCCAGGTTATGTCAACAAGGTCGTTAGTATCATACATATTACCGTCGCCCTTGCGTACGTATAGACCGAGGGCCTTGTTCACAGGCAGGAAGTAACGGTTGGCGGTGGAGTTGTTGCTGTTGGTGGAGCTATAGTCAATACGGTCACTTCCAGCAAGATAATTTTTATTCACGGTAATCTTGACGGTCTTGTCAAGCTTGTTGCCCTTGTAGTCGACGTATTTAACGCTGACATTGGAAGTTCCGACATCCTTGTATGTGAGTTCTACATACGGGTTGTTGGAGACACTGTTAGTATACTCGGACATGCCAACGACAGAAGACTTGGAATTACTGTAAGTGTAAGAAGCCATAGTTTTGGTGTCGGGCACGCCATACTTCAAGTCGTCGAAGTTGACCCAGACTCTCATATAGCCATCGTCTCCCGACTTCTGCATAGTGTAAGTGAAGGCGCCGCTGGTCAAGTCAACAATCGATCCAACTTTTGGTGTTCCCTTCAGCTTATAGCTGAATGCGGAAGTAGCGGATGAACTGGCAATACAAAGTCTGGTAGATTTGGTGATCTTTGTCCCTCCCGGGCCGGTGTATGTAAATGTAAGGTCGCTGAAGGCTTCCGGAGAAGATGTAGGATTCAAAACTGCCTTTACTACAAACGCATAGTGAGATCCTATCTTTTCTTTAGTTACAGTTACGTTTGCGGTCCTTGACGATGTGGCGGTATAGTGCGAGGCGTCGGTGTCATCAACAACGTTGTTCTTGTTGTAGTCCCAGGGAACTACCAGGAACTCGTTGGCGGTGCCGCGATAGTTGGTGCCGTACTTGAAATGGATAACGTTGCCGAAGGTTGCCGCAGTTGTCTTGTCCTCAAGGAACTGGGTGCGGAGCTCGATGGTAGGAGCGGTGACGCTTACCGCGCAGGTGGCCTTCTTGCCTCCGTCCTTGGTGGTGACGGTAATGGTGGCGCTTCCTGCTGCTTTGGCCTCCACCTTGCCGTTTTCGTCAACGGTGGCTATGGAAGTCTTGTCCGAAGACCAGGTAACCTGCTTGTTGGAAGCATTGTCGGGCTTGACGGTGGCGTTGAGGATAGCGGTCTCGCCAATCTTCATGGCCAGACTGGTCTTGTCAAGAGACACTCCGGTTACTGCCACTGTGCCGGCCTTTACTGTGACGGTACACTTGGCAGTCTTGCCTCCGTCCTTGGTGGTAACGGTGATAACGGCCGTACCGGCGGCCTTGGCAGTTACTTTACCGTTTTCATCTACGGTGGCAACCGATTCTTTGTCGGAGGACCAGGTAACCTGCTTGTTGGAAGCATCGTCTGGTTTGACGGTGGCCTTGAGCGTCGCGCTCTCGCCCTCTGTGAGCGTGAGGGTGGTCTTGTCCAGGCTGACTCCGGTTACCGCTACCGAAGCGGCCTTGACGGTAACAGTACACTTGGCAGTCTTGCCTCCGTCCTTGGTGGTAACGGTGATAACGGCCGTACCGGCAGCCTTGGCCGATACTTTACCGTTTTCATCTACGGTGGCTACGGAAGTCTTGTCGGAAGCCCAGGTGACGGTCTTGTCGGTGGCGTCGTCCGGTTTGACTGTGGCCTTAAGAGTTACATCTTCTCCCACGGTCATTGTAAGAGTGGACTTGTCGAGAGTGACTCCTGTGACGGCGACCGGGGAGCTGGAAGCGGTTACCTTAACCGAGCAGGTGGCCTTCTTGCCTCCATCGGCCGTGGTGGCTATGATGGTGGCATTGCCTACGCCCTTGCCGGTGACGGTGCCGTTGTCATCGACGGTGGCGATGGCAGAGTCATTGGTAGCCCAGTTGACTTTTTTGTTGGTGGCGTTAGACGGCTCGATCGTAGCTACGAGAGTCTGGCTTTCTCCTACGCCGATAGTAATGGACGACTTGTCAAGCTTTATGCCGGTTACTGCTACGGAGGACCCTGATGAGGTTACTTTAACCGAGCAGGTGGCCTTTTTGCCTCCGTCTGCCGTGGTGGCTATGATGGTGGCGGAGCCTACACCCTTGCCGGTGACATTGCCCTCGTCATCGACCGAAGCGATGGATGAGTCGTTGGAAGTCCAGTTGACTTTCTTGTTGGTGGCGTTGGACGGCTCTATGTTGGCCACGATGGCCTGGGTCTCGCCAACGCCGATGGTAATTGAAGTCTTGTCAAGTGAAATGCCTGTAACCGCAACGGTCTTGGCTTCTACCGTTACGGTGATGGTAGCTGTGACCTTGCCATCTTTGGATGTGATGGTGATGGTGGCAGTGCCGGGGCCTACCGCGGTCACAACACCGTTCTTGTCAACAGTCACGACGGAAGTGTCGCTTGAAGTGAAAGTTATGCCATCTTTGGAGGCATCGCTGGGAGACACGGTAAAACTGATGGTAGCGCTTTCTCCCTCTTTGACAGTTAGAGTTGCGCTGCTTACAGTTATGTCCGTCACGGGAATCTCGGAAGGTTCCGGCTTCTTACATGAGTTAACCGACAGGGCGGCAACTCCCAGTACGATGGCGGCAAAAGCCGTCATTACTTTGGTGCTGAAACTGTTGTGGATCATAGTGTATTGTTTTAATAAATTTTAGGCACAATGCGAATATAAACAATTTTCTCCTAAATAATATTTATATTTGAGAGAAAAATGGACAAAGAGCTTCATTGGTATGCGCTTCGCGTGTTCTGGAACAGGGTTGGGCAGGTAAAAGAAATGCTTGACGCAAAGGATATTGAGTATTATTCTCAGACCATTCTCCCTTCTTATGTGTTTGTCCATACCGATCTGGATACTCTGGAGACTATCCGCAAATACGAGTACGACAACGACTTGCACCGGTTTTTCGTGTATTGGGACAAAGAAAAGCACCTGCCGGTCGTAGTCCCCGACAAAGAACTCGAGATTTTCCGCATTGTTACTTCTGCCGGCAGCACCGGCCTGCAGTTCCTCGGCGAGGATCCTTCGGTCTATCAGCAAGGCGACAAGGTGCGTGTCACCGACGGCCCTTTCAGGGGCGCTGAAGGATATATTAAGCGCATCAAAAAAGACCGCCGTCTGGTTGTGACTATCTCGGGCGTGGCCGCTATCGCCACCTCTTTTATACCTCCGGAATTACTTGAAAAGATATGAAATACAAAGCATTGACAGGCCTTGCGGCGCTCGTTCCGCTGGCTGCCTGTACCAATAAAGCTCAGCAACCCAACATCGTCTTCTTTCTTGTGGATGACTTCGGCTGGGTCGACAGCAGCGTTCAGTACGGCGAAGAACTCTACCCCAACAATCTTCGTTTCAACACTCCTAACATGCAGCGCCTCAGCGAGCGCAGCACGGTGTTCGGCAGTGCTTATGCCTGCGCCGTGTCCACTCCTACGCGCACCAGTATAATGACCGGCATGAATGCCGCCCATACCCGCATAACAAACTGGACCTCAGCATATAAAGATATTCCCTCCGATGCCACCGGAGGCGGGTTCTGGATGTCCGACAACAAGAGTAGCGGAGATGCCGCGGCGGGTGATGTGCTGGGTCGTCCGGACTGGAACCTCAACGGGATAAGTCCTGTGGAGGGAGTCCCCCATACTCAGTACGCCAATTCGCTGGTGCAGTATCTCAAAGATGCGGGATACTTTACGATCCATGTGGGAAAGGCGCACTGGGCTTCGGCCGGCACCCCGGGCGTAAATGCCTATAACCATGGTTTCTGCGTAAACGTAGCCGGCACCATGGCCGGTATGCCGCGCGACTACAGCGGCATGGACAATTATGGCAATACTAAAGAGCGTTGGAACGAGTTCGCAGTCCAGAATCTTGTGGAATACTATGGCACGCCGACTCATTTGACCGACGCTCTTACCAGCGAGGCTTTAAAGACTCTCGACTATCCTATACGGCACCGTCAGCCTTTCTACTTGTATCTTGCAAGTTATGCTACGCATACACCCATCCAGGCCGACGAGCGTTTTGCGCAGAAATACCGCGACGCCGGCATGGACGAGGGGCAGGCTGCCTACGCCTCGCTTGTGGAGGGAGTGGATGCGAGCCTGGGGAGAGTGCTTGACTTTCTTGACGCCAAAGGCATTGCCGACAATACTGTGATTATCTTCATGACCGACAACGGCGGTAATTCCGAGAACAAGCAGAAAGGCGGAGTGCTGCACACACAAAACAAGCCGCTCCGTGAAGGCAAGGGCTCCAATTATGAGGGCGGCATTCGTGTGCCTTTGATGATCTGCTGGCCCGGCAAGAACAGGATTTGCCGCTGCGACGTTCCTGTAATATGTGAAGATATGTTCCCGACCATTCTGGATATTGCCGGTATAAAAGACTACCGGACCGTGCAGGATCTTGACGGACAGTCCATTCTGCCGCTTGTAACCGGCAAGGGCGAAGGCCCTTCTCCGGATAGGCCGTTGGTATTCCATTATCCCCACAAATGGAAACCTTACGACCTTGTGGATATCGACTTCTTGAGCGCTGTGAGGGTGGGAGACTGGAAGCTGGTGTACCGCATAATCGACGGCGCGCTCGCAGTATCAGCGCCCACTCCAGGCGAGCGCTCGGAAGCTGCGGCAAGGGCCATTGAATTATATAACCTGAAAGACGATCTGGGCGAGGAGCACAACGTGGCGGCGGACTATCCGGACATAGCCAGGCGCCTTGCAGATACATTGTCGGCCAAGCTGAGACGTTGGGATGCAGTAATGCCGATAGTGCTTTCCACCGGTGCTCAGGCTCCTCTCCCTGACCAATTAGTTTTGGAATAAAGGATTTCTTTGTTTATATTTGGGTATCGTGCTTTGCAATACTTTTTAATTTTTCTATACTATGACTCGCAACAGATTGATAACCAGTGTCATGACAGCGATAGCAGTCGTGGCGCTGGGGGTTACCGCACTGTCGGTCAACTCCTGTAAGAACAAG
>CADBAY010000006.1 GCA_902792815.1 uncultured Bacteroidia bacterium
CAAAACAATAAACGATTATGACACAGGACGAACTTTTCAAAGTGCTTGTAGCACACTGCAAGGAGTACGGTTTTATTTTTCCTTCCAGCGAAATCTACGACGGACTCGCCGCCGTCTACGACTATGGCCAGATGGGCGTAGAGCTCAAAAACAACATAAAACAATACTGGTGGAACGCAATGACCCGCCTCAACGAAAACATCGTGGGCATTGACTCCTGCATCTTCATGCACCCCCGCATCTGGGAAGCCTCCGGCCACGTGAGCGCCTTCAACGACCCCCTCATCGACAACAAAGACTCCAAGAAGCGCTACCGTGCAGACGTACTCATCGAAGACTACCTTGCCAAGATCGAGGAAAAGATCAATAAAGAAGTCGAGAAAGGCCGCAAGCGCTTCGGCGAAGCGTTCAACGAAGAGCAGTTCCGCGCCACCAACCCCAACGTCCTGCGCGAAAAAGCCCGTTACGACGAGGTCCACGCACGCTACGTCAAGGCCGAGAACGAGAACAACCTCGCAGAATACAAGCAGATAATCGTCGACTGCGGCATCGTGTGCCCCATCAGCGGCACCTGCAACTGGACCGACGTAAGGCAGTTCAACCTTATGTTCTCCACCTCCATGGGCAGCACCTCCGAGGGCGCCAACACCATCTACCTGCGTCCTGAGACCGCCCAGGGCATCTTTGTCAACTACCTCAACGTCCAGAAGACCGGACGCATGAAGATCCCCTTCGGTATCGCCCAGATAGGCAAGGCCTTCCGTAACGAGATCGTGGCCCGCCAGTTCATCTTCCGCATGAGGGAGTTCGAGCAGATGGAGATGCAGTTCTTCATCAAGCCCGGCACCGAACTGGAATGGTTTGCCAAGTGGAAAGAGCAGCGCATGAAATGGCACGTCAACATCGGCATGGGAGCCGAGAACTACCGCTTCCACGACCACGAGAAGCTCGCCCACTACGCCAACGCCGCCACCGATATCGAATTCAACTTCCCCTTCGGTTTCAAGGAGCTGGAAGGCATCCACAGCCGTACCAACTGGGACCTCGGCAACCACCAGAAGTTCTCCGGCCGCAAGATCGAGTACTTCGATCCCGAAGAAGGCGCCGCATACACCCCGTACGTGGTTGAAACCTCAATCGGTGTGGACCGTATGGTGCTCGCCGTGCTGAGCCACTCGCTCAAGGAAGAGAAACTCGACAACGGCGAGACCCGCGTGGTGCTCAGCATCCCCGCTCCCCTCGCCCCCGTCAAGGCCGCAGTGCTGCCTCTGGTCAAGAAAGACGGCCTGCCCGAGCTGGCGCAGAAGGTGATGGACGAACTCAAGTACGACTTCAACTGCCAGTACGAAGAAAAAGACTCCATCGGCAAGCGCTACCGCAGGCAGGATGCCATCGGTACCCCGTTCTGCATCACCGTTGACCACCAGAGCCTCGAGGACGGCTGCGTGACCGTACGCGAGAGGGACACCATGACCCAGGAGAGGGTAAAGATCGAAGACCTCCGCGCCCTCATCGACAAGAGAGTCAACCTCAATAACCTCCTGCGCAACCTGTAATTATGGATAATAAACGGCTCGCCAGCCTCGATGCCCTAAGGGGCTTCGACATGCTGTTTATCATCGGACTTTCCTCGCTGATAGTTGCCCTCTGCCGCCTGTTCCCGGGCGGAGAGGACTGCTGGCTGCTGCATCAGATGAGCCATGTGAGCTGGCATGGCCTGAGGCATCACGACACAATCTTCCCGCTCTTCCTTTTCATCGCCGGTATATCTTTCCCGTTTTCGTACGCGAAGCAGCAGGCAAAGGGCGTGGCGCGATGGAAGATTTACAGGAAGATTTTCGTGCGTGGCCTGGTGCTGGTGCTGCTGGGCCTGGTGTGCAACGGATTGCTTAAGTTCCACTGGAGCGACTTGCGCATCTGCAGCGTGCTGGGAAGGATTGGTCTTGCCTGGATGTTTGCAGCCCTGCTTTTCATCAACTTCAAGCCTTCCGTGAGAGCGGTGATAGCCGTGGTGCTGCTTGTCGGCTACTGGCTGCTGCTGCGCTTCGTGCCGGCGCCGGACGCACCCGCCGGTGCGGATCCCTTCTCGTTCGAGGGTAATCTGGTGGGATACATAGACCGCTGCGTACTCCCCGGGCATCTCTACAAAGGAGACAAGGGCGTGTTTGACCCCGAGGGCCTGCTGAGCACCGTTCCCGCCGTGGCTACCGCCATGCTGGGCATGTTTACCGGAGAATGGGTGCGTAAAGACGGCATAAGCGGCGGCAAGAAGACCCTGTGGATGGTGGCCGCTGCCGCTGTGCTGCTTGTGCTCGGCCTCATTTGGTCTAAGTGGTTCCCTCTCAACAAGAAGCTCTGGACCAGCAGTTTCGTGCTGGTGGTGGGAGCATATTCGCTGGCCATGTTCGCACTGTTCTACTGGCTGATAGACGTTAAGGGCTGGAAGAAATGGGCTTTTCCGCTGGTGGTAGTGGGAATGAACTCCATAGCCATTTTCATGATTCCCCGCATCATAGACTTTAAGTACGCCACAAACTTCTTCCTGGAGGGCCTGTGCGGATTGATGTCTCCCCTGTGGGGCAAAGTCGTATGGCAGCTGGGCTTTCTGCTCCTCGGCTGGCTCTTCCTCTATTTCCTTTACAAAAAGAAAGTTTTCCTTAAGGTATAGATTCCTTTACACTTATTTTTTTCTTTTTATATAAAAAATGCTACCTTTGCAAACTATTTTTGGATATTAATTATTATTAACCATAGTTATGCAAAGCAAAGGAGCAATCAGACTCGTAGCTATTCTGCTCGCAATTGCCTGCCTCTGGCAACTTTCCTTCACCGCTGTAACCAGCCTCCAGGAGAGGAAGGCCGCCAAGGCCGCAGCTGCCAAGGTCGACGCATTCAGCCAGAGTGCCGAATTCGCAAAAGTCGCAGCAGAAGATCAAGCTTTTTTCCTTGATTCACTGAGGAAAAACGAAGAAAAGAGGTACACCGATTCTATTTCTTCCCAAAAAGTTTATTTTGGAAACACATTTAAAGAAGTAAAGGCCAAGGAGATCAACCTCGGTCTGGACCTCAAGGGCGGTATGAACGTCATGCTGCAGGTTCAGCTGGAAGATCTCGTAAGAGCACTTTCGGGTAACAACCAGAGCCCCGAATTCCAGCAGGCCATCTCTCTGGCAAAGCAGCGTATGGTGGGTTCGCAGAGCGACTTCATCACCCTCTTTGCCGAGGCTTGGAAGGAAGTCACCGGCGGCACCCGTCTCTCGCAGGTGTTCGGCACATACGAAATGCGCGACCGCATCAAGCCCGAATCCACCGACGAGCAGGTAGTGTCCGTCATCAAGGAGGAGGCCGAGAGCGCCATTTCCAACTCCTTCAATGTGCTCCGTAACCGTATCGACCGTTTCGGCGTCACCCAGCCCAGCATCCAGAAGATCGGCAACACCGGCCGTATCCTCGTGGAGCTCCCTGGTGTAAAGGAGCCCGAGCGTGTGCGTAAGCTCCTCCAGGGCACCGCATCCCTCGAGTTCTGGACAACGTTCGACGCTGCCGAAATCACCCCTTACCTGCAGGAGGCAAACGCCCTGCTCGCACAGTACGCCGCTACCGAGGCTGAGGCCGAGGAGCCCGCACAGACCGAGGAGGAGGATCTGGTAGCCGAGGAGCTCAAGGCCCAGAACGCCGAAGAGGAAGGTCTTTCCGCATACAAGAAGGCCAACCCTCTGTTCGCAGTGCTGCAGCCCACCAACTACCGTGGCAACGCCTGCATCGGTTTAGCAGCCGCAGCCGATACCGCAGCAGTCAACAAGTATCTCCGCATGCCCGAGATTGCCGACTTGTTCCCCGCCGAGTTCCGCCCCATGTGGAGCGTAAAGCCCTCGGAGTATGCAAGCACCGACAATATCTTCGAGCTCATCGCCATCAAGTCGAGCAGCCGTGACGGCAAGGCTCCCCTTGACGGTGGAGTAGTTACCGACGCCCGCGTCACCACCAACGACCGCCGCGGAGGCAGCCCTACCGTATCTATGACCATGAACGCAGAGGGCGCCAACATCTGGGCCCGTCTGACCAAAGAGAACATCGGCAAGCAGATCGCTATCGTTCTGGACGGTACCGTATATTCCTATCCTACCGTCAACGGTGAGATTTCCGGAGGTTCTTCCGAGATCAGCGGTAACTTCACCATGGAAGAGGCAACCGACCTTACCAACGTTTTGAAGTCCGGTAAGCTTCCCGCCCCCGCCACCATCGTGCAGGAGCAGGTCGTAGGTCCTTCACTGGGTGCAGAGTCCATCAGGGCCGGTCTCATCTCCTTCCTGGTGGCCTTCCTTCTCGTGCTCATTTACATGATCCTGTTCTACAAGGGCGCAGGTCTGGTGGCCGACATCGCTCTGCTCACCAACGTGCTGCTGCTCTTCGGAACCCTGGCTTCGTTCGGCGCCGTCCTTACCCTGCCCGGTATCGCCGGTTTGGTATTGACCCTGGGTATGGCAGTGGACGCCAACGTTATTATCTATGAGCGTATCAAGGAAGAGCTCAAGGCCGGCAAGGGTCTGGGCAAGGCCGTTCATGACGGTTATGCCAACGCTTACTCCGCCATTATCGACGGTCAGGTAACTACCCTCCTCACCGGTCTGGTGCTGTTCGCGTTCGGTTCCGGCCCCATCAAGGGCTTTGCTACCACCCTCATCATCGGTATCATCACCTCTGTGCTCACCAGCATCTTCATCACCCGTCTTATCATCGACGACCGCGTGAACAAGGGCAAGAGCGTCAGCTTCGAGTGGGAATGGTCAAAGAACTTCCTCAAGAATACCAATATCGACTTTATCGGTGGCCGCAAGTGGTCTTACATCATCTCCGGCGCCCTCATCCTTATCGCTATCGGTTCCATCGCATTCAAGGGCTTCACCTATGGTGTTGACTTCACCGGCGGCCGTACTTATGTAGTCCGCTTCGACCAGCCCGTCACCGCAGAGCAGGTGCGCTCCGCCGTCAGCGACGTGTTCACCGCAGCCGACCCCGAGTCTTCCGTGGAAGTCAAGCAGTTCGGTGGCGAGTCACAGATGAAGATCACCACCTCCTACAAGGTTAAGGATGAGTCTTCTTCCGTGGATACCGAAATCGAAGGCATGTTGTTCGAGTCATTGAAGGGCTTCTACAAAGAGGGCCTTACCTTGACCGACTTCACCTCCACTCTTGACAACCCCAACGGTATCATCTCCTCCGACAAGGTGGGCGCATCCATAGCAAGCGACATCAAGCGTTCGGCTATCATAAGCGTGCTCCTCGCACTCCTTATCATCTTCGCCTACATCGCATGGAGGTTCAAGGGATGGAGCTGGGGTCTCGGCGGCGTCGTGTCGCTGGCCCATACCGCCATCATCCTTATCGGTTTCTTCTCGTTGTTCAGCGGCATCCTGCCGTTCAACCTCGACGTGGACCAGACGTTCATTGCAGCTATCCTGACCATCATCGGTTACGCCATCAACGATAACGTGGTTATCTTCGACCGTATCCGTGAGAACCTCGGCCTGCACCCGAACGACAACTTTAAGGATATGGTCAACAAGTCACTCAACCAGACCCTCACCCGTACGGTAAATACTTCAGTATCAACCTTGCTGCCTATGCTTGCAATTGCAATCTTCGGCGGTGAGAGCATCAGGGGTCTGTCGGTGGCTCTGTGCCTCGGTATCCTCGTGGGAACCTACGCTTCCATCATGATCGGTACTCCTATCATGTACGATACCACCCGCAGGATCGCCAAGAAAAGCGCAAAGAAATAACAGCTGATTGACAGCAAATTGTTCAGGTGGCCCGGAATAAAAATCCGGGTCACTTTTTTTACAATTATTTGTTATATTTGCAATATGCAGGATTTTGGTCAACTGGGCCGGCGCGAGGCTATAAGGCAGCTGTTCGAGGGTACGCCCTTCGAGCCTTTCCGCCCTGCGCTCACAGAAGGGGGGTCTCGGTGCCTGAACGCCTCCCGCCTACTGCTGGAAGGTATAGACTTCGACCTTATATATTTCCCCCTCAAGCACTTAGGATACAAGAGCGTGGCTGCCGTAACGGGCGAGCTGTATGCCGGACTCGCCTCCCCCGCCACTCTCAAAATAGCTCTTGGCGTGTCGGCCAAACTTGGCTTCGACCGCATCAAGGAGCTGTGGAGCGGCGTTGTGAGCGCGGCTCAGGAGTTCGGCTACAAATCGCTCGGTCTCGAACTGCAGCCCTCCCTGAGCGGCCTTAGCATAAGCGTAAGCGCGACCGGAACTCTTAGCGGGAGCGAGCGTCCTGTCCCCGCCAGCAAAGACTTGCTGTGCGTGGGTGGCGCCCTCGGCGCGGCCTACCTGGGCCTGCAGGCGCTCGAAAGGGGCAAAGCGGCATTCGAAAAAGGGAGCGAGAACAAAGAAGAACTGGAGCGCTACCGCATGCTCGTGGGCTCTTATCTCAAGCCCGAGCTGCCCGTTGGGCTGCCCGAGGCACTTGCAGAGGCCGGAATCAAGCCCTCGGCGGCATATTTCGTGGACCGGGGCCTTGCCGACGCCCTGCTGAAGCTGGTGGGCGACACTGGCCTGGGCGCCAAGGTCTATGCCGACCGTATCCCCTTCGAGGGCGGCAGTTTCGAGCTGGGCAAGGCCCTTGACATCGACCCGGTATCGGCGGCCATGAACGGAGGCGAAGACTACAGGATCCTGCTCGCCGTGCCTATGAGCTGCTATGAGAGCTTCAGGCACGACTTCCAGACATTCGATATCATAGGCCATCTGGCACAGAGCGATGTAGGCGCCGTACTTGTATCGCCCGACGGCCTGGAGCATCCGGTATCGGCACCGGGATGGAGTACAACCGACAACCACTAATTCTTTATAAAAATGAAAAAAGTTATCGTTATCCTCAGTGCGCTTACCCTCTGCGCCACTGCAGCCAATGCCCAGGATTGGCTCAAAGACTTCCTTAAAGTGGCCACAGAAAAGGTCGGTGATGTAATTACCGGCACCTCCTCCGCCGCTGCATTCGACATCAAAGGCACCTGGAACTATCAGGGTGTAGCCATCGGCGCCGGCTCAGACAATGTTCTTACCAGCCTCGCAGCATCTGCCGGTACCGGCACCATTGAGAAGAAGTGCGACGAGCTCCTTGCCAAGGCCGGCATCAAGCCCGGTGCAGCCAAGTTCAACTTCAAAGACGATGGTTCCTTTACCCTCAACGCCGGCAAGATCAACCTCCCCGGCACCTGGACAAAGGAAGGTGACAAGCTCACCATCAACTTTGCCAAGCTCTTCACATTCAAGCTCGTGGGCACCATCAAGAAGACCAGCACCGGTTGCGAGATCCTCTTCGACTCCGGCAAGTTCGTAGATTTCATCAAGAAGGTTCTCGAGGTGGTAAACAAGGTGGCCAACAATTCGACCCTCACCGCCGTACAGAGCGCCCTTGCCAACGTCAACGACCTCAAACTCGGTTTCAAACTCAGCAAGTAAGCAAGGCTTTTTACTTTAAGAGGCCGCACTCTCGGGTGCGGCCCCTTTTTTATGCAGCCTTCTTTTTGAGACTGTAGTTCATGCCCAGATAGCGTGCGCGCTGCACAAACTCGCTGGTCACATTGACCATATACTTTTTGGAGTGGAAGTCGAGGTTGTAGCCTGTGCCTTTGTCACGCAGCACCACCGACAGGGGGATCTTGCCGGTGTTGCTCTTGAGGAGCCCCACAAGGCCCTTTCGGAAATCTGGACAGAGAAGAGCGGTATCAATCTCAAGCGTTATGCCTGAAATAAACGTCTCGGCCACATTGCCCAAAAGAAGTATCTTCTTGATTTTGAATGTGTAAGGAGCGGTCTTGCCCTGAGCCCTCTCCTCGGGCTTAAGGAAGAAGCGCTCGTCGATATCGCCCTGCAGATACAGGTACTCATGGGGCTTCATGTACGCCATGTAAGCCTCGTAGTCCTTGCCGAAGAGGGCGAACTCATAATGGCCGTTGTAATCTTCTACCGTAACGCGGGCGCCGGGCGATCCGGTCTTTGTGGTGATGCTCTTGACATCGGTCACTATGCCCGCCATGGAGCAGCCCGCGGCCTTCTTGCCGGCCTTTTCGGCCTCCTGGATAGCGTCGCCGAGGCGCCCTACCGAAGTATTGGTAAAATTCTCTATTTCAAATGAATAGCGGTCAAGCGGATGGGCGCTCAGATACATTCCCACGTAGTTCTTCTCTTCCTGAAGCATGGTCAGGGTCTCCTCATCTTCCGGGGCGGGAGGTATGACGGGACGCTGCGGCTTAAGTTCCTCAACCTCGCCGAAAAGCGACAGGGAGTTATCCATCTTGTCCGTCTTGTATAGATCCATGTAGCGGGTAAGGGCATCCACAAAGCGGTCCCCGCCTTCGGGCTTGAAGAAGAACTGGCTGCGCCGCACCCCGAACGAGTCGAACGCTCCGGCATAGGCCAGGATTTCTATCGATTTGGCCGTAATCACCACGTTATTGGAGTCTTTAGCGCTGCGCTCGGCCATTCTCTCAACAAAGTCGAATACGTCCTTAAAAAGGCCGTTTTCGGTCCTTTCCGCAATTATTGCATCCACAACCGTGGAGCTGAAGCTCTTTACGCCTCCAAGGCCGAAGCGGATATTGCCCTCGCGGTTAACCGTAAAGCGGGCCTCGGACTCGTTCACATCGGGGTTCAACACCTTGATTCCGTGAAGCTTGCAGTCGGCCATGATCTTCTTGATTTCCTCCATGTTGCTGAGGTTGCAAGAAAGGTTGGCGGCGAGGAACTCCGCTGTATAGTGGCACTTCAGCCATCCGGTCTGGTAACTCACCCAGGCATAGCAGGTGGCGTGCGACTTGTTGAAAGCATATTGGGCAAACTTCTCCCAGTCTTTCCAGATCTTGTCGAGAGTCTTCTCGGGGTGGCCGTTGGCCTGCCCCTGGCTCATGAACTTATCTTTCAAGACCATCATCTCGTCAATCTTCTTCTTACCCATGGCCTTGCGCAGGCGGTCCGCTTCGCCCTTGGTAAAGCCCGCCAGCTTGCGTGAGAGGAGCATCACCTGCTCCTGATACACGGTAATGCCATAGGTTTCAGCAAGATACTCCTCCATCTCCGGAAGGTCGTACTCTATCTTCTGCACACCCTGCTTGCGCTCTACAAAGTCCGGAATGTAATCCATGGGGCCCGGACGGTACAGGGCGTTCATAGCGATGAGGTCCTCGAATCTCTCGGGCTTGAGGCGCTGGAGCCAGCTTTTCATGCCTTCCGATTCAAACTGGAACACCACCGTGGTATCGCCGCGGCCGTAAAGTTCCAAGGTGGGCTTGTCCGCTATGTCGATGGCCTCTATGTCGATATCTATGCCGTGCCGCTGCTTGATGGTGCGCAGGGTCTCGTGTATGATGGACAGGGTGATGAGGCCAAGGAAGTCCATCTTGAGCATACCCACGTCCTCGATATAGTGCCCGTCGTACTGCGAGGTCCAGAGGTCCTGCCCCGTATCTTTATCTTTTGATATACAGATGGGTATGTAGTCCGTAAGGTTGCCCCGGCCGATGATGGTGGCGCAGGCGTGCATTCCCACCTGGCGTATGCTGCCCTCCAGCTTCTGGGCGTAGTAGAGCACCTCCTTGTTGATTTGGGGGCCGTTTTCGAGTTCGTTCTTGAACTCCGGCACCAGGCGGTAGCAATTGGCAAGGGTAATCTTGGCGTCCACTTCTTCCATACCCTTCTGGAAGGTGCGCATCTGCTTGACTCCGTCTATCTCAACCTCTTCTTCCACCACCTTGAAACCGCTCTTGAGCGTATCCAGCTTGGGATTGAAGGGATATTTTTTCTCTACCTTCTCGCTCAGGCGGTCGGGTACCATCTTGGAGAGGCGGTTGGCCTCGTCGATGCTCACCTCGCTGATGCGTGCCACGTCTTTGATAGCGCTCTTGGCCGCCATGGTACCGAAGGTGATTACGCGCGATACGTGGTCAACGCCGTAGGTCTTTTCCACGTACTCGTGTGCGTCCGGCAAGTTCTCGAAGTCCACGTCGATATCAGGCATGGAGATTCGGTCTGGGTTAAGGAAGCGCTCAAACAGGAGGTTGTACTTGATAGGGTCCAAGTTGGTGATTCCCAGGCAGTAAGCCACCACGCTGCCAGCCGCCGAACCTCGTCCGGGGCCTACCAGGTAACCGTGGGCGCGCGAGGCGGCGATATAGTCCTGCACAATGAGAAAGTAGTCCGGGAAGCCCATCTTGCAGATGGTTTTGAGCTCAAAGTCGATCCTCTCGCTCTGCTCCTCAGTGAGCGTTGCCCCGTAGCGCTTGTGGGCGCCGCGGTAGGTAAGCTCGCACAGGTAGGCAACCGATTGGCAGAAAGCATCGCCGCGATATTCCCGTTTTTCGATGCCGGTAGCCTTGTCTTTGCTGACGCTGTAGCGGCCCTCGTCGATGATGCCCTTGTACTGCTCCAGCTTGGCGTCGATGACGGCAAGGAAGTCGGGGTCGATCTCGTACTTGGGAAGCACGTGAGGGCGGTCGATCTTGTAGGCTTCCACCTTGCCGGCCACTTCCAGGGTGTTGGCAAGGGCCTCGGGATGGTCGGGGAACAGCGCGGCCATCTCCTCCTCGCTCTTGATGTATTCCTGCTGGGTATAGCGCACGCGCCCTGGCGAAGAGATATTGTCGTTGAAAGTCAGGCAGATAAGACGGTCGTGAACGGGGCCGTCCTCACGGTTGAGAAAGTGCGCGTCATTGGTCGCCACAACCTTTATGCCCAGCTCCGCGGAGAGTTTGAATATGCCCTCGTTGACAATCTGCTGCTGGCGGTACACATCGTAAATCTTTTCGTACGCCTCGGCCGGGATGCCCTCGACCTCGGTCTTGTGCAGCATTACCTCAAGGTAATAGTCGTCTCCGAACAGGTCTTTATGCCACTGAGCGGCCTTGCGGGCCCCTTCGTAGTCCCCTGCCATAAGGTTTTTTGATATCTCCCCGGCAAGGCAGGCAGAGCTGCATATCAGATCTTCGTGATACTGCTCCAGGGTCTCGTGCGTGATTCGGGGACGATAATATAAACCATTGATAAAGCCCTCGGAGCATATCTTCATAAGATTTTTGTAGCCGTTGTAATTCTTGGCCAGCAAAATCAGGTGGTAATATGCCTTATGGTCCTTATCGCGCAGGCGGTTGTCGTAGTGACGGGTAACATAAACCTCGCAGCCCACGATGGGCTTAACGATGGGCTGCTTGTCAGGCCCGAGGTTCGATTTGTCCCAGCCCCACTTAAGGAACTCCTTTACTCCGTACATGTTACCGTGGTCGGTAATGGCAATGGCTGGCATGTTCAGCTCGCGGGCGCGGGCAAAAAGTTTTTTTATATCAGACAGGCCGTCGAGAATCGAGTACTGCGTATGGACGTGCAAATGGACAAATGACATGATACAAATATACAGAAAAATACTTACCTTTGGCAATCCGCATTTGAAGTATTTATTATTTTTATAGTGATGAAAAAGTTATTTGTTATCGCAGCAATGATGCTCGTCTGTGCAGGAGCATTTGCACAGAGAGGCATCCAAAACTACGTTTCATTGGGCGTTACCGGCATTACCAACGAGTCTGAAGCCATGTTCCAGAACCCCGGCGTGAGCATTGCTTACGGCCTCCGCAACTTCAATCCCGAGGCTTTCGTATCCTTCTCCTATGGCGGTGAGGTATTCGCAAGCTTTGTCCCCCTCAACAAATTCCCCAGCTTCGCCACTTATGCCGCTCCTGAGATCGGTATAGTGATCGGCCCCGTGGGTGTTAAAGGACATTTCCACGCAGGTCCCCTCTTTGGATACAACTCTCTCGCAACCCGCTTCGGAATTGGCTGGAAGTCCGGTTTCGGCATCGACATCGGCCGCCACATCGGCCTTGACGGCAGCTACTACTGGCTCAAGGGCAACCAGATTGCCGCTTTTGCTGTACAGTTCCGCTTCTAGGGGTTTCGCCTGACAGTTAAACGGACGGAGATCGCAAAGATTTCCGTCCGTTTTCTTTATTCCCGGTCCGCGGGAGTTTTGTGTCGCAGGTCTCCTGACCTTCCGTCGCAGGTCTGTTTTTCCGTCGCAGGTCCCCTGTTCTTCCGTCGCAGGCCTGTTTTTCCCTGGGGGACCTGCGACACAAATCAACAAAACACGCACTCTACCGTCGCCGGTCCCCCCTTCTTTTTCCGACCTGCGACACTCCCCACCGAGACCTGCGACATAGAGCACTTTTCCCTTTACAGCATCTCCAGCAGCTGCTTCACGAAGGGGCGGGAGTGAACCTGGGGGTGCGGAATGGAGAGTTGGGGGGTGCTGACGGAGTGTTCCCCGTAGAACAATATATCGATGTCGATGATGCGGTTGTGGTAGATGCGGGAGCCGTCGGGGGCGTATTCGGGGGTGTCAGTGCGGCCCATGGAGCGCTCTATCTGCTTGCAGATCTTAAGTACATTTTCGGGCTTTCGGGCGCTGCGGTACACCACCACGGCATTCAGGAACGGCGGTCCGTCAAAGCCGCACGCTTCCGTTTCAATAATATCGGAAATCTTAACCCGGCGACCTCCGAAAGCCTTATCCAGGGCCTCTAGGGCGCGCCTGATGTTCTCTTCCCTATCGCCCAGATTGGTACCGAGCAGCAGAACGAGTTCCTCCTGCCTCATAGCTCCGGATCCAAGCCAAGGGCCACCCGCGCCTCGTCGGAGAGCATGCTCTGGTCCCAAACGGGCTCGAATGTGAGCTCTATCTGGCAGCTTTTGACGCCCGGAGTGCTCTCTACATTGGTTTTTACCTCCTCCAGCACCTCATCTGCCATAGGGCAATTGGGCGCGGTGAAGGTCATTTTGATAAAAACTTCGTGCTCCTTGTTGATGTTCAGCTCGTAGATAAGGCCAAGGTCATAGATATTGACGGGAATCTCCGGGTCGTACACCGCCTTCAGCGAGAGTACGACAGCATCGTAGAGGGGCGCAAGAGCCTTTACATCCTCCGGGGTCAGGACATCATTCTCACTCATTTTCAGCGGCTTTAGCTTTGATGGTTGCTATCATTGACGCGAGCCCGCCGGCCCTTGTGGGAGAAAGATTCTCCTTGAGCCCAAGAGCGTCAAGGAACGAAAAATCGTCATTGAGAATCTCCTGCGGGGTTTGCCCGGAATAGACGCTGATAAGCAGGCTGATGATGCCCTTGGTAATGATGGCGTCGCTGTCAGCAGTAAAGTTAAGCACTCCCCCACTCACCTCACAATTTAGCCAAACCCTTGACTGACAGCCTTTTATAAGGCGGTCTTCGGTTTTGAGTTCCTCGGGGAACGGGGGCAGAGCCTTGCCAAGTTCGATTATATACTCGTACTTGTCGAGCCACTCCTCGTATAGCGAAAAGTCGTCAATTATCTGTTGTTGCTTCTCTTTCAGTGTCATTGGAGCATCTTTATTGCTTTGAGCAGCGAAGATACAAAATATTCCGCTTCCTGCATTGTGTTATACGGCGCAAACGACGCCCGGAGCATACCGGTTACGCCAAAGCGGTCCATCAGGGGCTCGGCGCACATCTGTCCGGAGCGAACGGCAATGCCCATTTTGTCCAAAATGAGTGCCAGATCCTCGTGGTGCACTCCCTGTACGGCAAACGAGAACAGCGGCACCTTTTCGGAGAGGTCGGAGCTCCGGCCGTAAAGCGTAAGGCCCTCGATAGACGTCAGCGTAGCGTACAAATAGTCCCGCACAGCATCGTCCTGAGGCATTTCCTTAAGCGCCTCGATGGCCGGAATCCAGCAGGGGACTGCCGATATATCTTGCGTGCCGGCCTCGAATTTGGCAGGCAGGGGAGCCCAGGTGCTGCCGCTCCAGCGGACGGTACCGATCATTTCGCCGCCGCCGAACATCGGGGGCATCTGTTCCAGCAGCTCACGGCGCCCCCAAAGCACTCCCGTACCCGGAGCCCCGTACATTTTATGCCCCGAAAACGCATAAAAGTCGCAGCCAAGAGCCTGAACATCAACTCTCTGATGCACAATGCCTTGAGCGCCATCAACAAGGAGCATGACTCCCCTTTGGCGGCAAATGTCGGCAATGCTGCGCACCGGATTCACGAGCCCGAGCACATTGGAAATATGGGCAACGCAAACAAGCTTGGTGCGGGGCGAAATGAGGGAGGGGAGCAGATCCACTTGCAGATGCCCGGTATCATCCACCTGGAGCGTGCGAAGCGTGGCACCCCGGCGAGAGCACATCAACTGCCAGGGGACAATGTCCGAATGGTGTTCGCTCTCGGCAACGATCACCTCGTCTCCCTCGCCTATGAAGGCCTCTCCGATTGAAAAAGCCGCAAGATTTATGGCGTGCGTGGTGCCGGAAGTGAAGATAACTTCCTCACGCTCAGGGGTATTGATAAAGTTGCGAACGGCATCGCGCGCCTGCTCGTAAGCGTCCGTAGCCTCCACCGCCACACGGTGTACGGCACGGTGCAGGTTGGCGCTCTGCTCCGATGCGCTGCGGCTCCACCGCTCGATCACGCTCCGGGGGCGCAGCGAAGTGGCCGCGTTGTCGAGATACACCAACGGCTTTCCATACACTGTACGTTGCAGCTGTGGAAACTGTGCTCTTATATCGTCAATACTATTCATCATAATTTGGTTAGTCCGAGACCGGGGGAGTCTGGCAGCTGCATAAGACCGTCACGGACTGTCATTCCCTTGAATAAATCATTGGTTATCAATAGGTTGCCATCGATGTCGCAAAAATCGACCGCAGGCGCCAGATGGGCGGCGGCGGTGCAGGCGCAGGAGGTTTCGGTCATGCATCCCACCATCACCTTCATTCCCTCGGCCCTTGCGTAAGCAATCATTTTGCGCGCCTCCAGCAAACCGGTGCACTTCATCAGCTTGATATTGATGCCGCTGTAAGCGCCTTTGATGCGAGGAATATCCTTAAGACGCTGAATCGCCTCGTCGGCTATGATAGGAAGGGGACTGCGCTCGGTAAGCCAGGCCGTATCGTCCAGACGCTCCTTAGGCAGGGGCTGCTCGACCAGAACTACCCCCTGCTCTTTAAGCCAGCAGATCTCGTCAAGAGCCTTGCTGCGGTCTTTCCAGCCCTGATTGGCATCCACGGCCAGCGGCAGGTCGGTGACGCTGCGGATGGTGCGTATCATCTGTTCGTCGCTGTCAAGGCCAACTTTTACTTTAAGAATTCGATACAAACCTGCGCACTCGAGAGTCTTCTCGCGCACTATCTCCGGGGTATCGATTCCTATTGTGAAGGTGGTCGGGCCGGCCTTGGCGGGGTTATATCCCCATATACGGAAGAGAGGTTCCCCAAGCAGTTTGCCGCAAAGGTCGTGCAGGGCGATGTCAATCGCAGCTTTGGCAGGGGAGTCCCCTTCCGATAACGAGTCCAGGTACTCCATTATGTCTTCCAGCAGAAAAGGACTCTGGAACCGACTCAGATCGACCTTGGATAAGAACGCGCAGACGCTCTCGACCGTGTGCCCGAGGTATGGGGGCATTGACGCCTCGCCGTATCCAGTAATGCCGTCAAAGTCGATTTCCACCTGCACGTCTGGCGTTGTGGTGCGGCTGTAACTCGATACCGTAAAAGTATGCGCAAGCTGGAGTTCATAGGGATAGAATCGCAGCGACAGCTTGCCGGAGTGCTTGTGAGCGGGTTTGGCTGCGTGCTGCGGGCCAATATTACACGAAGCAAGACCGGCGGCCGCGGCGGCCGCGAGCGAAGCTCCTATAAACTCTCTGCGTTTCATTTGACTTACTGAATGCTAGAATACAAATTTACAAAAATTAAGTAACTTTGTAAAAACTACACACGCACTATGCTTGATTACATTTCCGGCCGCATCGCGGAACTTACTCCTACCAGAATTGTTGTAGACAACCAGGGACTTGGATACAGTCTTGAAATATCTCTGCAGACCTATGAGGCTCTTGAAGGCAAAAAAGAAGCAACCATCTACATTCAGACTCAGCTGAATCAGCGTGATGGCACGCAGGTCGACTACGGTTTTGCAGGAAAAGAGGAGCGGGAGCTGTTCCGTCTTATAACCGGCGTTTCAGGAATGGGTGCAGCGTCGGCGCGGATGATTTTGTCGTCACTTACTTCCGAGGAGCTGCGCGAGGCTATCCTTTCGGAAAATGTAAACGCGCTAAAGTCTGTTAAAGGTATAGGACTGAAGAGCGCCCAGCGCATGATACTGGAGCTGAAGGACAAGATAGTCAAGGGCGATGGGGCAAGTTCGGAGGTGCTGTTTACTGCCGACAAGAATGCAGCGGCGGACGAGGCTGCGAGCGCGCTGCAGATGCTCGGGTTCACCAAGCCAAATATCAACAAGGCTATTCAGGCCATTCTCAAGGCCAATCCGCGAGCCAGCGTCGAGCAGATCATCAAGTCTGCACTCCAGATGCTATAGCTATCGATTTGCCGTTTAGCGGAACATCACCACTACCTCCTGTTCGTAAGGGCCAGAGTCGGTAGTGGTGCTGTTCCGCTAAAAATAAGCACGAGTTATTACTGACTGTGCACTGGGGGACGAAACCTCGCTTCGCTCGTCCCTCCCAGCCTTCGGCCGGGCCCCTCCCGTTCACGTGGCCACGGGCGGCCACGGTTTCTATACCCCAGCGCACAGTCAGCAGCGAACGTTCCACGTGGAACAATTAGCGGCCGAAATAAACTAAGAGCACAGAAATGTCGGCAGGGGAGACCCCGGATATACGGGAAGCTTGACCGATGGTACGCGGAGCGTAACGCTTGAACTTCTGGCGACACTCGATAGTAAGCCCGTTGAGCTTATCAAAATCAAAGTTCTCTGGAATCTCGAGCGACTCGAGGCGCCGCTGCTTGTCGGCCTGCAAGCGCTCACGCTGAATATATCCTTTGTATTTAAGATAAATCTCGACTGAGTCGACAACCTCACGGTCCGGAATTCCGTCAAGGCCAAACTTAGCAAATGTTCCACGTGGAACAAGTCCAAGAATATCGGCCAAAGAAAGCTCGGGCCGAGCTGCAACATCAGAAAGACGTTTCGATTCAGTCAGCTCTGCAGAACCATTCATTCTCAAGAACTCATTAGACGCCGCAGCGGTAAGCTTGCTGGACTCGCAGAGTTCAGTCAAACGACGGGCGGAATCATACTTCCGCATCATACGGGAATATCGCTCTTCAGTAGCTAATCCAATTGCATGGGAGCGTTCAGTAAGCCTTTGGTCCGCATTATCCTGGCGGAGCAAAATACGATATTCAGCACGCGAAGTAAACATTCGGTACGGCTCATCTACTCCCTTGGTAATTAAATCGTCAATGAGAACTCCGATATAAGCCTCATCCCTCGATAGCACGAACGGATCCTTACTGGAAACCGCCAGCGCCGCATTGATTCCGGCAATAAGGCCCTGGGCTGCCGCTTCTTCATAACCAGTAGTACCGTTCACCTGTCCCGCCAGATACAACCCGTCAACGACACGCGATTCCAGCGTCGCTTTAAGCAGCGAAGGATCGAAATAATCATACTCAACAGCATACGCAGGGCGGAACACACGAACATTAGCGAGCCCCGGAATGGCACGAAGGGCATTCATCTGAACCTCAAAGGGGAGCGAAGACGAAAAGCCCTGAAGATAATACTCGTTTGTGCCGAAACCCTCCGGCTCCATGAAAAGCTGATGTGCATCATTCTCCGGAAACACACGCAACTTATCCTCGATGCTCGGGCAATACCGAGGTCCTCTGCCGTGAATAACACCGGTAAAAAGAGGGGAGTCATCGAATCCTTCGCGAAGGCGCTGGTGAACTTCTTCGTTGGTGTGAAGGATAAAACAATCCATCTGCTCACCAATTTTCTGCACCCGGGAAGGAACATCCAAATAAGAAAAGCGTTCCGGCTCGGCATCCCCCTTCTGGCGTGAAAGCACCGACGTATCAACAGAAGTAATGTCGATTCGCGGGGGAGTGCCGGTCTTCATTCGGCCGGTCGTGATGCCCCGCTCGACGAGCTGACTTGTGATATGATCCGCGCTCCGCTCACCAATCCTGCCGCCAACCAATTGCCGGCGGCCGACGAATAAACGCCCCGAAAGGAAGGTTCCGGCGGTCAAAATAAGCTTCTGACACTTAAAAATCCGCCCTCCAAGGGTACGCACGCCGCAGATTTTTGAATTCTCAAAGAGGAAAGATTCTGCTGTATCTTCGTAAATACTTAAGCCATAACGATTTACGAGAAACTCTCGCCATATTAGCGAAAATCGGATTTTATCGCACTGTGCCCTGGGGCTCCACATAGCAGGACCCTTGGACTTATTGAGCATCCTGAACTGCAGCGTGGCAGCATCGGTCACCAGTCCGGAAAACCCTCCGAGAGCATCTATCTCCCTGACTATCTGTCCTTTAGCAATGCCGCCCATAGCGGGATTGCAACTCATCTTAGCAAATGAGAGCGAGTCCATAGTAAGCAGCAGCACACTCGCGCCAAGCCCCGAAGCCGCCATTGCAGCCTCACAACCGGCGTGTCCGCCGCCAACCACTATAACATCAAAACTCTCCTTCATAATCTACTCGCTCATCCGGCGCCTAAGTTCAAGACTCTTGTTCTCCATGGAGCGCATCTCCGCCTGATCGGCTTCGGTATGATCGTCGTATCCTATCAGATGGAGCAAACCATGAACGATCACCCGGTGCAGTTCCTCATCGAAAGAGGCTCCGTAGAAAGCCGCATTCTCCCGCACCGAATCAATACTTATAAAAAGATCTCCCGACACAACGGGCTTCTCAGAATAGTCGAAAGTAATGATGTCTGTGTAGTAGTCGTGGCCTAAATATTGCAAGTTGATGTTCAGCAGATACGTATCGGAGCAGAAAATAATATTGACCTCACCGAGTCGGCATTGTTCCTGCTGAGCCACCCTGCGGAGCCAAGCGTTGTTGAAACGCCTGCCCGTGTACTTGTATTCAATATCCTCAAAAAAATAACGTACCATTTGCGTGCGGTCAAAAATCGCCGCAAATCTACAACAAAAATTGGAATTGAAATTAATAATTCATATCTTTACCGCTTGAACGAAATAAAATAACACTAGATATGGAAGTCAAGAAATCACAAAAGGCCAGTCTCGAAAATAAGCGTTTGCTTTTCGTCGAGATAGGATTTGTACTCGCTCTCCTGGCAGTGCTCTTCGCTTTCGAGTGGAGCAGCAAGGAGAAGGCAGACTCCGGCCTGCTGGCAGAGAACAAAGAACTTATTGAAGAAGAAATCATTCCTATCACCCAGGAGACTCCTCCCCCGCCGCCCGAGCTCGCTAAGGTTCCTATCCTTTCAGACCAGATCGACATTATCGACGACGATATCAAAGTCAACGATAATATCATCAACCTCGAAGATGAAGCCAACCTTGGTGTAGAAATCCAGGACTACGTAGAGGAAGTCAAAGAAGAGGTAGTGGAAGAGGAAACCATTCCGTTCCAGCTCGTTGAAGAGAAGCCCAAATTCATGGGCGGCGACGCCAACGAATTCTCCAAATGGGTTAACCAGAGGCTCGTTTATCCCGAGGTTGCCAAAGAGAACGGAGTCCAGGGCCGCGTGATGCTTCAGTTCACCGTAGGTACCGACGGCAGCGTCTCCGGCGTCAAGGTTCTCCGTGGCGTTGACCCTTCGCTCGACAAAGAGGCCGTACGTGTTGTTTCCCAGTCCCCTAAGTGGACTCCCGGCAAGCAGCGTGACCGCAAGGTCAAGGTGACCTATACCTTCCCTGTTATCTTCCAGCTGAGATAAAAACACACCTTAACCCTATAAAGGCTGTCCCTCTCGGATGGCCTTTTTTCGATGAATAATGATTGAAAACATTCTGTTACTAGCTGCAGACTACGGCCTTCGGCCTATCCCTCCCGCAAGCGGGCCCCTCCCACTCACGACTGCGTGGGCGCAGACGGTCTGCAGCTAGTAACAGAATGTTTTCAAACTGATTATATATGGAAGAAAGAGCTGTATTTGTAGGAATAATCCGCCAAGGAGAGGACGAGCGCAAGGTAAAAGAGTACCTTGACGAGCTGGAATTCCTGGCCGACACCGCCGGAGTGGCCGGAGACCGCAAGTTTGTCCAAAAACTGGACAAACCCGAGAAAGCCACATACATACGCAGCGGCAAACTGGACGAAATAGCCGCCTACTGCGAAGAAAACGAAATAAAATACGTCATCTTTGACGACGAACTCACGGCAATGCAGCAACGCAACGTCGAGAAAGTCATCAAAACCTCGTCCGTCATCGACCGCACCAGCCTCATCCTCGAAATATTCTCCCAGCGCGCTCAAACATCCTACGCCAAAATGCAGGTAGAACTAGCCCGCTACAACTATATGCTCCCCCGTCTTGCCGGCATGTGGACCCACCTTGAGAGGCAGCGGGGAGGTATAGGAACCCGCGGCGGTATGGGCGAAAGCCAGATCGAGGTTGACCGCCGCATCGTCCGCGAGAGGATAGCACGCCTCAAAGAGCAATTAAAGAAGGTAGATAAGCAAATGGCTACCCAGCGCGGCAACAGGGGCAGCCTGGTGCGTCTCTCGCTCGTAGGCTACACCAACGTAGGCAAGAGCACCCTTATGAACCTGCTGAGCAAATCGACAGTCTTTGCCGAAAATAAACTCTTCGCCACCCTCGACACCACCGTCCGCAAAGTCGTCATCGAAAACTGTCCCTTCCTGCTAAGCGACACGGTAGGATTCATACGCAAACTCCCCACCCAGCTCATCGAGGCCTTTAAAAGCACGCTCGACGAGGTGCGCGAGGCCGACGTGCTGGTACACGTAGTGGATGTATCCGCCCCCGACTTCGAAGAGCAGATGGAAGTCGTCCAAAAGACCCTCGACGAGATAGGCGCGGGGGACAAGCCGCAGTACGTAATCTTCAATAAGACAGATGCTTACGAATACGAAGAATACGACCCCTTCTCGCTCGTGCCAAAGGGCAAGCAGAACCGCACCCTCGACGACCTGAAGCACGAATGGATAGACGAGAAGAAGGTTCCCTGCATCTTCATGTCGGCATTAAGCCGCAACGGCCTGCCCAAACTCCGCAGTGACCTTTACAAAATGGTCGCGGAAATTCACGCAGGCCGCTGGCCGTTCAATAATTTCCTCTGGTAGCTTCTTAGTTAGTCAGAGAACTTTGCCTTCAAGAACTCCCTGTTCAGGCGGGCAATGTGAGCCACGGTAATACCCTTAGGGCACTCCAGCTCGCATGCACGAGTGTTGGTGCAGTTACCAAAGCCCAACTCATCCATCTTGGCCACCATAGCCTTAGCCCTGCGCTTGGCCTCGGGACGGCCCTGAGGCAAAAGAGCCAAAGAGCTTACACGCGCGGCCACAAACAGCATGGCGGAGCCGTTCTTACAAGTAGCAACACAAGCGCCGCAACCAACGCAGGCCGCTGCATCCATACTCTCCTCGGCCCTGTCGTGAGGGATAAGGATATTGTTGGCATCTTGCGCAGATCCGGTACGTACGGAAATGAAGCCGCCGGCCTGCAGAATCTTGTCAAATGCAGTACGGTCAACCACAAGATCCTTTATAACAGGGAAAGCTGCGCTTCTCCAAGGCTCTACCGTAATGGTGGCGCCATCCTTAAAATGACGCATAAACAACTGGCAGGTAGTCACGTGGTCGTCCGGACCATGGGCGCGCCCGTCGATGTACAGCGAGCAAGCGCCGCATATACCCTCGCGGCAGTCGTGGTCGAACGATACCGGACCGCTGCTCTTGCAGCCGCGCTCCACAGCCACGGGGTCGCATCCCTCGCGGATAAGCTGCTCGTTAAGGATGTCAAGCATCTCAAGGAAGGACGCATCTTCCTCTATACCAGAAATATGATATGTTTCGAAATGGCCCTTTGCCTTGGCGTTCTTCTGACGCCAAATCTTTAAATTGAATTCCATATTAGTCTTTGTAATTTCTGGTAATAACCTTAATGTTCTCGTAAACAAGCGGCTCCTTGTGCAGCTCGGGCTCTACGCCCTCGCCCTTGTATTCCCAAGCCGCCACATACATATAATTAGCATCGTCCCTCTTGGCCTCGCCCTCTTCGGTCTGGCTCTCCACGCGGAAGTGGCCGCCGCAAGACTCGTTGCGGTTAAGGGCGTCGCGCGCCATAAGTTCGCCTATATCAAAGAAATCTTCAAGCCTCAGGGCCTTCTCCAGCTCCTGGTTGAACTCGAACTGGGTGCCGGGCACCTTGACATTCTCATAGAAGCGCTGGCGCAGGTTTTTGATAAGTTCGATTGCCTTCTCAAGACCCGCCTTCTCGCGCGCCATACCCACATACTCCCACATAATGTGCCCGAGTTCCTTGTGAATAGAATCGACAGTCTCGGTACCATTGATGGAAAGAAGCCTGTCTATACGTGCCTGGACGGCCTTCTCGGCCTCGGCAAACTCGGGACGGGTAACATCGGTCTTGGGCTCTGCGAACTTCTTGGACAGATAGTCGCCGATGGTAACGGGAACGATGAAATAACCGTCGGCAAGGCCCTGCATAAGGGCCGAAGCGCCCAGACGGTTGCCGCCGTGGTCGGAGAAGTTGGCCTCGCCGATGGCGTACAGGCCGGGAATGGTGGTCTGAAGGTCGTAGTCAACCCAAATACCGCCCATAGTGTAGTGGATGGCGGGATAAATCATCATAGGCTCCTCCCAAGGGGACGAAGCGGTGATTTTCTCGTACATCTCGAACAGGTTTCCGTAACGCTCGGCAACTTTCTGATGCCCAAGGCGTTGGATTGCGTCGGCAAAGTCCAGGAACACGGCCAGGCCGGTCTCGTTCACGCCGAAGCCTGCATCGCACCTCTCTTTGGCGGCGCGTGAAGCCACGTCACGGGGAACCAGGTTACCGAAGGCCGGATAACGGCGCTCGAGATAGTAGTCGCGGTCCTCTTCGGGAATCTGCGAGGCCTTGATCTGGTGCTTGCGGAGCTTCTCTACATCTTCCAGCTTCTTGGGAACCCAGATACGGCCGTCGTTACGAAGACTCTCGCTCATAAGGGTAAGCTTGCACTGCTGGTCACCGTGTACCGGGATACAGGTGGGGTGGATCTGCGCAAAGCAAGGGTTGGCAAAATATGCGCCCTTCTTATAGCACTGCAGCGCCGCCGAACCGTTGGAGTTCATAGCGTTGGTAGACAGGAAGTAAGTGTTTCCGTATCCTCCGGTGGCAATGATAACTGCGTGCGCCCCGAACCTTTCAAGCTGGCCGGTCACCAGGTTGCGGGTAATGATACCCTTTGCCTCGCCGTTTATAACCACCAGGTCAAGCATCTCGTGACGGGGGTACGACTTGACAGTGCCCGCTGCAATCTCTTTATTCAACGATGCATAAGCACCAAGGAGCAGCTGCTGGCCGGTTTGACCGCGGGCATAGAACGTACGGCTCACCTGCACGCCGCCGAAAGAACGGTTGGCCAGATATCCGCCGTATTCGCGGGCAAACGGGATGCCCTGCGCAACACATTGGTCGATAATAGCGGCGCTCACCTCGGCCAGACGGTACACATTAGCCTCGCGGGCACGATAGTCACCTCCCTTGATGGTATCGTAGAAGAGGCGGTACACAGAGTCGTTGTCGTTCTGGTAATTCTTTGCAGCGTTTATACCTCCCTGCGCGGCAATAGAGTGTGCACGGCGCGGAGAGTCGCTGATACAGAATATCTTAACGTTGTATCCCAACTCGCCCAGCGACGCAGCTGCAGACGCTCCGCCAAGCCCGGTACCCACTACGATAATCTCGAGTTTACGTTTGTTGTTGGGACTAACCAAGTGAATTTCCGACTTCCTTTTGGTCCATTTCTGCGCCAAAGGTCCCTCGGGAATCTTTGAAGTAAATTTATCGGCCATTTGTATTATAAATTAATTGGTATTCTATAATAGGGCGAAGATACAACAAAAATCTGACAAGGACAAACGGACGGCGTTAATTGCCTAACTCTGCTCTGTCTGAAGGAACACTTGCCTAAGCCAGGTGTGCAGTTTCAGACCTTCTATAGACGGACCGATCTTCTTTCTTATATTGCCGTTTATATGAATAATACTGCCGGTGTGCAAGTAATCATTCATCTCCTTCAAAGAATAACCCGACACATACAGGGCGCACAGGCCCACTTCCTCTGCCGTCAGGCCATAATCCAATAGCTTTGAAGCAAAATTCCGGTAAGAAAGGGCATACACCATGCCCACAGAACGAAGCAGCTCCTTACGGCCCTCGTCAATACGTTCGATATCTTTCCGGGAGGCAAGGACGGAAGGGGAGAACTTGTCGGAATACAAATACGGCCGCAATGTTTTAAGCCGCTTTTCCAGCGTTTCTTTCAATTCGTTTTGTCCTTGTCCCTCTCCCATCATCTCGGCTATGAATTTATACTCCGACTGCGCCTCCGACACTGCTCGCTTATAGCTGCCGGCCCGTTTTTTAAACACCACAACCAAAGTCACTATACCCGCGAGCAGAAGGGCCACCAAAAGGGATAAGCCTATTCGTAAACGGAGGCTCTTCTCCGCCTTAAGAGCATTCTTGTAGCGCTCTTCAATAAAGCGGACATCGTTGTTAAAGACAGAATTATGGAAATTCTCTATCAATTCTTGATAGATTAATTCTGCGTTTAAGGCTTCTTCAAAGCGACCTTTAGCCCTATTTAACTCAAAGAGTTCCGAATAATATTGAATCTTTTCAAAACCTGAACATGCTAAAGGATTAAAATGATACTTGTCAAGAGCCTTTTCTGCTTCATTGATATTACCTGTCTTTGTGTAAATTTGAGCAAGAAGTAAATATTTAGGTTGAATAGAAAAAGAGTCACACTTACTAGCATAGGATTCAAGCTTGTCTATTATGCTTTCCTTTGTTTCGGTAGTGTCACCAATGGCAATACGTAAACGGGACTCATAGTATTCTACAGGAACCGGTATCTTATTCTCTTTTAACCATTTCTCTAAGGAAAGTAATTCTTCTGCTGCTTTTTGATAATCTTTTCTGACAATTTGAAGCGCTGCAATATCAAGAGAATTCCGAATATAAAACATAGGATTATAAAGACCTGCCGCAAAATGCTTTGATTTCATTGTTTCTTCAAGCGCCATGTCTAAAGCAAATTGCTTGTAATAGACTCTTGCTTTTACGCTATAAAAAGAAGCAACATTTTTATCTGGAATCTTCTTTCCAATATACTTTCCCGCTTTCAAAAAAGCATCCATCGCGGCTGAATATTGTTCAGCATTCTCATAAACGCGGCCCTGATAATAAAAGGTCAGGAAACGGTGATATACATCTCCATGATAAGAGTAATAATCAGCTGCTTGTCTGATCAGGGAATCCGACTTTACATCGATATAGTTCTTGTCCAGCGCTATCGAGTATAGTAATGAATAAAGAGCTTTCTCCTTTGCTCCGGTCAATTCCCCTTGGCCAATCTCGCCCAAACAGGCAAGTGCACTATCCGGCCTTTCCTGGACAAGTCTCTCAATATCATTCAGTTTTGATAAACCGCTGTTTGCGCCACACCCCGCGGCCACCAACAGCAAAAGAATCAACACAACTTTGCTTTTCATACTCACAAAGTTCGCACATTTTTTTCAACAAAAAAGGGCCGCAGACTGTTTTTAAAAAGAGTTTGAGTTTTTCCTAATCATAAAAACACGCGGCCCATATACCAGACAAAAAAACAGGCACAGGAGACCTTCGCGAACGGGGTTGTAGCGCCCTATGACGATAGGAATCCCGTACCTGTAAGGCACGAGCCTATCGCCAATCTCGTCATAAACACTTCTGAGGCTACAAGTTCGTTCGCGAATTGACGAGAGTATTTGGTAGAGCTATAAAGTAATACTCATAGTTTCTTTCGCAAAAGTAATAAATAAAAGCCAAAAAACAATTATTAGGTTCCAAAAAGAAGGATCTTTTGGTCTCTTTTTTAGGTTTTTTCTTTTTGTAAAGAATTGAAAAATTAAATGATTAATAATCAACACTTTACACAGGTAAAAATATTTTTATTTTCATTGTCTTGCGGTATCTTCTCCGTAACTTTGCGTTTGAGTTTTTCTTAATTATAAAAACATGAAACACATCTTTTATCTTCTCTTGCTTACCTTTGCAATATGCCTTGGTAGCACCAATGGTTACGCACAGAATGGTGGAACCCGAATCCTTCTTCTATCATCATTACTATTACCGACCCTTTCGGACAGATTCCAAGAACACCTACCAATATTCCTATTGTTGGTTATGTTCTTAACAACACCATTAATCTCTTCTTTAATGACGATCTCGGACAAGTGCTTATAGTCTTGGAAGAAGCTATTGATGGTGTCCTCCTTTCAACGGCAGTCGATACCTCTGAAGGTTTTGTCTGTATTCCCTTCAGCGGCGCCCCCGGCTCCTACACTCTCACATTCACTCTGGAAGACGGCACAAGTTATATAGGTAGATTTGATATACTATGAAACACTTTACTACCTTTATAGCTATTGCAGCCCTCCTGCTTGTCTGCACAAACGTATTTGCCGACGAAGGCTCGCCGGCATTCTTCTCGGAAGCCTATTTCACCAAGCCTCAGAGCCCTGAGGCATGGGCGATGACGCGTTACGGCGAGGCTTCGCTCGATCTCTTCCACGGCACGGTCGGTCTGACTGTCCCGGTTTACACTTATCAGGACAAGGACTTCACCATCCCGGTGAGCCTGTCGTATGCTTCCTCCGGCTTTATGCCAGGTGCTTCGGTAGGTGCGGCAGGGCTTGGATGGAATCTCTGCACCGGAGGCGTTATCACGCGCGAGGTGCGGGGAATGCCGGATGACGAAAGCAATGACTATTCCTGGAAATGGCTCGGTGAGCCGGGACATGCTCAACTGGTTATTGACAATCCTTGGATTGGCCATTATGAGGAGCAAATGTATGGAGCCAGAAGCAGTGTTACCGTATTCGGTTTCGCAAAAGCTTACGACACGCAGTCGGCAAACCTGAGCAACATTATCGACTTTGTGTATTCCGGCGTTTTTGGCGAAGAGTACATGGCCGTGCGGCTGGATACCCTGTCAAACGCAATGCACTATTTTGCCATCGAAACACAGCCGGACGTCTTTCACTTCAATTTCCTTGGAAAGAGCGGTTCCTTTATCCTCGGTCCTGACGGCACCGTTCACGTTTTCGACACCAACTTCCCGGCAGGAGACCTGTCAATAGAGTTCGTCCTGGCTTGGGAGGCACCGGGCAACTCGTCCTTTATCCTGCGCACCAACGACGGCTTCCGTTACGACTTCGCACTGCATGAAAACACCTCATCCGTCAACCAGGGTTATGCCGATTCTGAAATCACCACCACTTCTGCCTGGAAACTCACTAAAGTTACGGCTCCCTCAGGACGCACAGCCGTGTTAACTTACAACAGCCCTCATGACCGTGTATCGCATGGCGTGAGCCTAAACATCGACCATCGCCACACTTTTGACGGTACTACGCATTCCCGGCCTTGGCAGGACGCCCAGTACATGATAGACCACCCTGAGGTAAGCGACACCTACACCACAGTGCAGGAAAAGAGCATTTCTTCAATAACGATATCAGGGGGCTGTACAATATCATTCAGCTACGGAAACGCATCAAGCGAGTACGCCCTGCAATCAATAACCGTTAAGAACGCAGCAAACACCACCGTGCGCTCCTGTTCCCTCACACAGTCAGGCAGCGGAACCCACCGTTTTCTCAAGAGCATAACCATTCCCGGAGAGGGAACACACTCTTTTTCTTATTTTAACGAGAACGATTCTTTCCCGGATTATCATACGAAGGCTGTTGACCTTTACGGCTACTACAACGGAAGTACCAACTGGCTGAACATTACCCATACAGAAAGCACTTTGCCACAGTACGCTGCGTCCGTTCTATCGTCCCGTTCCTTTAACCTGAACTATGCGCTCATGGGAATGCTGAAGAAGGTCTCCTGGCCCTCAGGGGGTAGCACATCCGTCACTTACGAGCAGAACCGTTATTCGGCAATCATGCGTCCGGACAATATGCTCGCTTCCGATGAAAACGCAGCCGGCCTGCGTGTATCAACCCTTACCAGTTACGACACCAACGGGACAACGGTACTGCAGAAGAAAAGCTATATTTATGAAACCACCTCCGGACGCAGTTCTGGTGTACTCCTCAGCGAGCCGGAACTCTACTGGAAATACAGCTACGACATGAGCTGGAATTACCATGTTGACAGGGAGGGCGTGCGCAGCGCGAATCCCCTCGGATTCGGGCTGTCTTCACACATTGAGTATCCTAGAGTAAAGGAGCGCATCACCGACGGAGGGTCGTCCGGCCCTGTGACGGTGCGCGAATTCTCTTCCACCTATGGCAGCACCGGCAACCTGACCTGTCGTGAGAGGTATGCCGAGCAGGCTTCCCCGCTTGTTGAGACAACCATTGACGGTTGGTACTTCGACTTTACTCCTTATATCGTTCACATCCCGGAATCGATGTTCCTCTCCGGAGGCATACACGCCGGCGAATGCACGCTTTCGCAGACCATCTCACAGCAGAACAAGACGACCTCCAAGTCTGTTGTGGTCCCCGGGGAATATCCTTCCGGAAGCGGCAACATCTTCACCACGCCCATGGTGTACATAGGAAAGATGTTTGACCACGAATACCACTACCGCAACGGCTATACAGCCTCGCAGACCGATTCAATGTACGACCTCTCCGGATCGGAGGCAATGTCCCAGACTTTCACTACCGGCGTAGACTCCGGAGGACATATCATCTCCACACAGACAACCGACAGCAAGGGCAATACCTTGCGTTCCGAGATTACTTACCATTCTGTCTGCACCGGAACGCCTGTTCGCATTTCCAAGAAGAGGGGAAACTATTACGTGGGTGGCACCAAGATTAACTATACCACCTGCTACAATCAGGACGGCGACCCCTATCTCCGTCCCGCAAAGACCTATAGGGCATACTCAAGTCCGGGAGTAACATCGGAGGGTTCTCTGTCATATTATGAGATAATGTCGTACGACGTTTATGACACCAACGGCAACCTGTGCCAGATGACCGACTCCACCGGATTGGTGACCGGCATAGCTTGGGATTCTTCCGGCATGTATCCCGTCAAAGTCGGTGAAAACATGACGTACAGCCAGACTTCATCAGCCTCATCTTCATCTGCCGGTCACCTTCTGACCAAGTACGCATGGACACCGCTCATAGGGCTCTCTTCCCTTACAGACCCTTCCGGCCGGGTTACATCATTCTCTTATGACTCTGCAGGCAGGCTCACGGGTGTATCCGCCCCTGACGGCAGCCTCTGCACTGCGTACGCGTACAACACCGCCACTGACCATATCGGATATCATTCCTCGGGCATGTACAACGGTGTTGCTCTTCAGCTGCCTCAGGGACGCAACTGGACGCTCGCACAGACATTTGACTCCAGCGGAGCGGCGGCAAGCTCTGTTTCCTATTTTAACGCTCTTGGCTATCCCGAGCAGGATGTGGCAGTACGCGCGTCGGGTGACCTCTCAAAAGACCTTGTGGTTCCCCATTCTCCCGATTACCTCTTCCGCGACAGCAAGGCTTTCCTCCCTTACCCCGTATCCGTCTCCGGCAGCCATGGAGCCGGGGCCTTCGTGAGCGGCGCCGTGAGCGCGCAGAACTCATATTACTGTTCTCGCTATTCGCTCTCAGGAGACGCCTGCGCTTATGCGCTCAACATGACGGAAGACGCGCCTTCAGGGAGGCCTGTTTGGTCTCGGCGTCCCGGGAAAGACTATTACTCGGCCGGCAAGACCGTGGACTTTGACTACGACGCCAACAGTTCGTCAGATGCCGTGTTCAGGCTCAATGTCGGAAGTGGGGGCGGATATATCTATGTCAACGGGACATACGGCGCGGGGACTCTCATGAAGACCGAGGTGGAAGATGAGGACGGACGATCCACGGTCATGTACAGGGACATGGAGGGGCACACTGTACTGGAAAGGCGCCTTTCCTCTTCAGGAAGCATCCTTGCAGACACCTATTACGCCTGGGACGATTTCGGCCGCCTGTCATGGGTCGTCCAGCCCGAAGGCTCGGCACTTCTCTCTTCAGGGCACACTTACTATCATTATCCTTCCGCCTCAGACAATGCATCCAAGGCGGTAAAACGCTTCTCCTTCATCTACGGTTACTCCAGTGATGACAAGGTTGTCGAAAAAGACCTTGCAGGGACAAAAAACCTTGAGCTATCCTATGATAGCAGCACCGGCTTGCTGGAAAGCCTCGTCGACGGCAATCTTTCCTCCGACAGCAGCCAGCTGGTTTACTGGTACGACAGCCTCAACCGCATGACGGAAGAGAGGCTGAACAGCACTACAATACGAGAGTATCGCTTTGATTCCTATCCTTCCGGCATGCCTTCGTCGCTGTCCTTCTCCGACGTGAGCGGGGTCACAACTTCTGGAAATACCAGCCTGCATCAGGGAAGCACTTACGGCATGCTGACTTATGAGCGCCTTGCCGAGCTCGACGCTGACGGCGTAACAGGCAGCTACGCCAAGAGGGCGCATTACTACGATATTCTCGGTAACCGCATACAGACGGTGACGCTTTATCCCGACGGGGTTGTGCTACGCGAGAGCATGAAATACGACCTGCGCGGCAACGTGGTGGCTTCCTGCATCACCAAAGGCACGGGGTCCGGCGCCAAAAGCCTGGTGACATCCAACACCTATGACGCCCAGGGGCGCATTACCCTTTGCTCCACCACCCTGAACGGCTCGCCTCTCTCTTATGTAGAATACGGCTATGACGCCCTTGGCATGTTGACGGACAAGGTCTATGGTAACGGAGTGGAGGAGACCCTCACGTACGACATCCGCGGGCAACTTACCGGGCAGGAAGCGGTAAAGGACTCCGAGACGGTATTCTCTTCCGTCCTCCGCTATGCCGACTCATTCAATTCCTCCTGCTCTCCTTCATGGGCGGGGAACATATCATCGTGGACGTGGACGCAGGACGGACAGGACCAGAGGACTTATGTGTTCGGCTACGACGGCCTTGACAGGCTCGTATCCACCGCCCAGTACAAGAACGCCACTCTGGAGAACAAGTACGGCGAAGACCTGTCCTACGACCGTAACGGCAACATTACCTCTATCACCCGCCGCAACGGCAGCACTACGCCTTCCGTCACTTCCTACACCTACTCCGGCAATAAGAGGAACGAGTGGGAGTATGACTCCAATGGCAACGTCACTTCAGCGAATCCGGACAACAACTATCCGGTAACAGTGGAATACAACATACTCAACCTGCCGGCTACGGTGACTCTGGATGATGATTACTCTTACAGTAATTTTTATCTCGCCGACGGGACCAAACTGTCGGTTATAGACAACTACAACACCGAAGGAATACTCTGCTACGGGCCTTTCCGGTACGATATGAACAATGGTACCGTGATTGACATTTCCGCGCCCGGCGGACGGGCCGTGCCCTCCGGCAGCGGCTATGCCATGCACTACTTCACCGTAGATCACCTGGGCTCCACGCGACTGGTCACCGACGCCTCCGGCTCCGTCCGCGAGCAGTTCGACTACCTCCCCTTCGGCGAATTGTGCCAAAACAGCGGCCTGGCTGTTGCAAATCAGGCTAAAACTGACTACCTTTACACTGGCAAGGAATTGCAGCAGTTCTTTGGCATAAACTGGTACGACAGCTTCGCCCGCTTCCAGACCACCTCGGGTGTCTTCTCGAGTCCTGATCCGCTTTGTGAAAAGTATTATTCAGTAAGTCCGTATGTTTACTGTAAGGGAAATCCCATTCGAAGAGTCGATCCTGACGGAATGACAGATTGGGACAAAGTGGTTGGTTTTCTCATTGGAACAGTAACAAATATAATTCCCGGGACTGGATTTGCTAGGGACTTGTACCAGCCTGAAGATAAATCCGATTACAATCAAGGGCTGAAGACATCAGACGATGTATCTGAGATAGTGGGGAAAGCGATGGTGGTAGCAGGCGGGACGCTTGATGCTACCGGAGGAGCGACCGCGGCAACAGGAGCTCTTGTAAGCGTTTCTGTAGTTGGTGCTCCTGCTGGAACCGTTGCAGTTGTTGGTGGAGTAGCTGAAATAACAACTGGGGAAACGCTTGTTCTCTGTGGTTCGATGATGCTTGCCAACATGGCGGATAATGCTAAGCAAGGGTATAATAGAGGGCAAAATGATTCATCTGGTAATTCCCAAAAAACAGAGTCTGCTAGCCAGATTCAATTAAAAATTAAGAAAGGACAAGCGCCAAAGTCTTTCAAATCAGCACATAATGCGCATACACCAAACGGACAAGAACATATACATATGAAGAATGGTAGTTCTTTTAATAAAGATGGATCATTACATGATAAAGGAAAGTATAAAGGTAATTTAACTAATGAAGAAAGACGTTTTATTCGAGAGCAAGGATGGACTGTCCCTAAACAATAATATTCTTAAGAATCTCACTGAGTGGATTCATTTTTACATCACAACAGGAGATAGTTTTTGGACATCAGATTTAGAAGATATGTTATTTCCTTATAAACTAAGAAAGGCAGATTGGTTTCGAGCCGCTGAATTAACATATAATCATATTATCTCATTACCAGATATTTCTGATAATAATATTCAGGTTGGAATGGTAATTGTCCTCAAACCATCATTAGTACCTAACACGCCTCCTTTATCATTATTACTAAAAGATAGTATTTGTCAATACGAGGGCCCCAATTTTGATTTTATGCGTGGTTCAAGGGACGCCATGATAAAGTCATACACTGATAATGGTTACAAAAAAATAAGTATTAAACATCCTTTTGATAATAATTTTGACGTGTTTTATGGAGAAATATATTCTCCAGACTATTACGATTCACAAAGAAACTATTATCAAGAAATCCCCTCTTATTGTAGATATCTTCTTTTTATTTGACTATCCGATAGTTACCAGCTATTACACTCCTTTTCAAGATCAGTATCCAGAAACATATTTTTAAACCAATAAAGAGGGTTTTAAAAGAGATGTAGAAGCACTGTTTCGCTCGCATGGGTGGCTGTAATGTCAAGAGGCCGGGAGCGTCACATGACACAACTCCCGGCCTCTTTTGATAAACGTAAAATGCAAAGTGCTAGTAATCAGCAAAAACTGATTTTGCTATAGTTAAACAAACTATAGCGATTTCTGTTTTGGTTGATTATCAAGCACATATAGTTTACGGCCCAAATGCTATTCGCTCGCAGCCACAGCGTGGAGGAAGTTTCCTTTACGCTGTCTTCTGTGGGATGGTAATCGGTGACTGGAATGTCGCTGGAGGTCCACAGGCAAGCACCTCCAGCAGCAAAATGGCGTCAAAACGTCGCTGGAGGTACATTGGCAAGCACCTCTGGCAGCGGCTATGCCATGCACTACTTTACAACGAATCACCTGGGCTCCACGCGGCTGGTCACCGACGCCTCCGGCTCCGTCCGCGAGCAGTTCGACTACCTCCCCTTCGGCGAATTGTGCCAGAACAGCGGCCTGGCTGTTGCAAATCAGGACAAAACTGACTACCTTTACACATGCAAGGAGGACCAGGGAACCTACTGGGGATTGCCCTAAACGGTCTACTGATCTTTTAAAATAGTACAAGAATCGACAAACCGTGTCGAACTGGGTTATTAATCACCGGAAGTGGACTCATTGTCATGGAAAATTACTATCTTTGTACAGGTAAGGAATTGCAGCAACGGCCCTTTGACTATTATGAACTCACGACTTATTTGCTTTATTACTATACTCACCATTTCTTATGGTTTAGCGGCACAAGATAAAATAAACACCGTCAACGGTGATATTTTTAACACGGAAGTTCTGTCAATTGATAGTCATAATGTAAAACTTAAACCTTTAAATGTTGGCTCTTCTACTATATCAACATTACCTCGCAACTATATTAAAAGTATAGAGTTTAAGGATGGATTTATATTACCCTTTACATCAGATGGGGGTATTATCCGTGATTTCTTCTCTGAAGTACCTACCGTTAAAGCTAAAGTAGGAAAGTTATATGCTGAAGGTATTATTCCAATGAAGGAAGAAGAAATTCTGCAGCGTCTGGGAAATGAACAATATTATTTGAGTTATAAACCAGCTAAAACCCGTACTACTCTGGGACTATCACAAGCCCTTTTTAGCGTGGTAATGTTTATTCCTTGTTTTATTTTTGATGATAAAGATGTTTTCTTTAGAAATGATAATTATGGAACATGGTTTACAAAAATGAATATTCGTCCTTATCCACAGAATAGATGGTATGAATATAATAATTACTACTTTAAAGGACATATAAATCCATATTTTACATCTTTGGAGATATTCAATACTATCACTGCAATATCAGGAATTACTAATATACTTATATCTCTAAATGATGTAAAAAAATCTATAGACAATACCCCTGTTTCTTATAATAAAACAATTACTCAAAACTGGACCGGAATAGGATTAACCGTGGCTGGTGTTGGATTAATTACGGGAGGTATTATAGATATGTCTAAAAATACAGACTGGTTATGGACTTCAAATTATTATCAAGAAAATATCAATAAAAAAGGAAATACACCATTAGTTGGAGCTATTTTATCACTTACAGGTTCAATTCTTTTTAATGTAGGATTATCTGAAATAATAGTTTCTCAAAAACGCTTATCGGCTTATAAAAATCAAAAATTTTCAACAGTTCTTGATAGCGGTTTTACTCCAGGAGGATATAGTTTAGTACTAAAATTTTAATTATTCACTTACCTTTTTTAGTTATTATTCAGTGGATTTTAAACTTTTTATATATGAAGAAAGTTCTTTTTATTATTCTATTATTTACAATATTCTGTCAACAGTGGCCTGTGGCAGCGCAAAAAAGTAAAAACGAACCACAAACCATATATACTGTCAATGGGGATGTTTATCATAGCAGAGTATATAGAATAACTCCCGAAGTCGTACGTTTTGATCCTTTCTATAATAACTACGCAACTATAAACTACTTTTCCCGTAGTTATGTTGACTCTATAGTTTTTAATGATGGTGCTGTCTTACGTTTCGATAAGGATGGGGTACTTTCACGGAATAATCTGCTCTCTATTCCAAATATGAAAGTAAAGACCGATGGTATTTATGCCGAAGGACTCATTAAACTTACAAAAGAGGAGACTATGGATTTATTAGGTAAAGAAAAGTATTTACTTTATTATAAACCATCAAATTCTAATCTTACCTTATCTTATATTCAATTATTTAGCGGAGGAGCATCGTTGTTATCTTTCCTTATTTTTGATAAAAAAATGATAAGTTTTTCATATGGAGACAGGACTGGTATAGCATTTCAAAGAATGGGTTTTCACTCAACCGCTCAGTTGTTAAACTCTGAATATTTATATAAAGGTGATTTTGATCCATTTCTTGTTTCAATGGAATTTCTTGGGTCAACCACTTTTATTTCGGGTTTATGTAATCTTATTACTGCCAGATCTAAACTATTGTCTGCATTAAATAGCGAAACTCCATACTTTAATTTATCTTCAACAAAAGTCAAATATTGGACGGGAATAGGTTGTATGGTAGCAGGAACCGGATGCCTTATTGGAGGAACGCTTGATATGGCATCTAAAAAACACTGGGATTGGCAATTTTATAGCGAGGGAAGCCGTTATAACCGCCAGATAGGACAATGGCCTGTAGCCGGACCTATTCTAGCTCTTGCTGGTTCTATTCTTATTAATGTTGGACTTACTCAGTTCACCGTTTCATCCACACGCCTTAAAGGATACTCACAACTAAATAACAGTAGCAAGCCACTAACACTTAACACATCCATAACACCCTATGGATATGGAATAACAATGAATTTCTAAATTGCGAACAAACTCCCTTCTTCCGGTTCCTTGACCAGGCCGAGGTGCTTGTAGGAGAGTTCGGTGGCAATACGGCCCCTCTGGGTACGGACTATAAAGCCTTCTTTTATAAGGAATGGCTCGTACACTTCTTCGAATGTGCCCTGATCTTCACCTATGGCAGTTGCTATGGTATTGGCTCCCACGGGACCTCCCTTGAAAGTGCTTATGATAGTACGAAGTATCTTATTATCAATAGCATCCAGCCCCCGGGTGTCAATATTAAGTTTATCAAGGGCATAGCGGGCAATCTTTAAATTGATATGTCCGTCACCAACCACCTGAGCAAAGTCGCGCACTCGCCTAAGAAGACCGTTGGCTATACGTGGCGTACCGCGGCTGCGAAGAGCTATCTCGCGCGCGGCATCGTCGTCGATACCAATCTTAAGGATCTGAGCGCTGCGTTTGACTATCTTCACCAGCTGATCGGTATCGTAATACTCCAGTCCGCTGTTTATGCCGAAGCGGGCCCTCAACGGAGCTGTAAGCAATCCGGCACGGGTAGTAGCCCCCACAAGCGTAAAAGGATTAAGGGATATACGCACCGACCGGGCCCCTGGACCTTTATCTATCATTATATCAATCACATAATCCTCCATCGCCGAATACAGGTACTCCTCCACTTCAGGCGACAAGCGGTGAATCTCGTCTATAAAGAGTACATCTCCCGGCTCGAGAGAGGTAAGAAGGCCGGCCAGATCGCCGGGACGGTCAAGCACCGGGCCGGAAGTAATCTTCATGTTTACCCCCATCTCGTTGGCTATAATATGCGCAAGAGTAGTCTTGCCAAGACCGGGAGGCCCATGGAACAGGGTATGGTCAAGAGGCTCGCCGCGCAGCTTGGCCGCCTGGATAAAAATCTTCAGGTTGGATACTATTTCACCCTGGCCGGTAAAATCTTCCAGCTCTCTGGGACGGATTATTCCTTCTAAATCCTTATCTTTGCCCTCACTTGTATCGTGCGGATTGAAATCAGACATTTCGATTCTCCTTTACAATTACAAATATAGTTCTTTTAATTTATAATTTGATGATGTTTTAAACCTCTGTTAATTTGTTAATATTTAACTAAGGTACTTGATTATCATTGATTTATATTTTAAAAGAGTGTTGAAAACCCTGTTACCGGGGCATAAAAACAGTTGTTAAAAACTTAAGTACCTTTTTTATCAACAGCTCTTACCGCCCTTATCAACAGTCTTTTCAACAACTATATTAACAATACATAATAAACTACCGGCTGCAGACTACGGCCTTCGGCCTATCCCTCCCGCGAGCGGGCCCCTCCCACTCACGACTGCGTGGGCGCAGACGGTCTGCAGCCGGTAGTTTATTATAAAAATGAAATACAGATGTTAATTAATTCTAAATCGACATCGCTTCTGGAAAGCAGATTATCTTCTTGCAAAGAGATTTTCTGCCGTTCCCTGTTTTTGTCCGCCCGCTGGTTCGTCCTTACCCAAGCCGCCCAAAAAGGCCTCCACTTCATAATCCTTCCTAACAAAGAAGCAGCTGAATACTGTTCGGCTGACCTTTACTCCCTTACCGAAGGCGACCGTGTATTCTTCCTTCCGGCCTCCGGTAAAAACATCGAACGCAGCAACTACAAGTCCTCACTTGGAGTACAGCGCACATCGGCAATAGAAAAAATACTCAACTACGACGGATCACTCCTTTATATAGTAACATATCCCGAAGCTATAGAAGAATATGTACCGTCGCAGACCAATATAAAGGATTCTACCTTCATTATTAACCCGGGAGACACTCTTAAATACGACTCAATCCTCGAAGCCCTGGGCTCCCGCGGCTTCGAAAAAACCGACTTCGTATCGGCCCCGGGCCAGTTTGCCCTGAGAGGTTCGATAATAGATATATTCTCTTATTCCCGCAATCATCCTTTCCGTATTTCTTTATGGGGCAATGAGGTAGAGAGCATCCACCTGTTCGACTGCAACACGCAGCTGTCCATAGAAAAATGCCCCTCGGCTGAAATAATATCCGACATTATATCCGGCGGAAGCCAGGAAGGGGAGTGCCCGATCACCCTCCTTCCCAACGATTCTACCCTCTGGCTCGATTCGTCGGATATGTATAAGGAGAAACCTTTCTATCAGTATATAAACAACTACCGCAGGGTATTCATCGATACCCCTCTTTCACGTCAGGATGTTGATGCGATTGAATTCAATATAGCTCCCCAGCCGGTATTCAACAAGAACTTCGAACTTCTTACCGAAGATATACGCGAAAAGATAGAAAACGGCTTCGAAGTGTATATCTACGGCGAAAAAGAAACGCAGCTTAACCGTATCCTGTCTATTCTTTCCCAGAACGGAGGCCTTATACCCAACTTCGTAAAGGGCAAGAATATCCACAACGGATTCATAGACAAGCAGGACAAGATCTGCTGCTACACCGACCACGAAATATTCGACCGTTTCCATCGTGTAAGCCTGAGGCGCAGCGTCGAAAAGAGCGAACAACTCACCATCAACGACCTTAGTTCCTTTAACATAGGCGATTACGTAGTACACATCGACCATGGCGTGGGTGTATTCGGAGGTCTGGTCCGCCTGAGGGATGACTTTGGCCGCGTAAAGGAAGTAGTTAAACTCACCTACCGCGACGGCGATGTGGTGTTTGTGTCGGTACACGCCCTTCACAAGATATCCCGCTTCAGCTCCAAAGATGGCGATGTGCCCAAAATAAACAAACTCGGCTCAAAGACCTGGATAACACTCAAGAACAGCGCTAAGTCGAGGGTAAAAGACATTGCCAAAGACCTTATCCAGCTGTATGCTAAGCGTAAGGCTTCACAGGCATATGCTTTCTCGCCCGATACCTATCTGCAGGAAGAGCTGGAATCGTCGTTCATGTACGAGGATACTCCCGACCAGGAGCTGGCATCCAAAGCGGTTAAGCGCGATATGGAGAATACCTGCCCCATGGATCGCTTGATTTGCGGCGATGTGGGCTTCGGCAAGACAGAAATAGCCATACGTGCTGCTTTCAAAGCGGCTGTCGACGGCAAACAGACAGCGGTACTAGTGCCCACCACCATACTCGCCCTGCAGCATTTCAACACTTTCACCGAGAGGCTCAAAGACCTGCCCTGCACGGTCGATTATGTCAGCCGCCTGCGCAGCGTCAAGGAAATAAACAACATTCGCCAGCGCCTTCTGGAAGGAAAGATAGACATCTTGATAGGCACCCACAAGATTCTTTCCGACAGCTTTGAATTCAAAGATCTCGGACTCCTGATAATAGACGAGGAACAGAAGTTCGGCGTGTCTGCAAAAGAAAAACTCCGCAAGTTGCGCTCGTCGGTAGATACCTTGACCCTTACGGCCACCCCCATTCCCCGCACCCTTCAGTTCTCGCTCCTGGGTGCCCGCGACCTTAGCATCATCAACACGCCTCCGCCCAACCGTATCCCTGTTCAGACCGAAATAATACTCTTCGACAAGAACGAAATAAAGAGCATAATAGAGTACGAACTCAACCGCGGCGGACAAGTATTCTTCCTTCATAACAAGGTTGAAGAACTGCCGGCGATAGAAGAAATCCTGCACCGCCTGATTCCGGATATGAAGATATGTGTGGCGCACGGGCAGATGGAATCCAAGGTGTTGGAAAACAGGATGTTGGAATTCATCAGGGGCGATCATGACCTACTGCTCTGCACCACCATCATCGAGAACGGACTCGATATTCCAAATGCCAACACCATCATAATCAACCAGGCGCAGAACATAGGCCTGAGCGACCTTCATCAGCTGCGCGGCAGGGTAGGGCGTTCCAACCGCAAGGCCTTCTGCTTCCTCATCGTCCCGCCGCTCACCACCCTTACCGACGACGCCCGCCGGCGCCTCAAGGCTATAGAGGAATTCAGCGACCTTGGCAGCGGCTTCAACATTGCCATGCAGGACCTTGACATACGCGGAGCCGGCAACCTCCTGGGAGCCGAGCAGAGCGGATTCATTATGGATATGGGCTTTGAGACGTACCAGAAGATTCTGTCCGAGGCGATGGAAGAACTTGGCGTCGAGGCCGGAATAGCACCCAAACAAGGGCGCGGTACCTACCATACCGACTGCACCATCGAAACCGACCAGCAAGCACTTATCCCTGACTCATATATTGATATAACTGCCGAGAAGATAAGGATTTACAAGCAGCTCGACTCGCTCTTCTCCGATAAAGAGATCGACCTCTTTGCCCTTCAGCTCAGAGACCGCTTCGGCATATTGCCCACGGAAGTTGAAAACCTCCTCGAGGTGGTCAAAATCCGTAACGCCGGGGCCCGCCTAGGTTTTGAAAAGATCATAGTCAAGAACGGCATGTTCATAGCTTTCTTTATCTCCAACCAGATGAGTCCCTACTTCCGGTCCGACACCTTCTCAACCATACTCGACCGGGTCAACACCGGAGCGGTTAACCTGGAGTTTAAACAAAGTGAGGGAAAGCTTAAATTAATAACCCGCAAAGTGGATTCTCTCCAAAAAGCCCGCGCTATTTTAAGCAAATTAGAATAAAAATCACTAAATTTGCAGTCTTGTGAATTTGTTGATAGAAATAGGCAACACTGCTGTGAAAGCTGCTTGGGCGGACGGTTCCGTGCTTGGCAAGACCTTCCGTTATCAAGGGGAGAAGGTGATGCAATTCATTGCTTCTCTTACCGACAAGCAGGTGCCGCTGGTAATGACCGTAGTGTCGGCAAGGGTAATTACCCCCGAGGAACAGACAATCCTGCAGGCCTCCACCCAGTATCTTATACTGCTTGATCCGGCCCGCCAGGATGCCCTGTCACCTTATGGCATTCCGGATTACCTTTCTTACGACAGAGCCGCATCGCTGGTTGCTGCCCGTTACCTTTTCAAGGGTAAATCCTGCACCGTGTTCGACCTTGGAACCACTCTTACGGTCGATTACCTCGACAGTTCGGGACGTTACCTGGGCGGCAATATTTCACTTGGCTGCCGTACCCGTTTCAAGGCCCTTAACCGATATTCCAAGTCGCTTCCGCTGGTGGATATGCCCTCAGACGCCAAGTTTCCCGGCGACTCGCAGGCATCGTCCATCGAGTCCGGCGTCATTTCAGGTATAATCTTTGAAATAGACGGCTACATACGGACCAACCCGGAAAATATCGTCATTTTTACCGGCGGCGATGCAATTTATTTTGCCAAGCGGATGAAAAACTCCATATTTGTCGTTTGTAATTTGGGTTTGATGGGTTTGGCCATCATTACTGATGACTATGTCAAGAAGAATATTCAGTAGTATAGCGCTGTCGGCGGCGTTGCTTTTGCTTTGCGGTTTGGGTGTTTCGGCCCAGACCTTCGGCAGCTATACCCCTTATTCCATTTTTGCCGTCGGCGACCTTGCCAATCCCGGCACCGCTTACAACAAATCCATGGCCGGCGTGGGCATTGCCGGCCGCAGCAACCGTTTTATCAACCCGGTGAACCCTGCCGCGGTAACCGCCCGCGACTCCCTTGCGTTCATGGCCGATTTTTCCCTCCATCAGGACAACAAAATCTTTACTCAGGGAAATATGCGTTCCGCATCCAACGCCATGAACATGTCCGACTGCATCATCTCCTTCCCCATCTGGCGCTCTTCCGCCATGATGATAGGCATACTTCCCTACAGCGATACGGGCTACGGTTACAGCTACCTGTACACCGACCCCAACATCATCGGCAACGTGGGCAATGTGTCTTATTCGGCGGCAGGCAAGGGCAGTATCTATCAGATTTTCGCCGCCGCGGGCGTCACTTTCTGGAGGCGCCTGTCACTGGGTGCCGAGTTCATCTATCACTTCGGAAAGCTGGAGAAGACCTTCACGGAAACCTTCAGCAACAGCACCTACAACGGTGCTTCCAACGGTCATATACTGCAGCTTAGCGCACCCGCAGGCAAGTTCGGCCTTCAGTACGAGCAGCCCCTGGGCGCCCGCAGCTCCCTCACTTTCGGCGCAACGTACAAAACCGCCGCCCAACTTGGCGGAGAGGTTACCAGCTACCGCTACTCCACCGGCACGGCCGCTTCGGATACCCTTTATTTCAAGAAGGGCGCTCCCGGGGTTTTGCTCGCAGGCGAGATCGGTGCCGGACTCTCTTATCGTTACGGCGATAAACTTATGGTCGAAGTGGACTACTCCCGCTCCGACTGGAGAAACACCGGAGTCGGCACCCGCGAGGGCTTTACCGGCAACCTGAGCACGGGAGACGGCTATTCGTGCTTTACTCCCGGGGTGTCGGAGTCCTGGCGCGCGGGCTTTGAATATGTGCCCAACCGCAACGACATCCGCTACTACCACAAAAAAATTGCATATCGTGGCGGAGTGTATTGGAAGAAAGATTATTACTTATTGGATAACAACCAGATACAAGCTTTTGGATTAACCCTTGGAGCCACCCTTCCTGTGCCTCCGGGATACAACGGAATCACAGTTGGTATGGATTTTGGACAGAGGGGTTCTTTGAAGGGCAATATGATCCGCGAGACGTACATCAACTTCTCCATCGGATTCAATTTGTTCGATATCTGGTTCCAAAAGCACCAGTACCAGTAACAACTAAAAATTGAAAGATATGAAAAAAGTATTTTTAGCGGCATTCAGCCTGAGCATGATTCTTTCCGGTGTGAATCTTTTCGCGCAGGACATGAGCAAATACGGCCCTAATGCCGACGAGTGCGTCAAGTACCTTTCGTATTACACCGAGTATTACAAGCAGAAGAATTACGACGATGCCACCCCTAACTGGCGTCAGGCATATAAGGTATGTCCTCCTTCCTGCAGCCAGAACCTGCTTATCCAGGGTTCCGAGCTGGTGTCGAGGCTGATTGCCAAGAACGCCAAGAATACCATTATGGTTGACGGGCTGGTGGACACCCTGCTCACCCTGCAGGACCAGAGGGCCGAGTACTTCCCCAAGTATGCAGTAACCGCCCTCAACAACAAGGCTACCTATGCCGCCAAGTACATCAAGAACGATCCTAAGCGCGTGTATGACATCTACGAAGGTGTTATCGCCGCTCTTGGCAAGGATACCAAGGCATCTGTGCTGTTCAACGACTTCAAAGCTGCCGTTGACGTGTATTCAGGCGGCGGTCTGGGCACCGAGGATGTGCTCAACATCTACCAGAGGAATCTTGGCATGCTGGATGCTATCGTTCCCGGTTCCGACCTGGAGGCAAAGCAGATAGGAGAGTTCCGCACCAATATCGAGAACCTCTTCATCGCCAGCAAGGTAGCAAGCTGCGAAGACCTGCTCGCCCTGTTCGGACCCCGTTACGAGGCCAATCCTAACGACCTTGCTCTTGCGACTTCCATCGTCAAGATGCTGAGCCTGGCCGAGGACTGCAACGACAACGAGCTCTTCCTCAACGCCGTAACCACCATGTATACCCTTGATCCTTCGGCCGATGCTGCCTACTACCTGTACAAGCTGCACGGAGCACGCGGCAATGTTGCCAACGCCATCAAGTATCTGCAGGAGGCCATCGAAAAGAACAGTCCCGACGATGTGAAGGGAGATGCAGCTTACCTGTACGAGCTTGCAGTGTACTGCTTCAAGAACGGCCGTTCTTCTTCCGCTTTCGAGGCGGCAAGCAAGGTTCCTGCAATGGACGATGCCCTGGCCGGAAAGGCATACTTGCTCATCGGTACCATCTGGGGATCGACCAGCTGCGGCGGCGACGAGATTGCCCGCAGGGCTCCTTACTGGGTGGCTTGCGACTACATGAACAAGGCAAAGGCCCACGACCCTTCTCTCGAGGCGGAGGCCAACCGCTACATCGGTCAGTACAGCCGCTACTTCCCTCAGGCCGCAGAGGCATTTATGTACGATGTGACCAACGGTCAGTCCTACACCGTAGTCTGCGGTGGTATGAGGGCCACCACCACGGTCCGTACCGTTAAGTAGTTTTGAACTCTAAAACCAAATGTATAATGATGCTGGCAAGCGTTTTCGCGCTTGCCAGTATTGTCGTTTCTTGTAAGAGCAAACTAGCCCAGGCCGACATGCTCGACCTGAGCGTCACACCGGTGCAGACCCTTACCGACATGTTCACCGTGCAGACCTGCAACGGCAAGGTGGAGATGCGTATAGAGGCGCCGCTGATGGAAACTTACGAGAGCGACACCGTGAAACTTGACCTTTTCCCGAAGGGCCTGTCGGTTTATTCCTACAACGACGAGGGGCTCCTTGAGAGCCTTGTTTTCTCCGACAATGCCAGTCACAAGGTCGATAAGACCCGCAAGACCGAAGACATCTGGTCGGCGTTCGGCAATGTGCTTATCCACAACGTCATCAAGCGGGAAACCATGGAAACCGACACCATCTACTGGGACCAGTACAACAAGGAAATATGGACGGACTGTTACGTCAAGATGTACTCTCCGGACGGTTTCCTGCAGGGTTACGGCATGCGTTCCGACGACCACGCGCGCAACGCCATCCTGCGCAAAACCTTCAACGGATACGGCGTCACGATACAGGATTCGACACTTGTTGTGATTGATTCTGTGAATTTTATTGGTGCTTTCCCAAAAAATTAGTAATTTCGCGGCTCATTTACACAGACATTAAAAAATAATAGAATAACACAATGGCGGTTCTTCAAAAAATTCGCGTACAATTCGGCCTGGCGATTTCCATTATCATCGCCCTGGCCCTCCTCTCGTTTATTATTGATCCCAATACCCTGGGCTCTGCCCTTCAGAGTATGTCGTCCAAGTATGACGTCGGTACCATCGCAGGCAAGAGGGTGTCCTATACGGACTTCCAGGAGAATGTGGACAAATTCACAACTATTCATCAGATTGCCACCGGTTCTTCCGTCCAGAACGAGCAGACCCAGACCCAGATCCGCAATGCCGCATGGCAGGATTTCCTGGACAGGTATATGATGGCCAAGAACGTCAAGAACGCCGGCGTCCGCGTTGGCGAGGACGAAATGGTCAACCTCACCACTGGAGACAACATCTCCCCCGTGCTCGCACAGAATCCCGCTTTCCAGGATGCTGACGGTGTCTATTCACCCGACGCCCTGCGCGAGTTCGTGCAGCAGGCCGGTATGGACGACAGCGGCCGCGGCAAACTGTTCTGGAACTATCTCCAGAACTCTGTCCTGACCCAGAAGTACTACGACAAGTACGGCGCCCTTTTGCTTAACTCCTCCGCCACTCCCAAGGTATTCCTTGACAGGGCTGTTGCAGAGGCCAACACCACCGCTACCGTTGAGTATGTGATGGTTCCCTTCAACTACAACGACAGCACCGCAGTCGTTTCCAGCGCCGAGATCAACGCTTACTACAAGGCCCACAAGGATAACTACAAGCAGCAGGCCGGCCGCGATATCGAGTATGTGGTGTACGAGGTCACTCCTTCACAGGCCGACATCGATGCCGCCGGTGAAGATATCGACGCCCGTATGGCAGAGTTTGCCTCCACCAACAACATGAAGGCATTCCTTCTCCGCAACTCCGAGAGCGCATATTCCGAGCGCTGGTACACCAAGGACGAGCTTGCCAGCAACTTCTCTTCCGACATTGCAGATTTCGCATTCAGCGGAGAGCAGGGCGTTTCTCCTTTGTACAAGAGCGGCAATATGTTCCGTGCGGTCAAGGTTATGGGCAGCGCCAATCTTCCCGAGTCCGTTTATGTAAAGCACATCCTGCTTCAGGGTGCCGACGCCCACGAGGTGGCCGACAGCCTCTGCAAGGTCGTGGCAAAGGGCGGCAATTTCGCAGCTCTGGCAGCCATCTATTCGGTTGACAAGGGTTCTGCCGACGGTGGCGAGCTGGGCAACATCGGCCGTTTCACACAGGCCAACTGCATCCCCGGATTCGAGAGCGTGTTCACCGCCGAGGCCAACAAGCCCTTCGTCCTGGATACCCAGTACGGTTCGCACGTCGTGGTCGTTACCGATCGCGCCAAGCCCGTGGCAATGAGGCAGATCGCAGTTCTTGAGAAGACCACTCTCCCCAGCAAGGAGACCTACAACGAGTGCTATGCCAAGGCTCACCGCTTTGCTACTCTCGCCGCCGGTACTTATGAGGGTTACAAGAAGGCCATCGATTCTACCGGTGTGTATTCGCATCCTATGAACAATGTCACCGAGGCCACTTCCAACTACGGCGCCATCAGCCAGGCTAAGGAGATTACCCGCTGGGTATATGACAACAAGCCCGGCAAGGCTTCCAACATCATCACGGTCAACAACAACTACTTCTTTGTGGTCGCCGTCAAGGCCGCCCGCGAAGAGGGTTACAAGTCCGTCAAGGATGTTGCTCCCGCCATCAACGATATCCTCCGCAGCGAGAAGCTCCGCGACATCACCAAGAAGGAAGTTGCAGCCAAGATCAACGGTCTGGCCACTCTCGAAGAGGTTGCCGAGGCTTGCAAGGCTTCTACCAGCACCCGTGAGGATGTGGCATTCGGCGGTACCGGCGCTCCTTCTGTCGAGCCCGCTCTGCTCGGCGCCGCTTCCGTGGCTCCCGAGGGACAGATTTGCGGTCCTGTAGCCGGCGAGGCTTGCGTGTATGTATTCAAGGTGAGCAACCGTCAGACCGGTGCATTCTACACCGAGGAAGACGCTCAGAACACCGAGAAGCAGAAGGCCCAGTACGCCGCCCAGATGATCGTACCCGTTATGATGGAGTACGACAACGTCAAGGATAACCGCGCGCGGTTCTTCTAGCCGAGGGCTATAAGAACCTTCCCCCGTCGCTTACGCGACTGACAGCAGCTTAGCGCTTGCATCTGTGGTATCCACAGGCGCAGGCGCTAGTTATTTTAGCCAAAGCACGATAGGGTAGTGGTCGGAGACGCCGCCGTTGTAGCGGGGGCCGACGAAGGCGCGGCGGGGCTTGGTCCCTCCGAAGCTGCGGTCCCTCTCGGAGAGCAGCGGGTCGGCGAACACGCTCTCGCGCACCTTGAGCCCGCGGGCGAAATAGCCGTCGATCTTTTCCCACGCGCCATTATATTTAATGGTGCCGGGTGCGCCTTGAGAGCCCCAGACGTTGTCGTTGAAATCGCCGACCGAAACTATCCTCCCGTGCCCTGAGGCCTGCAGCGAGTCCATAACGTCCCGCATCCTCCGCTGCGCGATTGCCCTGCGCCGTTCTGAATCGCCCCCAACCTTGGAAGGATGGTGATTAACAAGTATGTCCAGAGAGTCGAACTCGGCTAGCAGGATATCACGGGTGCGCATCACCGCTCCACCACTGTCTACAAGGTGCTTGGGCGTAGAGCGCCTGAGCTTCAAAACTGAACGGCGGTACAGCAGGGCGCAGTCGATACCGCGCCGGTCGGGCGACTCGTAATGTACGATGGCATAGTCGAGCTTGCGGAGGGGAGTGCTGCCCAGCAGGCGTTCCAGCACAAAGCGGTCTCCTACCTCTGTGAGGGCCACGGCATCGGGCAGGCGCCCGAAGCGCTCGGCTATCAGCAGCAGCGTCTTGCTCACGGCATTGCATTTGTTGTAGAACCGGCCGGCGGTGTAGCGTCCGGTGGTGTCGGTTCGATAGTCAAGGAAGTTCTCTACGTTCCAGCTTACCAGCAGCAGGCTGTCGGGGGGAGCGGCGCACATGGCCAGGAACAGAAAAGACAGAAGCGTTTTCATAGCAGGTTTATTTTTGTTCCGCAAAATAGGACTTTCCTATGACAATTCAAACGAAGTTTTATATCTTTGTGTGATATGAGAAGAAGATTGTCTTACTTCATTGCCGCAATGCTCTGCCTGGGCCTCGCCGCCTGCAACGGCCCGCAGAAAAGCGGCCCCGGGGCCAAGGACAGCGGGGAGCAGGTCCCTTCCGAAATACCATCCTCAGACGAGCCGGCGGGTGAAGCGCCCTCCGGCGCGGAGGCACCGTCCTCCATATTCCCTACCGTTACAGTGCCGAGCGTTTTCGGCGACGACGAGCAGTTGCGTACCGACTATGTGCTTGAGCACTACTGGGATTCGTTCCTCGGCAGAGAAGGCGCCACAACGCCCAATGCCATTCTGGGCATCAGTGACGGGAGCGTCGAGCAGGCCCTGGCCAATTATATCCAGATACTTTCCAACATTAAGGCCACCTCTACGCCCGACGACCTCAAGCCTCTAAAGAAGGCCCAGAAGAGCGTGCAGAAGTTCTTCGACAAGATTGAAGCAAAACAGCAGGCGGACACGTCGGCACATACCTACCTGCGCCTTACCGAAATGGTGTCCCGTTATTTGTACGACCCCAATTCCCCGCTGCGCGACGAGGATCTTTACCTTCCCTTCGTGGAGGCAATGTCCAAGTGCAGCCTCACACGCGAGGACATGAGGAACGCATACAACTACGAGCTGAAGATGTGCAAGACCAACCCTTACGGCTCCAAAGTACCCGACATCCGCTACAAAGACGTTAACGGGCACAAGGGCACGTTGTACGCCGTCAAGGCCGACTATACCATGCTCTTCTTCAGCAACCCCGGCTGCGAGTCCTGCAAAGGCATAATAAAGGACGTAATGTCAAGGGGGAATATTGAGTGGCTGATCTCCGACAAGAAACTCTCCATCGTGAACATTTACATCGACGAGGAAGTGTCCAAGTGGCGAGAATACTCGCCCAACTATCCGTCGTGCTGGATCAACGGATACGACTACACCTTCTCGCTGCGCGACAGCGGCGCCTTCGACATAAGGGCCATCCCGTCGCTGTATCTGCTCGATTCATCCAAACGCGTCATCATGAAAGACGCCCCCACCGAAAAGGTTCTTGCATTCATAGATACTTTATGAAACAATATCTCGATTTACTTCGGCACATCCGCGAGCACGGCGTCATCAAGAGCGACCGCACCGGCGTAGGCACCCAGAGCGTATTCGGCTACCAGATGCGCTTCGACCTCAGCGAAGGCTTTCCCCTGCTGACCACCAAGAAAGTGCATCTCCGTTCCATTATCCACGAGCTCCTGTGGTTCATTGCGGGGGATACCAACATCAAGTACCTGCACGACAACCGTGTGAGCATCTGGGACGAATGGGCCGACGAGAACGGCGACCTGGGCCCCGTGTACGGCCATCAGTGGCGCAGCTGGGAGGCCCCCGGCGGACGCAGCATCGACCAGCTCTCGCAGGTTATCGACCTCATCAAGAACCATCCCGACTCGCGCCGCATGCTGGTGTGCGCCTGGAATCCCGCCGATATCGACAAGATGGCCCTGCCTCCTTGCCACTGCCTGTTCCAGTTCTACGTTGCGGAAGGCCGCTTGAGCTGCCAGCTGTATCAGCGCAGCGCCGACACCTTCCTCGGCGTGCCGTTCAATATCGCATCGTACGCGCTCCTGACCATGATGCTCGCCCAGGTTTGCGGCTTGCAGCCCGGCGAGTTCATCCACACCACCGGCGATACCCACATCTACCTCAATCACTTCGACCAGGTTGCCGAGCAGCTCTCGCGCGAGCCCCGGCCGCTGCCCGTAATGAAGCTTAATCCGGAGGTCAAGAGCCTCTTTGATTTCCGCTACGAAGACTTTACCCTCGAAGGCTACGACCCTTGGCCCGCAATCAAGGCACCGGTGGCCGTATGAGGCACAGTTACACCATAAAACATCCATCAGCAATGCTCAAGTGTCTTATTGTCGCAATAGCCGATAACAACGGAATAGGCGTTAAAGGCGACCTTCCCTGGCATATTCCCGAAGATTTGAAATATTTCAAGTCGGTAACTCACGGATACCCGGTAATAATGGGCCGTACCACTTATTTTTCGCTGCCTTTCCGCCCGCTCAAGGGCCGCAAGAACATAGTGCTTAACCTGGGCGGCGAACCTATCCCCGAGGTGTGCTGCGTTTATTCCTTCGAAGAGGCCTACAAGGAGGCTGAGGCCACAGGCATGGACAAATGCTTCGTGATGGGCGGGGCCTCGGTGTACCGCGCCGCGCTGCCAGATATGGACCGCCTCTACATAACCCACGTGCATACCGTGGTTGAGGGCGCCGACGTGTTCTTCCCCGAGATCGATCCGGCCGTCTGGCACCGCGTAAGCACCTCCGAAACCCATACCGATCCCGAGACCGGATACACATTTGAATTCGTTGTGTACGAAAAGTAAATAAAAAATCTTATCTTTGGAAGGTAATTAGTTAGTTAGATGGTACCTTCCAAACGGGAGCAATTCGGGAGCTCTCTCACTTTCATAATGGCTATGGCCGGCTCGGCGATCGGGCTCGGCAATATCTGGCGTTTCCCTTACATGGTAGGGGAGCATGGCGGCGGCGCTTTCATCATCGCATATATAATTTGCAGCGTCTTTATTGCTTTGCCTTGTTTTTTGTGCGAGTCGCTCATCGGAAGGCGTGCGCGCAGCGGTGTGTACGGGGCATTTAAAAAACTGGCTCCCGGAAGCAAGTGGACGTGGGTCGGGGTAATGTGCATCGTGGCCAGCTTCGTCATTATTTCGTATTATTGCGTAGTCGGCGGATGGTCGCTGGATTTCTTGCTCCGTTCGCTCTGCGGCGGGCTCGCGCCGGGGCGGCCCGATGAGGCGGTCGGGGTATTTTCCCGTATGGCCGCTTCGCCGCCGGAGTCGATACTTGCTTTTATCGGCTTCTTCTTTATTACCGCTTTTATAGTGCTGGGAGGCATTAAAAAGGGCATTGAGAAATTCACCAAGATTACCATCCCTATTTTGTTCTTCCTGATGCTGGCCATCGTGGTGTATTCGCTCTCGCTGCCCGGAGCATCGGCCGGAGTTGAATACATAGTCCGTCCCGATTTCTCCAAACTGGATGCATCCGGATGGGCCTGTGCCCTGGGGCAGGCGTTCTTTTCCATGTCGCTCGGAGTGGGAACGGTGCTCATTTATTCTTCTTTCATGAAGAAGGGAGACAATATCGTTAAGTCCGGCTTCTGGACATCGGTGTCGGACACCGTGTTTGCAATCATTGCCGCTTTTGCCATAATGCCGGCCGTATTTGCCGCCGGACTTGAGCCCGGGGTCGGTCCTGCACTGGTGTACGAGACGCTTCCGTACATCTTTGCCAGTATGGGTGTGGAGACGCCGGTGTTGAGCGGAGCGGTGACGATAGTGTTCTTCCTGGCAATTCTTATGGCGGCTCTTACCTCGTCCATTTCGATGTTCGACGTGTGTGTGGAGCATGCTGTGGAGCAATTTCATTGCAAGCGGTGGAAGGCTGTGCTGCTGTTTTTGATTCCGGGGATTGCGCTCGGGGTGCCTTGTGCCTTGTCGTTCGGCTGCCTGAGCGGGGCCAAGTTGTTCAGCTTTTCGATATTCGATTTCTGCGACTTCCTGTGCTCAAATATCCTTATGACTCTCGGCGCTCTGGCATTCACCCTGTTTGTGGGCTGGCGCATGAAGAAGGCAGATGTGCAGGAGGAGCTTCAGGGACCGTTCTTCAAGATATTTTATTTTATGATCCGCTGGATTGTTCCTCCGGTAATCATGGTCATCTTTATCAGCAATCTGCTGTAATCCCTCAGAAATACATAGGTATAAAGGCCTGGGGGAAGTATTGGATTCGGGGCTCGGGCTCTTCAAATACCACCGTAAGTACGTCAAACTGCACCTCCACGTCGGCGGGAAGGGTGCCGCGCAGGGGGCCGTTCATAAATGCGCCCGCGGCCCTGACCATGCGCTGGCGCTTGAGGTGATCGACTTTGCTTTCAGGAGCCACCGGAGTATCTCCGCTGCGGGTTTTTACTTCCACTATATGGATGGTACGCTCCCGTATCGTAATGATATCAAGTTCCAGATGAGAGGCTCTCCAGTTGCGCCGCAGAATGCGGTGACCCTGCCCTACGAGCCAGTTGCAGGCTTCTTCTTCGCCCCGGGAGCCGACGAGTTGCTTTTTGGTTTTCATAATTGTGCATTTAAGTTGTCGGGGCAAAGATGCAAATATTTTGTATATTTGGACTCAATATTTTAAACTATTTGATATGTCCAAGAATTCTTCAAAACTCTTGCATACCGAAGATTGGCTTGCGGTGTGGATTGGATTTATTATTATCGCGGTAGCCCTTGTGGCCGTGCTAACCGGCAGTTTCGATTTTGCCGCCCTTAAATTCAAGACCTGGACCTGGGGCGAGACCGTTAACGGTGCCGCTGCGGCAAAGATAGTTCCGCTGGGTCAGCAGCTCGCATCGGGCGCGTTCTGGCTCAAAATGCTCCTTACCGCCGTGGTGCTCGGGGTGCTCTTTACCGTGGGGGCCAAACTTACCGGAGGAAAGGTTTCAAAGTTCATCCCGGCGTTCATCGGGGTATTCCTCCTGTCGGTGGTGGTACGTCTTATAAGTGCCGAATTCACTCTCAACCGTTATCTGGAGTGGGCCTTCTGGGCACTGATTGTGGGCATGCTGATTTCCAATACCATAGGCACTCCCGGCTGGCTTAAGCCTGCGGTGCGTACGGAATTCTATATCAAGACGGGACTTGTGATAATGGGTTTCTCGGTGTTGTTCTCCAACATTGCCAAGTTCGGTCTGTACGGCCTTGGAATCGCCTGGGTGGTTACCCCTATAGTGATTTTGTTCATGTGGTGGTTCGGCACCAAGGTGCTTAAGATCGACAATAAGCCGCTCATCATCACCATGGCTTCGGCCACGAGCGTTTGCGGTACATCGGCCGCCATCGCCTCCGGAGCCGCATCGGGCTGCAAGAAGGACGACCTTACCATGACCATCTCCATCTCCATCATATTTACCGTGCTGATGATGGTGCTTGAGCCCGTGATAATCAAGGCTTGCGGCATGTCCCCCATCATGGGCGGCGCGCTCATAGGCGGTACGGTTGACAGCACCGGCGCCGTAGCCGTGGCGGGTTCCGTGCTGGGCGGCGAGGCCGAGAAGGCGGCCGTGCTGGTGAAGATGATCCAGAATATCCTTATCGGCTTTATCGCTTTCTTCGTGGCGCTGTTCTTTGCTACTCGCGTGGACAAGAAAAATGGTCAGAAAGTGGGCGCGGGCGAGATCTGGACCCGTTTCCCCAAGTTCATCATAGGCTTCTTCGTGGCTTCGCTGGTGGCGTCGTTCATCGTTCTGCCTCTTGCCGGCGCCGACCAGGTGAAGGCTGTCAACGGGGTGCTTGACCAGTACAAGAACTGGTGCTTCGTGCTGGCATTCGTAAGTATTGGCCTGGATACCAATTTCCGCGATATCGCCCGTCAGATGAAGGGCGGCAAGCCGCTGTGGCTCTATATAGTCGGGCAGACTTTCAATATCGTCCTGACCTTCGCCATGGTGTGGTTCCTGCTCTCCGGGGCCGTGTTCCCTATCCCCGCGCTTGACTAATGGATGTTAAATCGCCTCGTAAGCTGTCGGCGGGGAGCGTTGCGGCTCTGGTGGTTGGGACGGTAGTGCTGGGCGCGGCCGTGTATATAATGGTCCACGGCCTCGGCCTCAACCCCGACCTTGACTTCGGCGCCGGCGCCTATTACTACGCCGACATTCCCGACTACCAGAACACCCTTAACTGGGATACATTCACCGCCCGCCTGCCCTTCTGGGTGTACGTCCTGCTGTTCCTCGGCTGGGGCGCCCTCATGTGGCGCCTGTGTAAGCGGCTGGATAGATAAGAATCGTAAAATATTTTTAAAGAATCCGCAAAATCTGCTTCAGGCCGTTGCCTGGAGCGGATTTTTGCTTTAGTTTTGGGTCGGTCATCAGGCCGCCCTGCCGTTTGGTGGTTCTGCCTGGTGCGGGCAAACAGCATTATCGGCTGTTTTTGCTGTTTGCCTAAACATAATATAACCAGCAAAAGACACTATGAGATTCTTTTTTATTACAACCGATCACCTTGAAAGCAAGATTTGGTTCAGAGACAAATCGGACTATGTTGTGGGGATGAATTATGTTGCCGTCATTTCGTTCGCCAAAAAGATAAAAGTAATAACGTTTATCTTGATGTCCAATCATGTTCATTTTTTGCTTCAGTGCACCAAAGAGGAGGCACGAGAGTTTATCTCGGCCTTTAAAGCGTTATACGGTAAATACTACTGCCAAAAATATGGAACCAAGCGGTTTATGTGCCGTAATAAAATAGATATCAGAGAAATAACATTTGAGAACGAAGCCCTGGAAAGAGTGGTTGCATATATACAAATGAATAGCGTTGCGGCCAGGATAAGTTTGGAGGCGGGCGGATATAAATGGGGAACCGGAGCCTGTTTCTTCAACGACAACCGGCCTTTGGGAAAGCGCCTCGGGGACTTTTCCCGCCGCTCGCAGATACGATTGCTGAAAAGCAATGTGAAATTACCACAGGACTGGCGAATAAGCGAAGACGGCTATGTCTTGCCGGAATCGTATGTATGCATAGAGTTTGTGCAGAGGCTTTTCAAAACGCCTTCAAGAATGATGTATTTCTTGCATAATTCTTCTAAAGCCAAGTTGGTATTGGGAAAGGTAGCGCCATCATTCAAAGATGAAATCGTTCTGGAGGTGGCAAAAGATTTATGCCGCACTCTATATTTTAAAAAGACCTTCACATATTTAACCGAAGAAGAACTGACAGACTTGGTAAAGCAACTAAGCCGCCGCTTAAGTGCCGATGCCCATCAAATATGCCGGGTTCTGGGCCTGTCATATGTGGAAGTTACCCGCCTGCTTGACAGAGTATAAACGTCGTTTGGTGGTTGTCTAATGTGCGGCCAAACGTCAAAATGGGCCCCAAATGCTGTTTGCCCACACATCTTCAAACCACTTAACGACACCGTAGTTGCCGGGCGGGCGCCTTTCCGCGGTTTTGCCAAATTCGGCAAAAATCGCTATATTTGAAAGCTATGGCAAAATCAGCGGAAGATACCCCACTGCTTAAGCAGTACTTCTCTATAAAGGCGCAACATCCCGAGGCCCTGCTGCTCTATCGCGTCGGGGATTTCTACGAGTGTTACTCCGACGATGCGGTAACCCTCAGCAAGGTGCTGGGAATCGTGCTTACTCGCCGCTCCAACGGCGACAAAGGGGACACGCCCATGGCCGGCTTCCCCCATCACGCCATCGACACCTATCTTCCCAAACTCGTCCGCGCCGGCTTCAAAGTAGCCATCTGCGACCAGCTCGAAGACCCTAAACTATCCCAATCAAAACTTGTCAAAAGGGGAGTCACCGAGATCCTCACTCCCGGCGTAGCCTTCGGCGAAACCATGCTCGAGGGCAAGGAACACAACTGGCTCGCCGGCCTGAACTTCGACGGTCCGGAGTGCGGAGCCGCCTTCCTGGACGCCTCTACCGGCACTTTCAAAGTGGCCCAGGGCAGCCCCGAATACATTGCCACCCTCCTTTACAGTTTCCGTCCCAAGGAGCTCGTGGTTCAGCGCGATATCTACCGCAAGGTCAAAGAGCGCTTCCCCGACTTTTACATAACTTCCCTTGACGAATGGGCGTTCGTGCAGGACGCCGCCACCGAAAAGCTCTGCCGCCAGATGGGCACCCAGAGCCTAAAAGGCTTTGCCATCGACCGCTATCCCCTGGCCGTGCAGGCCGCCGGCGCCCTCATTTATTATCTCGAACAAACCCACCACGAAGGCCTCAAGAACATCTGCAGCATAGGACGCATCGACGAAGGCAGCTTTGTGTGGATGGACCGCTTCACCTTCCGTAACCTAGAGATTTTTCAGTCCAACGCAGGGGTGGAAGGCACAAGCCTGGTGGACGTTCTGGACCGCTGCTCTTCCCCCATGGGAAGCCGCCTGCTGCGTGAATGGCTCTCGCTCCCCATAATCGATATCCAGGCCCTGAACGGCCGCTACGATGTGGTACAGTTCTTCTTTGACAACGAAGAGGCCCTGCAGGATGTCCGCACCCGCATCGGCGATATCGGCGACCTGGACCGCATAACGGCACGCGCCGCCACGGGTAAGATCAACCCGCGCGAGATGATGCAGCTTGCCCGTTCGCTCTCCCAGATGACCCCGGTCCGCACCATCTGCGACGGCACCGGTATCCCCGCCCTGGACAAGCTCGCCAAGGGCATCAAAGATACCGATCCCCTGCTGGAGCGCATCCGCAGCACCATGGCTGAAAATCCTGCCGTGCAGCTGGGCAAGGGCGACGTCATCGCCGCCGGCGTAAACAAAGAGCTGGACGAGCTGCGCGCCATATCGCGCGGCGGCAAAGAATACCTCCTGCAGATGCAGCAGAGGGAGATAGAACGCACCGGCATCAGCTCTCTTAAGATAGGCTACAACAACGTATTCGGCTATTACATAGAGGTACGCAACACTTTCCGCGACCAGGTTCCTCCCGAATGGATACGCAAGCAGACCCTTGTGTCGGCTGAGCGATACATTACCGAGGAACTCAAGGAGTACGAGAGCCGCATCCTCACCGCCGAGGATTCCATCTACGCCCTTGAATCGCAACTCTACGCCAGGCTCGTCTCCGACATCCAGAAGCGCATCAAGGACATCCAGGCCAACTGCCGCATCATATCAACCCTCGACGTGCTCCAGGGCTTCGCGCTCCAGGCCATCGAGAAGAGCTACTGCCGCCCGGTGATGGACAAGAGTCTCTCGTTCGACATAAAGGCGGGCCGCCATCCGGTTATCGAAACCATGATGGGCCCGGGCGAGGAGTACGTTCCCAACGACATTTCGATGGACAGCCGCCGCGAGCAGATAATGGTGCTCACGGGACCCAATATGGCCGGTAAATCGGCCCTGCTGCGCCAGACGGCCCTTATAGTGCTTATGGCCCAGTGCGGATCTTGGGTGCCGGCGCGGGAGGCCCGCATAGGCGTATTCGATAAAATCTTCACACGCGTTGGCGCCACCGACAATATCTCACGGGGCGAGTCCACGTTCATGGTGGAGATGCTGGAGACGTCGATGATCATGCACAATCTTTCCGAGCGTTCGCTGGTGCTGATGGACGAGATCGGCCGCGGTACATCCACCTACGACGGCATGTCAATAGCCCGCGCCCTCATAGAGTATGTACACGAAAAAGGGCATGGCGCCAAGACTCTCTTCGCCACTCATTACCATGAGCTCAACGACATGGAAAACCGCTTCCCGCGCGTGCATAACTGGCATATTGCCGTAAAGGAAGAGGGGCACGACGTAGTGTTCCTGCGCAAGCTCGAGAGGGGAGGCGTGGCCCACAGCTTCGGTATCCACGTGGCCCGTATGGCCGGAATGCCGCAGGAGGTCATACACTCCGCCGAGAGGACTCTGCGCGAGCTTGAAAGGCGCGAAAAAACTTCTGACGCCCTGTCCAAAGACACCGCCGAGGACGGCAGCGTGCAGCTTTCTTTCTTCCAGCTTGACGACCCCACGCTCAGCTCCGTCAAAGAACAGCTCGAGAAGGCCGACCTCGACAACATGACCCCCCTCCAGGCCTTCGACCTCCTGCGAAAACTAAAGGAGGAAGTGGGGGCCGCCCAAAATTGATAGCACCATGAGACGAATTCTTGCTCTATGCGCCCTGGCGCTCTGTCTGCTGCCCGCCGCCGGACAGAACTGGACCCACGACCCCGCCCTTGAGGCCGCCCTCAAGGAAGATATACTCCGCGCAGGCAACAACAACTACACCTACCATCACGGCGACTTGCGTGACACGCCTCCGCCGGCAGGTTATAAGCCATTCTACATCAGCCATTACTCCCGTCACGGAAGCCGTCACACCTGGGGAAGCGACTACTATGTCCTTATCCTGGACGTGCTGCACAAGGCCGACAGCCTGGGCATATTGAGCGACGGTGGACGCGCCGCCTTGGAAGAGACGCAGCAGGTGTTCGATGCTTGGGGCGGAATGGACGCCCGGCTTTCGCAGCGCGGTGTAAGGGAGCACTCAGGTATTGGAGCGAGGATGGTAAAACGCTTCCCCGCAGTGTTCCGCGGGAGCCCCGAGATCCGCGCCATCGCCAGCGTATCGCAGCGCTGCATCATCAGCATGAACGCTTTTACCACGGCCGTATCGGCGGCGCGCCCCAAGACGCGGTGGTATCTCGATACGGGCGAGGCCCTTATGGAATATATAGGCGCCACGGGCCACAAACTGCCCATCTGCAAGGAGCTGGCCGTGCCTATGAAGGAGCATCTCTGGGACGCTCCGTGCGACAGCACCTATATCCTTGGCTCCTTGTTCACCGATGCGGCCGCGGCCCGTGGGCTTATCACGGATCTTGCCCGCTTCAACAAGGCCCTCTACCGCACCGCCACCATAGCGCCCTGCTGGGACATAGAGGAACGCATCCTGCCGCTTATGCAGTTTGAGTACCTCTACCGCTACTGCGCTTATGAGGCAAGTTCCCAGTACGCCAATTACGGCAGCGTTGAGGAAATCGATCCCCAGCGGCTTGATTCGGCCCATCAGCTGGTGGACGATATAGTGGCCAAGGCCGACGAGGCCATAGCGGGCGGCAAATATGCGGTGGACCTTCGTTTCGGGCACGATTATCCTCTCCTCACGCTCGTCTCATACCTTGGCGTTGAGGGGCCCGGCAGCCGCATGCCGTTCAGCGAGATTGCCTCGCGCTGGTGGTGCTGGCGCGAGCTGTGCATGGGATCCAACCTTCAGATGATATTCTACCGCAACCGGGCCGGCTGCGTGCTGGTGAAGTTCCTTTACCAGGAGCAGGAGAGGAGCCTGAGGAACCTCCAGAGCGTGAGCGGACCTTACTATGACTGGGAGACTGTAAAGGCAAACATTCAGGGTTACAGGCGATGAAGAAAGTTTTGATAATCAGTTACTACTGGCCTCCTACCGGGGGCAGCGGAGTGCAGCGCTGGGTCAAGTTCACCAAGTATCTGCGCGAGTTCGGCTGGGAGCCTGTGATCTACACCCCCGAGAATCCCGAGCAGCTGGCCGTGGACGAGAGTCTGCTGGAAGAGATTCCCGCCGGCGTTACCGTGCTCAAGCGCCACATCACCGAGCCATACGCTATCTATCATAAATTCTTCGGCGCTTCCGACAAAGGTGCCGGAGTGAATCCGCTCAACCAGCAGAAGAAGACCTTCAAGCAGCGCCTGGTGGTGGGCCTGAGGGGCAATCTGTTCGTTCCCGATCCGCGTGCCGGATGGGTTGGCCCGAGTGTGAGGTATCTGCGTAAATATCTGAAAGAGAATCCTGTAGATGCAGTGGTCACTACCGGTCCGCCCCATTCGATGCATCTGATAGGTATGCGCTTGAAGCGCCTTACGGGAGTGAGGTGGATTGCCGACTTCCGTGACCCTTGGACGGAGATGCATTACTTCAAGCACATGGGACTGCTGCCCTGGACGGCGGCGGAACACAGGAGGATGGAGCAGAAAGTGCTCGAGAGCGCCGATGCCGTAATAGCCGTGTCGGCGCCCGTACGTGACGACTTCCAAGCCCGTACCGCTACGCCGGTGCACCTGATTACCAACGGCTTTGACGAATGCGACTTCGCCGCGTTCCCCAATCCCCTGCCGCGCAACGAGTTCAGCCTTGTGCATACCGGCCTTTTTGCTTCCGACGGCAACCCGCTGCGCCTTTGGGATGTGCTCTCTGGCAAATGTGCCGCCGACCGCTCCTTTAAGGAGCAGCTGCGCATACGCCTCGCCGGCAAGACCGACACCGAAATTCTTGAGGCGCTCCGCATAAGGGGCCTCTCGGACAACGTGGAGAACCTTGGCTACCTGCCTCACAATCAGACTACTGCGCTGCAGCAGTCGGCATCCGTGCTGTTGCTTCCGCTGCGTGACGAGCCGGAGTATGCCAAGGCCCTTCCGGGCAAGATATTCGAGTATATGGCAGCCCGCCGTCCTGTGCTCGGCATAGGGCAGGAAGGGGGCGCCGCCGCGCGCATGCTCTCCGAAACCGGTTCCGGAGTAATGTACGGCTGGGACAAGGTTGAGCCGCTTGAAAACTATATCCAGGCCGCCTGGGAGAAGCATCTCGCGGGCGAAGAAGAACCTCTCCGTGGGGACGTTTCACAGTATTCCCGCAGGGCTCTCACCGAAAAACTATCCAAAGTGCTATGAGTTCGGTTTCGGCAATTTCGGCTTTCCGTTGCTCCCGCTGCGGCAGGGAGTATGAGGCCCTCGTTTACAGGATGATTGACGCTGAGGCGGAACCATCTCTGAAGGAGAGGGTCAAAGACGGCAGCCTGTTCGTGCGCGAGTGCCCTTCCTGCGGATGCAAGGAGCTTATTTTAAGCCCGGTTATTTACCGTGATTCCCACCTGCTGCTGTGCCTTTCGGACCGTCCCATTGCGGTTGAGGGCCTGGAGGGCGTTCAGGGGCGGCTGGTTTCCGACGTGGGTTCGCTCATCGAAAAGGTAAAGGTTTTCGATGCGGGCCTTGACGATGTGCCGCTGGAGATTTGCAAGTACGTTACCCGTCAGGAATTAGGCAAGAGAGTCGATCTGAAATTCCTGCGCCTTGAGGGGGCAGACCACGATATCATATTCACTTATCCCGAGGGAGGGCAGATGCAACTGCTGAGCGTAGGCTTCAATGTGTACGAAGATTGCTGCGCAATAGTGGGGCGGAACCCTTCTTTGACAGCGGGCCTCCAGGGGCTTGTGAAGATCGACCGCGAGTGGGTGGAACAATTTATTGCTTAGAGCGTTATGAAGAAGAATCTGTTGATATGCTTGGGGATTGTGCTGGGTTTCCTGGTACTTTCGTACGCATTTGTGCCCGAGGTGCTGGAAGGTAAGGTTGTCAACCAGGGAGATATCTCCGGCTGGCAGGGAATGGCTCACGAAAAGATCAGCTGGGACAAGGCGCACCCAGGGGAGAGCGCGGCCTGGACCGGCTCCATGTTCAGCGGCATGCCCACCGCATCCATCCAGAGTTCCACCAAAGGCGACTGGACGCAGCCCCTCTATGACTTGCTGCTCACCGGCAAGCGCCCCGCTACATATCTGTTCATATCGCTCCTGGGAGCATTCCTTATGTTCCTGGCTTTCGGTGTGCACCCTCTGGTAGCGGCCGGCGGCGCCATAGCCGTCACGTTCTGCTCCTACAATATCCAGATCATACAAGTCGGCCACAACACCAAGATGCAGGCCCTCTCATTCCTGCCTTGGGTTTTTGCCGCCGTGGTGTTTACTTACCGTAAGGCCTGCGGGGCGGGCAGCGGTAGAATTCCAGTTGTCGGAAGTGCTTCCGCTGCGACTTTGGCTGCCGGCGGAGATGCCGCCGCCGCGACTTTGGCCCTTACGAACAGGAGCGGCGGTGGCATCTCCGCGGCAAATTCAGAGCCCCGAACTGCCGGGCCCCGCTGGCCAGAGGTAGTATTAGGCGCCGCCCTGTTCGGCCTTGCCGTAAGCTTCCAGGTCAAAGCCAACCACCCCCAGATATCCTACTATCTGGCCCTGATGATCCTGATCTACGTAGTAGTTCTCTTTGTGTCGCTACTGCGCCGCAAACAGTCCCTCAAAGGCTTCTGGATAGCATCTGCTCTACTGCTCGTAATGGGCCTCGCCGGCATAGGCACCAACGCCATCAAACTCCTTCCTACATGGGAATACACTCCATACTCGATGCGTGGCGGCACCTCCGCAGGCTCGTCCGAGGGTGCCCGCAAGGGGCTTGACATCGATTACGCCACCGCATGGTCATACGGATGGGAAGAACTCCCCAACCTGGCCATTCCCAATTACAACGGCGGCTCTTCCTCGGGCCCGCTGAGTATGAAATCCGAGACCGTACAGTTGCTGCGCCGCGCCGGTCAGGGCAACCTCCAGCAAGTACGCAAGCATCTTCCCCTCTACTGGGGACCCCAACCTTTCACCGCAGGCCCTATGTACATGGGCGCGGTCACTATCTTCCTGTTTATCCTTGGCTTGCTGTACTGGAAGGGCCGGGAGAAATGGTGGGCCGTGGCCGCATCGCTCCTGGCCGTGCTGCTGGCACTTGGCAGCCATTTCCTGTGGTTTACCAAGCTCTTCTACGATATTGCGCCGCTGTACAATAAGTTCCGTACCGTGTCCATGGCTCTGGTGGTGCTGCAGTTTACCCTTCCTGTGCTGGGATTCCTTATGCTTGATAAGATTGTGAGGAGCGGCGCGCCGTCCCGCGAACTGCGTAAGAAGGTGCTTGTCAGCGGAGGCATTTCGCTTGGGCTGCTGCTCGTTCTGGCTCTGCTTCAGAGTGTGCTGGGAACGTTCAGCGGCGGTGCCGATGCGGGGCAGCCGGATATTCTCCGCGAGGCCCTGGCGGCAGACCGTTATTCGTTGCTTTGGAGCGATACCCTTCGTTCGCTTCTGCTGGTGGCCGCTGCCGTGGCGCTGCTGGTCTGGGGCGTGTCCGGCGGTAGTGCCCGCGGCGTTAGTGCCCCCCTCGCTCCTGTTCGTAAGGGCCAAAGTCGCTCGGGGGACACTTCCGCCGATGCTCCCGTCAGCGGCAGGAGACTGGCTGCGGCTGTCTGCATCGGTGTGCTGGTGCTGGTTGACCTGTTTCTGGTGGGCAAACGATACCTGGGGCCGGACGACTTTGTGACACCCAAGGCCTTCAACAGCCAGTTCAACAAGCGTCCGGTTGACGAATTGATTCTTGCCGACACCGACCCCTCGTACCGGGTGCTGGACCTTACGGTTAACGTTTTCAACGATTCTCACCCCTCCTATTGGCATAAGAATATCGGCGGATATTCACCCGCCAAGCTCCAGCGCTATCAGGAGTATATCGACAGGCAGCTGGCTCCGGATATCCAGACTCTTAGCAAAGCCATAAGCGGCGCCGCCACCGTGCAGGAAGCCGAGGCCGCACTGCCGTATCTGGAGAGTCTCGCTTCGCTTAACTGCCGCTATATCATCGTAGGAGAAGACAATCCCCCGCTGCGCTACAGTTTTGCCCGCGGCAACGCCTGGTTCGAGCAAACAAGCGATGATTCTATTGAGTTGACTTCTTACGCTCCGGACCGGCTGGAATATAGCTATACTTCATCTGAAGGCGGCCGGGCGGTGTTCAGCGAGGTTTATTATCCTGCCGGATGGGTGGCCCGCCTGGAAGACGGAACCGAGCTGCCCATTGAGCTTTATGAAGGATGTAAGATGGAGATAGAACCCGGGCTTCAGCCTGCCGAAGGAGAGGTCATCAACGATATCTGCCGGCGCATAACCAAGTGGCCCGTAGCTTCGGACCTGCTGCGCTGCGTGGACCTTCCTGCCGGATCGCACACCCTGGTTATGAGCTTCGAGCCGGCCTCCTACCGCCGCGGCGAGGCCCTCTCCCGCGCCAACTCAATCCTCCTCCTGCTCCTTGTCCTCGGTGCCATAGGCCTTAAAATCTTTCCTAAAAAACAGCAGTAATGTCCGATAACGATTGGAAATCACGTCTGGGGGTGGTTTATTCCACCAATCCTGACTTTCAATATCAGCAGGCCGCCGAAGAGGAGCCTGCCACACTGCCGCCGGAGCGGCAGAGGCTGATTGTGCGTATCGACCGCTCTCACCGTGCCGGCAAGCAGGTCACGCTGGTGGACGGCTTTGTGGGCACGGGGGATGATCTTGCCGCCCTTGCCAAAACCCTCAAAACCAAGTGCGGGGTCGGCGGTACGGCCAAGGACGGCCAGATTACCATCCAGGGAGACCTGCGTGACAAAGTTACTGCCCTCCTTCAATCTATGGGCTATAACGCCAAAAGAGGAAACTGATGCCGGAGCTGTTCAAAGGAGGATTTCTGCATATGGCCACCGATCCTTTGGCCCAAAGCGGCGCGCCCCAGCTGTGGGCCGACTGCACCGTGAACCGCTGGGCCGTGGTGGTCGCCCTTATCCTCCTTATCATAGAACTGTCCGAAATACTCCGCATTTATCCTCATCTGCTCCGCTGCCTGAGCCGCTGGAAAGGCAATGCCGACCTTGAGCACAGCGTGAGCCTCGCCCGCACCCGAAATACCGTAGCCTTCGTGTTCGGTATTATTTTCTGCATCATCGCCGACCGTTGCGGCCTCGTGGCCCCTACATTCAAACTCCGTCTTCCGCCCGGCTGGCAGCTCGCCGTAACCACCGGCCTGATTGCCGGCGCCACCCTTATAAGACGCATCGCTTACTTGTGCTCCAAGTTCCGCAGCAGCACAAGCGAGTATGCCATGACCGTACGCCACTCAATTTATAACTACCTGATTCTTTTAACCACGCTGATTTTTTTAAGCGTGCTCGTGATGGTGCCTCTTCACGCCCCCGACACGCTTGCAAGGGCTGTTTTGTATGCCGAATGCGCCGTTTTCTTCTTGCTGTTCCTCATAAGGCAAGGACAAATTTTGCGCTCACGTTGCGGTACTTTGGCAACAATTTTGTATCTTTGCGCCCTTGAAATTTTGCCGGTAGGCATACTGATATTTGCGTGTACACTATGAAGATACTGGTATCCCAGAAAGCACCCTCTAACCTCAACGCTTACAATGCGTTGGAGGAGAAGTACGGTGTAACCCTCGAGTTTCATCCCTTTTTCCTTATAGAGCCCCTTACAGCCAAAGAATTCCGCAGCCAGAGACTCAATCTGCCGGACTATACGGCCATTGTTTTTTCCTCGCGCCACGCCATCGATGCGTACTTCAAACTCTGCGAGGAAAACCGCTTCAAGGTTCCCGAAACCATGAAGTACTTTTGCACCACCGAGTTGGTGGCACTGTACCTTCAGAAGCATGTCGTGTACCGTAAGCGCAAGATATTCTTCGGCGACGGCACCCCCCAGAGCATCGTGGCCCAGATCGGTCCCAAGCACCGCGGAGAGAAATTCCTTATCACCACCTCCGCCGAGGCCAATACCGGTCCGATATCCGCTCTCTTCGAGAAGGCGGGGCTCGACTTTACCGTGTCGGTGATGGTCAAATCGGTCCTTCAGGACATCTCGGCCCTCAATCTTTCCGACTACGGCGCCATAGTGATGTACAACCCTAACGACCTTAAGTCGCTCCACGCCAGTTTCCCCGACTTCGAGCAAGGCGGCACCGCCTTTATCTCCTATGGTCGCGGGATTGCGGAAGCCCTTAAGAACGAGGGTCTCAGCATAGCGGTCCAGGGTCCTTCCGAGGAAATCCAGTCCGCAGCCAAAGCACTCGACGTATTTTTAAAGAGCCAAAATATCTGTCAGTAACATTGACCAGAAGCGAGAGGCTGCGCGGCAAGACCACGATAGCCACTCTTATGAACAAAGGCCGGTGGAGGTCGACCCTCCATCTGAGATGTTGCTGCCTTTCGTCTAACGGCTTGGAGATCAACCGTATAATGGTGTCGGTGCCCAAGCGTCACTTCAAACGCGCCGTCAAGCGCAATCTTCTCAAAAGACGCATGCGCGAGGCTTACCGCCTGAACAAAGAACTCGCAGGAGCAGGCGGTCACGACATGCTTTTCGTTTACAACTCTCCGGAGATTGTCCCTTACGCCGACATCTGCGAAGAACTCAAGTCCCTCCTGAGCAGCATAGCAGCCGAGCGATGAAGGTCACGGACATCATAAAGCGGGTGCTCTCGGCGCCGTTCATTCTGCTGATCCATTTCTACCGGTTCTGCATATCGCCGTTCACGCCTCCCAGCTGCCGCTTCACTCCTACCTGCTCGCAGTACGCCCTTGAGGCCTTCCGCAAGTATGGCCCCTTCAAAGGCGGCTGGCTTGCCCTCAAGCGTATCCTCCGCTGCCACCCTTGGGGCGGCTCCGGCTATGACCCCGTACCGTAACCCCGCAAAACATTATCAACCATATGATTAAGAAACTACTACTTGCCCTGGGCCTGGCCGCCGCTCTGTGCTTAAGTGTCAATGGCCAGAACAACCGCCCGCCCCTTCCTATCGAATACCGCGTGCCTTCAGACGGAAGCGGACTGTGGTTAATTGACAAAAAGAACGAAGTTACTTTCCAGGGCCTGACGGGCTGGTCTACCATAACTTTCAGCCTCCCCGTGCAGGAAGAACTACCTGCCGGCAGTTATGTCCAGTTCTGCGTGTGCCTTGAGAACAAAGGCGCCAAGGCCCCCCAGGACTATATCGTCGAAATCAACGAGGGCGACGCCTGGCGCACCGAGGCCGGCTGCACCTTCGAGACGGTTGACTCCAAAGTCAAGCATCCGTCCACTTTCCTGCATATTTTCAAGCTTCAAAAGGCAGTATCCGATACCTTGTTCGTGCGCTGCAGGGTGAACAGCCCGCTGACCACCGGAGGCGAAAGGCTGCAGCGTACCGAGCCCGAAAACGAAGTGGCATTGAAGTGCCGCGGCTATGTGGGCGCGCGCCTCACCAGCCTCGGGAACACCGAGCCCGCCGAGGAAAAGAACCTTCTGCTGATAGGTAATTCGTTCACCTATTATTTCGGCGAACCCATTATCCTGCAGGAAATTGCATTCTCGCAGGGCCTCCGCCTCAATATCACCGCATCGCTCAAGGGGGGCCAGACATTCCGCCAGCACTGCGGCCTGAGGATGACAAGCCTTAGCATTAAAAAAAGCGTGTACGACTATGCCATCATTCAGGGACAGAGCCAGGAGCCTGCCCGCTGGGCCGCCGACCGCAAGACAAATGCCGACGTAAAGGCGGCTTTCGGCGAACTCTGCGACAAGATCCGCCTCTGCAGCCCCGACTGCAAGATATACATCGAGAAAACCTGGTCTTATCCGGGAGCAGACAACGGCGGCTTTGCCACGGAAGACAAGTTCTTCAATCTGCTTGAAAAAGGCTCGAAAAAGCTTGCCCGCGGCGCCAAGACATCGCGCACGCTGGTGGGAGATGCGTTCCGTATGGCTCGTCGCGAATGCCCCGGCATAGATATTCTCGACAAAGATTCCAAGCATCAGGCCCTCGCCGGCTCATACCTTAAGGCCTGCGTGACCTATCTTACCTTTAGCGGAAAGCCCTTCGAGGGCGAAGTTCCCTCCTGCGGCCTGCCCGATGAGGAAGCCGCTGCCCTTCGCGATATAGCTGAATATATCGTCCTGCGTTAACGGCTGAAACCAAGGATTTTAAGCCCCTTGAGCACGTCGGGATGCTTCATGAAGCAGTCCCACAGGAGTCCTGTGCGTCCGTTTTCAATCATCACCACTATCGGCCCCTGGTCGATGGCGATGTAAGACGGCGCGAACCAGGCCTTGTCGAGGCACATAGCGTCGAAGAAGCCGTACTCTCCCCACATACGGTCGCCGTACATATAGTAGAAAGTGCGCATTGCCGCAAGGCTCTCTTCCGGCACATACGGGTATGAGGCCAAGGCGGCGGTAGGCGCTATAACGCCCTTGTCGTTGGTGGGCGACGATGCCGAATAACCCCCGGGAATATCGCTGGCGGTAAGTCCCCAGCAAACATCGGAGTAGCCGGCGTGCGCTTTGGGATTGGCGCGGCAGTACTCAAAATTGATGCGTGCGTGCGCCGTGTTCTGCTCCCAATACGATGCGTAAGCATCCTTCAGCCCTCTCGGATCGAGGCCCATGAATGAATAGTGGGCGAAGAACATAGGTCCGCCGTAGTCGCTGCCCAGGGGCAGGGTTACGCCGTAGAACTTGCGCCCGTTGCGGATGCCGCCTCCTCTGGCCCATCCTTGCTCATAAACATCCTTGGAAACGGGATGGGTGGGCGACGAAGCTGCAAGCACATACACAATAAGTCCTTCGTTCCAGCCGCTGATGCTCATGTTCATGGCCCATTCCTGCGATGGAGACCAGTGCCAGTAAAGCGACTTGCCGCCGCGGGTGTACCAGTCCCATTCGACATCTCTCCAGATAGCGTCGATGGCGCTCCGGATATCCGCCTCTTCGGGACGGTCGAAGTATCCCGCCACCGCCAGCAGACCCTGGATAAGGAAGGCAGTTTCTACCAGGTCGCCGCCGTTATCTTTGGCGCTGAAAGGAATCACCGCGCCGCTGCCTCCGTCGATCCAGTGGGGGTATGCGCCGTGGAAACGCTGGGCCTTGCCGCCCAGGAACCCCAAAATCTTGCGCATACGTTCTACTGCCTGTTCACGGCTTATGAATCCTCTCTCCACGGCCACGGGAATGCCCATAATGCCGAATCCCGAGCCTCCGATGGCCACGGTGTTCTCCGATCCGAGCCGCTCCCGGGCAAGCCCGCAGAGGGGGTGGGCGTAGTCCCAGAAATACTTGAAAGTCTGGCGCTGTACAAGGGTGAGCAGTTCCTCGTCCGGCAGGCGCTCGAACTTGTCGGCGGGGTTGTAGGCCGTTGTGAATTCCACACGGCTCGACTCCAGCAGGTTCACGCCGAAGTGCTCGCCCGCACCTATGGAGATGCTGTATTTGGTAAAATGGGAGAGCTTGCCCTCGGGGCGAAGCACCAGAACGCTCTTGTCTTTACCGTACGATGCGCTCAGGGCGCCGCCGGAAAAGCTTACGTCGGCGGAAATGTTATCGGGCAGGATTATCTCCCGGGTAAATTCGAAAGATATTTCCACTCCCTCCACCGGCACTTCGGCCAGCGACCCCGATACGGGCACCATTACCCCGCATACCGAGGCGTTAACTATTACCGCCTTGGGTGCTGCGGCCTCTTCCGGGCGCGACGCCTCGCAGCCGGAAAAAAAGGAAAGCAAAAAGGCAAGGAGAACTATGCTCCTTGCCTTTGCGGTTTTAAAACTGAAATTACTCAAGAGAAATAGCCAGTTCCTCTTTGTAGAGGGCGTTGATCTCGGTCTCGGAGAGAGCCTTGTTGAAGAAACGGATCTCGTCGATGGAGCCGCAGAAGTAGTTCTGCCATGCATCGCTTGACTTACCCTCGACCCTGGATGCCCATGCACCCACGTAAAGGGCGTTGCAGTCTGATGCGAAAGCGGCCTTGATGCCACCCACGACCTTGTCGTTAGGAGTGAATACACCGTCGTTGACCTTTACACCGTTGGCGAAGTTTGCCCATGTACCGGTGGAGGCGTCGTAGGTACGTGCAATGTGGAACCAGACATCCTTCTTGGCATACTCGGGCGACTGGGCGTTGGGCCACATAGCGGGCTTGCCGTCAACGGAAAGGAAGTCGATACGGCCGTTGAACTGCTGGCCGGCTTCTTCGCTGAAGTTGTCGAACAGATATACGAAGGAAGGCCAGATGTCTTCAACCCCGGTACCGTTGAAAGAAATCAGAGCGCCCTTGGCCTCTTTGCCGGCGGGGAGTTTTACCCAGCAGGAGAAGGTCATGCTCTCGAGTTTGGTGAAGGCGTTGCCGGCTGCGAGTTTGAGCTTGAGGAAAGCCTCGCTGTTGTTGTCGGCTGCGCTGTTGGTGTAGCCCTTGCCAATGAAACCGGCAGCAAAGGAGCCTGCGCCCTTGGTGGCATCGGCGCTGATACCGGCACCAACTTTAACGGCATCGGCGGCTGATTCGAGAGGCAGGTGAACTACCAGGTTCTCGGCAGCGGTCTTGACCTCGGGGGTCTTGGGCTGGTCTTTACCGGGACCGTCAGGGGTGCAGGAAGCAAATGCTGCAAGCATCAAAGCGGATGCTGCGAAAAAGAAAAATTTTTTCATTCTTTTGAATTGATTGGTTATAAACAGTAAATACAATATGTTGCAAAATCTTGCATTAGTAGGTGTATCCCGGGCTTGCGGGCAGGTTGGGGTTAAGCTGCCTCTGCGAGGTGGGGATGGGGAAATGCTCGTGCTTTCCGGCCTTGAAGCCAAGGGGGCCGAGCACCTCGGCGGCCTTGCCCCAGCGCACCAGGTCGAAGAACCGCTGCTCTTCCATCGCCAGCTCGGCGTGGCGCTCCTCGTAGATATTGTCCAGAGTGGCGCTTACGCTTGCCAGCCCGGCCCTTGCCCTCACGGCGTCCAGAGCTGTCTGGGCCGTCATGCCGGAGGCGGGGGCGAAGCTTGCTCCGTTGGCCATGGCCTCTGCAAAGTTAAGCAGAATTTCCGAGTAACGGATGAGCCTCATATCGTAGTCCCGCCCATAGGCGTTGAACGACCATTTGTTGTAGCGCGAAGGAGTGTACACCTTGCCGTTGTAGTACGGATTGGTGCATTTGTCGGTCAGTACGTCGCCCTCGGGCGTGGTGGTGCCGCGGACCAGGATCGTGGCGGCCTTGCGGTCGGCATCGCCGCGGGCGTCAAAGAAATCCACCAGTTTCTGGCTGGGCACGTTGAAACCCCATCCCTGGAAAGGCTCCGGATTGTTGCGGGGGCCCTGGATGAAGGCGTAGTAGCACATAGGGGCGTCGCCGGCTTCCTGTCCGAGAGTGGAGCTCTGGATGGACATAAGGATCTCCGGGGAGTTTTCGCCCTTCATGAGGAATGCGTCACGGAACTTGGGTTGCAGGCTGAATTCGTCCGAAGCCATAATGGCGTCGGCCTGTGCCGCGGCCTCTTTCCAGTCTTTGCGGTACAGGGCCACCCTCGACTTGAGGGCGCGGGCGGTCCAGCAGGTGTAGCGGCCCGGATACTCCTCCCATGACGATTCTACGGTGCGTATGGCGGCGTCCAGGTCGTCGTAGATGAACTTGTATATCTGCTCTTCGCTTGCGGGCTTGGCGGATGAGAGCTCTTCGGATGTCATGCTCTTGTCGATGATGGGCACGCTGCCGAAGATGCGGACCAGGTTGAAGTAAGCCCAGGCGCGGATGATGCGGGCTTCGCCGCGGCATTCTTCCACTTGCTTGAGAGCGTCCTCGGCGGTGATGGACTCCTTGAACTTGTCCATGGATTCGATGGCGTAGTTGGCCGCCGACGACATATTGTAGAAGTAGGTCCAGACGGTGTTGACGCAGTCGTTGGCGGGGTCGAGGGTGAATTCGTCCACCTGCTTGGCGGGGGCGCCGTCGTCGGGCGAAGAACCCTTGTCGGCATCGTCGGAGACGATCTCCATCACGGAAACATAGTGGAACGACTCTCCCTCTCCGAGGCGCATGCTGGCGTATGCGGCGCTCAGCGGCATAATGATATTCTCGGTCTTGGTGTAGTCAAAACCGTAGGTGGGCATGGTGGCCTCGGTGCGTATGTTCAGAAAATCGGAGCAGCTGCAGAGCAGTGCCAGAAGGGCGGTGAGTATAAATATCTTTTTCATATCCGTAGCTCCTTAAAAGTTGATGTTGACGCCTGCGGTGTAGATGGCCTGCATGGGATAAACCGCCGAGCCGTCGATTCCGGTCTCGGTAGGCGAACCGCCGATCTGGGTGGTAAATCCGTTGTAGCCGAACAGGTTAAGCGGCCGCTGCGCGGAGATGTAAGCCCTTATGCGTCCAGAGCCGAACACGTTGCGGAAGGTGTAGCCCAGCTGTACGTTCTGTATGCTGAACGCCGAGCCGTCCTCCACGAAGAAGCTGTTGCTCTGGGCCATAAGCGACTCGTTGAGAGCCCTGGGGCTGGGGTAGGTAGTGCTCTTGGCGTCTTTGCGCCAGGCGTTCTTGTAGAATGCCAGGTCGTAGTTGCCGTCGGGGAACACCTGCTTGTTGATGCGCTTGGCATTGAAAATCTTGTTTCCGATGTTGGCGTTCATCACCATCGAGAAGTCCCAGTTCTTCCAGTCGAAGCCCAGGTTGAGGCCTAGCAGGAGCCAGGGAAGAGGAGAGCCCAGATAGGTGCGGTCGTCCTCTTTAATGATGCCGTCGGGATTGACGTCCTTGTACTTGAAGTAGCCCTCGTCGGCGGTAGTCTGGGTGACGTCGCCGAGCAGCGCTTCTTTCTTGTTGGGGAAGATGCCCTCCACCTGGTAGCCCCAGAAGGCGCCGATGGGGTAGCCAACTTGGGTAAGGGTGGAGTAAACGCCGTTCACCATTGCTCCGGGGATGTTGTCGCGGCCCTCGAGGGCAAGCACGGTGTTGTAGTTGAACGTGGCGTTGAGTCCGGCGTAGTAGTTGAATTCTTCAGCTATGCTGTCGGCCCATTTGAGCGAGAGCTCGGCACCGGCGTTAAGCACCTTGCCGTTGTTGGCAAGCAGGGTGGCCACACCGCCGCCGGAAGCTATGGGGGCGTAGAATACCACCTTGTCGGTAACGCGGTGATACAAATCGACTTCACCGCTCAGGCGGCTGCCGAACATGGCGAAGTCGGCGCCCACGTTGGTCTCGGTCACCACCTCCCAGCGGAGATAGTTCTGATACACGGTCTGTGCTCCTATGCCGTCCACCACGGTGTTGCCGAACACGGCCGAGCTGCCGATTCCGGAAGCGCCGGCGATGTTCACGTCGTTGGCAGGCACGTTGTCGTTACCGAGCATACCCCAGCTGGCGCGCAGCTTGAGGAAGTCGAGCACCTTGCGGCCCTGCATGAACGGCTCGTCGGAAATGTTCCATCCCAGACCGACGGAGGGGAAGATGCCCCACTTCTGCTGGTACTTGGAGCTTCCGTCGGCGCGCAGCGTAACGGTGGCGAGGTATTTTTCTTTGTAGTTGTAAGTGCCGCGGGTAAAGAACGACAGTCCGTTGTAGCGGGAGGCCCCGTCGGAGGTCTGCTGGTTCTTGTACGAACCGTTGCGCAGGTAGAGCGACTGCAAGTCGAAGTCGGGCACGCTGCGGGCCGTACCGCTCAGGTCAGCGTTGTACTGCATACGGGTCGACTGGCCCAGCATGGCGGTGAATGCGTGGTCGCCGACGCGGTCGGAATAAGTGAGGGTGTTGTCGAGGATGTGATAGGTGCCGTAGCTGAAAGTCTTGCTCAGGCTCGACACTTTGGTGCCCTGCGAGCCTCCCACCATGTGCTCGGGGGTGTAGCTCTTGCCGTCGTTGAAACTGAAGTCAAGGTTGTAGGAGGTCTTGAACTTGAGTTTTTCGGGGATGATGGTGGCCTCGGCGTAGGCGGAGAATACCGTCCTGTAGCCGTTGCCCCAGCTGCGGTTGTAGTAGGCGCTGGCGGCGGGGTTGCCGTAGGAGTTGCCGTAGCCGTAGCGCTGGGGCGAGTCGAAAGGCTCGGGATAGGCCACTGTATTGGCGTCGTTGTAAACTCCGTACACAGGAGGATTGACGAACGCCTGGTAGTAAACGCCGGAGTTGGCGTAGTTTGCGTCAATCTTGGACACCACGGTGTTGAATCCCACCTTGAGCCATGAGCTCATGGTCTGGTCCAGGCGGGCGCGCAGGTTGAGGCGTCCGTAGTTGTTCTTGGTGAAATTCATGATACCGTCCTGGAAGAAGTAGCTCAGACCCACCGAGTAATTGGTCTTCTCGGTGCCGCCGCTGAGGTCCAGCGAATGGCTGTGGGTAAGGGCCGGATGCACCAGGGTGGCGTACCAGTCGGTGCTCACTCCATTGTAATTGGCGGGATCTTTGGGAACGAAGCCCGTGGTACCGTCGAAGGCCAGGTTGTAAAGCTCGCAGTACTGATCGGTGTTGGCGAGCTTCATGATGTTGGTAGGCACCTGCACACCTGCGTAACCGTCGTAGCTCACGCGGGCGTGCCCCATCTCACCCTTGCGGGTGGTTACGATGATGACGCCGTTGGCGGCCCTCACGCCGTAGATGGCCGATGCCGAAGCGTCCTTGAGCACGGTCAGCGACTCGATGTCGGAACTGGCGAGGAAGTCGATGTTGTCCATGAAGGCGCCGTCAACCACATACAGGGGCTTGGCATAGTCGCCGATGGAGCCCACGCCGCGGATCTTCACGCTGGGACCTGCGCCCGGAGCGCCGCTCTGGGTAATCTGCACGCCGCTCACCATGCCTGCGAGTGCCGACATAGGGTTGGCGGTAGCCTGCTTGGAGAGTTCGTCTCCCTTGATATTGACGATGGGGGCGGTGAGGTCCTTGGCCTTTTGGGTGCCGTAACCCACCACCACAACCTCTTCAAGGAAGGTCTGGTCTTCGGAGAGATTGATCAGCGCGGGCACTTCGGAAGCCTTGAAGCTCTGTGTGGCGTAGCCCATGCAGCTGATGTCGATCAGGGCGTCGGGACCGGACACCGTGAGCAGGAAGTCACCGTCCAGCCCGGTGGATGTGCCGTTGGACGTTCCGGCCTCCATGACGGTGGCGCCTATTACGGGCCCCAGGTCGTCCTGTACCACACCCTTTATCTGATAAGCCTGGGCGGAGGCCGCGAGGCTGATCAGCAGGGCGCATGTAAAAATGAGTAATCTTTTCATATATGCTTGGTTGTTAGTTTTTGTAACGGAATCCCAGTTTTTCAAGACCGGGGATTATTTCGGGGGAACTCATGAAGAGCTTCCAAAGCAGGCCGCTCCGGTAGTTCTCGATCATCACCGCTTCGGGGCCCTGGTCGATGGCCAGGTAGTGGTCGACGACCGGATTGTCTTTGGACGGATTGTATGCGTCGTAGAAGCCGTAAGGGCCGAACATTTCTGTCTCGTAGAACAAGTAGCGCATCACCTGCAGCGACTCCGTGGGGGTATAGACTATGGAGCTTATGGCCGCGGTGGGCGATACGGTGCCGTTCTCGTCGGCGGTCCCGGGATGATGCGAGCTGTAGCCGACGTCCGGATCGTCCGAGGAGGTGAAGCCCCAAAGGTGCGCCCCGTATCCCTTGTGGCCCTTTGGATTGTCGATGGCGTATGCGCGATGGATGAGGGTGTGTGCTGTATTGCGCTCGAAGTAGTCGGTCTTGTCGTCAATCAGCCCGCGCGGGTCGAGCCCCAGGTAGGAATAATGGCAGAAGAACAGCGGCCCGCCAAGCTCCATGCCGAGAGGCAGGGTGATGCCGTAGTACTGCTTGCCGTTGTAATAGTAGTTGGAGGTCTTGTACGAGGCCTCGTAGCACTCGCGGCTGATGGGGTGGGTGGGGGAACTGCCGGCCAGGATGTAAGTGATAAGGGTCTCGTCGTATCCTTTGATGCGGTGGTTCATCTTCCACTCGTAATTCTTGGACCAGTGCCAGTAGAGCGAGTCTGTGCCGCGGGTGTACCAATCCCATTCTACGTCTTTCCAGAGCTGGTCGCAGCGGTCGGAGAGCGCCTCGTCCTTGCCGCGCAGCCACTGCCGCGCCGTCAGCAGGCCCTGCACCATGAAGGCTGTCTCCACCAGGTCGCCGCCGTCGTCGTACTGGCTGAAACTGAAGGTCTCGCCGGTGTCGGCGTCGTACCAGTGAGCCCAAGCCCCGTGGAAGCGCTCGAACTTCTCAAGGCTCCCCACCATCTTCTCGATGCGGTCGATGCCTTCTTGCTGAGGGTAATATCCCCTTTCGGCTCCGGCAATCACCGCCATCATTCCGAATCCGCTGCCACCTATGGTTACAATGGCTCCGTTGCGGTCGTTGTTGCGCTCGCGGGCAAGGCCGGTGGCGGGGTCGGCAAAATCGGTAAAATACTTAATCGTGCAGCGTTCTACCGTGTCCAGCAGTGCCTCGTCGCTCATTTGCTTTGCGGGCCTTGGGCCGCAAGAACCAAGCAGCAGGGCGAGCAACAGGACCGCCGCTGCAGTAATGCTATTCTTCATAACTGAAAGAGGCTTCTTTTACATTGTCGGAGGCTCCTCCGATGAATACTTTGAACTCGCCGCTCTCGGGACCGAAGCTCATGTCGGCACGGTAGAACGAGAGGGTCTCTTTGTCGATGCTGAAACTCACCTCCTTGCTCTCGCCGGGGCCAAGGTTTACTTTGCGGAAGCCCTTGAGCTGCTTGACGGGGCGGGTGACGCTGCCCACAAGGTCGCGGATGTAGAGCTGTACGGTCTCTTCGCCCTCCCTGTCCCCTGTGTTGGTAAGGGTAACGGTGGCCTCGATGGAGCCGTCGGCGGAGAATCTGTCGTCCGACAGGGTGATGTCGGAATAGCTGAAGGTGGTGTAGCTCAGGCCGTGGCCGAATGCGTACAGAGGCTCGTTGGGCACATCCAGGTAGCGCGATTCGTACTTGGCCTCGGGGTGCACGTAGGGGCGTCCGGTGTTCTTGGCGTAATGGTAGATGGGGACCTGGCCGAGATTGCGGGGGAAAGTGATGCAGAGCTTGCCCGAGGGGTTGACGTCTCCGAAGAGCAGGTCGGCAACGGCGTAGCCTCCCATGGTACCGGGATACCAGGCCTCCAGCAGGGCTCCGGCGGTGACACTTTCCGCGCTCAGGTCAAGCGGGCGTCCGTTGAGGAGCACTACCACGAGGGGCTTTCCGAGCGCGGCTATCTTTTCAAGCAGTTCGCTCTGGACTCCGGGGATGCGTATGTCGGAGCGGCTGGCTGCCTCTCCGCTCCACTGGCAATCTTCGCCTAGCACCATCACTATCTGTTCGGCGCCGCGGGCGGCGGCAAGTGCTGCGCCGAATCCGCTGCGGTCTTCGCCCATCTCCTTGCAGCCCTCGGCGTACACTGCGGGCGTGACTTCACGTATGGCGTCGAGTATGCTGGCGGGTACGGACCTCACCTCGCTGGCGCCTCTCCACGAGCCCAGAAGGTCATCCTTGGAGTCGGCGAGGGCTCCTATAACTGCGGTGCGTGCACCTTTGCGTAGCGGCAGCACGCCCTCGTTTTTGAGAAGGACGCAGCTTTGGGCGGCGGTCAGGCGGGCTTCCTGCTTGTTGGACTCGGTGAGGGTTTCAGAGGCCTCACGCTCGGGAGAGCAGTATTTGAAGGGGTCGTCAAAGAGGCCCAGGGCGGCCTTGACGTTGAGGATACGGCGCACAGCCTCGTCCAGGGTGCTTTCCTTGACGGCGCCGCTGCGCACCAGATCCACCATATAGTTGAAGTACGAGGCGCTCTGCATATCCATGTCTATGCCTGCGTTCATGGCAAGGCGGCCCGCGTCTTTCTCGTCGGCGGCATAGCCGTGGCACACCATCTCGTTGATGCCGGTGTAGTCGGTCACCACAAAGCCCCTGAAACCCCACTCGTCGCGGAGAATTTCCTGCATGAGGTGCTTGTTGGCGGTGGCGGGTACGCCGTCCAGCTCGTTGAACGATGCCATGACGCTGAGAGCTCCGGCATCGACGGCGGCCTTATACGGAGGGAGATAGAACTCCCGCAGCCATCTTTCCGACATATCTACGGTATTGTAGTCCCTTCCGGCCTGGGGAGCGCCGTAAGCAGCGTAGTGCTTGATGCAGGCGAGCAGGGTGCTCTCGTCTTTAAGGTCTTCTCCCTGATAGCCGCGGGTGAGGGCCGCCGCTACGGCGCTGCCCAGGTACGGGTCTTCGCCCGCGCCTTCAGAAACCCTTCCCCAGCGGGGCTCGACGCAAATATCGCACATTGGCGAGTAGGTCCAGTGCAGGCCGGCCGCAGCTGCTTCGTGGGCGGCCACCCGGGCGGAACGCTCTATGGCTTCGGGGTCCCAGGTGCAGGCCATTCCCAGGTTGATGGGGAAAATGGTGCGGAAGCCGTGTATGACATCATAGCCGAAGAGCAGAGGAATACCGAGGCGGGTTTCGTTAACCGCGATTTCCTGGAGCTTGCGGGTGTACTCGGCCGTGTAGGCGTTGAAGATGTTGCCGCAGCGTCCCTGGCGTATGTCGTCGATATAGCCTTCGCGCATGCTGGGGCCGGTTACCGACCAGTCGCTGGTGAACAGGACGGTCTGCCCGACTTTCTCCTCGAGAGTCATTTTACGCAGCAGTTTTTCTACGCGGGGATCCGACCCTTCGGGGCCGCGGGAGCAGGCGCACAAGGCTATGGCGCCGGCAAGCAGGAGGTATAAGAATTGTTTCATCGGCTATTAGTGTTAGTTTACAAATATAATAATATATTTCAATTATCAATTGTTTGCGAAGGTATGCTTTGCGCTGAATACAAAAAGATAACGAAAATAATCGTATATTTGTCTCTTGCCCTCGGGCAGAAACACTAAAAACAGCTAATATGAGTTTAAAATGCGGTATAGTAGGCCTTCCTAATGTGGGTAAATCCACTCTCTTCAACTGCGTGAGCAGCGGCAAGGCCCAAAGTGCCAACTTTCCCTTCTGCACTATCGAGCCCAATCTTGGCTCCACCAATGTTCCGGACCGCCGTCTGGAGGTCCTCACCGAAATATGCCATCCCCAGCGCACCATCCCGGCCACCGTCGACATTGTTGACATAGCTGGTCTGGTTAAGGGTGCTAGCCGGGGTGAAGGCCTTGGCAATCAATTCCTTGCGAATATCCGCGAGTGCGATGCCATCCTGCATGTGCTGCGTTGCTTTGACGACGGAAACGTAGTTCACGTGGACGGTTCGGTCGACCCCGTTCGCGATAAGGAAGTGGTTGATACAGAGCTCCAGATAAAAGACCTCGAGACCGTCCAGGCGCGCCTTGGCAAATGCATCAAGGCCGCGCAGGCAGGCGACAAGGAGTCCCGCAAGCTGGCCGATCTGCTGACGCGCTACAAGGAGGCTCTTGAGCAGGGTAAGTCTTGCCGCAGCGTCAAGCTCCTCAACGAAGAGGAAGAGCATCTTGCCCACGACCTTTTCCTGCTCACCAACAAGCCGGTGCTCTATGTGTGCAACGTCGACGACGCATCGGCCGCCGCCGGCAACGCTTACGTGGATGCCGTCAAGGAGGCGGTAAAAGACGAGGATGCCGGCATTCTTATCATTTCCGCCCGCACCGAGTCGGAGATTGCCGAGATGGAAGAATACGAAGACCGCAAGATGTTCCTCGAAGAGATGGGCCTCGAAGAGTCTGGCGTGGTGCGGCTTGTTCAGGGAGCATATAAGCTCCTGGGCCTCAGGACTTTCTTCACCGCCGGAGCGGATGAGTGCCGCGCCTGGACCATTCACGCCGGCGACAAGGCCCCCAAGGCCGCCGGAGTCATACATACCGACTTTGAAAAGGGTTTCATCAGGGCCGAGGTCATAAAATACGACGATTTTGTGGCGTATCGTACCGAGGCCGCCGTGCGCGCCGCCGGCAAGATGGGTGTCGAGGGCAAGGATTATGTGGTGCAGGACGGAGATATCATGCATTTTTTGTTCAACGTATAATACTGATAACCAATGAAAGAGAAAATTCACAGCAAATTTACCAGCCTCTTTGGCGAGGGTGGCGTTTTTTACGCAGCCGCAGGCCGTATCAACCTGATAGGCGAGCACACCGACTACAACGGCGGTTATGTGTTCCCCGGAGCCATCGACAAGGGAATTATGGCTGAAATCAAACCCAACGGTACCGATAAAGTGCGTCTGTTCGCCATCGACCGCGACGAGTTCGCCGAGTTCTCGCTCGCCGAGGACGCCCTTCCCGGACAGCACTGGCCCCGCTATATTTACGGAGTCTGCCGCGAGATAGAGAAGCGCGGAGGCAAGGTGGCCGGCTTTGACGCCGTGTTTGCAGGCGACGTGCCTCTTGGCGCCGGCCTCAGCTCGTCGGCAGCCCTGGAGAGCTGCTTCGCGTATGCTCTTAACGACTTGAACGGCAACGGCATGGACCTCTTTACCCTGGCCCGCATAGGCCAGAGCACCGAGCATAACTACTGTGGCGTGAAGTGCGGAATCATGGATCAGTTTGCCTCTTGCTTCGGCAAGGCCGGCCAGCTTATCCGCCTGAACTGCAAGACTTTGGAGTATCAGTATTTCCCCTTCAACCCCGAGGGCTACAAACTCGTCCTGCTGGATACCTGCGTCAAGCACCTGCTCGCCGACAGCGCCTATAACAAGCGCCGCGAGTCTTGCGAGAGAGCCGCCGCCGCCATCAGGGAGAACCACCCCGAGGTGGAATTCCTTTCCGACGCCAAGAGGGTGTGGCTCGACGAGGTGCGCGACCGCATCCCCGAGGAAGACTTTATCCGCGCGGAGTACGTAATCGGCGAGGTGCAGAGGGTTCTGGACGTCTGCGACGCTCTTGATAGAGGCGATTATGAGACCGTCGGTGAAATGATGTACCAGACTCATTTCGGCTTGAGCCGCCTCTACGAGGTGAGCTGCCCCGAGCTTGACTTCCTCGCCCGTCTGGCCCGCAAGATGGACGTCACCGGCTCCCGCGTTATGGGCGGAGGCTTTGGCGGATGCACCATCAACCTGGTAAAAGACGAACTTTACGACAGCTTTGTGGCGGCTGCTGCAGAGCAGTACAAAGAGAAGTTCGGCCACGAACTCAAAGTTTACGACGTAGTTATTTCCGACGGAGCACGAAAACTTTAGCAGGTGAGACGTCTCCTTTCGCTTGTCGCGGCTATCTTCATGGCCCTGCCGGCCGCCGCCCAGTTCTATTCGCTGGGCAGCGAGCCGGCAGGCGTCAAATGGTATCACCTGCGCACGGCGGATTTTGACGTCATCTACCCCAAAGGGCTGGATTCGCTCGCCAGGGTTTATGCATCTACCCTCGAGCGGTATAAAATGCCCGTGGGAGCTACTGCAGGCTATTATCCCAACCAGCTTTACAGCAAGCGCCTGCCCGTAATCCTGCACCCCTGGACAGCCAATTCCAACGGTATGGTGGCCTGGACTCCCCGCCGTATGGAACTGCTCACCACCCCCACGTCAGTGGCTCCCATGCCTCAGCCCTGGGAGGAGCATCTCGTGAGCCACGAGAGCCGGCACGTGGCGCAGATGCAGTTTGTCAACGAAAAGCCCTACAGGGTTGCATCGTGGTTTCTGGGCGAGCTTACAGCCGGCGCCGTTTCGGCCATCTACTGCGGCCCGTCGTTCTTCGAGGGCGACGCAGTTGCCGCCGAGACGGAACTGAGCACTACCGGCCGCGGGCGCAACGCATCGTTCTTGGAATACTACCGGGCGGCCTTCCGTGAGGGGGACACGCGCGACTTCTGGCGATGGCGCTACGGCTCACTTAAGTACTATACGCCGGACTACTATAAAGTGGGCTACATCACCATGGCCGGTTTGCGCAGCGTGTACGGTTGTCCCGATTTTACCGCCCGCTACTACGAGCGGCTCTTCCGGGGCAAGTGGCCTCTGCCGTTCTTCAATATGCAGGGCACCGTAAAGGAAGTGTCCGGCAAGCGTTTCCGCGATGCGTTCACCGAGATCTGCGATACCCTGCAGGGGCGCTGGGCCCGTGACGAGGCTGCGCGCGCTCCGTTCATGCCTTCCCGCCCTCTTACATTCGACAGCCGTCATTTTACGGAGTACACCAGCACATGCTACATGGACAGCGTGCTCTACTGCGTCCGCGGCGGGGTGACCGCTCCTCCCGCACTGGTGAGGGTCGACACTGCGGGCCAGGTTTCCCGCGTGGCGCCTTTTGCTTACAGCACATCGGCTCTCAAAGGGGACGATAACCTGCGGCGTATCTATTGGAGCGAGGTGGTGCCCGATGCCCGATGGGAGCTCAAATCGTACTCGGAGCTGTGGTACACCAAGATGGACGGCCGCCGGCAGCGCTTCAGCCGCCGTACCCGCTGGTACAACCCTTCCCCGTCGTGCGACGGAATGGTGGTGTCGGCAACCGAGTATCCTTTCAGCGGCGGCTCCGCCCTGGTGCTGGTCGATGCCCTGAAAGGCAAGGTGCTGCGGCGTATCAAGGCACCCGACGGCATGCAGATTTCGGAGAGCGAGTGGATAGGAGACGACGTGTACGTGACAGCCGTTACCTCCGGGGGGCTGGGTATCTGGCGCCTGGACGGGGAAGGTTTCAAACTTGTTCTCGACTGCGGGAGCGTGAATGTCAAGGGCCTTTTCCGCCGTGGCGGCGAACTGTGCTTTACCGCCGACCTGACAGGTGTTGATGAATTGTATGCTCTTGATCCTGAAGGAGGAAGCGTGATGCGGCTGAGTTCTTCGCCTCAGGGCGGCGGGTCATACCGCTTCAGTCCCGACGGGCGCTATCTGGTGTCCTCGAGCCTCGGCACCGGCGGGCGCAACCTGCAATTGACCTGCACGGATTCGCTTCCCTCCCCGGCGCAGGCTGATTTTACCCGCACCCACCGTTACGAATTTGCCGAGGATCTTAAAAGTTCGGCCGCGGAAGTTCCTGAAGTGCTTCCGGATGGTGTCGAAGACTCGCCCCTTCCGTACAACCGCCTTGGGCATCTATTCCGCTTCCACTCATGGGCTCCCGTGTACGTCGATTACGACGCCATCGAGGATATGAGCTTCGAGACGCTCACAACTACCGCCGGCCTGGGCGCCACGGCATTCTTCCAGAATCATCTTAATACCATGACGGGAGTCGTGGCCTACAACGCTGCTCCCGGCAAGGAGGCCTGGTCTCACAGGGGAGAGGTAAGGTTCACATATTCAGGTTTTTATCCCGTTATCGAAGCCAATTTCAGCATAAGCAGCGTTCCTCCCAGCCTGTATTTCCTCAAGACTCAGTTCAGCGACTTTGGCTACTATATTACCCTCTCCAGCGAGCAGATGACCGGCCGCCCTTCGGTCAATACCGGCCTTACGATGTATGTTCCGCTGCGAGGCTCATCGGGAGGATGGTACAGGGGCCTGGTGCCGCAGCTTAAGTGGACCGTCTCCAACAGCTTCTTCACTCACGGCAGCTTTGCTCCAATGAACCGCGTGACGGCCAGCCTGAGGGCGTACATTATGGAATCTACTCCGCCTGCCCGCATTTATCCCCGCTTCGGCATCGGCCTGGAAGGAGGATGGAGCGGCCGGCCCTGGGCGCAGAACATCCTCACATCCTGCGCCTACTTGTATGGCTACGGATACCTGCCCGGGTTTATGGATACCCACGGCATAAGGCTTTCGGCAATCGCCCAGATGCCTACTTCCGATGCTCTCTTTAACGAACGTTACGCCGCCGTTCTGCCGCGTGGTATGGCGGGATATGCCTCGCTGGCGAATAAAGTTGCAAATTACTCGCTTCAGACTCGTTTTACTGCCGACTATGCCTTCCCCTTCGCTCCCCTCGACTGGTCCGGGATGGGGCCTGTGGCTTATCTGAGGAATTTTGAATGCACCCTGCACGGCGACTATTCGTATTTATACAACAGGCACGAATCCAAGGTTCTCGCAAGTGTGGGAGCCGACCTTTGCGCTGTGCTGGGGAATCTTTTGTGGATACCCGAAGATACCCGCCTGGGCATCAGTTACTACTACAATATCGGCGCGCCTGCAGGCGAGAGTCCCCATTACTGGGGAGCGGTATTCAACGTGAGTTTTTAGTCTTTTTTGTGGGAGCGCTGGTAGAGCTGCCAGCTGTTAAACAAGTTCTGCCATATAGCATAAAGGCCTCCGGCTACCGATGTGACGGGGGTTAAGTAATTGTACCCCAGCCAGATGAGGAAGCCGGTGTTCTTCTGCCCCAGGGCCTGGCCGGCGGTGATTGAGGTCTCGGCTCCGGCCCGCTTGCCGAACATCTTTCCGACGGCAAACTGCAGGGCGCAGGTGGCGAGCGACACAAGCACTATGCACCAAATGGCGCCTGCCGATAGGTGGCTCAGCACCAGGGCCCGGGCCGACAGAAGCATGGCCAGCGTGAGCCCCACACCCCAGACATAGAAGGCATAACGGCTCAGCCGCATCATTATGCGCTGCAGTTTGTGAGTGGTATATCTGATGAGCCAGGCAAGGGCGCCGGGCAGCACCAGCACCGGAAACACCTTGCCGGCTATGTGCCCCACATACGACCAGAACCCCAGCTCGGCAGAGGGCCTTACCATAGGTATAACGGTGGGAATCAGCAGGGTAGCTGCAACGTTAATAAGTCCGAGATATGTTACGGTCTCGGCCAGCGAGCCCCCGAGTTTGTCGGTTATAACGCCCGAGGCCGATGCTGTGGGGCAGATAAGGCAGAGCATGGCGCACTCCAGGAGGATACGCTTTTCCCCTTCGAAACGCGACAGCACGAAGGCTATGCCCACGAACAGCAGCACCTGGAAGATGAGGGCCAGCAAGTGCCAGCGCCGCAGCTTAAGGTCGTGGGGCGATATCTTCACAAACTGGAAGAACATCAGCAGGGCGATCACGAGCCTCTGCCCTTCGCTTGCCCACACACCCAGCGTGTGCCCATAAGGATGCAGGACGGGCAGTCCGCGGTACAGAAAATACAAACTGATGCCCAGCACGATAGCGCCGGGCAACATCCAATCTTGAATTATTCTTTCTGCTTTTCCCACTTTAGAACTTCACGCTCAGCGAGAAACCGGCCGTAGGAACTACCGCTCCCGATACGTTGGGCACAAGGGCCAGGTTCGGCTCCAGCTTCATGCTTACGCTGCTCAGGTTGCCGGTAAAGTCTTGGTAGAACATGTTTTTGACCTTGGCAATGCGTACCGCATCGCAGATGTTCCAGATGTTCAGGGCTGCGTGTCCGATCAGGGTAAGGATCAGAGCTCCGCTGCCGCCATAGAGGTACGAATTGTCGCTGAAATAGGCGCTTCCGTTATAATAATCATAATTATATACCTTGGCGCCATATCCTATGGCTGAGAATTCTATAAGTTCCAGAACGCCCAGACCCACGTTGGCGGCAAATATCCCGAGGCCGCGTCCCCATTCTCCGTCAACGCATTGTCCAAGGCCAGGGATGAGGAAAGAGCATACTCCTCCGATCCACGGCTCATAAGGGTCGCCTTCCCAGGGAACATAGTAGGAGGGGTTGTAGTCGTGCTTGATATCGGCGTAGCGCACCTCCGGATGATTCAGGATGTAATTGTAGCTGTCGGGGATGTCCTTGGGGCCAGGGATGCTGATCTTCCTGCCGAAATCCTCAAAAGTGCCGTTCTCGTACTGAATCGATTTGACCTCGTCTATATCCAGCACGTAGACGGGGCCGTTGGGATTGTCCGCCCGCTTGTACTTGATGATTTCGGAACTTACTTCCAGTACCTTTCCGTTGATTTCATCTCCGTTGCGGGTCACGATATGGTCCTGTGCATTAGCCGCTGCACAATATGCCAGCGCCAACGCAATAATTGCGAGTATCTTCTTCATAGCGTTTGCAAATATAGTCCGAATGCCTGTTTATTGCAAAAAATGTTCCGTGAATCTTCTAGTGTAATTAACAATAATACTTATATTTGTAACTATGACACCACGTTTTGACATGGCCAAGGCGCCCATCCGTACCCGCTGGTACCTGCGACCCCTTACGCTCATGCTGAGCCTGCCCGACGTTATAGCTCATAAGACCATCATTCATTATGAGGGTACCAAGGAGCTCAAGCCGCCCTACCTGCTGCTGAGCAACCACAACGCCTTCATGGATTTCAAGGTGCTCACAAAGGCCATCTATCCCAAACGGGCAAACTATGTGGTGGCGATTGACGGTTTCATAGGCCGGGAATGGCTGCTGCGCAACGTGGGGTGCATATGCAAACGCAAATTCACCAATGACCTCACCCTGGTGCGGCACCTTGCTAAAGTGGTTGAAAACGGCGATATCGCCGTGGTCTATCCCGAGGCTCGCTATTCTCTTTGCGGTACCACCGCCGTACTGCCCGAGTCGCTGGGAAAGCTCTGCCGCCTTCTGGGAGTGCCGGTGGCTGTGCTCATCTGCCACGGCCATCATGTCAATTCCCCCTTCTGGAACCTTCACTCGCGCGGCATCAAACCTACCGAGGCCGACTTCAAGTTGCTCTTCACGCCCGAAGACCTGAAGAGCCTTCCGCTGGACGAAATTAACTCGCGCCTTGTGGATGCATTCCAGTATGACGACTACGCCTGGCTGCAGTCCAAGGGCCTTGAGATGCACTACGACAAGCGCGCCGAGGGCCTCGAAAAGGTGCTCTACCAATGCCCCCACTGCGGAACGGAGTATGAGATGGACAGCAAGGCTAACCAGTTGATTTGTAAGCACTGCGGCAAGACATGGACCATGCTGCCCGACGGCTCGCTGCAGGCCGGCGGGGGCGCTCCCACCGAGTTCTCCCGCGTGCCCGACTGGTACGAGTGGGAAAGGGCCAATGTGCGCGCGGAAGTGGAAGCCGGCACCTACGATAGCGGAGAGCTGCCCGTAGAGGTGCGCAGCCTGCCCAACGCCAAGCGCTTCATCGCCCTCGGGTCCGGCACCATGCGGCACAATATGGACGGATTTGCGGTGAAAGTCCGCAGCCTTCTGGGCAAGGAATATGAGATGATAATCCCCGTTCCGTCCGCCTACTCCTGTCACATCGAATACAACTATCTGGGCAAATGGGGCGACTGCGTAGACCTTAACACGCTGGAAGACACCTGGTACACCTATCCCAAGGTGCCCAATTGCTCTGTCACCAAAATGGCCCTCGCCACAGAAGAACTGTACTTTGCCTGGCGCCGCTCCATCGGCAAGCCCTGCAAACCCGGATTGGCATAGCAAGAGTGAATACTTGACGGTAGTGCTCCATTAAGCGGGAGGGTTACCGTCAAAAAGGGCCTAATTTGACGGTGACCATCCCAAGTTTTGTATGGTTACCTACAGGCATTGCTACAACTTGTTTAGCATTTCTGTGACTTTTTCATATGGAATGCCCGATACGCGGCTAATTTGGTGGACATCAGCTCCGAATCGCCATCTAAGTTGTTTGAGTGCCTCTGCTTTTTCATCGTTACTGAGGTCGCCGAAAGTTTTTTTCTTGAAAATAGATTGACACAAGTCTTCGAGCGATCCGCTAAGAATCTGGTCCCTGAATGCAACACCTTCCAGATTTCGGTTTCTTTTTGCTTTTGAAGAAGAGTTGAGATGGTATAGCATCCGGGCGGGTGTTTTGAAAACCTTTTCAACTATATCTATTCTTACATAAGATTCTGGAAGTACATAACCTTCAGAACCAATAATCCAGTCACCCGGAAGAGCGGTTTCGCTGTGAACCAGGCGGCTGACTGCTCTCGCCGAGAAGGAACTTATTGGTTTGCCGGATTCTTTTTTATCATTGAAATAACACGATCCGCTGCCCCATCTGTATCCCGAGGGGGTGAGGCAAATCTTTGCAGCCACACTGTTCATTAATATATAAGCTACAACCCTCTCAAAGCCCTCATTTTCCAGGTCGATTTCACGGATATCCACATCGTTTCTACGCAGAAACCTAACCTCCCCGTATTTTTTACGGCAGTAAGAAGAGTATAGTTTTTTAAAATAATCAATGAACTTTCTCGCTTCTTTGATGTTCCAGCACATAAGGAAAAAATGTACGTGGTTGGACATCAAGATAAAGGCGATTACATCAATTTTAAGAGCTGCTGCAGTGACTGCAACGTAGTTCATTCCGACGCGGAAGTCCTCTTCGTCCCTAAACCAGATCTTTGTCTCAAGATGGTCGGTTGTTACAAAATAAAATTTCATAGTTTACTTTTAAGTTTATCAAACATCTCAGACCAACGTAGCAAACATAATAAAGATTTTAAAATGTCACAAATAAAACGTTCAGGTGATGAAACATACGTGTCGGTGACATGACATAAGGTGGGAGGGTTACCGTCAAAAAGGGCCTAATTTGACGGTAACCCTCCCAGGTAATGTACGGTCGCCTGCAGGCTACTTGATAAACTCGTGCGAGGCGGTCATGAGCGACGGGTCGAGGGCCTCGTCAAGCTTGTCTTTGGTCATGTAACCGTGCTCAAGCACAAGGTCGTAAACGCTGCGGCCGGTCTCGAGGGCTTCCTTGGCCACCTTCGTGGAGGCTTTGTAGCCGATGTAAGGGTTGAGGGCGGTGACTATTCCGATAGAGTTCTTTACCATCTCGTAGCAATGGTCGGCATTGACCGTTATTCCGTCGATGCAGCGGGTGCGCAGGGTGTCGAGCGCGTTCTTCAGCCAAGTCACGCTCTCCAGGATAGACTGGGCGATTACGGGCTCCATAACGTTGAGCTGCAGCTGGCCGGCCTCGGCAGCGAAAGCCACCGTAGTATCGTTACCTATTACTTTGAAGCATACCTGGTTGGTGACCTCGGGGATGACCGGGTTCACCTTGCCGGGCATGATGGACGAACCGGGTGCCATGGGCGGCAGGTTGATCTCGTGCAGGCCGCAGCGGGGACCGGAAGCCATAAGGCGGAGGTCGTTGCAGATCTTGGAAAGTTTGATGGCGAGCCTCTTGAGGGCGGCCGAATAGCTTACGTACGCACCTGTGTCGGGTGTCGCCTCCACCAGGTCGGGAGCCTTGAGGAAGGTCTCTCCGGTAAACTCCGAAAGCCTGCGGGTACAAAGCTCAGCAAAGCCGGGCACGGCGTTGAGGCCGGTGCCGATGGCGGTACCGCCCATATTGATTTCTTTGAGCAGCACCACGTTGCGCTCGAGGTTGGCAATCTCTTCTTCCAGGTTGTTGGCGAAGGCATTGAACTCCTGGCCGGATGTCATGGGCACAGCGTCCTGCAACTGGGTGCGCCCCATCTTGATGATGTCCTTGAACTCCTCGCCTTTCTTGCGCAGCGAGGCTATAAGCGCCTGGAGCGAGGCCACCAGGTGCTTGTTCATGCGCACGAAAGTATAGCGGAATGCGGTAGGATAGGCATCGTTGGTGGACTGGGCGCAGTTGACGTGGTCGTTGGGCGAGCAGTACTGATACTCCCCTTTATTGTGTCCCATAAGTTCCAGGGCGCGGTTGGCGATAACCTCGTTGGCATTCATGTTGACGGATGTGCCGGCTCCGCCCTGCATCATATCCACCGGGAACTGGTCGTGGAACTTGCCGTCCACGATCTCGCGGCAGGCTGCCACGATGGCGTCCGCGATATTGCGGTCAAGTGCTCCCAGCTCGGCGTTTGCCTCCGCTGCGGCCATCTTGACATAGGCAATGGCAATGATGTACTCGGGGTAGTGATACATTTTAGTGGTGGAGATTTGGTAATTCTCCAATGCCCTCTGGGTTTGAACTCCGTAGTAGGCTTCGGCAGGAACTTTAAGCTCGCCGATAAGGTCGCTTTCGACCCTGAATTTCTGTTCTGACATTTTAATTATGTGTTCTGATAGCACAAAGATAACAACTTTGGCACGCAAAATGTAATAATAATTGCTAAATTTGCAATCCGTAAACAAAAGAAGAGATATGAAAAAGATTTTAGTATCCATTGCGGCCCTCTTTGCCGCGGCCGCCATGCTGTCAGCCCAGAACATGTCTGAGGCAACCGAAACAGCCAAGCTGGCCAACGAGTCGCTTTCTGCAGGTAACTATGAGACTGCGCTCGCCGGCTTCCAAGAGGCTCTCAAGATGGCTGAGGCCTGCGGAGACGAAGGTCTTGAGCTGGTAGCAACTTGCAAAGAAATTATCCCCAAGACAGTTAACGCTATTGCCAAGCAGCTCCTCCAGGAGGACAACCTTGACGGTGCAATCGCCAAGTTCGGCGAGGCTGTAGCAATCGCAAATGAATATGGCGACGAAGAGACCGCAGCCAAGGCTGCCGCGCTCATTCCTCAGGTTTATATGAAGAAGGGCGGCACTCTCATCAACGCCAAAGACTTCGCCGCAGCCGCCGAGGCTTATGCCAAGGTGCTCGAGCTCGATCCTGCCAACGGCAATGCCGCCATCCGCTATGGCCAGTGCCTGGAGAACTCCGGCAAGGGCGAGGAAGCCGTCGAGGCTTACAAGCTTGCCGCTGCCAACGGCCAGGAGAAGAACGCAAATGCCCTGCTGGGCAAGTTCTATCTCAAGCGTTCGGTCGATGAGCTCAAGGCCAAGAAGTATGCAGATGCTGTTAAGGACGCCAACGAGAGCAATTCCTACACCCCCAACGCCCAGTGCCTCCAGATTGCAGGCCAGGCTTCCCAGCTCGCAGGCAAGAACAACGACGCTATCAACTACTTCGAGCAGTATCTCGAGGCAGCTCCCAACGCCAAGAACGCCGGCCAGGTAGCTTACACCGTAGGCGCCCTGTATCAGCAGGCCAAGAACAACGCCAAGGCTAAGGAGTTCTTCGCCAAGGCAGTTAACGATCCTAAGTACGGAGCCGACGCCAAGAAGGCTCTCGCCGCACTCAAGTAATGTTGGAGCTGGAGCTACTTTCTCCGGCAAAAGATAAGGCTGTCGGCATCGCGGCAATAGACTGCGGTGCCGATGCCGTTTACATTGCAGGTCCCGGCTGGGGCAACCGTAAGGCTGCCGGCAACAGCATTGACGATATAAGGGAACTCTGCACTTATGCGCACCGGTTCGGCGTGCGTATTTATCTGACAGTCAATACTATCATCTACCCCGACGAGTGGCCCGCCGTGCATTCCATGATGCTTGAGGCCCAGGACGCCGGGGTCGATGCGTTTATCATCCGGGAGGAGCGCCTGTTAAGTCTCCCGGACATCAGGGTGCCGATGCACGCCTCCACCCAGTGCGCCATCCGCACGCCCGAGGCGGCGCGCCGCTTCGAAGCTCTCGGATGCAGCCGCATCATACTCGAGCGGGCGCTAAGCCTGCAGGAGGTCCGCGCCATACGCGAGGCGGTCAGCTGTGAACTTGAGTTCTTCGTGCACGGAGCCCTGTGCGTGTGCTACAGCGGCGACTGCCGCCTGTCGGAGTATCTGGACGGGCGGAGCGCCGACAGGGGCGACTGTATCCAGGCCTGCCGTTCCCTTTATGACTTGGTAGATGAGAGCGGACGTACGCTTGTGCGCGGCCGGGCTTTGCTCTCGATGCGCGATTTCAAGCTCCTCGACCGCCTGGAAGATCTTGCCGGGGCCGGAATATGCTCATTCAAAATCGAAGGACGGCTCAAGAGCGCCTCGTACGTTAAGAACGTGGTGCGCGAGTACAGCCTGGCACTTGATGCGCTTGTGGCAAAACATCCCGGAGAGTACCGCAGGGCCTCGTTCGGCAAGGTTAGCGGCGGCTTCACGCCCAATTCCGACCTCACCTTCAACCGCGGCTACACCCAGTGGTGGCTCGACGGCGTGAGGGGTCGCTGGTCGTCGATGGATACTGCCAATGGTGAGTTCGTAGGCGAAGTGCAGGCCGTGCGCCCTTCCGGCGGGGGGTTGATGTTAACGCTCAAGCCTGCCGGCGCCGGCTTGCAACTATCCAACGGAGACGGATTCGCTTTTTTCGAGCCCGGGCGCGGTGTGACCGGCTTCAGGGCCGACCGCTGCGAGGGTCGGCAAATCTTCTGCAAACGGGTGGATGGCCTGCGTGCCGGCGTGCGCCTGTACCGGAACATCAATGCCGCTTTCGAGCGGGAGCTTGAGTCGGGGAGTCCACGGCGTGAGATCGGCGTCGATGTGGACGTGGCCGTAAGCGGCTCGTTCGTAATTGAACTGAAGGCCGAGACGGAAGACGGACGCTGCGTGGTAAGCCGTTTCAACGCCGATGTAGACAAAGCCGAGAACCGCGAGCGCAGCGAGGCTATGCTCCGCGAGCAGCTTTCCAAGCGCAGCGGCGTTTACGCCTTTAAGGTGCGGTCGGTCAGCGCTCCCGGCGCCCTTCCGCTGCTCAGTGCCGGCACCATCAATTCCATGCGGCGCCTGCTTGCAGAGGATATAGATTCTTACGTCGGGCTTCGCCCTCCTCAGAATGACAAAGGGACAGCCGTCCCGTCGGGTTCTGCAGCCGTCCAGGCCGATTCTTCTGCCGTGCCGTCAGGCACTTCTGTCATTTCGAGCGAGCGAAGCGAGCCGAGAAATCTCCCCGCCGAACTGATGCGCACGCGCTACTGCATAAAGTACGAATTGGGCCTTTGCCCGCGCCACCAGAAGGCAAAGCCCACCGGCGCCCTGTTCCTTGTCAACAACGGACGGCGCCTTGCTCTCGGCTTCGACTGCGCCAAGTGCGAAATGACCGTTAAAGCGGCCTGAATCTTCTACTCGAAATTCCTGGAGGCGAAAGGCAGGGCCAGCCTGAGGCCCAGATGCCAGTATTCCCAGTTATGTATGCCGTTGCGCACGCGGAGCTCGTTGTGCACCCCGGCGGCCTTCATCTTGAAGTGAAACTCCATTGCAAGATGCAGCAGGAAGTCGTCGTCACCGCAATCGACAAACCAGGCCACGGTGCGAAGCTTCTCGATCGTTTCTTCCGATGCGCGGTCGAGGAAATCAACGGCCGAATTGTCCCTTACAGCCTGGCTCACCAGGTACAGTTTGTCGCGGCTCGTCTCTTCTCCCTCGACTTCTCTGCCCTTGTCGTCCAGCCAGGGGCTCAGGGCATAGCAGCAGGCGAACATTTCAGGGTGCTTCTGGCAATAGACCACCGAACCTCCGCCGCCCATTGAAAGTCCCATAACCGCACGCCGCTCTTTGCTTCCGCCGCAGGAGTATTTCTTCTCGACTTCCGGAACCAGCTCCCCGAAGAAGAAGTCTTCGTAGTGCCAGCCTGGCATGTTAAAGTAGCCGTTATAGGTGTTGTGAACGTCGGGTCCTCCCGCGTTGGGCATGATGATAACCATAGGCTTGGCCTCGCCGGTGCCGATAAGTTCATCGGTAACCGTCTGCATGCCGCCGCGAACCCTCCAGGCCGTATAGTCGTCGCTAAGGCCGTGCAGCATATACACGACGGGGTAGGTGCGCTCTGTCTTTCCGTGCCCGTCAGGCAGATATACATTGTACTTAACCGTGGCTCCGAGAGTGCGGCTCCACAGGCTGTCGGTCACTATCTTTCCGGCCCTCAACGGCAGAAAAGCAAGGGCGGATAGCAAAATGAGGCTTAACTTTTTCATATCTTCAGGTACTTTTTTCTTTCTTCTTCGGGGAACATTTCGATGGCGTAGCGGAGCATGGTGCGGGGCATGCCGGCACACCGGCCGGCAAGGAACGAGGTCAGGGCCTCTTTGTCCCGCTTGCCTGCTTCGCGAAGCAGCCAGCCCACCGCCTTTTGGATCAGATCGTGCGGGTGATGCAGCAGTATATCGGCTATGGCAAAGGTGTCGTCAAGCTGGCCGTGGCGGATAAAAGTCATGGTGCTCACTATGCCTATGCGCTGCTCCCAGATGGTCTTTCCCTCGCGGGCGAGGGAGTACAGAAGGCTGCGGTCTTTGTCGAGCAGCCACTCGCCAAGCAGGGGGTAGCATGACAAGTCCACCAGGTCCCAGTTGTTGATGCGGGCGGTATGCGCAAGATAGAAATCCACGCACTCCTGGCGCAGGGCTTTCTTGCTGTGGAATATCTGTACCAGGGCCAGCAGGGCGGAGAGCCGCAGCTCGTGGTACTCGCTTTCAATGCATTCCCGGATGTCTTCCATGGATGTGCCTCGCCAGCAGGCCTTTACCACTTCGCGAGTCACAGGGACCTTGATGCCGAGGAATTTGTCTCCCTCGCCGTACTGTCCCGGGCCCGTTTTGAAAAAGCGCGACAAGCCGCTGACCTGGGAAGGGTCGGCGCGTTTAATCATGTCAGACATAAGGCGATTCATATGCTAAAGATAGCGCTTTTTGGGGACAAAACAATTTCTTTATTTTAATTAAAGCAGAATTATCACTATTTTTGAAGATTGATTCGAAACATTTGTATGAACGATAAGAAATTCAATCTTTGGAACAGGATAGCGGCCCTGGCTGCTTTCGTCATTTCCGCCATCACATACTTGCTCACCATAGAGCCCTCGGCTTCTTTCTGGGACTGCGGCGAGTTCATCGCCTCGTCCTATAAACTGGAGGTGGGGCATCCCCCGGGAAACCCGGTATTCCAGCTCATCGCCCGCTTCTTCACAATGTTCGGCGACAATATGCACGCCGCCATCCTGGTCAACGCCATGAGCGCCATCTGTTCGGCGCTTACCATATTCTTCCTGTATCTGACCATAGTCTGGCTCACCAAGAGGGTGGTTAGCACCAAAACCGCCGGAGGTGCGCTTGCAGTCATAGGTTCGGGCCTTGTGGGCGCCCTGGCATATTGTTTCTCCGATACTTTCTGGTTCTCCGCTGTGGAGGGCGAGGTTTACGCAATGTCGTCGCTCTTTACGGCCGTGGTGTTCTGGGCCATGACCATGTGGTACGACCGGGCCGATTCTCCCCACGCCCTGCGCTGGGTGGTGCTGATCGCCTTCCTCATGGGCTTGAGTATCGGCGTGCACCTGCTTAACCTGCTGGCTATCCCGGCCCTTGTGTTCCTGTTCTACTACCGCAAGAGAGAGAACGGACGCTTCGGCTTCTGGGAGTTTGTCAAGATATTCTTGATCGGCATCGTCATCCTGGGCTTCCTGGTGTTCCTGTATGTGCCTTACCTGCCCAAGATCGCGGCTTACGTCGACCTGTTCTTCGTTAACGTTCTCGGGCTTCCGTACAATAGCGGCGCGGCATTCTTCCTGGCCGCACTCCTGGCGCTGTGCTTCTGGGGCATCTTTGTGACCGAGCGCAGGCAGAAAGTGCTCCTGAACACCATCCTGCTGTGCTTCACCGTCATTACCATAGGCTTCTCGGTTTTCAGCATCGATATCATCCGCTCCTGCGCCAAGACGCCCACCAACGAGTATCAGCCCGACAATGCTTTTACCCTGGTGCGCTACCTCAGCCGCGAGCAGTACGGCAGCACGCCGCTGCTCTACGGGCAGTATTACGATGCTCCTTACGACCTCAAATCATCGACCTACTGGGCTCCGCTGGACGGCAAGTACAAGAAGGTCGAGGGCCCCGTGGACGCCAAGTACCGTGCTTCCGGAAAGATGCTGTTCCCCCGCATGTGGAGCAGTTCGCCGGACGGTAAGAACGAGGAGTTCTACCGTGCCTATACCGGCGGCAAGGGCAAGAAGATTGCCGGCGCCACCGACCGCAAGCCTACCATGATTGCTAACCTGTACTTCTTCTTCGACTATCAGCTTGGATGGATGTACTGGCGCTACTTTATGTGGAACTTCGTGGGGCGGCAGAACGAGATACATTCCCCGACGCCCGGCGATATCTTCCACGGCAACTGGGAGAGCGGTATAGGATTCATTGATGAGTTCCGCCTGGGCGACCAGAGCAACGCTCCATCCACGCTTGCCGACAACAAGGGAAAGAACCACTATTTCTTCCTCCCGCTCCTCCTTGGCCTTCTTGGTCTCTTCTTCCAGTTCGACCGCGACAAGAGAGGATGCTGGCTTACCTTCCTGATGTTCTTCATGACGGGTATAGCCATCGTGATCTACCTCAACCAGCCGCCTTACCAGGTGAGGGAGAGGGATTATGCCTACGCGGGATCGTTCTATTTCTTCTGCGTGTGGATAGGTATGGCTGTGGCGGCTCTTTACAGCTGGCTCCAGAGTGCCCTCAAGAAGCGCTACTCCGTGGCTACGGCCGCCCTGCTTACGGGTGCGTGCCTGTGTGTGCCAGCTCTTATGGCGGCCCAGAACTGGGACGACCACGACCGCTCCGGCCGCCGCACCGCGGTCGAAATGGCCCGCAATTATCTGAACTCCGTAGGCCCGAACGGCATCCTCATAACTCACGGCGACAACGATACCTTCCCTGTGTGGTATGCGCAGGAAGTCGAGAATGTGCGCACCGACGTACGTATCTGCAACACCTCCCTGCTGGGCACCGACTGGCACATCGACCAGATGAAATGGGCTTGCAACGAGAGCGCCCCTCTGCCCCTGAGCGTGGGTCCGGAGCAATACCTCTACGGCACCAACGAATATGTGCCTATTGTTGACACCCGCGAGCAGGAGATGCCCATCGCCGATGTGATGAAGCTGTTCCGCGATACGCGCGTGAGGGTTCCTATGAGCAGCGGCCGCAAGATGGACTACATTCCTTCCCGCAAGATAGTGGTGCCCGTCAACAAAGAGAACGTCATAGCCTCCGGTATACTTGACAAGCGCTTTGAGGATATGATTCCCGAGAGCATAGTGCTGCAGATCCCCAAGGGCAAGGATTATCTTACCAAGCCCGAAATCTTCATGCTCGACCTGCTGTCGGGATACCAGTGGGACCGCCCCATCCATATGCTTAACATGGGAGGCGACCTGAACGTGGGCGTAAAGGATTATCTGGTGTACGAGGGCTACTCCTATAAGTTTGTTCCTATCAAGAACAAGATAAGCACGACCGACATTGGCTTCGTTGATACCGACGAGCTGTACCGCAAGATGACACAGGTGTATTCCTGGGACGCCGTTGCCGCCGACGGGTGGTTCATCGACTACCAGAACATCTACACCAACCTTGGCGTAATGGCCCCCAGAAGCATATTCCTCAACTGCGCCAAGGCCTTCATGAAGGCCGGGGAGAATGATCGCGCCGTAGAGATGCTCGACCGGGGCTGCGAGGTTATGAAGCGCTTCCCGATAGAGTCGATTCCGCTTGGCATGTCCACCAACGACTACCTGGTAATCAGTATGATCGAGTGCTATTATAAGCTCGGACAGACCGACAAGGCCCGCGCTCTTGGCGCCCAGATGGCGGCCGACCTGCTTGAGACCTCCCGCTTCTATCTTGAATTCTTCGAGTTCGGAAAGAGCGAGTTCGACATGTGCGGCAGCTATATTTATTTCCTTGCCGACGTATTGAGGGAGAACGGAGACGAGGATATCGCCAACAAGTTCACCGGCGCCTTCACCAAACTCATAGACTGGGCTGCCGGAGAGAGCGACGAGGAGGCAGATGCACCCGCCGGTGAGGTTGCTGCCGGATAGCCTATTCGAACGAATTTATATCTACCAATCCGTTGAGGAGAGCATAAACCGTAAGGCCGGGAGTTGTTTTGATACCGGTCTTGCGGGTTATGTTTTTACGGTGGGTTATAACGGTGTTTATGGAGATGTTGAGGCGGTCGGCAATCTCTTTGTTGAGGTATCCGCGCGCCACTTCCGCCAGGACTTCCTTCTCACGGTCGCTCAGCACATCGCCATCGCTCTCGCCCGGTACCGGGGCTACGAATGAGGGGCTGGGCTCACGGCCTTCCAGCATTTCGACCATTGGCACCAGAATGTTATCTTCGATGTAGGTATGGTGTTCCAGGTCTTCCTGAAGGTGGAAGATGTTGGACAGCACGTCCAGGCGCCCCTCGCCGTCGCACTCAGGCGGCAGCGACTTCATTATCAGGTTCTTAAGGTCGGAGAGCGACTCTTCTATGTTGGAGTGGTTCTCTTTGAATACCGCCATTGAAAAGTCGGATGGGGCGTGCCCGGCGAGCAGCCGCTTGACATATGGGATTACGGTGTCTTCTTCGTAGGCGAAGTGCTTGACCAGCTCCGTTTTGTAGCTGTCGAAAAAGTGCCTGATGACCTTTTGCTGCACCTGGCTTGTGGGCTCCGTCATCTGCTCCAGAGCCGGCGAGAGTCTCTTGAGGGCCGAGTTGAGGTAGAAGTCGTGGCTGCTGTGCAGATAGCGCAGGATGTCGGCCACGCTGCAGCGGCGCAGCTCTTCCTCGGTGGGTTTGTAACCTTTGGTGGAGTAAACGGTGCAGATGAGTACGAAAGTATCGGCGTCCAGGCTGTATCGGGCGCAGATTTCTTCGACGGTGTGCTCCGAGAAGCTACCGTTAATACCCAGGCGTGACATTATGCCGAGCAGGTGATAGTTACTTTCCACCAGCTCCGACATCTTCATATTTTTGTGGAGGTGTACCATTCTGTTTTACAAATGTTTAGAGAATTCGCAGCCGCAGAAGTCCTGGTTGTAGAAATTCTGCTCTTTGATAATTTCGGAGCGGCGGGGCTGGAGGCCGCCTTTGCGCCAGTTTTGGGGCCACCAGTGAACTGGTGTCCCTGGTCTAATCCCCCTGCACCCCCAGGGGACGGGGGAAGGTTCCCCCGGAACCCCCTCTGTCGCTTCGCTCCGAACCGTTGGCCCCAAAACTGGCGCTGAAGCGCCTTCCGATCCCCCTGCGCCCCCAGGGGATTGAGGGGAGGGCCCCTCAAACACCCCCGGTCGGGCCGAGCCCTCCGAGGCCACCGCTGGCCCCAAAACTGGCGCTGAAGCGCTTTCCGATCCCCCTGCGCCCTCAGGGGATTGAGGGGAGGCCGAGCAGACCCAGGAGCCGGCCTCATCGACCTGCTCGAGACTCTTCCAGCGTGAAGAGGCAAGGGTAGTGGTCAGCACCGGAATATGGTTTTGGGCTGCATACCGTGCCGCCCTCATCAGGCGGAATTTAAAGCAACGCAAGCACCTGGGGCCGCGTTCGGGAGCAGCCGCCAGTTCTTCTTTGGTCAGACCTTCGCTCTCATCAAGAACAAATCGCAGCCAAGCCTGATGGTCGTATTCATCTTCCACCAGCTCAACGCCGAGAGCCTTGCAGTACCGCCGGAGTTCACCGAGCCTTAATTCGTATTCTTCGAAGGGAACTATATTCGAGTTACTGAAAAACACCACAGGGCGTATGTCATTGGCCACCATGCACTCCAGAACAGCGCCCGAACAAGGCGCACAGCAGCTGTGCAACAACACTTTGGATTCACCTCCGGGAACTTCTAACTTCAGCATTTAGGCACGATTTATACAAAGATATCAAAAAAATTTTGCGATTCTGCTAAATATGCTTAATTTTGCAGTCCCAACAGCGGCAGTGGTGAAATGGTAGACACGCTACTTTGAGGGGGTAGTGGGCATTTGGCCTGTGTGAGTTCGAGTCTCACCTGCCGCACCGAGAGGCAAGTTCGAAAGAGCTTGCCTCTTTTATTTTTCTTTAAGTTTCTGGCGGCGGGTCTCGGCGGTGTCGCGGCCGAAAAGGGTCCGGTGACCTTCTACGCTCCGCCAGTAGTCCGGATCAAAATCTGTCGGACTCACAAAGCTCCTCCCGTGTGCAGAAGGCTCCTTTTTGCCCCCGGCGCCGTCGGAAACCACCTCCCCGTGTGCAGGAAGGCCCGTTTTGCCCCCGGCGCCGTCGGAAACCACCTCCCCGTGTGCAGAAAGGCCCGATTTGCCCCCGGCTCCGTCGGAAACCACCGTCCCGTGTGCAGAAGGCCCCATTTTGCCCCCCGTTTCGGCTCCGGAGACCCCGGGGGCGGGAGACCGTAGCCGCCCGTGGCTACGTGAACGGGAGGGGCCCGCGCCGTCAGGCGTGGGAGGGATGAGCGAAGCGAAGTCTTCCGCCCCCGGGACCTCCGAGAGTCGGAAGCAGAGATACTTTATGGGATACCCCTGCTCACGGAACATGTGCTCGTAAAAAGTCTGAACCTGCGTCAGGCAAGGATCAAAGCGCTCCGCCTCGGCATACAAATTTTCAGAACAAGCCACAATTTCCAGCGAGTTGGCCCGGCAAACCGCCAGGGTGTATTGATAAAGGAACTGCGAATCGGTCTTGAGATGCACCAGCCCGCCCGGAGCAAGAAATTTAGAGTATCTTTCCAGAAAAACGGGCGACGTAAGGCGGGAATTCTCGCTCCGCACCTGCGGGTCGGAGAAAGTAAGCCAGATTTCCGAAACTTCCCCCGGAGCGAAGAAAGCCGTGATGAACTCGATACGCGTTCTCAGGAAACCGACATTGCCCAGGGCGTGCTGTGTGGCGTATTTAGCCCCTTTCCATAGCCTCGCGCCCTTGATGTCCACGCCAACGTAGTTCTTGCCGGGGTCTCGCAGGGCAAGATCGATGGTGTACTCGCCCTTGCCGCAGCCCAACTCCAGCACCAGCGGCGCACCGGCACTCTCAAACCTCTCGCCCCAATGCCCCTTTACCTCGTGGTCCCGAAGGGCGAAATACCCGTTGGCGAGAAGCTCCTGAGCCGATGGCTGCAGCAGGCAGGAAAACGTCTCGTTCTCTGCAAACTTCCGTAATTTATCGTGTCCCATTTGTTTCTTGTACGCTGCTGCCGGAAGGGATACCCGGACTAGGAAATCCGTGGCCGCCCGTGGCCACGTGAACGGGAGGGGCCCGGCCGAAGGCTGGGAGGGACGAGGACCGAAGGTCCGAAGGATTTCCAGTCCGGGTGCCCTTCCGGCAGCACAGCTACAAATGTACTAATTTTGTGTCTTCGCGCCAAGAGCAGTCGCTTGGATTTCTGGCGATAAGGTTGGCGGGAGCAGTTCGGAGCGGAGCGACAGAGGGGGAATCGGGGGACTCTTCCCCCGTCCCCCGGGGGTGCAGGGGGATAGCTACGAATGTACTAATTTTGTGTCTTCGCGCAAAATTAGTACATTTGTAGGTTATGAAAAAAACAGTACTTGTATCCGGCGGCGCCGGCTTTATAGGCAGTCACGTAACAGTCGAACTCGTGCAGGCGGGATATGACGTGATCATTGCCGACAATATGTCCAATTGTGACACCACCAATTACGAAGGAGTATGTGCCATACTCGGCTACAAGCCCCTTTTCATCAAAATGGACTTCTGCGACGCTCCAGCCGTGGAGAAACTCTTTGCAGAACACAAGATTGACGCTGTAATCCACTTCGCTGCATTCAAGGCTGTCGGCGAGTCGGTAGCCGAGCCCCTGATGTACTACAAAAACAATCTGGATTCGTTCCTCAACGTACTCGAGGCCTCCCGCAAGAGCGGCACCAACGTGCTCTTCTCCTCGTCCGCCACTGTTTACGGCGAGCCCGACCGCACCCCGGTCACCGAGCAGAGCCCCCGCAAGAGCGCCACGTCGCCCTACGGCAACACCAAGCAGATGTGCGAAGATTTCCTCCGCGACTGCGTGGCCGCTTACGGCATGCACGGAATAGCCCTCCGCTATTTCAACCCCATCGGCGCACACCCGTCCGCACTCATCGGCGAGCTGCCCAGAGGAGTCCCCAATAACCTTGTCCCCTTCATCACCCAGACCGCCATCGGAAAGAGAGCGTGCCTGAGCATCTTCGGCGACGATTATCCTACCCCCGACGGCACCTGCCTGAGAGACTACATCGACGTTGTGGACCTGGCCAAGGCACACGTTTGCGCCGTGTCGCGTATGGTGGAAGGACGCATGGAAGAGCCCTACGAGATCTACAACATCGGTACCGGCCGTCCCGAGTCGGTGCTCGAGCTGGTGCAGGCATTCGAAAAGGTCAACGGCCTCAAGCTCAACTACCGCATAGCTCCCAGGCGTCCCGGCGACGTGACTGAAGTATGGGCCGACCCTTCGCTTGCCCAGGAAAAGCTCGGCTGGAAGGCCACCCGCACCGTTGAGGAGACCCTTGCCTCCGCATGGGCTTGGGAGAAGCATCTCGCCGCCAAGGCCGCGGAATAATTTTGGAACAAGCTTTGCAAACCATACCGGGCGTATGAAATTCAAAACTGCAATTGTAGCGCTCTCGCTGCTGGGGAGCTGCCTCTCGGCGTCGGCGCAGAAGTATCAGAACATTATCGATAAGTCCGTCGCCGTGGTGGGCGGCGAGCTTATCACCCTTTCTGAAATAGAGCAGGAGGTGCAGATGATGAGCGCCCGCGGCTATGCCTCGGACCGTAACATCCGCTGCGAGCTCCTTGAGAATATGATGCGCAGCAAACTCTTCCTGATGCAAGCCCGCATCGACTCGCTCACCGTCAACCAGGACAATGTGGAGGCCCAGCTGGCCCAGCAGATGGACCAGGTACGCACCGCCCTCGGCGGAGATGACGGGGTGGCGTCCTATTTCGGGAAGCCGGTGTATAAGCTTCGTCAGGAATGGCGCAAGCAGATCGAAGAAAGCTCCCTCATGCAGGAGGAACAGCAGAACATAGCCCAGGCAGTGCCGGAGATAACTCCCTATGATGTAAGGCAATACATCGATTCGTCGGCGGTTGACCGCCTGCCCGTGGTGCCTATCAAGTACAAGCTCAGCCAAATCTGCATCTATCCCGACCGCGAGGCAGCCGCGCTTGCCGTCAAGGAGCGTCTGCTCTCTATCCGCGAGCGTATCATCAACGGCGAGAAGTTCGCGACCCTGGCCCGCCTCTACTCCGAAGATCCCGGCAGTGCCCGCAAGGGAGGTGAACTCGGAATGGCCTCCAAATCTATTTTCTGGCCGGCATTCTCCGATGCAGCCATGTCGCTCAAGCCCGGTGCAATCTCCCAGATAGTGGAGACTCCGGACGGCTTCCACATAATTGAAGTGCTTGAAAAGAAGGGAGATATGTTCAATGCACGCCATATCCTCCTCAAGCCCAAGTACACCACCGAAGACCGCGAAAAGGCGTTCAGCAAGCTTGATTCGCTGCGCACGGCCATAGTGGATACCCTCATCAGTTTCGAGCTGGCCGCCCGCTTCTACTCACAGGACCCTGCCACCCGTACCAACGGAGGCCAGATGGCCGACCCCAATACCGGATCGGCCTACTTTGAGATAGACCAGCTCAAGCCTCAGGACTACACTGCCGTCAAGGACCTGGAGCCCGGTCAGATTTCGGAGCCAGTGGAGTCGCTCGACAACGAGGGGCGCGACGGCAACCTGGTGTACAAAATCTTAAGGCTCGACGGTATAGTACCGGCACACACGGCAACCTTCGAGCACGACTACACCGAGCTGCTGGGCGAGGTGCGGCAGGCTAAGCAGATGAAGGCCATAAACGAATTTGTAACAAGCAAGATTAAAGAAACTTACATCAAAATCGATCCATTGTTCCAGGATTGCGAATTCCAGCTCGAAGAATGGAAATCAAAGTTCACAAAAGCCGACTGATCCTTCTGGCGGTGATGATTCTGGCGGCCCTTCTGGCCGTCCAGCCGCTGGAGTCCGCTCCCAAGAGACCTAAGAACAAGAAGGAGCGGGCGGACAGTCTTGTGCGCATAATGAAGGCTGAGTCGCTGGAGCAGCTGGAGAAGAACGGGCGGCAGTTCCGAAAGGCTGTCGCTTCTACTTTCCTGCACAACGGCACTTACCTCATCAGCGACACGGCGCTTTGGGATACCGAGAACAAGATAATCAACTGCTGGGGACACGTAAAGGTCATCCAGGACGAGACTATCCTTACCTCGGAAAAGCTGGATTACTTTATCAACGACAACCTTGCGCAGTTCCGGGGGACCCTGGTACAGCTCCAGAACAAGAAGCGCAACACGCTGCGTACCAGGCACTTGGACTATAACACCCAGGACTCTCTGGCGGTGTTCCGCAACGGAGCGTCGATGCGCGACGAGAAGGGGCAGATCATAGAGAGCAACTCGGGCACCTACTCCTCACGCGAGAAGATATTTACCTTCAACGACGACGTGAACATGTTCTCCGACTCGGTGTTCGTGAAGACCATACGTCTGGAATACGATACCGAGCGCGAGCTGGCCACGTTCCCCCATTACATCGACTTCTGGAAAGGCGGCAACATGCTTTCGGCATCCGAGGGCTTCTACGACCGCCGCGCCCAGATGTTTTTCTTCCGCAACCGGGTCCATGGCCTGAGCGAGGAGCAGGAAGTTTGGTCCGATACGCTCTACTACTATCAGGGCATAGGCGACGTGATACTGCGGGGCAACGCCCAGCTGCAGGATACTACGCGCAGGGTGACTGCCGTGGCGGACTTTATACACTTCCAGGATTCCATCTCGCAGGTGACCATGCGCATCAATGCGGCCGTGGCGCTTGAGACCAAGAACAAAGGGCAGATGGACACCATCTACCTTGGTGCTGACACCCTGATCTACAGGGCTATACGCATGTGTGACATCTCCGAGGGCACGGCCAAGGCGTCGGAAACCAGGCTCAGCGACATAATGACCGATGCTGTGACCGAGTACCGCCGCAAGGCGGCCGAAGAAGCTGCCAGAGCCCGCGAAGAAGCCCTTAACAAGCAGGGAGGTCCGGGTATGGCCGGCGGTAAGGTAGGCGGCAAAGCTGCTGCGGCAGATAGTTCGGCCCAAAAAGAAGAAAAGAAAGCTCCTGCTCCGCAGGATGCCCCGGCCCCGGGAAAAGATTCTGTCCCGGCAGCTGTGCAAGACGGCGTTTCGGCCCCCGGCGCGCTGGTTGACAGTCTTGCTGCCAGGGCGGCACTGGACAGCCTTGCCGCGAAGAGCGACAGCCTTGCCCTCCGTGACTCGCTGATGGCTCCGCTGCTGGATGCCATTGCCAAGGTTGATTCGCTTGTAAGCGACGGCGGACAGGTATTAGACGAGCCAATGGACGAGCCTGGCGATCCCGAAGCCGATATGGACCGGGCGGATTCGCTGCTTAGGGCCGCCTCGGATACGCTTGCCGCAGTAGATTCTGTTGCCCTGAAGGACTCCCTAGCGCTTAAGGACTCGCTTGCCAAGGCCGACAGCCTGGCTCTTGCCGACAGTCTTGCCGCCAACAGGGACACCACCAAGATGGGCTTCGCGTATGCTATCAGGAACGTCAAGATCTTCCGCCGGGACATTCAGGCCCGCTGTGACTCAATGGTTTACTGCGACCTCGACTCGGTGGCGCGCTTCTACCTCGACCCGGTGATCTGGAACGAGGGCGACCGCCAGTATACCGCCGACAGCGTATTCGTGCTGGTGGGTGTCGGCGGCCCCAAGAAGGCTTCGCTCCAGTCGAACGCATTCGTCATTACCCAGCAGGATTCTTCATACTACGACCAGATCAAGGGCGCCGAGGTAATGGCGTACTTTGATTCGCTCGATAATTCTCTTAAGCGTTTCGATGCCCTGGGAGGCTCTGCAGCACTCTTCTACCTAAGGGAGAACGGCGTGCTGGCCACGGTGAATAAAGTGGAATCCAAGATGCTCTCCGCCCTTCTGCTTGACGGCAACATCGACCAGGTCTATTACTTCGAACAGCCCAAGAACAACGCCTATCCGGTGGTACAGCTGCCCAAGGTCGATCAAACCATGAAGGGCTTCAAGTGGCGCCCCGACGAGAGGCCTTCCGACCCTACCGACATCACCTCCCTGCAGGTGCGTCCTTCCGAGCGCAAGCGTTACCTCTCCAAGCCGCGGGCGGAGTTCCGCCAGACCGAGATATACTTCCCCGGTTATATGCCGCGCATACGCCGCGAAATCGCCATCAGGGACTCTCTGGCTCGTATTCCCAAGCCCAAGGTTGATACCGCAGCCGCCGGAAAGGCTCTCCGCGACTCTTTGGGCAGGCTCGATTCGCTTGCCAGGGCCGACAGCCTCGCCGTTCTGGATTCGCTGGCGCTGATCGGCAAGGTCGATACGCTGGCAGTGCGTGATTCTCTTTCGATCAAAGACTCGCTCCCCCTCAAGGATTCTCTTGGCGTGACCCCGGCGCAGCGCGACAGCACCAAGCTTAACCTTACGCCGGACGAAGATCCGCTTGCAGTTCCTACCGTCGATCCCAAGCAGAAGCGCTTGGAGGAGCGGGAGGCGAAACGCAAGCTGCGCATCGCCAGGCGTGACGCCCGTATTGCCGCGCGTGAAAAGCGCTGGGCCGAACTGGACAGGCGCGATTCGCTTAAAGCAGCGAACAAGGCGCAGAAGGCTCTCGAGAAGGAGCGTGCACGCAAGCTGCGCCGCCTGCAGGCTATCCAGAGGCAGGAGGCCAAAGACCAGGCCAAGCTTGAAAAGTATATTGAGAAATACAAAAAGCAGTATGAAAGAGAACAAAAACGTGCAGCTGCCCGAAAACGCTCACAGGTCCCTTCAGCCGGGGGAGAAGTACCACCCGATCCTGGGACCGGAGAGGCGCCCGCTGGAAGTGACCCCTTACTCCGTGACGATGGGGCTCTTGATGACCGTATTATTCTCGGCGGCGGCAGCGTACCTGGGCCTTAAGGTCGGCCAGGTCTTCGAGGCCGCAATCCCTATCGCCATCATTGCGGTCGGCGTGACGGGAGTCCTTAAAAAGAATGACGGACTGGCGCAGAATGTCATTATCCAAAGCATCGGTGCCTGCTCCGGTGTGGTAGTGGCCGGCGCCATTTTCACTCTTCCTGCAATCTACATCCTGGGGCTTGAGGTCAATTTCTGGCAGATGTGCCTCAGCTCGCTGCTGGGCGGCGTGATAGGCATCCTGTTCCTGATTCCGTTCCGCAAATACTTTGTGCAGGAGATGCACGGCAAGTATCCCTTCCCCGAAGCTACCGCCACCACCCAGGTGCTGGTCAGCGGAGAGGCGGGCGGAAGCAGCGCCAAGACTCTCGTGCTGGCCGGTCTTATAGGCGGTCTGTACGACTTTGTAGTGGCCACTTTCGGCGCCTGGGCCGAGACCATCAGCACAACGGTTATGCACTGGGGCCAGGTGGTTGCCGACAAAGCCAAGCTTGTGCTCAAGCTCAACACCGGCGCCGCAGTGCTCGGACTTGGCTACATCATAGGCCTTAAGTATGCATTCGTGATTTGCTGCGGTTCGTTCCTGGTCTGGCTCCTCATAATCCCGCTGATGAATCTTATCTGGGGCGGGCAGGTCATCGACCTTATGGGTACCGGTATCGCAACTACGGTGGGCCAGATGGCTCCCGAGCAGATTTTCAAGGAATATGCCCGCCACATCGGTATAGGCGGTATCGCTACCGCCGGCATCATCGGTATCATCAAGAGCGCAGGCGTCATCAAGAGCGCCGTGGGCCTTGCCGTTGGGGAGTTCAAACGTAAAGGAGGCCAGGGTGCCGCCGCCACAGAGCGCACGCAGGAAGATCTGCCCATGCGTACCGTCATTACCGGCATCATCATCGCCCTGCTCGGCATCTTCGCTTTCTTTGCTTTCGGCGGTGTGGTCCACAACGTGTGGCAGGCACTCATAGCGCTTGTTATTGTGGCGCTGATAGCCTTCCTCTTTACCACCGTAGCCGCCAACGCCATTGCCATCGTGGGCAGCAACCCGGTGAGCGGAATGACCATAATGACGCTCATTATCACTGCTTTGGTTCTGGTGGCCGTCGGCCTTAAGGGCAACGCCGGAATGGTGGCCGCAATGGTTATCGGCGGCGTGGTCTGCACGGCTTTGAGTACTGCCGGAGGCCTTATTACCGACTTTAAAATAGGTTACTGGATAGGTACAACGCCGCGCAAGCAGGAAGCCTGGAAGTTTGTAGGCGTGGCGGTTGCTGCCGCCACCGTGGGCGGCGTTATGCTGGTGCTCAACAAGACCTATGGATTCACTGGCGAGGGCGCTCTGGTGGCGCCTCAGGCCAATGCCATGGCGGCGGTAATCCAGCCCATGATGAACGGAGGAAGCGCCCCCTGGCTGCTGTACGGGATAGGCGCCCTGATTGCCATAGCCCTCACCGTCTTCAAGGTGCCGGCGCTTGCCTTCTGCCTTGGAATGTTCATCCCCATCGACCTTAACCTGCCACTGCTCGTGGGCGGTGCCATTTCGTGGTTCGTAGGCTCACGCAGCAAAGACGCCTCCGTTAACCGCGCCAGGGTTGAAAAAGGCACCCTGATTGCCAGCGGATTCATTGCCGGCGGTGCTCTTATGGGTGTTGTTTCGGCTATTCTTAAGTTTGCGGGCGTCGATTGGTTCCTCTCCGGCTGGAACGCCGTGGGCGCCTCGGGTGCTTCCGGTGCCGAGATGATTGCCATCGTTCCATTCCTTGCCCTCTGCGGCTATATGATTTACGCTTCTATTAAAAAATCCGACAAATGATTAGCATTCTTGACCGTTTTTTACGCTACGTGGCGGTGGATACCCAGTCCAACGAGGAGTCAGAGTCACAGCCTTCCGCCGAGAAGGAGTTGGTGCTGCTGCAGATGCTCCGCGACGAGCTTATGGCAATGGGCGTGGAGGCTACGCTCGATGAATACGGATATGTCATGGCCACCATCCCCTCCAATGTTGAGGGCGACGTGCCGGCGGTTGGCTTCATTGCGCACGTAGATACCGCTCCCGATGCCAGTGGCGCCGGGGTTAAACCTCAGATAATCAAGGACTACGACGGCGGAGCCATTGCCCTTGAGGGCGTGCCCGGACTGAAGCTCGACCCGGCCGATTTCCCCGAGCTGCTCGCTCATAAGGGCGAGACAATCATAACTACCGACGGTACTACCCTGCTGGGCGCCGACGACAAGGCCGGCGTGGCGGAAATTATGGATGCGGTGCAGTACATAGTGGAGCATCCGGAGTTCAAGCACGGAACAATCAAGATCGGCTTTACTCCCGACGAGGAAATAGGGCGTGGAGTGGTGAAGTTCGATGTGAGCCGCTTCGGAGCCGATTACGCCTACACTATGGACGGCGGCGAGGTCGGCGAACTGGAGTTTGAGAATTTCAATGCGGCGTCGGCCGTAGTTCATATCCAGGGCCGCAATGTCCACCCGGGCTATGCCAAGGGCAAGATGCTGAATGCCATCCTGATAGGTCAGGAACTAACGGCCCTTCTGCCGGTCGGGCAGAGGCCGGAACTGACGCAGGACTACGAAGGGTTCTTCCATATCATAGGCTTCAAGGGAACGGTAGAAGAGGCCACCCTGACCTGGATTATCCGCGACCACGACCGCGCCGAGTTCGAGCGCAAAAAGGTTGTGATGCGCGAGTGCTGCGACTTTATCAACGCCAAATACGGCACCGGTACGGTCTCGCCTGTCATCAAAGACCAGTATTATAACATGCGGGAGATGGTTGAGCCGCACTATCATGTAGTGGAGAAGGCGGTCAAGGCCATGGAGATGGCCGGCGTCAAGCCTCATATCCAGCCCATACGCGGCGGTACCGACGGCGCCAACCTCTCGTTCAAGGGTCTCCCTTGCCCGAATATCTTTGCCGGCGGCCTTAACTTCCACGGCAAGTTCGAGTGGATTCCGCTCGAGAGTATGGAAAAGGCGTCTGCCGTAATCCTGAACCTTATCCGGCTGTACGCCGAATAAGGTTTTTTACCATCCCAGAACAGCCTCCCGTGAAGAGTAGGGGGCGGCCTCCTCGGCGCTAAGGTATTTTCCTTGTGCGCTGTGGCCGCTCAGCGGCTTTCCTGCATAGTCGGTGCTGCCGTATTCTTTCCATCCGGAAGTAGCGGTGGGCGTAGCGGGAGTGGGAGCGGGCGAGGAGTACCAGCCCTTAGGCGATATGACGCTTGACATAGTGCACCCGATAAATGTCACATTATCAAATACTTTGCTATCGCCTCCAGAGCGTGCCAGGTACATGCTTCCGTCTTTGACTCCGTCCTCTGCGCTAAGGTCGCAGTTGAGGAATACGAAGCCCTTGTCGGAGGCATTCTGGATGCGTGCCTGAACTATGTAGCCGGCGGCGCGGGCGCGGATTTCGCAATTCTCGAACAGGCAGGCCTTCGGGTAGCCCCATATAAAGTCGCAGTGCCCTGCGATGAGGCTTTTGTGCACCCACACCACTCCCTTGCAAAGGAAAGTATCCTGGTACGACAGGAGCCTGCAGTTCTCTATGGTGAGCCGGTGCTGGTTGGTGCCGGAATTAAAGTAGATGGCTTCTGCCTGTCCCTTTAGCTCTCCGAAGCTGTTCTCGAGGGTTAAGTTGCTGAGCGTGAGAGCATCGCAGTTCTCTACAAGCATCAGCGAGCGCCCGCCGGCAGTGTTGACGGCAGTACCTGCAACCGGCCTGCTGCTGCGTGATCCGCCGCTTCCGGGGCACCAGCTTTCGTTGTTGGGATACGATATTACGGTGGCTGTGCGTGAAGCGCCTTTGATGGTGACTTTGTTCTTGTCCCGCAGGAAGAGGGGCTCGTTGTATGTGCCTGCTCCCACATCTACAGTGACTTCCGTGTCTTTTCCCAATGTGGATGCATAGCTGAGAGCCCCCTGGACGGTGCAGAAATCGCCGCTGCCGTCGGGACGCACTTTCAAGGTGTTGCCGGATGGCTTTGACTTGACCGTGAAGCTCCATTCGTCTTTGGCCACGCCCTTGTGCCCTTTGACCACGCCCTCGTCGATGGTTACATAGTATGAGCCCTCCCAGTTGAGCGCATCGTTGTGCAGATTGATAATGAGCGACTTATCTTTGATCCGGAGGGGAGTGTAATGCACAACCCTGTACCGGCTTCCCGACTTTAGGGCGTCCATTGTGGTGTTGAACTTTGCGTCGGCGTTGATGGGGGAAAGTGGAATCATTTCTCCATCTGCCCTGGTGCTGACCGAAGCGAGGTCGGAAAGGTCGATGCGGTCCACTTCCTTGCCGTCAGAAGACCACACGGCTATCACCCCCGCGCTGCCAAGCTCGGGGACGGCCTCCAGGGAAAGCACCAGCGGAGCATCGATGCACTGCCCCTTGACTTCGGGTTCCGGCTCGGGCTCCGGTTCGGGTTCGGGCTCAGGCTTTGGAACTACGGGCGTAGTAGGGTCGTCTGTTTTGCCGGGATCGGGGTCCGCGGCGGGTTTGCAGCATATTGCAAGGCTGGCAAGCAGCAACAGGGTAATTGTGCGTTTCATATCTTATACTTCTGTCCAGTGTATGCAGATGCCGCTGCGTTCCATTCCGCGGAACCATGTCATCTGGCGTTTTGCAAATTGGTGAATGGCTATAGAGAGGCGCTCGCGCATGGTGGAATAGTCCATCTGCCCGAGCAGGTAGAGGGTTACGAACTTGTACTCAAGTCCATAGCTTATAAGTGTTTGGGCTGGTATGCCTCGCTCCAGCAGACCACGTATCTCATCTATCATCCCCTCCTTCAGGCGGGCGTCAAGCCGGGCGTCTATGCGGGCGTTCCTGACTTCCCTGCTGACGAGGGTCCCAATGAAGTAGGTCCGCAGCGCCGTCCCGAGGGCGGAGGGCTCCCCTTCCGTTTCGTACAGGTCAAGGTCGGCTGCGCTGGGGTACGTGGTTACCGGAGAGGAGAGAGGCTTTTTGGTGAGGAAGTCGTAGCTGCAGGTTACTGCGCTGATGTACAGGCCGGTGCCTCCGCACAGGAGGGGGAAGGCGCCGCGGCTGCGGATGTCTGCCATTGCGCGTGCGAAGTCTTGCTGGAAGCGGTACACGTTGTATTGTGTGCCGGGTTCGGCGATGTCGATCAGGTGGTATGGTATCTCTCCGTATTCGCAGAGGTCCTTGCCTGTTCCGATGTCCATCCCCCGGTACACCTGCCTCGAGTCGGCGGAGATAATCTCGCACCGGACGGCGCCGGAAGGGCCCTGCGACCCCGGAGCGACCCTCCCCGCAAGCGGGTCCCCTCCCTCTTCGGGAGTCAAAGTCGCTCCGTGGGTGCCGGGCCCTTCAAGGCCAAGCTCCCGGGCGAGCTTGACGGCATATTTGGTCTTCCCCGACGCCGTGGGCCCCAACACGCATATCAAGTCAATCGAGCCTGACAGGATGGCGTTGCGAAGCCCTTCGACATCGATTACCTCGGCCGAAGGCAACGCGGCGACTATGTTCTTAACTCTTTGCATTGCGTGAAAAATAAGCGCAGAAGCCGCTCAGGCCGCACTCTGAGCATTTGGGAGCGCGGGCGGTGCAGACGTAGCGGCCATGCAGGATTAACCAATGATGCGATACGGCGCGGTCGGCCACCGGGATGTGCTTCTCCAGGTCTTTTTCCACGTCATAGGGAGTCTTGCCGCGCGAAAGACCCAGCCTGTGGCTCACGCGGAATACGTGCGTATCCACCGCGATAACCGGCTCTTGAAACACGATCGACGCCACCACGTTGGCGGTCTTTCGTCCCACTCCGGGCAAGGTCATGAGCTCTTGTACCGTGCCGGGGACCTCCCCGCCAAAGTCGCTTAGGAGCTTCTCAGCCATTCCTTTAAGGTGCGCCGCCTTGCTGTTGGGATAGGACACGCTGCGTATGCACTCCAGAATGTCTTCTGTGGAGGCCGCTGCAAGATGCTTCACCGTGGGGAAGCGCCTGAACAGCTCCGGCGTGACCATATTTACCCTCTTGTCGGTGCACTGGGCCGACAGTATCACCGACACAATGAGCTGGTAGGGGTCGGCGAAGACCAGTTCGCTCTGCGCCACCGGCACGTTCTCCTTGAACCAGGCCACTATGGCCTCATATCGCTGTGCTTTAGTCATAATCGTTCAATATATCGCCAAGCAGGGCGCGGAGCCTCTCGCCGAATGCAATAGGGCCGTTTGTATTGTTCTTATGCACCAGGAAGGCGTTTCTTTCGCGGTTTCCCATCAGGGTGTAATCAAGGGCGATACCGCCGCCCAGAATGCCTGAAATCCAGTATCCGCCCACCAGATTGGCCACGATGATCCCGACCGAAGCGGCGTTTAGCCCTGCGGAAAGCAGTCCCTCGCCGTATGCCTCGTTGTAAAAATGGGCGAGCGGCGGCACGAACGAAAGTACCGTGGCGGTTTTTTCCGATTTTACCCTCGGGTGACCTTCATAAAACTTCAGCAGTTCTCCAAGCCTCGGGTTGGTTCCGTTGAAGCTGATGCAGCGTGCGGCATAAATCTCCGACTCGTCGTAGCGTCCGCAGTAGGCGAGCGCAAGGGCGTGAAGCAGCAGAACGTCCTGAGATACAGGTTCCACTTCCTCGACCATGGCTGCAGCCTGCTCGAATTCTCCGCCCATAAACCTGCAAAGCTCCTGCTGGAAAAGCACTTCCTGCCTCTCCTCGGGGGTAAGGGCGAACATCCTTATGCGGGCGAGGGTGGATGATGCTTCGGCATAGCGTCCAAGGGCCTTGTAGCAGCGGGCCTTTCCAATCAGGGCAGCATTCGCTTCCTCCAGGGAAGCCCCGGAGTAAACGGCCCGCTCGTATTCTACGGCGAGTCCTTCCAAGTCCTGCGCCCTACTTGAATACAGAGCGGAGAGGAATATGGATATTATACAGAACAGCCGTATCCTGAGCATCTTTAAGGTTTGAATTATAAATACTTACCGACATGTAACTGCCGTATATGTTGCCTATGTACAGGAACGCTCCCAGCAGTCCCGGTACTATTGTTTTCCAATTGGCGGGCCCGTCTTTGACCCAGTGTTCCGCGGTGATGGCGCCAAATACTCCGGTGAGCAGGAAGGCCGATATTCCCTCGCCCAGTTTGCCGGCGTAGATCTTTCCGGAGCCTGGGATTATTGCCGAGGCTATGGCTGCTAATGCTGGGCTTTTGGCGCGTTTGACATAGCGGGAGTTGTATATATCGCAAAGTGTATGTTCTGCTTCCTGAAGGGCAAAGTCGCTGAATCCGAAACTTTGGCTGGCCTGTTTGAATGCGGCCGGATCGTCCCTCAAGAGGGCGAGGCCGGAGAGTTGAAGGTCGCGCAGTTCCGTGTGGGGGCCGTTGTAGCCCGTAAGGCTTGCCACGGGGGTGCTGAAGTCGCCCAGATGGGCGGAGACTGCGGTGGAGTAGAAGAGGGACTGATCGTAGAAACTTGACCCCTTAGGTATCCCCTGGAAATACTCCCTGGCCTGGGGGAGTTGCTTCAGGTTGTAATGGGCCCAGCCGAGGAGGAATGTGAGGGTGTCGGAGGGGGTAAAGCAGGGGGACGATACGAGCCGGAGGGCGTCGCGCTTCAGGTCGTTGTCTATCAGGTAGAGCGCAAAGTCGTAGTCGGCTGCAATGCTCCTGAATTCTGCCTGGCAGCCTCCTGAAACATGCTGGAGCCGACCTTGGCCCTTACGAACGGGAGGCTCCAGCATGTTCCAGGAGACTGCTGTGCCGGAATCTGTTGCGGCGGCCACGGTCGGTACTTTAATAGCACCGGAATATGCTTCGGGCCCTTCTTCGATTCCGCGGGGCGGACGGGGGAGGCTATAATCGGCGGTGCCTATCTTGGAGGCTCTCAGAAGCCTGTCCGAAGTGGCAAGAATGCCGCGAACCGGGCCTATTTCCCTTACTGCTTGCCGCAGGAACAGCACGTTGGGCGGGTTGTAGTAATTGTGCCCCAGAAGCTGGCGCCCTATGGTGATGGCGGCCTTTTCAACGCCGTTGGCGCCCTCGGGAAACGGTTCCCTGACAAGCAGGGAGTCGAAGTCTGCCTGCAGCATAAGAGTCCTGTCCTGCTGGGCGCAAAGTGGCATCGAGGCCAGCAGCATCAGGCATGCGGCAGCTATGAGAGGCCTGTTCATCGGGAGGCCTCGGGGAGTTTCATGGGGGTGGCGTCAGCGGGCACCTGGAAGGAGAACGCGGGGTCGTCCACATCCACCTTTACGGAAGAATAGAGGGTCCTGACCACAGAAGAGTCCTTGCCTTCGCCATAATTGATGTCGGTCATGCGCATAGGCATGGTCAAGCGCCCGAAACGCTTATAATCAGAGAGATATTTCTTGCTGAGAAGCTTCCCGCCGGCGTCGGTGTAGGCGCAATATATGGGGAGATAATCCTCATACACAATCTCAACCGCAGGGCGGGAAGGGTCTGCTGCGGTGAATTTCTTTTTGATCAAGCCGTCCTCGCGCGTGCTGGACGCTTGTTTGTATCCGTAAGCTCCAAGTCCAAGGTCGTCGATGCGTCCGCTCAGGAAGAGCCACAGCAGGTCGGTGCTGGAACTAAGGTCGGGGTCTGTCTTGGTCATTACCTCGTTGGAGTTGGGGTAATACGCCTGCATCTCCCCCTTGGTGTTGGTGACCATATAATAGGCCCTGGGGCTTCGGAAATAAGTCACCAGGCGTCCGTTGCCTGTGCAATAGACGCTCTTGGTGACTGTAGCAACTTTGCCGCCCGCCACGGACTTTATTTGCACGTCGGCACTTACCTTCCTCTGCGCATGCAGGGGAAGCGCGGCCGCGGCGAGCAGCAAAGTAATTATGATTCTACGTAACTTCAAGGTTTAGACCCACATGAAGAATTTACGGTTGCCGATATACCTCGAAATATCGTTGTTGATTGTGCCGATCACAAGCATGACCAGGTCGACGGTAGGAACGATACCGAAGATACCAAAGAATGTAAATGTGTAGATGGCCCACATAGCAGGTGCGGTGCCCATGTAGTGACGGTGGATACCGAACTCACCAAGAAGGAAGTTGAGCACGAGTGCGACGGCAGGCTGGACCTCTTTCTGGCTTACGCTGGGCAGATTGGCTGCGAGGGGAGCTGCCTCTGCAACCTCAAGGGTGAAGACCTCCTCGGCGTTCTCGATGAGAGCGTCGATAGCGTTGTTGTCAACTTTGTAGTTGGCGGCGTTTGCAGCGATGGCCATGCCAAAGACTGCGGCGATGATAAGAACTAATTTTTTCATGATATTAATAAAATGAATTAAAGTGTTATTTCAGAATAGCTTCCGCCAGCTCGTCCATGGCGGGGAAATCCTCGCGGTGCATACGGCTGCGTATGGTCACCATAGGCTCCACGATTTCTATATCCTTCATTGCGCCGAGCATTTCTTTCATCACCCTTCCGGCGCTGGGCGCCCAGGAGCCGTTCTCCAGAAGGCCCACCTTCTTGCGCTGCCAGCCCTTGATCTGCAGGCGGTGCAGGAATTCGTACATAGGGGTGAAAAGGCCGGCGTCGTATGATGCTGCGGCAAGAATAATCTTGGGATAGCGGAATGCGTCCTCCACGTTTTCGGCGATGTCGGTACGGCTCAGATCGCTTACCACCACCTTTCCAGCGCCCTTGGTGCGCAGTATCTGGGCAAGCATCTCTGCGGCGGCAAGAGTGCCTCCGTGGATTGATGCGCAGGCGATGAAGATGCCCTCCGACTCACTGTCGTAGCGGCTCCAGACATCGTACAGGTGGATGTATTCCTGCAGATTATCTTCCAGCAGTGGGCCGTGCAGGGGGCGTATGGCCTTGATGGGCAGGGCGGCGGCCTTCTTGAGGAGCTGCTGCACCTGGGCGCCGTATTTGCCCACGATATTGAAGTAGTAGCGCCGTGCCTCGCAGGCCCAGTCGTCGTCATCGCGACCGTAGAACCCACATTTGCCCAGGGCTCCGAATTTGCCGAATCCGTCGGCGCTGTAAAGCACTCCGTCGGCATCGTCGAAGCTCACCATCACCTCGGGCCAGTGCACCATAGGCGCTGCCACAAAGTGCAGGGTGTGGATGCCGAGAGGCAGGGTGTCTCCCTCTTTGATTGCGATGGTGCGGCCTTCCAGCTTGATGTCCTGGAAGAACTGAGGCAGCATCCTGAGGGCCTGCGCGCTGGCGACCAGTTTAACGGAGGGGTAGAGATGAAGTGCTTTGGCGATGAGTGCCGAATGGTCAGGTTCCATGTGGTGGACTACCAGATAGTCGGGCTCGCGTCCGGCGAGGGCCTCGTTCAGGCTGGCGAGCCACTCCTCGCCCTTGCGGGCGTCGGAGGTGTCGAGAACGGCTATCTTGGAGTCACGGATAAGGTAGGAGTTGTAAGACACTCCTTCCGGCACTATATATTGACTTTCAAACAGATCGATATCCAGATCGTCTGAACCGATGTAGAATACTTTTTCGCTTAGCTGGCGTACCATTAGTGGTTAATTGCTTATAGTCTGAAAAACAAAAGTACGGAAAAATTGATACAATCACAATAATACTGCCAAGAAACCTCTTTTAGCGTCTGCCCGGGGGCAGTCGCTGGCTATAGTCCGGAAACGACGGGGATGCCCACCCGGGAGTCGCTCCATACCTTTATGCTGCAGGGGCGGTAGTCCGCCGCACGCACGGTATAGGGGTTTTCCTGGAAGAACTGCGGCGACATGGCCATTATGGGGAACCAGCTTGATTGCACCTGCACTACTATACGGTGGCCTTTCTGGAAAAAATGTGCTATGTCGTTGAGGGTGAAGTCAATAGCCGTCCTTTCGCCCGGCGTTACGGGCTCCGGGTCCGACAGGCTGTTCCGGTAGCGGGCGCGGAAGGCGTCGCCCCTCACCAGCATACGGTACCCGTCAGGCCTCTCGTCGATTATCTTCACAATAAAATCGGCATCGGTAGTGGACAGAGATACCATCAGGTGCACCGGAACCGGACCCTCGGCGAGCAAATCCTCCTTCAGGGGCTCTCCACGGAAGGTCAGGACATCTTTTCGAGAGTCTGTAAAGCGCTGGTCTGCAGCCATATAGTTCTTGCTTCGGCCGTTTGTTATCTTTTCCATATAAGGCACGGGATCCGCGGGGTCGGAGACATATTGCCTTGCCTTGGGAGAGCAGCACGGGCGCTTCTTTGAAAGCTTGTTTCCCTTCAGATAGAATGAGACCTCCTTGCGCTCGCTCAGCGGCCACTCGGAGTACACTTTCCAGTCGATATTGGCATCATATTGACTCTTTCCGTCAAGTGCGCGGGAAGGCAGGATATGTACGGGGGCCGGCCTCTTTCCTTTCCCTTCCAGATAATACGCAAAGAAGGGATACTCAATCTCTTCCACAAAGTAGTCGGTAGAGCCCTCGCCGAAGTAGGAGTCGCCAAGGCCTTTGTATGTTGATTCCCGCCAGCCTCCGTGCGACCAAGGGCCGTACACGAAATAAGCTTCAGTATCAGGCGACTGGCGGCGGAGAGCTGCATAGGTCTCAATGGCGCCGTAGCAGTCTTCGGCATCATAATTTCCGCCAACCACAAGCACTGCCGGGCGCACGTCGTGCAGCTTGTCGGCCACGTTGCGCTCCTTCCACCAGGAGTCGTAATCGGGATGCTGCAGCATCTCTTCCCAGAAGGGGATACGCTCTCCGAAATTGGCTGTCAGCGACGGAAAATCAGGGAATTGCATGAAGTAGCTGTAGATATCGCGGTCGATGTTTATGAGTTTCTCGGGCCCTTTTTCGGAAGGCTCAGGGCGCAAGCGGAAGAAAGAACTTGCAAACGAGTATATATCCAGCATCCACACCCCGTTGTGATGGGCGTCATCGCCCCGCCACCAGTCGGTTACCGGCGCCTGAGGCGAAACCGCCTTGATGGCCGTATGTCCGCAGAGCCCGGCCATGGTGGAGTAGAATCCCGGATACGACACACCCTTCACGCCCACGGCACCGTTCGTCCTTGTGTTCTTGACCAGCCATTCCACCGTATCGAAGCAGTCGGTCGCCTCGTCAATCTCCGACCAGCTTGCCCCTTCAGGCTTCAGAGGGCGTATGTTTTCGTAGGTTCCCTCACTCAGGAATGTCCCCCTGACGCTCTGGAACACAATGATATAGCGATTCAGGGCAAACATCTTCATCCAGCTTCTCAAGCTCCCCGGAAGTTGCTCTCCGTAAGGCCCTACGCCGTAGGGCGTGCGGATCATTATCACGGGATGCTGAAGCGAGTCTTTGGGTTCATACACAGCTGTATGCAGCCGCACGCCGTCCCTGGCCGGTATGTACACTTCCCGCTTGGAGTAATTGTCGTGCAGCCACTCG
>CADBAY010000007.1 GCA_902792815.1 uncultured Bacteroidia bacterium
GTAAAAGATGAATTGCCTCTGAAGGGCGATACCGTGGTCGGCAACGATGTCTGGATCGGTCAGAATGTGACCATTATGCCCGGTGTGCATATCGGCGACGGTGCCATCATTGGAGCAAATTCTGTCGTGGCTTCCGACATTCCTCCGTATGCAGTTGCCGCAGGCAACCCTTGCAGGGTTATCAAGAAGCGTTTCGATGAGGATTTCATCGCTTATCTCCTGGACTTGAAGTGGTGGGATTGGGATATCGAGAAGATTGAAGCCAACTTCGAGGCCCTGTCTAGTGGAGATCTTTCTCTGATTAGAATGATTGCCAAGTAAATTCCTGTTTATCGGTCAATCATCTCAATGAAAGACTGTATCAGCAGCAGCCCTTCCAGGAAGTGGAGACTCGAGATTTGTGGCTTATTGTACAAGGTGTGTTTTTAGGCCGCAGACCTTGTACACGATAATGCCAATAGAAGGCGGTCCAGGCTGGTTTTAGCGTGCAAGGTGTATCATTCAAAATCACACCTTGCATATTATGACTACGACACCAGTAAAACGGTGAGGATGAAGATAGTGCGTATGTTGTTGCTCAGAGTGCGGGCGAAAGTGTTAAAAACAACTTGTCAGTGGCTAAAATGGTTGTTATTTGCATAATAATTCGTATTATTACAACGATAATAGTCAGAATGCCATGAATCTTAGAAACATCAGGGTCTTTTTCCTCGCCATCACCGCTGTGGCAGTTACCTTGGGGCTTTCGTCGTGCAACAGTAAAATCGATAATCCCAAACAATCCAATTTTATAGGGACCTGGCAGCTTAAAAAAATGGAAGCCATATTGGCCGGAAGAGTCAACCAGGATCTGCCTATCCACGGCGATATACACGTGATAATAACCGAGGAGACCATGTCCTATTGGTCGGGGAAGCGACTTAGCTGGGAAAGTGCTTTCCGTTACGAGAATAAAAAGATATATCTTGACGGTTCCCCTGCATATGATGTTGTCTCCCTGACTTCAAATGAAATGGTGTTGTCGGCCCGTGCTGTAATTAAATATGATACATACAAATACTATTACCAGAGACGATAAATATTTCAAACCATGTAGATGGTATGAAACTACCTGAGGTCATACTTGTTCCCCTGCAGTCCGAGGATCGGGAACAATTCATCCAGGACAACCAATGGGCGTTCAAGTACGGTGCCCAGCAGGAGTTCGGGATGCGGGATAACCGTTGCGAAGAGGGAGATGAAGTGATCTCCCGTTCGACGATCGAGCATTCCATCGACGGGGAGACGGCCGAGACCTACCGAATAGTCCTGGACGGGCAAAACGTGGGTGGCGTCGTGATAACTATCGACCGGGAGAATGCGAAGGGCGATCTGGAGCTGCTCTTCGTCCTTCCGGAGTTCCACAGCAAAGGCATCGGGCAGGCGGCGTGGAAGGCCGTAGAGGCACTGCATCCGGAGATTCGGGTCTGGGAGACCATCACTCCCTATTTTGAGAAGCGCAATATCCACTTCTATGTCAACCGCTGCGGTTTCCAAATCGTCGAATTTTGGAATAAACACCAACACGGACCTGCGGTTCCCGAGGAAGAGGCCGGCCATTGGAGCGAAGATGACGAAATGCTCGTATTCCGAAAAGTTGTCGACAGGCCGCCGTTCCGCCCCATGCGCCGGTTCAAACAGGCCCTTCCGGAGGAAACGTGCTACCGAATCCTGGAGAATGCTTATCGGGGCTTTCTTTCGGTCAATGGAGACGGCGGTTATCCTTATTCCATACCGCTCAATTTTGTGTTCGAAGACGGGAAGCTATATTTCCACTGCGCCCGGGAAGGTCACAAGCTGGATGCCATCCGCGCCTGTAACAAGGCTTGTTTCACCGTGTTGGATGAGCCCGAAAAAGAACCAGGCGACTGGTGGTATCATGTAAACAGCGTTATCTGCTTCGGCAGGGTCGCTATCGTCACGGATGAACGGGAGCGAATGGCCAGGCTCCGTTCATTGGCAGGGAAATACTTCCCCTCCGGCTACGACACGGAAGCCGACATCCACCGCAACGGCCCCAATGCGGTAGTATTGGCATTCACCATCGATCACATCAGCGGAAAGGCTGTACGGGAAAAGTGAATCAGCGGGAATGGGCGTTTTCTTTATCCAGGAGGTGAGCGGGAGGCTGCAATTTATACTTTAAGGTGGATTATTATGTAAGGATTTACTATTTTTGTGAAGAATCAAAGACTGCTACCAGTAACAGTTAAAACCATATGGAAGATTTTATCCTCAGAGAAATAGACCGCCTGGGCCAAATGCTGATGCTGATTGCCCGCAAACTGGGTTTGCTCGACATCAAGACGCCGGATTACACCCTTGCCGACGTTAAAGATCAATTTGAAAAAGCCAGCCTGCCCTTTGGTCTTGACACGGTCCTGCAGCAGGAGAATCCTGTATGGTATCTTATAGAGAACCAGAAGATTTCAGACCACGGCCTTGAGACATTTATCGACATCCTCTTCCATTCCGATATGGAAGAAGACCGTAAGGTCGCGCTTCTAAAAGACGCGATCGCATATCTGGACGGCAAGGGTAACTTCTCTTTTAAGCTTCACTCGTTGAGTAACGGTTAAGCCGCTCCGGGTCATTCCGGCGGCATTGCCGTGGATCCAGGCCTGCAGGGCGCGGGAACCTTCTTCATCTTTACATTAATCTCTCCTTCTGAGTTTTGGTTTTACTATCATAATTCATATATTTGTAATTGCCCGTTGGTTAGAGTGTTCCAATCTAAAACAGCATAATATGAAAACTGTCACCAGCATTCAACCGGACACTGGAGGGCGGCGCCCTTATGTTTGTCCCGCTGTGGAGCAAGCCCCGTCAGGACCTTGCTTCAGTCTATGTACAAGTACAAGTGCGGAAAGCGATCTTATAGATCCAGTAGAATCTGAAAATTGGGGAAGCTTTTAATCTGCAGCGTTATGAGTAAGTTGACAAAAATCCTTTCCGCATTGTTTGCGGCTACGGCAGTTTTAACGGCCTGTGAGGTTGATTCCCTCGAGGCAGTAGAAGAGATCGGCAAAGAAATAACCGTGAGTTTTTCGGCAGAAGAGCTGGAAACACGTACCGTCTTGGGAGACTATGCAGATTCCAAATTCTCAGTTTTTTGGACTAAGAACCAGGATGTGCGCATTTTCCCCTCCACCTCGTATGCCGATGCTATCAATGCTTCAGTAGTTCCATCCAGAGATAAGCTCTCTGCTTCTTTCAATGGAAAGATAAGCGTATCATCAACGGCACGCGTATCCTTTGCACTATTAAGTCCCGCTTCTGCCTTCAGCAGCAACGAGGGAGCCAATGTCAGGATAACCGTTCCCACAAACCAGACCCCAACAGAGTCCTCAACCGACGAAATGGCCCAGATTCTCGTTGACAAAACGGAGATTTTCAGGCCTGCACCTGTTAAGGTGACGTTCCACCCCTCGCACTTAACTGCATATATAGCATTAAGGTTCAAGAATATACCCACCTCGATAGGACGGAACATTGTTTGCGAAGTGAAGGCACCTTCTACAGTTCCCCTTTCCGGCACGGTTGATTATAATTTCACTGATGGGACAATGACTCCTGTTACCACTTCCAACTCGGTAAAAGCGTCCGTCCTCTCTACGTCAGGTATATGCTTTATCGGCTGCCTTCCCGCCAAAGTGAGCGGCAAGAGTCTCTCTATTACCCTCAAAGGCCTTGCGGGATCGGTCAGCAAAACCATACTGGTTCCCTCCGGGAAAAACTTCCGGCCGGGAACTTTGGCGGCAATGACAATTGACTTCACCCAGACTGTAGCTCCTACCGGAGTTACGGTTTCACCCACTTCCCTTGACCTTACCGTAGGTGAATCCGCCACCCTTACCGCCACCGTTACTCCTTCCAACGCTACAAATAAAACCGTCACCTGGAGTTCCAGCGCTGAAAGTGTCGCTACCGTGGACAGTGAAGGCAAAGTCGTAGCCGTAGCGGCAGGAAGCGCGGTCATAACTGCTACCACCAGCAACGGGAAAACCGCTACCTGCAATGTAACTGTCGCCGCAAGCGAGATTCTGCCTACCGGAGTAACTATTACTCCTAACACCCTCAACCTTGCTGTGGGCGAGACTGCAACGCTTACCGCTACCGTTACACCTTCCAACGCTACAAACAAAACCGTCACCTGGACATCTTCAAGCTCTTCCGTCGCCTCGGTAAGCAGTTCCGGCGTTGTCACCGCCAAATCCGCAGGCACGGCCGTTATATTTGCTACCACTGTCAACGGCAAGAGATCTACCGCCAGCGTAACCATTACCAATCCGGCAACGAGAATTGAATTGATGGTGCGCCGTCCGGACAATACAGACTACAGCTATGATGCTGATGAAGATGTGTATCATATGAGCAAGGGAGGGTCCAGGAACCTGTATTATACTGTGTATTATGCAGACGGCTCTACAACTTCCGACAGCGGTGCGAAACTATCCATTATCTCCGGATCCGGAATTCAGCTTTCGGGCGATTATGCCGTGCAGTGCATCGCCTCCGGCCAAACTGCAGTTGTAAGGTTTACTTCCACTACCACTCCTTCCGTATACACAAACCTCACCATAAAGACCTGGGATCCTGTGCAATCCATTACTCTCAGCCAGGACAACGGCTTCCTCGACAACGCCAATGAGGGTTGGATAAAAGAGGGCACTTACGTCATACTGGACGCAAAAATCTCTCCCTCTACGGCAAGGCAGAAAGCCGTATTTATCGTAACTGATAACGTGGGCGGCTTTACCGTGACAAGGCACACCGACACTGCCGCCAAGGTACAGGCTCCCACAGTAAATGGCAGTACCGTTTATGCTTACACGAGTAAGTTTGTGAAAATCAAAGTCGCTGACCAAACCTCCAATAAGTCGGTTACCCAGCAGCTTCTGCCTACCAATCTGGAGCTCACCGTACCCAAGATGTTCGATATTGTAACATACAATAAGTCTGCGTCAAAATACGAAATTCTGGACGGCGGCCTCAGGGTCCTGATTGCCGCATCCGGCGGGGTGCTGCAAGGAGTAAAGGAGTTCTACTGTAATGAAGAAAAGGCCAACTACACACCGAGTTCTTCTGCCTTTGTGCCTGTAGGCGTTGTGACTTATTACAACAAAAACAAGAATCTCCCAGGCGCCACTATTACGTCATCAAGCAGGCCGTCGATAGAATACAACGTCGGGCGAAATTACAAATTCACCCTGAGCGTCAGTTATTTCCACGGTTTTGCAATTGCGCTTAACAATAGAAATCCGGATGACTGGTCCGATGACTTTAAGAATCGCCCTGAAAGCAGCAGTCACTGGAATACCAGTATTGGTTCCACTCAATACTCTCAATACGTTCAAGGGGACGATCCGTATAGAGCCTTCGATCTTACGGTGCTTGGGGCATACTACAACGGGCACATGAGCAGCCTTTATACTATTCGGCCTGTGGATAGCACCTGGAATTATCCTGATCCGGGATTCGAGTACGACGTGAGCGCATGGCCGGGAAGCGTTGCGTCTTACAAGATGCGTCCCTGGGTTACGCCTACGGTGTGGAATTACAGAATGCTGATGAACGGAAATGGTAAAATGAACACAGATGTCATTGATGTTCTCAACTGGCGTATCTCCGCCTTGAGCGGAACAAAGATTTTCCAGACCAGCAGCGATTATTATTGGACAATCAATACTTCTTCGGACAACATTCAAAATGCATATAAGGTAGGAACCAACGGGCCCTCTGAGGATGTTAAGATTGCCGCCTCGTTGTTATTCCGTCCTTTCATGGTCTTCTAGTTTTTCCCCGCACATTTCTTGATGGAGGCCCCGGTAATTCCGGGGCCTTCTTTATTGCCGGCCTTGCAATTATTATTATTTTTACCAGCGGAAAGATAAGTATATGAGAATCCTTTTTGTCTGCCACGGAAATATATGCCGCAGCCCTATGGCTGAATTCATCTTTAAGGCTCTTGTAAAGGCTAAGGGTGTTGAGGATCAGTATTTTATAGAGTCGGCAGCCGTTTCGGCAGAGGAGATAGGCAATCCTGTTTATCCGCCGGCAAAGCGTTGCCTTAACCAGCACGGTGTATGGTTCGACCCGGCAAAACGTGCGCGTCAGGTCAGCCGTGCCGATTACGGAAGGTTCGATAGGATAGTATGCATGGACTCTTCCAATTTGAGGCTTATCCGCCGCATCATTCCTGAAGACCCTGACGGCAAGATTCATTTGTTGTTGTCATATGCCGGCATTGGCCGTGATGTGGCTGACCCTTGGTATACCGGCGACTTTGAAGAGGCCTTCCAGGATATCCTGAAAGGCTGTGAGGCTATGCTGAACCACCGCAAAACGATATAGAAAATGAAGATTGTTAGTTTAGTCTTGATTATTGTGGCGCTTTCCGTTTACCTGACCGGCGTTATATGGTATTTTATCGACAAAGGAAAAGGCGGCCACAAGAAAGCGCCTATGATCATCAGAGCCATAGGCGCGTTAATGATGGTTGCATATTTCATAATGGCAATCAGGGGCTTTAATTAGCTTAATCTTGCCGCTGAAGTATCTCTTCGGCCATCCGGCATCCGGCATCGTATGCCTTTTGAAGGTCTTCTTCCCAGTGCTCGTCGCGCCATTTCCGCTTGATGTTCAAGCAAGCTTGCAGCCGCCAGCGCCGCTATGCCGATGGCAGATTCTTTCAGAAAGCTACGTCTGTTCATAGGCGATCAACTATGGATACAAATATACAAAAAAATGCTTATGAAGTCTGCAGATTGCCGTTTTGAGTTTTAATAATTATATTTGCAAACCGTTAGTTAGAAACAATTTACTCATATGAAAAAAGTAGTTATCGCCGGAGGCGGCGTGCTTGGAAGCCAGATTGCATTCCAGGCTGCATATTGTGGATTCGATGTAACTATCTGGCTCCGCAGCCAGGGTAGCATCAGCCGTACCCAACCCAAGATTGACAATCTTCGTAAGACCTACCTCGAAGCCATCGAGCTGATGGATTCTGCCGCGGGAGAATCGAATTGGTGCCGCGGCATTGCCGACCACGACAGCTTTGATGCCAAGAAATGCATCGAGCAGGTCGAGAAGGCTTATTCGGGTCTCAAACTCGAACTGGATATGGCCAAGGCTGCCGCCGATGCAGATATTATCGTCGAATCGGTGGCCGAAAACGTAAAGGACAAAGTTGCTTTTTATGAGGCACTTGCTCCGCTTATGCCCTCCAAGACTATTCTTTGCACCAACTCTTCGACCCTTCTGCCGTCGACGTTTGCCAAGTGCACGGGCCGTCCCGACAAGTATCTGTCTCTGCACTTTGCCAACGCCATTTGGAAGAACAATACCGCCGAGATAATGGCTCAGGCGCAGACGTCCAAGGAGGCGTTTGACGCTGTTATGGCCTTTGCTAACGACATACGCATGGTTGCCCTGCCGGTCAACAAAGAGAAGAACGGTTACCTGCTGAATTCGATGTTGGTTCCCTTCCTGCTGTCGGGCCTTGACCTGTACGTGAACGGCGTCAGCGACCCTGCGAGCATAGACAAGGCATGGAAATACGGCACCGGCGCACCCAGGGGGCCGTTTGAGATATTCGATGTGGTGGGCATCAACACCGCTTACAACATCGTCCTTCAGTATCAGAAGGTTCCCGGCCTGTTCAGCCCGCTGCTGAAAAAGATGATGATGCCCTACAACTTCAAGGGCATGATAGAAGTCTTCAAGAAGATGATTGACGAGGGTAAGCTCGGCAAGAGTTCCGGAGAGGGCTTCTACAAGTATTATTGATTAATCAGAGCGAGCCTGAATTAACTACGGGCTGGGCGGGTTCGTCCCCGCAGAGCACGACCAGAAGGTTGCTTACCATTGCGGCCTTGCGCTCTTCGTTCAGATCTACAACACCTTGGTCCTTGAGTTTGTCAAGGGCCATTTTTACCATGCTCACGGCTCCGTCGACTATCTTCTCGCGAGCCGCGATGATGGCGTCGGCCTGCTGGCGGCGCAGCATTACGGCTGCGATTTCAGGGGCGTAGGCGAGATAGTTGATGCGTGCTTCCACAACGTGGATGCCGGCCATTGAGAGGCGGTCGTTCAGGGTGCTCACAAGCTGCTCGTTGATCTCGTCGGCGTTGCTGCGGAGGGTCAGTTCGTCGGCGTTGTCGGCATTGTCATATGCATAGCAGCCGGCAACCTGCCTGAGAGCTGCGTCGCTTTGCACGCGCACGAAGTTCTCAAAAGCCTCGGAGAGGGCCCTGGCGCTTGTGCCGCCCTTGCTCCCGGGTGTAGCAAGTGACTGGCTGTCAATCTCGAACAGGGCCTTGTACGTGTCCTGGAGCTTCCACACCAGCACCATGCCTATGAGTACGGGGTTGCCGGATTTGTCGTTGACCTTGATGGGCTCGGGGTTGAGGTTGCGTGCGCGCAGGCTTACGCGCTTTTTGCTGAGGAACGGATTCACCCAGTAGAAGCCGGTCTTGTTCAGGGTGCCTTTGTATTTGCCGAAGAAGACAAGGGCCTTAGCTTCATTTGGCTCCTGCATGATGAAGCCCGAGCAGAGTATGATGGCCAGCAGGAAGATGAGTCCGCCGCAAAGCCCGAAAATGCCGCCCGCTTCCGATTTTACAAGGCAGAAAATGCTGAGCGCAAACAGTGCGATTACTATTAAAAGTGCAACAAAGCCGTTGATTACCAGGCCTTTGTAAGAATATTCCTTGTTCTGTTCCATGTTGATAATGTTGTTTGACATTGCCAGGGTAAATAATATAACTAGTTGATGAACAACAGCTCCCGGTATTTGGGAAGAGGCCAGAGAGCGTTGTCGGTGAGTTCTTCGAGGCGGTCGATGCTTTCGCGAAGGAAGCGAATCTTCTCGGCAGCCTTTTCGGCGGCAAGGGCCTTGGGGAAGGCTTCCTGAAGGGCTTCGGCCTTTTCGCGTGCGGAGTCAAGCTCTTCGGAGCGGCTCTTGATGTCGGTAATAAGCTCCCCGCATTCTTTGATGAGGTCTATTTGAGTCGATGCCATCTGCCTATACTTGTCGGGGAAGTTCTGGCGCATGAGGTCGAGGTTCTCAAGCAAGTTGCGCTGGTATTCAAGTCCGGCGGGAAGAATATGGTTGAGAGCCATACGAGCGGCGGTCCTGGCCTCGATGAGGACTTTGGTAGTATAAGTCTGCCACTTGACTTCGTTGCGCGCTTCAAGTTCCTTAAGGTCGCAGATGCCCTGGCTGGTAAACAGTTCAACCGCTTCGGCAGACGTGAATTTGCAGAACATTTTGGGTACGCTGGACTCCGTGTCAAGGCCTCTTCGAGCGGCTTCTTTTTTCCACTCCTCGCTATAGCCGTTGCCCTCAAAGCATATAGTATCCAACACTTTGGCTATGAGAGGCTTGAGGCAGTCCATAATGGCTATCTGGAGGGGCTTGCCCATATCGAGGGCCTTATCGACCTGGGCCTTGAAGAGGGTAAGCTGCTCCGCCACGGCCGCGTTGAGCACCGTAAGGGCTCCGGCGCAGTTGGCGCTTGACCCTACGGCCCTGAATTCGAATCGGTTACCCGTGAACGCGAAAGGCGATGTGCGGTTGCGGTCGGTATTGTCGACAAAGATCTCGGGAATCTCCACCAGCCCCACGTGCCTTCCTTTCTTGCCGGCAATCTCGATTGGCGTATCGGAGGGCAATTCCAGAAGTTTGCGCAGCACCTCCGTCATGGCCTTGCCCAGGAATGCCGATACAATGGCAGGAGGGGCCTCGTGGGCGCCGAGCCTGTGTGAGTTGTTGGCACTGGCGATGCTGGCCTTGAGCAGGCCGTTGTGCTTCTGGACCGCTGCCAGCGAGTTGACAAAGAACGTGACGAACTGCAGGTTTCCGTTGGCATCTTTGCCGGGCGCCAGCAGCTGGGTGCCGGTGTCGGTGCCCAGCGACCAGTTGTTGTGCTTGCCGCTGCCGTTTATGCCTTCGAATGGCTTTTCGTGGAACAGGACCACGAATCCATGCTTGCGGGCTATGCGCGTCATCACATTCATCAGCATCTGGTTGTGGTCGTTGGCAAGGTTGGCCTCCTCATACACGGGAGCCATCTCAAACTGATTGGGTGCCACTTCGTTATGGCGTGTCCTGAGGGGGATGCCCAGCTTGTACCCTTCGGTCTCGACCTCCTTCATGAATGCCGTGACGCGGGAGGGGATAGCGCCGAAGTAATGGTCTCCGAGCTGCTGGCTCTTGGAAGACGAATGCCCCATAAGGGTGCGGCCGGTGAGCATCAGGTCGGGCCTGGCGGCGAACAGGTCTTCATCTACAAGGAAGTATTCCTGCTCCCACCCAAGGTAGGAGTACACCCGTTTGACGTTGGGGTCGAATAGCTTGCAGATGGGGACTGCGGCGTCGTTTACGGCCTTGAGAGCCTTTTTGAAAGGGGTTTTGTAGTCCAGGGCCTCTCCGGTGTAGGCGATGAAAACGGACGGAATGCAGAGCGTATCGTCCTGTATGAACACCGGCGAGGTGGGATCCCAGGCAGTATAGCCGCGGGCCTCGAAAGTGGCGCGTATGCCTCCGTTGGGGAATGACGAAGCGTCAGGCTCCTGCTGTACCAGGGACGAGCCGTCGAACTGCTCTATGGCATCGTGTTTCTCGGCCGTGCCCTCGGTGAGGGGCTGGAACCAGTGAGTGACGTGGGTCGCGCCGTGGTCAAGAGCCCAGGCTTTCATGCCCTCGGCCACCTTGTCGGCGGTAGGTCCGTCAAGGGTTGCGCCCTTGTCCATGCAGAGCACCAGCTTTTGGTAAGTCTGGCTGTCAAGGTACTTTTCCATATTGGCCCGGTTAAACACCTGCGAGCCAAAGAAGTCGGAGGGCTTTCCCGCGGGAATGTCCACTTCGGCCGCCTTCTTTTTGAAAGCGTCGTGCACAACGTCGAATCTGAGATTTCCCATAAGGCAAATATAGGAAATTTTGTGCAGAATTATTATATTTGAAAATGCATTAATAACACTTCACTAGTTATGAAAATCAGGTCGATTATTATGGCCGCAGCGTTGCTCTGCGCCATATCTGCAAGCGCACAGCCTGCGCCCGGCTCATTCAGGCAAACGTGGGAAAAGGGCCCCGGGTGGCTCAACAACGCCGTCATTTACCAGATTTATCCCTCATCCTATCAAGACTCTGACGGCAACGGTATCGGAGATATCCGGGGAGTTGCGTCCAGGCTGGACTACATCCAGAAGCTGGGAGTCACGGCCATCTGGTTCAATCCGCTTTTCTGTTCCGGCTGGATAGACGGCGGCTACGATGTCACCGATTACTACAGGGTTGATCCGCGTTTCGGTACCAATAACGACCTCGTGGAGCTCATAAAGGAGGCCCACAAACGCGGCATCAAAGTGCTGCTTGACCTGGTTCCCGGGCATACGTCCATCGATCACCCCTGGTTCAAAGAAAGTGCGGAAGATACCAACCTGCTCCACTCCGACTACTTCATCTGGAGCGACCGCTTGCCCGACGATAAGGCCCGGGAGGATCTGGAAGAGATGCTCAAGGACCCTAATTTCATGCAGAATACCAGGGGCAAGTGGATGAAGAGCGATTATCCCAGGGCCAAGTACTACTACAAGAATTTCTATGCCTGCCAGCCAGCACTCAACTTCGGCTATGCCAATCCTGACCCTTCGCACCCTTGGGAGCAGGGCGTCGACGATCCGGGCCCGAGGGCTGTGAAGCAGGAACTCAAGAATATAATAGCGTTCTGGTACGGGAAAGGCGTTGACGGCTTCCGCGTCGACATGGCCAAGAGCCTGATCAAAAACGACCCCGACAAGAAGGCGATAGTCAAACTCTGGCGCGAGATCCGCGCCTGGTCGGACAGGGAATTCCCGGGTCACGTGCTTATGGCGGAGTGGTCGGAGCCCAAGTACTGCCTTGCGGCCGGATTCAACGTGGATATGTACCTGAACAGCACCTCGGCCACCAACCGCCTTATGTACTTCGACCGCAAGCATCAGGCCAACGGCGGTGCATATTTTACCAAGAACGCCTGCCAGCCTTCTACGCACGACCTTTACGGCAATCCCTGGCCGGAGAAAAAAGTCAACCGCGATGTGACGGCCGCCGGTGCCCTCAAGGAGTATTTCGACAGTTACACCGACAATCTGGCCTGGACCAAAGACTGGGGTTACTTTGCTTCCATCACCGGCAATCATGACCACCTGCGCCTCAATACAGGCGACCGTAACGACCCCGACCAGCTGCGTGTAATGCTCTCGTGGATACTCACCACCAATCTGCCCATTCTTTACTATGGTGACGAGATAGGCATGCGTTCGCTGGCCGACCTGCCCAACGTCGAGGGTGCCAACCATAACGGCAAGGAGCGCGCCGGCGCCCGTACTCCCATGCAGTGGGATGGCAGCGCCAACGCCGGCTTCAGCACCTGCGAGCCCGAAAAACTGTATTTCCCCGTCTGTCCGGAGTGGACTCCCGCTACGTCTTATCCCGCTTATCTTGCCTGGAAGGCGGCCGGAGCCAAGAACCCCACTGCCCCCGGGGCTCCTACCGTGGCGAGTCAGGAGAACGACCCTTCGTCGCTTCTTAACTGGACCCGAGGGCTCATAGCCCTTCGCAAGTCAACTCCTGCGTTCTGGGCCGACAGCGACTTTGCGCCTGTATTTGACGAGGCGCATCCCTATCCTATGGTGTACACCCGCGGCAACGGCGAGCAGACATGGATTGTAGCCCTCAATCCTACAGGCAAAAAGCAGACGGTGACCCTGCCTGCCTCTCTCGGCCTCAAGAAGGCAGGTAAGATTGCTCCCGAGATGTCTTACGGAAAGGTGAGCCTGAGCGGCGGCAAGCTGAGCATGGGCCCTACATCGGTGTTTATCGCGCCCCTGCCCAAGAGTTCCACGGCTATGACGGTCTGCAGTTTCAATATCCGCTATGCCAACAGCAAGGACCTCTATCCCGACGGCAGCAGCGCCGCCTGGGCGGCACGCCGCAAGGCTGTGAAGCGCTTTATCGATACCGTCAAGCCCGATATCATCGGCCTTCAGGAGGTGCGCAAGCCGCAGTCGGCCGACTTTTACTCCTTCTTCGGCGACGATTACGGCTATTACGATGTGGGCCGCGACAGCAAGACAGGCGCTTCGGTTGCCGAGGCCGACTGCGAAGGTGTGGGCATCCTGTACCGCAAAGACCGCTTCGAGCTGGTGAAAAAAGAATTCTTCTGGCTCGACAAGGATATCCACACCAGGCCCGAATTGAACCACGACAAGACCTACGGTGACTGGCATGCGGCATGCCGCCGCGTGACGGTGTGCACTGTGCTTAAAGATAAAAAGCACAACGGAACTCCTGTGTACTTCTATTCCACTCATTACGACCACAGGAGCCTGACCGCCATAGGCAATTCGTCAGATCTGATGGTGGAGCAGATGCGCGCCATCGGCAAATTGGATGATATCAAGAACGCCAAGGGTGTGGTGATAGTTGTCGGCGACTTGAACACCACCTCCGAATCGGGCCATCTTGCACCGCTCGAGAAGAATATGTACTACGCCAGGTTTGATGCTCCGGGCCTGGACCGCTATACCGGCACGTTCAACGGTTTCGGCCATTCCTGCAGCCTTATTGACCATATCTTCTATGGCGGCAAGGCTGTCAGTCCCGTCAAATACTGGGTTGACAGAACAGACTACGGGGTACCGTTCCTCTCGGACCACTACCCGGTACTCTTTGAGTTTGATTACAAATAAAAATGCTGATTATTCATCCCTCGCTCGCAATTTGATAGCGAGGGATTTTTTTCCGAAAAAAATAGCAAATACTGGTTTCTTTTTTTTTGAATCCTTTGGCAGACCGAACCGATTGCAGATATTAGCGAAAAGAATTGTCACTTTTACAACTGTTGGTTGTAAAACCCGGTTTTTTAATTATATTTGCATCAATAATCTTAAACTATGTTACTTTTTGATGATGTTACAAACGATGGACGCCTATGGTCGGTTCGTTATGAGGGGGAGTCAGATAATGCTTTGTTTACTGTATTCTCTCAGTGGAATGACGTTGAATGGTTGAGGGAGTTCTTTTACAAGAATAAAGATGACCTGACTCGATATTTCAAAGTGACCGATGTAAATGAAGCTATTTATGATACAATTGAGGAGAGTGATATTCTTCAGTGTATGATTCTGGACTTAAGCCCCGACGCCGATCTAGAACAATTATTCCGCCCATTGAATAATAATCAAACAGCAGCTATGCTGTTAGATAAAGAAAAGGCAAAACTAAAGACAAGAGGAAGGCATTCGTCATGGTTAAGGCTATATGCTATCCGATTAGAAAAGGGAGTATTCATTATTACAGGCGGAGCAATAAAACTAACGGCATCAATGGCAGAAAGAAGCCATACATTGCAGGAGCTGTTAAAAATGGAAAAAGTGCGCAACTTTCTTTTGGCAGAAGGAATTGTTGACAAACAAAGCTTTTCTGATTATCAGAATACATTATAAAACTTATCAATATGGAAACGGCAGTAGAGCGGCTGAGAAGGTACGAAGCTCCCACTCCTTCGCATTGGAGGGAGGTGGCAGAATGGCGACGAGCAAACAGGAGCTGGTTAATTCGCTCTCAGGCTATAGCTATGAAGATACTGGACAAGATGCAAGAGCAGAGATGGACACAAGCAAAAGTCGCAGAGATGCTCGGATGTTCCCAACAATACGTTTCCCGCATCGTCAAAGGCGGTGAGAACCTTAGCCTTGAGATGCTGTCACGGATTGAAGACGCTTTAGAAATCGAAGTGTTTTCTGCTACTTAAGGCTGTCGATAGCCGAGCGGACTGAACCGTATTCGAGCAAGAGATTCCGTGCCTGGTCGTAATCGGCCAGGCCGGTTTCGTACATGATCATGCGTGTGCCGCGGTCAACCAGTTTGGAGTTGGTGAGCTGCATGTCCACCATGCGGTTGCCCTTCACGTGACCGAGGCGTATCATCACGGCCGTGGAAATCATGTTCAGGATCAGCTTGGCGGCGGTGCCGGACTTCATGCGGGTGCTGCCGGTTACAAACTCAGGGCCGACCACTGCCTCTATGGGGATTTCTGCAACAGCAGCTGCGCGTGAGCCTTTGTTAGCGGAAATGACGGCCGTCAGAAGTCCGCTGCGGCGTGCTTTGTCAAGGGCGCCTACCACGTAGGGCGCTCCGCCCGATGCGGAAATGCCCACTACGGTATCGTCAGGAGTGGGATTGAATGCCAGTATATCCCTCCAGCCTTGCTCGAGGTCGTCCTCGGCGCCTTCTACCGCGTTGCGGATAGCCTTGTCGCCGCCGGCTATGATACCTATGAATTTGTCGTGGACTCCATAAGTGGGGGGAATCTCCGATGCGTCCGTTACGCCCAGGCGCCCGCTTGTGCCGGCGCCGATGTAGAACACGCGCCCGCCGCGTTTCATCCTTTCCACAATCCCGTCCACAAGCTCTTTGATCTGAGGTATGGATTCTCCCACCGCCAGGGGCACTGAAACGTCTTCCGCATTGATGCCCAGCAGTATTTCTTCGGTGGTCATCTGCTCCAGATGGTCGTAGGTTGAAGCTTTTTCAGTATCTGTCATAGCCATTTAATTGCGGGCTCAAAAGTAATAAAAAACGCTAATAGAATCAAGCGCCGGCCCGTAAAAGACCGACGCTTGAAAAGAGAGGAAACCAACAATGGTTTATTATTTCAGAGTAGGAACGTCTCCGCTGAAGTCCCATACATCGGTGCTCCAGCCGAGGCCTTGCGCCACCTGGGTAAGGGTCGCACCTGCAGCGGCAGCCTTGCCGTGGTAAGGGTAGTTATGCGTGTTTCCGTCGACTGCATTCACTACGAGCGGTGTTTCAGGTGAACTGTTCTCCTGACTGTACAGAGTGAGGAGGTCGGCATAATCGCGGAAATCAAGACTTGCCTTGCGGTAGCAGTCGGCATAGGTGTTATGGGTAGCGCCGAAGGCAAGGATAGCTCCGGAAGAGTACCAGTCATTGCCTTCAAACCCGGGGCCTAAGTAGGTACGTGTCTTGATAGCGTCCTGCCAGGCTATGCAGCCCTTGACTACGTTACCCGGCATGCGGGTTTCGTTGCCGTCGCCCTTATCCAGGTTTGCATGTCCGACAATACCGCCCACGGAACGGGTTGCGGAATAATCGCCGGTGCCGTCAAGAACGGCGGTGGAGTAGCTGTTGAAAATGGAATCACCTTCACCAAGGAGGCCGCCGCAAATGCCGCCGACCCTCTGGTCGCCGCGCACGCTGCCGGACGAGTAGCAGTTGGTGACGGTTACCTTCTTGGAATAGCCGAAGAGGCCGCCGACATAGTTTTTGCCTGAATAGACCACGCAGTCCGTTTATGCTGAACGCACCATCCAGGTCGGTAACGGCATTGGCACCCGACGAACTCACGACGGCCCCGATGACGGGACCCTCCGAGTCGGTCACGGTACCACGCACCGTAATCTTCTGGCCGTAAGCGCCAAAAGAAACCGCCATACCCAGCAGAGTAGCTAGTACAATGAACAGTTTTTTGTGTTGCATAGTTAAGAAATGATTAAACTTAGTTTGCCGAAAAATAGGAATTCTCGCGTGCGTGTACAATAATAAAATGCAAATTAGTAGATGGCAGGCGCTGGAGGGGGCTTTGTAAAGCGCTAACAATAAGTGAATTGCAAAAATGGCGGGAAATGCAATTTAGTAGATAAATAATTTGGATTTTTATGAACTTTTTTAACTTTGCAAACATAAAAGCACTCGAGATGAAAACACATTTTACGCTTCTGCTGCTTGGCGCTTTGTGCTTCTTGCCTAACTGCTCTCATGTGGCTGATAATCAGGCCGGATGGCAGCGCGAAATTGCCGAGCTGGACAAAACCATAGCCAGAAGCGATGAGATAGCTTTCCAGGAGGAATCACGCCTGATAGAACTGCGTGACAAGCTCTCTTCGGCATCGGACTCCGAAGAGAAATTCCTCTTGTGTGATGCTCTTCTCGACGAGTATCTGAAGTATAATCTCGATTCGGCATTCGCTTATGCCCATCTTAAAGACACTCTTGCAGCATTGTGCGGCAACCAGGCTTACATCAATGACGCCAAGCTCAGCCTGGCCCGGCGGTATCTGATTTCGGGCCTGTACCGGGAAGCTCTTCAGGAAGTGCAGATGGCCGATACTCTCGCGGCGTTTGCCTCCGGCTCGTCGGCGGATTACTATCAGACCCTCCATTCGATCTATCACGGACTCGCCCTCACCACCAAAGACAAGGTGCTCAAAGACAGCTATCACGCTATGGAACACAAGTACCAGGTCCTGACGCGTGACTCCGTGCGTAACGATACAAAGGATTATTATACCGTCAATGCCGGTATCATGATCGAAAACGGCATGCCGGAGGAGGCGCGCACCATGATCGAGTCCTATCTGGCGGCCGATGATGTATCGGTTGACGATCTGGCTTCCCTCCACTACTGGATAGCAAAGACTTATGAAGCTCAAGGGCTCATTGATAAAGCTTTGGAATACTTTGCTTCCAGCGCCCGTTACCATATGCTGATACCTGTCAAGTCGCCCCGCGCGCTGGTAAATACTGCCCGTCTTATGATGGGCAAAAGACAGGTCGCCAAGGCATATTCTTACATTACACTTGCTTACGAGGAGGCTACCGAAAGCGATGAGAACCTTTGCCTTAGTGAAATCGCCGCCATACTTCCGGAAATAACCAATGAATACAACTCCATCGAGAAGAAAAACCTTTCGGTGCTCCAAGGCTCGGTGATAATCCTGCTGCTTGTTGTGGCAGTAGCAGTACTGATTTTGCTTATACTGCGTAAATACCATCGCAAGATACGCACAATGAACGCCAGCCTTGAAGATAGCGTGTACCGGCTTAAGGAGGCAAACGCAATTAAGGATATATGCCTGGGGCGCTATCTGTCGCAGTTTTCTTCTCAGATAAGCAGCCTTGAAAGATACCGCTCGAGTTTGAGAGTGACTGCTAAGTCGCGTGACATAAACGATATTCTCCAGGCTCTCAAGTCGGACGATTTCATCGACAATGAAAGGGCGCTGCTGTATGAGGAGTTTGACAAGACCTTCCTTTCCGCATTTCCCGATTTCGTGAACCAGCTCAACTCGCTCCTGCGTGAAGATGAGCGCATAGGGCAGCATCTCAAAGAGGGACGCCTGAACAACGAGCTGAGGATATTTGCGCTCATACGCCTTGGCGTGAGCGAGTCGTCCAAGATTGCCAGTTTCCTCAAGAAATCGCCCTCTACGGTCTATAATTACAGGGTTAAGCTCCGCAACGCCGCTGTATGCGGGAACGATGAGTTCGAGAAGAGGCTGATGGAGATTAACTAATTATTCTTAAATTTGTTCAAAACTAAAGCGATGAGAGTATTCAGCCAAGAGGTGATGAACGAGGCGTGCCGCCAGTGCAACGTTATCAGCCCGGGTGCGGCAACCATTATGGACAATGCCAAATTGTCTTCATATCTTGAAACCACTACGGGAATTCCCGTCATACATATGGAACTGGGCTCCCCGGGATTCGCTCCCAACAAGATTGGAATAGAGGCCGAAAAAGCGGCTCTCGACGCCGGAGTTGGGTCGAAGTATCCCCCCACCGACGGCCTGCCGGTCCTTAAAGAGGCTTCTTCCCGCTTTGTCAAGGCCTTTCTTGATATCGAGCTCGCTCCCAAGTACCATATTCCCACCACCGGGTCGATGCTGGGGGCCTTCGGTGCGTTTGCGGCGGCCGGCCAGTGCCGTCCGGAGCGAAGCAAGATACTTGTGCTCGAGCCCAGCTTCTCGGCCAACAAGCAGCAGTTCGCTATCCTTGGACTGCCCTGGAAAGGGGTCGAGGCTGCCGATTTAAGAGCCGGGGGATTTGAAGAAGAACTCAGGCGCGAACTCTCCGGCGGGCAGTATGCGGCCGTTGTTTACTCCAATCCCAACAACCCCTCGTGGATGTGCCTTTCGGAGGAGGAAGTGGCTGCAATTGCGCGTGTGGCCCGGGAGAGCGATACCATTGTTATTGAGGACCTTGCATATTTCTGCATGGATACCCGCGGCGGCTTCGGGGTGCCGTACTGCGAGCCTTATCCTCCCACCGTTGCGCGCTATACCGGCAATTACATGCTTCTGCTGTCGGCATCAAAGATTTTCTCATACGCCGGACAGCGGATAGGAGTGCTGTGCGTGGGCGAGGAGCTTTACAACCGCACTTTCCCTGCGCTTGCAGCCCGTTACGGCGGTACCGGAATCTTCGGGCTAACCATCACCGGCGGAATACTTGATATGATAACTTCGGGCTGTACTGCAAGTACGCAGTGGGGCCTGGCCGCCATGATGGACAGCAGCTGCGCGGGGAGTCTCAATTTCCTGGAAGATATCTCCGGGTACAGTACCCGTGCGGCCCGAATGAAAGAAATATTCCTGCGCAACGGCTTCTCTATCAGCTACGAGTCTGACGGGCGGGGCCCGATTGCGGACGGATTCTTCTTTACTCTCAGTTATCCGGGAATGGACAGCGCCACGTTAGTGGATGAACTTATCGCTTACGGCGTAAGCACGGTCAGCCTTGATAAGATGGGCAGCAGCCGGCACGGAGTGAGGGTTTGTTCAAGCCGCATCGAGGGCGGGCAGTTCCCGCTTCTGGAGGAGCGTATGGAGGCCTTCGCCCGGGACCATTGCCAATAACAGCGTTTTTTGTATATTTGCATAATTGCAAACCGTTTAGCCTATGTCTTCCCATTCGTACAGGGAGGTAGAGAGTATCTCCGCCTTACCAGGCCCCGATGAGTCGGGATTCATTTCCCACTACGTTTTTCAGTATATCGATTTCAGCCAGGTGCCGCAGTACATAGCCGCAGGACACCGCTTCTGCGATTGTTTCTTCTTTGGCTGCGACATTCCCGCCGCCATGGAAGGCCAGATCGGCAGCACCTGCCTTGTGTTCCCGCGCCTTGGCCTGGCCTACAGCACTTTCCGGGGCAAGCTTTACACGGCAACCGAGCTTTACGAGGGCTACGATCCCGAGCATGAAGACAGCTTCGCCACTTGCTTCGACACCCGTGTGTACAACGACTACATCGACAAGGGCAAGCAGTGCAACGAAATACGGGAAACCCTCGGCCGCACCCTTCACGACAGGGCTATCGAAGACGCTATGGGCGATTTCCTGAGCCGTTACGGCGAGAGGCAGGTGGTGGCTATCATGGGAGGTCACGTTATCAAGCGTACCGACGCCGAATACCGTAAGGTGGCCCTCATCAGCAAGACACTTACCGAAAAAGGCAAGCTGATGGCTTCCGGCGGCGGCCCCGGCGCCATGGAAGCAACTCATCTGGGAGCCTGGATGGCGGGGCGCACGCCCGAAGAATTCGAAGAGGCGCTCGCAATGTTGCAGGTCGCACCCACTTTCCGCGATCCGGGTTGGCTGCGCACGGCTTTCGAAGTGCGTGCTCGCTTCCCGCAGAACCGTTTCCGCAGTCTGGGTATTCCCACCTGGTTCTACGGCCACGAGCCCGCCACGCCGTTTGCCACCGACATAGCCAAGTATTTCCAGAACAGCATGCGGGAAGATATACTCCTTACCATTGCCAAGGGCGGTATAATCTATACTCCCGGCTCGGCCGGCACCCTTCAGGAGATCTTCCAGGATGCAGCCCAGAACCACTATAAAACCGTGGGCCTGTCGAGCCCGATGGTGTTCCTTGGCGTCGATTTCTTCAACCGCGAAGTTCCCGTTTACCCCCTGCTCGAGGCCCTTCTTGCTAACGGGCGTTATAAAGATCTGCTGCTTACCATCACCGACAGCCAGGACGAGGCCGTTGACGCCATAATGAACTTCGGCCAATGAGGCGCACGCTGCTGACGTGCCTGGCGGTGCTTTGCTGTACGCTCGCACTCGCTTCTCCTTCCGTGCAGCCGCTGGACGGGCGGTGGGAGATGCGTCAGGCCCGCGGGTTCAATTTCTATCCCGCCACGGTGCCGGGCACTGTGCATACCGACCTTATGGCTGCCGGCGTCATCGAAGACCCCTATATCGGCTTCGGTGAGCGCTCTGTGCAGTGGGTGGATAAAGAAGACTGGCTGTACATGCGCAGTTTCGATGTGGATGAGTCACTTCTGGAGTGCGGTCACATAGACTTGTGCTTCGAGGGCCTGGATACCTACGCCGAAGTTAAGCTGAACGGAGAGAAAGTGCTCAGCGCCGACAATATGTTCCGGCGCTGGAGAGTGGGAGTGGAGAGCTTGCTCAAGCCGCGCGGCAACGTGCTGGAAGTGCTGTTCCACTCGCCCGTGAAGGTGGATATGCCCAAGTGGGAGGCCTATCCGGAGCATTACGACCCGGGCAACGACCAAAGTTTCAACGGCGGGCTCCTTGACCGCAAGATAAGCATATTTGCACGCAAGGCGGGATATCATTACGGCTGGGACTGGGGCCCGCGCATCGTGACCTCCGGCATCTGGCGCCCGGTGCGCCTCGAGGGCTGGAGCACAGTCCGTATCGAAGATGTTTACTACCGCCAGCAAAGTGTAAGCGCCAAGAAGGCTCAGCTGAGTGTCGAGCTGGACATTGTCTCCGATGCCGATGTCCCTTCCGCGTCGGTGCTCGTCAGCGCCGAAGGCCTTAAGCCGCAGGTGCTCAAAACCGCCCTCAAGAAGGGGGCTAACCGCGTCTTCGTGCCTTTTGCCATTCGTAAGCCCAAGCTATGGTGGACACGCGAACTGGGCGAACAGTATCTATATGCTTTTACCGCCAAGGTGCTTGACGGAAACTCCGTGCTGGACTCCCGAACCGACCGGGTGGGAATACGCAGCATAGAGCTGGAGCGCAAGAGTGACGCTCAAGGATGCAGTTTCCGTTTCCTGCTCAACGGGGTGCCGGTGTTTATGAAAGGCGCCAACTATATCCCAAACGATATTTTCCTTCCCCGCGTAGGCAAGCGTGAGTACGAGCGGGTCGTGGGCGATGCTGCCGCCGCCGGCATGAACATGCTGCGCGTGTGGGGAGGCGGCGTTTACGAAGACGATTATTTCTACTCGCTCTGCGACGAGGCCGGAGTGCTCATCTGGCAGGACTTCATGTTCAGCTGCAGCATCTATCCTTATGAGGGAGAGTTCCGCCGGAGCGTTCTGGACGAGGCCGCCGACAATGTGCGCCGCCTGAGAAATCACCCCTGCATAGCGCTGTGGTGCGGCAATAACGAATGCAGCGAAATGTGGTACGGCTGGGGCGTCCGGACCGGAAGGCCGTTTGACGATACTGCCGTGGCTCAGTACCGGCAGCAGTACTATCACGATCTTCCGGCAGTAGTGGACAGCCTGTGCTGCGGCGTGAGCTATACGCCCACATCGCCGTGGAGCCCCGAAGACGGACGCAATTTGGACCCTCTGCAGGCGGATTTCCATTATTGGACTCCCTGGGCGCAGCGCATCCCCAGTACTGCTTTCGAGGAGCATCACAGCCGCTTCTACAGCGAGTACGGCTTCCAGTCGTTTGCCGGTATCGAGACCCTCGCACAGTTCGCTCCCGATACTTGCGGGCTCGATGCGGGGAGCGAGGTGATAATGTTCCATCAGAGGGGAGGAACCGTTGCCAACCAGCGCATTATGAACAAGCTAGCCGACGAATACACCACTCCATCGGACTTCAGCGAGAGCATCTATCTCAGCCAGATTGCGCAAGGTGATATCATACGCCGGGCCATCGAGTCGCACCGCAGGGACAAACCTTTGTGCTGGGGGAGCCTGGTATGGCAGATCAACGACTGCTGGCCCGTGGCCTCGTGGTCGAGCCGCGACTGGTACGGCACCTGGAAACCCTTGCACTATTATATGCGCGAGGCGTTCAGGGACGTTCTGCCTTCGGCTGTCATTAAGGACGGGAAGCTGGAAGTATGGCTGGTGTCGGACAGGCTCAAAAAGCTGGAGGGCAGGCTCACCGTGCGGGTGGAGGATTTCGGAGGCACCGTGTACAAGAGTGAGAGCGTTAAAGCAAGTGTTGCACCCAACGGGTCAGAATGCCTTTGGAATATGGCTCTGGACGCTCTTCCGCAGGCTCCCGCCGACTTGTTCGTGCAGATGGAGTTCGTTGATTCGAAGGGCGCAATCTATAGGAACCATCGGCTTTTGACCTCCGTTAAAGAGGCCCGACTTCCTTTACCCTCGCTGCGCTGGAGCGTAAAAGAATGCCCCGGAGGGTTTGATGTGAGTGTTAGTTCGGATGTGTTTGCAAAGGGCGTGTTTCTTAACGTCAGCGGCGGAATGCTGGAGGCCGACAGCGCCGGCAAGGCTCTTGCCGGAACCTGCACCGCCCGCAATTTCTCGGACAATTATTTCGACCTTCTCCCCGGGGAGAGCCGTACGGTACGCCTTGAGAGCCCGCTGAGCGAGGCGCAGTTCCGCAGGGCCTTGAGCGTAAGGTGCGTTGTCAAAAACTGAAACAGATATGCGTAAGTCGTTACTTTTCATCTTTTTCCTGTTTCTCTCGCAGATCCTGCCGGCACAGTGGATACACTCTGTCGATATTAATGTTTATATCGACGACAAAGGGGATGCTTATGTCAAGCAGCAGTGGGATGTGAGTGTTGTAAGCGGTACCGAATGGTATATTCCCATAGGCAATCTGAACGGCAGTTCCGTCCGTGGGCTTACGGTCAGCGAGGACGGACGGGAGTTCGAAGATGAGGGACGGGCTTGGAATACCCAGCGCAGCCTGGAAGAGAAGGCGTTCAAGAGCGGTATAATCGACAAGGGCAAGGACGGGGTTGAGCTTTGCTGGGGCCAGGGCTCTTACGGTCCGCATAAGTGGACGGCGGGCTTTGTGGTGCTCGGGCTGGTACAGTCGCTCAACGACTACGATGCTTTTAATTTCATGTTCGTCAACCCTGGCCTGGTGGCGCCGCCCCAGCATGCTTCCATAACATTTGAGCGCTTGTCGGGAGAGCCTTTTTCGGCCGATTCAACACGCTTCTGGTTCTTCGGCTGCGAGGGCGAATCGGTGTTGCGTGACGACGGCACCATTTTCTTCGAAACCGACAGGCCAATGCCCTCCGACGGCAAGCTCATAGCGATGATGCGCTTCGAAAAGGGAATGTTCGCGGCTCACAACGTGAGGGATATGTCCTTTGAGAAGATGCAGAAGGAAGCATTCAAGGGTAGCAGTTACAAAAAACAGAAAGGGGGCTTCCTGAGCAAATTCAGCATCGACGACCTCATCGATATATTTTTCCAGTTGCTCATGATTCTGGTGGCGCTGGGTACGGGGCTGGTGTTCCTGTTTTTGTTATTCAAAGACATGGTGCTGAAGGCGGTAGGCAAACAGTGGTCGCCGAAGTTCTTCGGCGCTACAAGCGTCAAGGGCTGGTCGCGGGAGGCGCCGTTCGGCGGAAGCATTCCGATAGCTGCTTATTTGCTTAAGGAAGGAAGCCGCCTGACATTTAAAAATGGCCACCCCGAAAGGGCCATTGGCGCGTTCTTCCTGAGGTGGATACGCCAGGGATACGTGACGCCGGTTCCTGCCGGGGACGGACACTACGACCTGCAGTTCCAGCCCGAAGAACCCGACTTTGACAGCGGATGCGAAAAGAGTCTTTACAAGAAAGCCTTCAAGGCCTGTGGAGACAACCGGATACTCGAGAAAGGGGAGTTCGACTCTTGGGCGAAGAAAAACTACAAGTCTCTTGCCGGCTGGCCCGATTCGGTGGTAAGCGAGGGCCGGTCCAAGTACGGTTCCTTCAAGGGCAATAAGGTGGAAGAGGGCGCTAAATTGTTGCAGTTCAAGAACTTCCTTAACGATTTCACTATATCATCCGAAAGGAATGTGCCCGAGGTGGGCCTCTGGGGACAGTATCTTGAGTTCGCCCAGTTCTTCGGCATTGCCGACAAGGTGGCCAAGGCATTTGCCAAACTCTATCCCACCGAGTTCGACGACTTCAGCAAGCTTTATGGCCTTGACTCTGCTACCATGAGCACCGTGCTTAATAACTGGAGCACTATGACCTCCAGGGCATATCGCAGCGCCTATTCGGAAAAGCTTAGCCAAGAGGCTTCATCGAGGTCCGGCAGTTCGGGCGGTTTCGGCGGCCATTCCTCCTTCGGCGGAGGTGGCGGCTTCTCCGGCGGCGGCTTCGGCGGCGGCAGCCGATAGTATTTCCCAGGATTTTATTACCTTTGTAGTCTATTAATACGCTAAACCTATGCAGACCACAGAACCGCGAAAAAAACATCGTCGCGACCGTTACGACGGCTGGTACATCTCCGGCCTGGATTCGCTTCACGTAATGATGCCTTACTTGTTCGGACCGCGCACCAAAAACGAGGCCGTCATGAGCGAGGTAGTCGACCTTACAGAAGTCGATAAGTTCCTCGCCAAAAAGAATGCCGACAATCCCGATTTTAAATACACTTGGTTCCATTTCATCACGGCCGCGCTTGCCAAGGCGGTGCTGCTCAGGCCCAAGATGAACTATTTCATTGCCGGCCACCGCTACTACGAGCGCAAGAAAATCCAGATTTCATTTGTGGTAAAGCGCCAGTTCAACGACAAAGCCGAAGAGGCCGAGGCCAAATTCGAGCTCGACCGCGAGGGCCCTTCACCCGTGGACCAAGTTCACGATTATGTGCGCGGTTACGTCCAAAAAGTTAGGGTGGAGGATAAGACCGAGGGCATAACCAATACCCTGAATGTCGTCCAGAATCTGCCGCGGCCGATATTCCGCCTGCTGGCAAAGGTGCTAAACTGGCTTGAGTATCACGGCTGGTATCCCAAGGGTCTGGCCAAAGACGACCCCAGCTATTCCAGCGTTTTCGTGACCAATCTGGGCAGTATCAAGATGAACGCCGACTATCATCACCTGTTTGACTGGGGGACAAATTCGATCTTTGTGGTTATCAGCGAGAAGAAACTCCGCCCCTTCTTCAATGAGGACGGTACCTATGAGCTGCGCAACACCATCAAGCTGGGCATGACCATCGACGAGCGCATTGCTGACGGATACTATTTTGCCAAAACCCTTAAGTTGCTGAGGCACATGTTTGCCCATCCCGAGCTCCTTGACGAGCCCGCCGCGACCCCTATTGAGATAGATTAACAACATGAAATTCGATTATTCCAATATACCTGCTCCGTGGATTGAGAGCTACGGTTCTGTAAAACCCAATCTGGATTATCCCCCTAAGACCATGGCAGAGGCGGTGCTGGACACCGCAAAAGCCGATCCCGAGTTCACCGCCCTGAGCTTCATGGGGCGTAAGATTCCTTACAGCGCACTTGCCGCCAATATTCATTTGGCCGCCAAGGCTTTCTACGCCCTGGGCGTCCGTCCCGGGCAGCGTGTGCTTGTTTGCCTGCCCAACGTTCCTCAGGCCATATACTGCCTTTACGGGCTCAATCTGATTGGCGCGGTGCCTTCTATGGTGCATCCTCTTTCGGCGGTCGGCGAGCTGGTCTTCTACCTGAACGAGGCATCCTGCGACGTGGCGGTAACCCTCGACCAGTTTTACGCCAAATTCCTCGAAGTCAATGTACATCGCCATATAGGCAAGCTGATTATTGCCCACGTGTCGGAGGAACTTCCGTTCCCTCTGTCGTTCCTCCAGAAGACTTTCACCGAGAGCAAGTTCCCCAAGCTCGTCGAAGGGGAGTCGGTGCTCAGTTGGAAGAGCCTTATGAAGATGGGCGAAAACTACAAGGGTGAATATCAATGCAAGAAAGATTTCCTTTCCGAGGCAGTGGTGCTCTTCTCGGGCGGTACGACCGGAGTTACCAAGGGCATTATGCTCTCCGACCTTAATTTCAACGCCCTGGCCTGCCAGACGGCCGAGATGGCCCAGGAGGAAGTGCGTCACGCTCGCATGCTTGCAGCAATGCCGGTTTTCCACGGCTTCGGGCTCGGCGTCTGCATCCACACCATGCTGTTCTCCGGCGGTACGGCCATATTGGTCCCCCGTTTCAATGTCAAGAGTTACGCTAAGCTTATCAAGAAAACCCGCCCCAATTTTATCGCCGGCGTGCCTACTCTCTTCGAGGCGATCTCGCGCAACAAATATCTTGACGGCGCCGACCTTTCGTGCCTCAAGGGCGTTTTCTCCGGCGGCGATTCGCTGAGCATCGAGCTCAAGAAGAAGTTCGACACTTTCCTTGCCGCACACAATGCATCCGTGCGTGTACGTGAGGGTTACGGTACCACCGAGTGCGTTACCGCCTGCTGCCTCACCCCGCACGACAAAGAGAAAGAGGGGAGCATAGGTATTCCTTATCCCGATACTTACTTCAAGATCTGCAAGCCCGGCACCTGCGACGAACTCCCGTTCGACCAAGAAGGCGAAATTTGCCTTACAGGCCCTTCGATGATGCTGGGTTACATCAATCACGAGGAGGAGAATGCCGAGACGCTGCGCAAGCATTCCGACGGCCACGTGTGGCTTCATACCGGCGATCTGGGCGTCATGGATTCAGAGGGCTTCATCTATTTCCGCCAGAGGATCAAGCGTATGATTGTGACCAGTGGCTACAATGTCTATCCCTCGCAGCTGGAGAATATACTGGAGGGGCACCCGGCCGTGCGCCGCAGCTGTGTGATCGGCGTTCCCGATCCTTACAAGATGCAGAAGGTGAAGGCATTCGTGGTGCTTTCCGACGGCTGGGCCAACACTCCCGAAACCATCGAGAGCATTATGGCTCACTGCCGCAAGCATATTGCCAAATATGCCATGCCTTATATGATTGAAGTTCGTGATTCGCTTCCCACTACGCTTGTGGGCAAGGTGGCGTATACTAAACTCCAGTAAGTGATGCGATACCTCGGAGCGTTTGTTGCTGCCTGCGTGGTTTTTGCCGCCTGTAGCCATCCCGAAGAGCCCGTCGGGCCTCAAGTGGTTACCGATGACGGGCTCATCGTTTCAAACGCTGGCGAGTCGTCTTTCCAGATAGTTTATTCTTCGGCTAAACCCAATGCCGAGGGCTTTGCCGCCTTCCTCGCCGACTGCTGCGGGGTGCAGGTCCCGCTAGTGCGTGACAATGCTGACGTGTCTGATTATGAGATAATTATCGGTGAGTGCGACCGTCCCGAATGTGCCGAGGTGGCAAAAGACTTTGCCGGTACCTTCGGCTACAGCGCCCGTGTGGTCGGGTCAAGGCTGGTGATTATGGGCACCGACGCCACCTGGACCGCTTTCGGCCTTAGGGCGGCAGTAAAGAAATTGCGCGAGGAGTGCCTTGATGGAAAGGATTTGTTTGTCCCCAAGGATTTCGAAGTCAAGCAGGCTACGGACGATCCTCAGATGATAGCGCGTCTGATCCGCCAGAAATACGACTTTACCCTCAATCCTGTGCACATACTTAACTGCCCTCCCAAAGACGGGATTTATGTGGCGCAGGGTGCTGCCGGAGATGACAAGTATTTTTACATTTCGATGCGCAGCTCCGACGACACCAGGGCCAAGGTGTACAAGTACAGCATCAAGACAAAGGATCTGGCGGGTGAATCGGCGGTATTCAACGCAGGCCATTGCAACGATATGACCTTCGATTTTGCCCGGAACCAGGTTATAGTGGCCCACGGGCACAGTGAGGGCAGGATCCTTACGCCTCTTGATGCCGCTACCCTCGAAGTCAAGCCCAATATCACCATACCGGTGGGCAGCGGCGCCATAACCTACAATGCGTCCCGCAGCTCCTACGCAATAAGCCAGGGGGGATCGACCTTCTATGTGGCTGACGGTAACTTCAAGGTGACTTTGAATACCAAGCGGACCGACTCTACGGGATATACTGCTCAGGGTATGGGAAGCGACGACAGCTATGTCTATTTCCCTATGAGCGGCTCGAAAGATAATGTGCTTGTAGTTTACGATTGGGCGGGAAAATTTGTCACTACCCTTACAGTCCCCCTGACCATAGAGTCGGAGTCGATGTTCTATGCTGCCGGGCGTTACTATGTGACCTTCTATGCCGGCTCCAAAGTCGGGGCCTCGCTATACGAAATTATACCAGTTCATTATTATTCATATTCTAAATAATTGATAACACATTCATTATGACTCGAATTCTTAAATTGGCCGTCATCGCGTTTGCGGCGTTTACGGTTAGCGGGTGCCTGGCTGGAAAGTTCATGTCCCGTTATGCCCTTACTCCCGAGCCTCATGGCCTTGCCGACATTGAGCGTACCCGCCATAAGGCCGACTCTCTCTGCCCCGGCAGCACGGCTTGGTACGATTCCCTCAAAGACCAGAACATTCTCAAAGACACCACCATCGTGGGTTACCGTGACTTCAAGGTCCATGCTTGCTATGTTCCTGCCAAGGATCCTGCAAATGCGCAGGGAACCGCCATCGTGGTCCACGGCTACGGCGACAACCATTTCGTATTCCTGTACCTGGTACGTATGTACCGCGACGAGTTGAATTACAACGTGCTGTTCCCCGATCTCCAGTACCACGGCTATTCCGAGGGCGACCACATCCAGATGGGCTGGTACGACCGCTTTGACGTGGAGAAGTGGATCGAAGTGGCGCACAATATTTTCAACGACAACTTTATGGTCCTGCACGGAGTCTCGATGGGCGGTGCTACTGTTATGATGACAAGCGGCGACGAACTTCCCGACTATGTGCGCGCCTTTGTTGAAGATTGCGGATATTCTTCCGTCGTCACACAGTTCAACAATAACCGCAAGCAGAGCTTTAAGTTCATTCCACCGGATGTGCTCCAAAGCGCAAGCCTTGTTACCAAGAAAAAGTATGGCTGGGGCTTCTGGGAGGCATCTTCAGTTAAGCAGCTTGCCAAGTGCGAGAAGCCTATGCTGTTCATCCACGGCGATGCCGACGACTTCGTGCCCACCGACAACGTCTATAAGAACTACGATGCAAAGGTTAACGGATACAAAGAGATCTGGGTTGTCCCCGGAGCTGTACACGCCAATTCTTATGCCAAGGCGCCTCAGGAATACACGCAGCGCGTGCGCGATTTCCTTGCCAAGGCAAAGACCCTGTAGCATAAACTGATACATAAAAAGAGTCACGACCCTGCGGCCGTGACTCTTTTTATGTTCTGTCTGTCGGTTTAGAACTGATAGTTGATACCGATACCGATCCACAGACCGGCGTCAAGACCGGGAGTGAAGCACTTTGCAAGCTCGGCGGAGATGATGAAGTTCTGGTTCATGGCGAGCTTGAGGCCTATACCGGCGCTGTAGATGAGATCTTTGATCCTGGAAGGGTCGTAAACCTCGTCGGTGCCGCTGTATCCGGCGATGCCTTGGAGTTTGGCGTCGTGTGCGATGGATGTAAGAATATCGTCACGATAGGCTTTGGTAATGATTCCGGCGTCGAAGAACGGGTTCACTGCAACGTAGAAGTATTGGTTCAAGAGCTTGAAGTTGACAAGCTTAACGCGCAGTTCAGTGTTTGCCCATGCCATACCTTCTGCCAGGACCCTGTTTTCACGCAGACCGCGGATGGTGTTGGAAGAACCGAAGCCCTCGGAAATCATATTGCGCTGGACGAGCAGAGGATTGTTCTGGATCATGTAGAAGGGGGTCTCTCCGGCAATGGTCTGCTGCCATGCAAGACGGTATGCAAACACGGGGTCGCCTGCGGGAATGTGGATGGGGATGTCGATGTAGTGACGGAAATATACACAGGCTTTCAGGTAGCGGTGATCGAGAACGTTTCCGTTGAGGTATGCCTCGGCCCAGATTCCCCTGTTGGGAGCTGCTTCGATGTCGCGTGTGTCGTAAACCAGACCGGCGTTAACCTCGAGGGCCATACCGCCGTTGGCTTCGTCGGCCTTGATGGCGCCGATGCTCTTATAGTAGTTGTACAGGGTAATGTCGTTGTCGTATTTGACCTCGCTGTTATCCCTCATGTCGCCAAGGTTCCACTTCCAGAAGTTAAGTCCGGCAGCCCAGTTGAGGTTGTTGGTAATGCGTCCCTGGACGTTTGCAAGACCCCTGAGCATCTGGCGGCTCATGCCGAAATAATTGATGTTGGGAGTCAGGGCCCTGTTGCCCCAGAGTGCATAGTTTACAGAGGTGAAACTCTGAGGGGTGCCGGAATCGAATGCGGCAGGTCCGTTGAAGCCCCAGAAACTGTACAGAGGATCGTTCATGTAAGTTATGGATGCGTTGATACGCATGCCGGGGATGAGGTATTTGGAGTCGTATGCCAGATAGAGACGCATACGGTGGCTCTTTGTGAAATAGGAAGCTTCCCAGCTTATCTTGTGGAGGGGATCGGGATAGGTGCTTCCGTCTCCGTAGTAGTAAACGTCTCCGAAGGCACCGGCCTGGAATCCGTTATCGGCAGAGAAAGTGGCGGTAGGCAGAATGCCGAAACTCCAGCCGGTCTTCATTTCTTTCTCTTTCTCCTGCTCTTGGGCAGAAAGGGTAAGGGTAGCGCAGCTTGCAAGGATTGCAATTGCTGTGATGATAAGTTTTTTCATTCTATTAAATACTAAGTGTGTTTTAGTGTTAAAAAGTTCGCAAATCTACGAAATAATAAGTAATTATCAAATTATAGCATGGCTGCGATGCCGTCGTAATACTTCTTGGAGATGGGGATCCCGTCCTCGCCGGTACCCAGATCGGCAAAGTTGAGCCCGCCGACGCCCTTGCGTATACTCTTGACATGCAACGGGTTGACGATATAGCAGCGATGCGCCCTCGCGAAGCCTGCCTGCTCGCAAAGCGGCTCTATGTTTTTCATTGAGGTGCGTATTTGGAAACGCTTCTCGATGGCGTTCTCCAGGTAATGCACGATTATGTAATTCTCGTTAGACTCGATGTAAAGCACGGAAGATGCTTCGGTTATGAATTTGAGCTGGTGGCGGTTGTCGTAGAACTTCAGCCTTGCGTCGGCCGAAGCGTCGTGTGCTGTGGCCTTCTCCCTGGCGCAGATGAACAGGGTAAGAATCAGGTAAGGGAAGATGGATATCGAACCTATTGACACTATGCTGCGTCCCAGCCAGCCGAACCACCCGCCATCGCCCCTAGCCATCAGCACGAGGTAGAGAGATACGAATGCGCCGCAAACAACAATCTCTCCCATGCACCATATGCAATACTTGTACATATCCATTGCCAGCGCTTTCCGCAGCAGCCAGAGCAGCACCCGGCTGAGTGACATGGCGGCAAGCAGTATGGTAAAGGTGATGATGATGTTGAACGTGTAAACGTTGCTGATCATGGAGAGGCCTTCTCCTGCGCGCATGAGTTCGCACAGTCCTTTGGGTTCATAGAGCAGTACGCTTATCAGAAAGAAGACCGGAATGGCCAAGGCGAACACGTAAATCGGGAAAAACCGTACGAGTGATTTAGGATAATAACTCATTTCGTCACAATTTTAGCTGTGACAAAGATAATACAATTCTTTTTTCGTCACAATTTTTCAGGTGTTTTGTCACAATTTACGTGCTTTTATCACAAAAACAAGTCTTTGGTGGCACTTTCTTCCCGCTCTCGCAAGGCGTGCGTACTTTTGCATTGCCAAACAGAAAATACTGCGAACATGACACTGCCTGATTGCACACGGCTCGAGAATTCGGCCATCATATATCCCTCTTGCAAGACACATAAATATGCGGTCGTTTACCGCATGTCGGTTACCCTAGATTCAAAGGTTGACAGGGAGATTCTCTCCTCTGCCCTCAAAAACACCATGCCCCGTTTCCCCAGTTTCCGGTACAGCGTGAAGAACGGCCTGTTCTGGTGGTTCCTCCAGAAACTCGAGAACGATCCCGCAGTCGGTTCCTATTCTGAACTTAAACCGTTCAACATCAGAAAGAACGGCGGCTATATGTTTAAACTCTCTTGCTGCGGCGAGCGTATCGACCTGGATGTCTTCCACGCCCTCACCGACGGAACCGGCGCCATGACCTTCCTTCTGAGTGTCGTAGCCGAGTACCTCAAGCTTGCCGACGGAGTGCAGATCGACTATGGCAAATGGGTTTTCAATCCTGCGGAAGCTCCCTGTGAAGAAGAAATGGAAGACGGCTTCGACCGGTTTTCCGGTACCAAGGGTGCCCTTGACAACGAGAAGAAAGCATATCACATAAAGGGCACGGAAGAAGGCCCCGAAGTTCTTAATTCACTTGGCGTTTCGGTAAGTGTCAGCGACCTTTCGGATAAAGCTCGCGAAATGGATTGTACCATAACCGAACTTGTTTCGGCTTTGATGCTCTACTCCCTGCAGGAGGTCCGCCGCGCCGATCCGTCAAGACACAAGAGCTCCCACCTGAGGATGGAAGTCCCCGTCAATCTCCGCCCCATCTTCCAAAGCAAGACTCTTCGCAATTATTCTTCATACGTTTATCTTGGACTCGATGTGACCAATGGCGACTACAGCCTCGAAGATGCCGTCAAGGAGATCAAGTACCAGAAGCGCCTTTACACCCAGCCCTCGCAGCTGACGCGCCGTATTGCGGCCAATGTGGCTCTGGAGGACAATCTGGCCATCCGCTGCGTACCTCTCTTCCTCAAGAAGCCCATAATCAACATCATCAACCATCTGAAAGGTGACAAGTATGCAACTTACACTTTCTCCAACATGGGCAATATCGAGCTTCCTGCAGCTATGAGAGAGAGGGTCAGGGACATTCATTTCATCCTCGGTCGCACACGCCGCCGTTCCGGCTCGTGCGCCTGCGTAAGCTACGGCGGCACACTTAACCTCGACTTCTCACGCAAAATAGCCGAGGATGATTTTGAAAGGGTATTCGTAAGGAACCTGCGTTCTATGGGCATATGGGCGCGCATCCAGGTGCCTTCCGCCCCGTTGCGCCCCGAGAAGGGAGTTGAGCCTTGCTCGCGTCCTGTTTTCCGCCGTTCCAGCCTCATTCCCAAGTTCCTTCTTTCCATATAAATTGTTATATTTGCAAGTTATTTATAACTTAGCAACAATGACTGGTTGGGAAAAATTCTGCGAATTCGTGCTCTGCAAGGTCATGGGTTGGACCATTGTGGACGGCCCCGCTCCTGAAGACAAATGCATACTTCTGGGCGTCCCTCATACAAGTATCTGGGACTTCCTTGTATCTTACCTCTACTACCGCTCCCGTGGCGAGAAGGCTAAGTGTATGGTAAAGAAAGAGCTTTTCTTTCCCCCGCTGGGCTGGATACTGAAGGCCATGGGCGGCATTCCCGTCGACCGCAGCAGCCCCACCAATATGCTCCGCAGCGTAGTCGAGCAGATGGAGGCTCCCGGGCGCTTCCATTTGGCAATCGCCCCTGAAGGTACCCGCAAGCCCGTCAAGAACTGGAAGACCGGCTTCCATTTCATTGCCCGGACTGCCAACGTGCCGGTGTACATGGGCTATTTTGACTGGGGGACCAAACGCATCGGCCGTGGACAGAAGGTAGAACTCACCGACGACCCCCGCGCCGACATGAAGCGCATCCAGGAGTTGTACGAACAAATGCACCTGACGGGTAAGCACCCCGAGAAATACATTACTCACTGATGAGACATAACTTTGATTCACTTGCCGATGTATTTCACTACACAACAGTAAAATACGCCAAACATACCGCCTTCCGTACCCTGGAGGGCGATTCGTCTTACACATATTCGTCGTTCAGCGATATCTGCCGCCGCCAGTCCAGGCTGCTGTCCAATTTCGGCATCAATGCAGGAGACAAAGTTGCCATCCTGTCTCAGAATATGCCCAACTGGCCCGTGGCGTTTTTCGCGGTCACGGCAACCGGCCGCATTGCGGTTCCCATGCTCACCGAGCTCACACAGAACGAGATAACCAACATTCTGGTGCACTCCGAGAGCAAGGCTTTGTATGTGTCGCGCAGGCTCTATTCCAAAGTGCCTGAAGACCTGCTGGCCAGCATGCATCTGGTGATTGCGACCGACGACCTTAGCATACTCAGGGTAAACGGAACTGCATACACCTGCGACGGGCATCCGTCTAACCCCACTGCCGACGACCTCGCCTGCATTATCTACACCTCCGGCACCACCGGCGCCGCAAAGGGCGTGATGCTTACTCACAAGAACTTTTGCGCCAATATCTACGCGTCGTGGGTGGCCGCTCCCGCATATCGCAGAGACGTTTTCCTGTCCATCCTGCCGCTCGCACATACCTACGAGATGAGCGTGGGAATGCTTTATCCATTCTCCGTGGGAGCAATGGTGTGCTATCTGCATAAACCGCCCACCCCTTCGATACTGCTTCCCGCGTTCAAGCAGCTGAGGCCCACAATGATGCTGTCGGTGCCCCTGGTCATCGAAAAGATATACAAGTCCAGCATTATCCCCACCATCCAGAAGAGCCGCTTCCTGAGCTGGCTTGACAAGACCAATCACGGCCTGCTGTGCCTGCTGGTGGGTATGCGCCTCAAAAAGACCTTCGGCGGAAGGATACACTTCTTCGGCATCGGAGGCGCCAAGCTTGACCCAGAGGTGGAGGCGTTCCTGGGTAAGGCCAAGTTCCCTTATGCCATCGGCTACGGCCTCACGGAAACCGCTCCTCTGATCTGCAATGCCAATCCCAAGGGAACGCACCTTGGCAGTACCGGCATTGCCGCAGCCGGCGTGCAGATCCGGCTCGAAAACCCCAACCCGATTACAGGCGAGGGCGAAATAGTGGTCAAGGGCGACAATGTGATGATGGGTTATTACAAAGACTTCGAGCGTACCCAGCAGGTTCTCTCGCCCGACGGATGGTTCCGTACCGGCGACCTTGCCAGTGTTGACAAAAAGCACCGCTACTATATCAAGGGGCGTCTTGGCAGTGTGATCCTGGGCCCTTCGGGAGAGAACATCTATCCCGAGGAGATTGAGAACGTCATCAATAACATCAGCGGTATCAACGAGTCGCTTGTGGTTGAACGTGACGGACACCTTGTGGCCCTGGTGCATTTCGACGACAATGTGCTGGACTGGAATTACGAAAACCAGGACCGTTTCATAGCCGATCTGGAGCGCCGCAAGGCCGACATCCTCGAGTTTGTCAACTCGCACGTCAACCGTAACAGCCGTATCAAGGAAGTGGAAGTCGAGAAGACTCCGTTCGCTAAAACAGCCACGCTTAAGATCAAACGTTTCCTCTACAAAGACAAGTCAAAGCCCGCAGATGGAACTGATAAAAAATAAAGAATTCGGCGGAGAACGTCCCCTTTACTGCCGCCGCTCCCTGCGCCTTGAAGGCGTGACTATCCACGCTGGTGAGTCTGCCCTTAAGGAGACCGCCGACATCGAGGCCGACGGCTGCCGGTTCGAGGGGAAATATCCCTTCTGGTGCTGCGAGCGCTTTACGGTGCGCAACTGTTTGTTCACCGAGGGCGCCCGCGCGGCTCTGTGGTACAGCAAGGGGCTCCTTATGGAGGACACGCTTGTGGAGGCGCCCAAGATGTTCCGTGAGATGGAAGACCTGACCCTGCGCCGCGTACGCATTCCCAATGCTGCCGAAACCTTGTGGAGTTGCCGTGGCGTTACCCTCGAGGATGTGGAGATTGAAAAGGGTGATTACCTGTTCATGCATTCTTCCGATCTGAAGGTCAATTCTTTGAAGCTCCAGGGCAACTATTCCTTCCAGTACGCAAAGAATGTGGAGATACGGAACTCCGTCCTAAATACAAAAGATGCTTTTTGGGAGACCGAGAATGTGACCGTGTTCGACTCTGTCATCAACGGAGAGTATCTGGGCTGGTATTCCAAGGGCCTGAGGCTCGTTAACTGCCGCATTGGCGGTACCCAGCCCCTCTGCTACGCAACCGGTTTGGTTCTGGAGAACTGTGTTCTTGATGCCGATGCCGACCTGGCTTTCGAATACTCCGATGTGCAGGCTGATATTCGCGGCGCCGTCACTTCGGTTAAGAACCCCAGGAGCGGCGTTGTCACCGCCGACTCCTACGGCTCCGTAATCCTTGACGACAACATCAAGGCGCCGGCCGACTGCAAGATATTAACCAGGTAATGTAAGTCCTCTGCCGAAGGGACCGGCGGACCGTCTGCGCCCACGCAGCCGTGAGTGGGAGGGGCCCGCTTGCGGGAGGGATAGGCCGAAGGCCGTAGTCCGCCGGTCCCTTCGGCAGAGGACTTGAACAGACAAGCATATGAGTTTTGACAAGATTATCAACCGTCGCGGCACCAACTGCGTCAAGTGGGATATGGTACCCGAAGGCGTGCTGCCCATGTGGGTGGCCGATATGGACTTTGAAACCGCTCCCTGCGTGCTTCGCGCTGTTCAGGAAAGGGCCGCTCACGGCGCCTTCGGATATACGGCTGTTCCGCAAAGCTATTACGAATCGGTATGCAACTGGTTCGCCCTGCATCACGGATGGCGGCCCGATCCGTCGTGGATAATCTATTGCCCGGGCATTGTGCCTGCGCTGTCGGCTTGCGTAAGCGCATTTACCGAGCCTGGAGACAACGTGCTCATTATGAGCCCGGTGTACAATTGCTTCTTCTCGTCGGTCCGCAACTGGCGCTGTAATGTACTGGACGTGCCGCTACTTACTGTGCCGCGTGATGGAGTGCCCCGTTATGAGATTGATTTCGAGTCCCTTGAAAAGGCGGCCGCCGATCCGCGTACCATGCTCATGCTTATCTGCTCCCCGCACAATCCTGCCGGGCGGGTATGGACCCGTGAAGAACTGGAGCGCGTGGGCCGCATTTGCCTAAAGCACGGTGTGGTGCCCGTGAGCGATGAGATTCATTGCGAGTTTACAATGCCCGGAGTGGAGTTCGTGCCTTTTGCCTCAATCTGTCCGGAGTTCGAGGATGCTTGCGTCACCCTCAATTCTCCCAGCAAGGCGTTCAATATCGCGGGGCTGCAGATATCGAACATTATCTGCAAGAATCCCTCTCTCCGCGACTGCTTGGTCAAAGCGGTGAACGTCAACGAGATATGTGATGTCAATCCATTCGGTGTGCTGGCTTTGCAGGCTGCATATACTCCTGAAGGCTATGAGTGGCTCAGGGGCCTCAACGACCAGATAGCCGCCAATTATTACCGCCTTCGCGAGGTGGTCGCCGAGCGCTTGCCGGAGTGCCATCTTTACTCGCTTGAAGGCACCTACCTTGCCTGGCTGGACTGCCGCTCTCTGGGCATGCCTTCGGTCGAGATCGAAAAGAGCCTTATGGAGACGGAGAAAGTGCGTATCAACAACGGCTTGATGTACGGCACCGAAGGGTTCATCAGAATTAACCTGGCTTGCCCTCCGGCATTGCTCGAAGACGGGCTGGGCAGGATAGCCCGCGGACTCCGTCGCTTAATAGATTCGAAATGAAAAAGTTATTGATTCTTTTCGCTGTTTGCTTGGCCCTGGCCTCCTGTGCCGCCTGGACCGAAGAAGAAAAAAGCCTCATCGGCGTAGCTTCTGACGGGGTAATGCGCGTGCTTACGGTTGACGATCATGCCGACTCGCTGCTCCTCCGCACTCCCGGCGCCGATCTTAGCTCCGCTGCGCTCAAGTCGCCTCAGTTTGCCGCTCTTGCAGAGCGCATGGTGGCCACAGTTACATCTCCGGAGCAGGATGGCGTGGGTATAGCAGGCCCGCAGGTCGGGCTGCTGCGCCGCGTGGTCGCGGTGCAACGTTTCGATAAAGAAGGGGAGCCTTTCGAGGTTTATCCCAATATCCGCGTAAGCGACAAACGCGGCCCGGGCGAGCTGGGCGGCGAAGGCTGCCTGAGCGTTCCCGGGCGCAGGGGAGAGGTGCTGCGCTCGCGTGATATCGATATCACCTACACTTCGCTATATTCCTATAAAGACACCACCGAGCGGGTACAGGGCTTTACGGCCGTCATTTTCCAGCACGAATGCGACCATCTCGACGGCATACTTTATACCGACTATATCGATTAGCGGATAAAGTCTCTTAAAAGTTTGTGCAATAGTTTGTTCACATCTCCGTCATCCTTGGGATGGGATGCGAACGTGAGCTTTTCCTTGTTGTATGCACGATACAAGAGTAAGCAGCACAAACGGGATAAGCAGTAATGGCAGGCGTTTCATTTATCTATAGTTTTAATTGTTATAGTTCAGTGCGGTATAGTCACAGACTCACCAAGCTAACACATTTCTTTTTATTCTACAAAAATGAGTAAATTTGAGCCATGGAATACCTGTCAAAGCAACGATACGACGAGATTGCCGCCGAATTGAATCATCTTATCAACGAGGTTTACCCGAAGGTGCAGGAAGACCTCGCGGAGGCCAGTGCGCAGGGGGACAGAAGCGACAATGCGGGATACCGCGAAGCAAGGCGCACCCAGGCGAAGACCATCAGCCGTATCCGCTTCCTGCAGAAGATCCTGGAACATTCGCGCGTAATCGACACCGACAATCTCCCCAAGGACAGGGTCAGCCTTTTGAGCCGGGTCGAATTTACGAACCTCTCGACAAATACCCGAATGAAATTCGAGATAGTCAGCCCCCATGAGATGGATCTTGAGGCCGGCAAGATTTCGCTGAAATCCCCGATAGGCGCCGCCCTGATGGGCAAGAAGGTCGGCGAAATAGCCGAGGCCCGTGTTCCCTCCGGCACCTTGCGCCTGAGGATCGAAAGCATCACGCTCGATTGAGGGAGCACGCTCACAAAAAAAAAGCAGGCCCTGAAAGCCTGCTTTTTGGGGTGCGATGTGGGGCTCGAACCCACGACACCCAGAACCACAATCTGGTGCTCTACCAACTGAACTAATCGCACCGTGTTAGAGACCACAAAGATACGAATCTTTTTTTTGTGTGCAAACATTTTTCATCATTAATGGTGATTTAGCGGCTCGGAGAGTTCAATTGTGGTATTTATTTCTTACCTTTGGACAAATTGCTTGAATATGTGTGGATATAAAAGATTGCTACCGCTGCTTCTAGCCGTGCTTCTCCCATATGTGCTAAGCGCCCAGTCGTATTCTGTAAGCGGAGTGGTTACCGATAAGAACAGCGGCGAGCCGGTGGAGTTTGCCACTGTGGTGCTTCAAGCCTCGGAGCAATGGGCCGTGGCCGACGAGAAAGGCCGTTTTACCATAGCCAACATCCATCCGGGGAAGACCGTAATCAGCACGTCATGCCTTGGCTATGTGACTGATGAGATGGAGATTGTCATATCCAAAGACATTACCAACCTCAAAATCAAGCTCGCCCAGGATAACCTCGCACTGGAAGAGGCGGTCGTCACCGCAAAAGAGAACAGCAATTCAGCAACCACATCACGCACCATAGACAAAACCGCCCTGGAGCATGTTCAGATGATGAACGTTTCCGACATATCAAGCCTTCTGCCGGGCGGAGCCACGCAGTCTAACACCCTCACTTCCGAGAAGCGTTTCGATATCCGCGCAGCCTCGGGCGAGAGCGGCAACTCGTCGTTCGGAACAGCCGTTGAAGTGGACGGAGTACGTCTTTCCAACAACGCATCTTATTCTGATATCAAAGGTGTATCTACCAACAATATAGCATCGGCCAACGTGGAGTCGGTGGAGGTAATCACAGGCGTTCCTTCCGTCGAATACGGAGATATGGGATCAGGAGTGGTCAAGATCAACACCAAGAAGGGCAAGACCCCCTGGTCGGTGACCATGTCTACCAGCCCCCGTACCAAACAGCTTTCCGTGGGCAAGGGATTCGGCCTGGGCTATTCAAAATCAGGAGCTCCGGCTGGCGTGCTCAATGCCAGCCTCGAATATACCCGTTCCATATCCGAGCCCATGTCGCCGTACACATCTTACCAGCGGCGACAAATGTCGCTGATTTACAGCAATTTGCTTTCTTCTGGCGTCTTTGCCTCCAAGCCTCTGCGCTTCTCGCTGGGAGTAACCGGCAACCTGGGCGGACTGGACAATTCTTCCGACCCCGACAAGTTTCTCGAGACATTCCTGCGCCAGAGAGACAACAGCTTGCGGGCCAACTTCACCGCCAGCTGGCTGCTGAGCCTTCCTTGGATAACCAATCTGGAACTCAGTGCCTCTACGGTTTACTCCGACAAGCTCACTCGTGAGAATAAGAATTACCACGAGAGCGTCACCCAGGTGGCTCTGCACTCGCGTGAGCAAGGCTATCTTATGTCGGAGCCGTTCAAGGAAGGTGCGGCCAATCTGGCCGTCATGATTCCCGCCGGCGCCTGGTACAACGTTTCGGCAATTGATGACCGTCCTCTTACTTCCAAAGTAACCCTCAAGGCCAACTGGGCCCGTAATTTCGGCGCCGTCAACAATAAACTCAAGGTGGGCGGCGACTGGAATTTCGACCAGAACTTCGGCGTAGGCCTTTACAACGAAAACCAGGCACTGGCCCCTTCATACCGCGAGTATCGTTACTGCGACAATCCGGCCATGCACAACTTCGCCGCCTACATCGAAGACAACCTTATGGTTCCCATAGGCAAGGGAAGGCTGAACGTTATCGCCGGTCTGCGTAACGACAATACTTACATCAAGGGCTCGGCTTACGGCCTCACGTCGAGCCTCTCGCCGCGTTTCAACGCCAAGTGGTCGGTTCTGGACGAGTCGTCCCGCAGGCGCAAGACCTTGCGCGCCCTCTCTTTCAGGGGCAGCTGGGGCGTGGCGGTAAAGCAGCCGTCTTTCTCCATCCTCTATCCTGTGCCCAGCTATATGGACATCAACGTGTTCACGTCCACTGCTTCTGCCGACAATGTAGTATACAGGGCCTATTACGTGCAACCCCGCACCATCGAATACAACGGAGCGCTGCGCTGGCAGAAGAACCATCAAGCAGAATTCGGAATAGACACCGACATAGCCGGCAATAAGATTTCGCTGGTGGCATTCTACAACAAGACCATCGATTCGTATATGCTCCAGACCGATTACGAGCGTTTCAAATATACCTACACAAGCACTGCCGACGTGCAAGGCCTGCCCATTCCCGCAGGGGACAGGATCTATACCCTGAATCCTTCGACAGGTGTAGTAACGGTGAACGACAAAACCGGGACTCTCGCTCCCATCGATGCCACCAATTCCACCCGCAAGCAGTTTATCAGCAAGACCTTCGAGGATAACCAGCTGAGTCCGGTCACGCGCTACGGACTCGAGTGGGTAGTGGAGTTCAAGGAAATCAAGCCCATCAATACTTCTATACGCGTTGACGGTAACTTCTATTCATACCGGTCTTACTTCAGCAATATGGAGGCATACGGTCCCACCACCTCCACAGGAGCCGACGGCCAGCCGTTCAAGTATATAGGCTATTACTACGGCGGAGACGGCAATGCAAACGGCAAAGAGAGCCGGACCGTCAATAATAACATCACCATTGTCACCCGTATCCCCAAGGTGAGGATGATTATTTCCATGAAGCTGGAGTCGAGCCTGCTGAAGTACTCCAGGAGCCTGAGCGACCGTCCCGACGGCATCCGTTCTTACTCCATCCCCAGCCGTGCAGAGTTCCTGAATATCGACGGCGCTCCCTCGATATATGACGGTGAGTCTTACGCTGCGCTCTTCCCCGACTATTTTGTGTCGTGGGACAATCCCGAGCCTCAGCCGTTCCTGGAAAAACTTAAGTGGGCCAAGGAAAACGATCCTGAAATGTACTCCGACCTTTCGAGGCTGGTGGTTACATCCAACTACCTGTATCAGTTCAGCAAAGATTACATCTCGCCGTATTTCAGCGCCAACTTCAGCGTGACCAAGGAAATCGGCGACCTCGCCTCGCTGTCGTTCTACGCCAATAACTTTTTCAATAATATGGGGCAGGTCTGGAGTACAAAGACCAAGACCTATAGCTCCGTCTCGCAATATATCCCGTCGTTTTATTATGGACTTACCCTTCGTTTGAAGTTTTAATTGTTACTAATATCAAAAGAATGAAAAGCTTAATCAAAATCTTCGCAGCCTCAGCTGCAGCTCTGCTGGCATTCGCTTGCCAGCCCAAGGTCCTCCCCGTAGAGATTTCCGTCCAACTCTTTTCGGACAATGAGGTACTCGCCCAGAACGGCGTAACAGTGTCACTTGCCGATGCCGCCGGTACTGCCACTTTCGAGGCTGTTACCGACGCTGCCGGTATTGCCAAGTTTACCGTGAACCCCGGCAGCTATACGGCAACAGCCACCTTCAAAAACGTTGAGAACGGCAAGAGAGTAGTATATAACGGCTCCAATACGGCCATTCTGGTAGCTGCCGGACCGGCCGAGGCACCTTTCAAGCTCGAACTCCAGAAAATCGAGTCCCAGCAGCTGATTATCAAGGAATTGTACAGCGGCGGCTGTATGAAGAACGATAATTCAAGTGCTTATCAGAACGATAAGTATATAATCGTCTACAACAATTCGGAGTTTGAAGCCGATGCCTCCGACCTGGTCATAGGCATAGTTAATCCGTACAACGCAAACAGCTCCAATAGGTATTATTCCGGTGACAATCTGGTTTACGCCAACGAAAACTGGATTCCGGCCGGCGGTGGTATATATTGCTTCAAAAATCCACTGACCATTCCCGCATACTCGCAGATCGTGATTGCAGTATTCGGCGCCATTGACCATACTGCTACCGTGAGCGCATCCGTCAATCTTGCAAATGCCGAATACTACTGGATGGCCAACACCGATATTCCCGGCTACACCATGGCCAAGTATGTTGCCGCGGACGTTATCCCTGCAAGCCATTATATGTCTGGCTACCAGATCAACATGGGCACTGCATGGGTGCTTTCCAATACATCTCCCGCCCTGTTCATTGGCAAGATGGACGCAGCTTCGCTCAAGGCTCTCTGCACCAATACCGACGCATTTGACGAGACCGCCGGTACAGGCAATATCAACTGGGCCGCCAAGTTCCCCAAGGCAAATGTAGTCGGTGCTATCGAGGTGTTCGGTGCGGCTACGCTGGATGCTAGCCACTATCGTTTCCCCTCCGATATCAATACCGGATACGCAAAGCTGACCAACCAGAAGGGTTACTCTCTTTACCGCAATGTCGATAAGGAAGCTACCGAGGCCCTGCCCGAGAATGCAGGTAAACTGGTGTACAATTATGCCCTGGGTACCCAGGATGTAGATGGCAGCACCGACCCTTCGGGCATCGATGCCGAAGCATCCATTGCTGCAGGAGCGCATATCGTCTATCTGCAGACCAACGACTCCAGTAAGGATTTCCACCAGAGGAAGCTTGCATCACTGAAGAAATAATCTTTAATGAGACTCCGTAACATACTGGCATCCATCTGCTTCCTGGCCGTTGCCCTGCAGGCGCACGGCCAGGAGGCGGAGCGGAGCCGTGATTTTCGTTTCCGTACCGGCACCGACCCTGTCTTCTTCCTTTCCAATCCTGCCGCGTTAGCCGCTTTTCAGGGGCATATATCAATTGCGGAAATAGAATTGCGTAAAGATAACGGGGCTCTGTGCGGTCTGTCGGAATCGCCCGACGGTTTCAAGGGCGGCGCCGTGACGGAGTCGTATATCAGCGTCTCCGACCGCATCAGTTTCCACGGCAAGTTGGGTTGGTCTTATTTCTCGGGTGATAGGATGGGTTCGCAGATTCTTATGGACCCCGGGTTCAATCCTGTCAATTATCTGGAAAGCACTTCTGCCACGGTGGGGCGCCGGAACAAAGAAACCTACTCCTTGCTGGGAGCCCTTTCGTACAAGTTCAGCGACCGCTGGGCGGCCGGCTGCAGCATCGATTATGTGTCCTCAGACCAGACCAAGGTCAAGGATCCCCGCTTTACCAGCATCTGGATGGATATGTCGATCAAGGCGGGTGCGACCTTCAGGCCGTCCGAACGCTTGCTCCTTGGCTTTGCGGCAGTGTACCGCAGCACGCTCGAACAAGTGAGGGGCGGTATTTACGGTACCACCGACAAGCAGTATTTCACCTATACCGACAAAGGCGCATTTTATGGTACCCTCGCTGAGCTGCAGGGCGATATGAGCTACCTTTCGGTATCTAATTACAGACCCATGAAGAACGACTTTTACGGTCTGTCGCTCGAGCTTGCCGGCAGCAAGTTCAGCAACGAGCTTGAGGCTCTGTACCGTACGGGATACTGGGGCAAGAAGTCGTCGAGCACCCCCACTTTCTTTGAATTCTCGGGTATCAGGGCTGCATATCATGGCAAGTTCCTGTCCCGTAAGGCTGAGGATATCCACCGCTTCAGCGTGGATGTCAATTACGATCTTCTGGGCAACAACGAAAACATTTTCAAATACGTAACTCCGGTGGGGCAGAATACCCGTGTAGAGTATACCGGCTCCAACCACATCCTCGACAGCCACCAGGCTTCGCTTGACCTAGGCTATGTTTATTATAAAGATACGGGCGCTTTCCTGCCCGCATTCTCTGCCGGTGGCGACATCAACGGAAGTGCATCTCTCAAGAACGTAGTGTTGTATCCCTACTATCGTAACTCCAACCTCTTTACCGTGTCGGCAGACGCCTTTGCCCGCAAGAACATCTTCAAGGGCAAGTCGGTCTTCTCTCTCGGCCTGAACGCGCTTTTCCGTATGGGGTTCGGTGATCCCAAGCAGGACGGCTCTTACGCCACCACATCGGGCTCCAACCTTATAAGCTTTGACGATTATCTTTACCGCCAATTCGAGTTCGATACCGCTCCTGCGGCCGGTGCGGGGCTGGAATTCGCTTATACTTACGTCATCTCCGAGCGTATAGCTCCCTACATCAAGCTCTCCGACAGTTTCAGCACCCTTCTTACGGCTCCCCAGTATCTTGAGGGCCGTATCCGCAATGTAGCGCTGATAACTCTCGGATGCAATTTCTAAACAACTTATGAAGCGACTTGTGTGCCTTCTGTCCGCCGTTGTGCTTTCAGCAGCGGCGGCCCTTGCCCAGCCCATCGCCCCTGACCCTGCATTCAGGGTGGGACGCCTGGACAACGGAATGACCTACTATCTCTATCACAATGAGAACCCTCCGGGATGCGCGGAGTTCTATATCGCCCATCACGTGGGAGCCCTGCAGGAAGAAGACAACCAGAACGGGCTCGCCCATTTCCTGGAGCACATGGCATTCAACGGCACCAAGCACTATCCCGGCAAGGGCCTGCTCGAGTTCCTGGCCAAAGACGGAGTACGCTTCGGATACAATGTAAATGCCTATACTTCCAGGAACGAGACGGTGTACAATATATCCGCAGTGCCTCTGGTGCGCGATTCTTTCATCGATTCGGTGCTGCTGATCCTGCACGACTGGTCTTGCGACATTTCCTGCGAGCAGCAGGCCCTCGACGACGAGAGAGGTGTGATAAGCGAGGAGTGGCGCTTGCGCGACGAACCCCGCTACCACATGATGATGCTCCAGAACGGGCTCATCTACAAGGGCTCCAAGCAGCCGGAACGTACCGTGATCGGTACCCTGGAGGTCATTAACGGCTTCAAGCGCGAGGAGATACTGGATTTCTACCACAAGTGGTACCGCCCTGACCTGCAGGCGATTATAGTGGTGGGAGACTTTGACGTGGACTATATGGAGGGCAAGGTGCGCAAGGCCTTCTCCGACATCCCGAAGGTGCAGAATCCTACTCCCAAGGAGCGCTATTTCCCGCCGAGGCTTGAAGAGCCCCTTTTTGAGGATATGACAGATAACCGCGTGCGCTTCAACGCCCTCAAGATTATCTACAAACAGCCATATCCCGACCTTCAGGGGCGTATCGACGAGAGCTATATCAAAGACTGGTTCTGCCGCCAGATAGTTTCCGCGGCCCTTGCAGACAGGCTCAAGAAGGCCGCTCAGGAGAAGTCATCCCCGGCACGGAGCGCCGTTCTCGTGACCAGCGAATATGAACCTGATTTCTTCATTTCGCTCTTTACAGTCACGCCCAAGAACAAGAACCTGCTTGCCAAGAGCTTGGAATTTACCCACAGGGAGATAAACCGCATGGTGCGCTTCGGGCTGAGTCCTTCAGAATTCGAGGTCGCCAAGCTTTCGTCGGCACAGCGGTACAGGCTTGACCGCACCGTAAGCCGCGAGGAGGTCAAGAGTGAAGACTTAGTCCGCTCCGCCCTCCAGCACTTCCTGAACAACCATCCGCTGGTGACACCGGTAGAGCTCATGGACATTCAGAAGCGCATACTCGCCGGCATAAGCTACGAAGACATCAAGCCGTATCCGGCCATGATGTTTTCCGAGAGCGAGGTTATTTATTCTACCTGCTACAATCCTGAGGAGGAGCCAGGTATAGCACCTTCCGCCGAGCAGATGAAGGCTATACTCGCCGCGGTCGATGCTGAGGAACTGGAGCCGGGATTCCTTGAATACAAGGGTGTTGACATGGCGGTCAACCTGCCGTCCGGCAGCATAGTAAAGCGTTCCAAGGTTAAGGATTATGAGGAGTGGACCCTTTCGAACGGCGTGAAGGTGTACTACCGCCAGGCTCCAGCTGTCACCTCCAACGACCATCTGGTCATGCACTGGCGCTTCGGCACCGGGTTCAGGAGCTATCCCGAAGATAAAGTTACCCCCTCACGTATCGCCTGCTCGTGGCTGCAGCGCAGCTTGGGCTTCAGGGATATTGAGCGCAGCGACTTCAAGGGACATCCCGAGCTCGGAGGCATAAGCTCTTTGATATCTTCCGGCCATATGGCGGCGAGCCTGGAATTCCTCGCAGGCGCTGGCAGGCAGGAAGATGCCTTCCGCATGGCCTGCCTGCTCCTTACAGAGCCCTATTTCGGCACTGAACAGATGCTCGAGCAGTACAAAGAGAACACCCTCAAGAGCCTCTCGCGCCAGAAGAGTAAGCGTCTTCTATTTGAAGAAAAGTGCCTGAAGCAGGTAAACGGCGACCATCCTTGGCAGCAGGTTATCGATTCCGCAGCCGTGCAGGCTGTGAATATGGATCTGGTAAAGGAAGTGTACAAGCGTCTTTATACCGATTTCGGCTCACTTAAGCTGTTCATTACCAGCGATCTTGACCGCTCCGAGATAGAGACGCTGGTGTGCCGGTATGCGGCTGGCCTGACGGGCGAGTATGGCTATGCAAAAGCCCGCACTGCTTACCCTCGTCCGGTTCTCAAGGGGTATAACCTCATACGCGAGCAGAACGAGCCGCAGTCGGAGCCGCTGACGGTCATTAACTATCACTTCGTCAAGGATATCAAAGCCACTACCCGCAATCTGGTTACGGACCAGCTGCTGGACTACATAATGTCCGCCCGATACAACAATCTGATCCGCGAGGAGCGCGGAGGTACCTACCACGTCGGCTTCGGTTCCTCGATTCCCGACAATCCGGCCCTGCCCTGGCAAGGAGAAGTGGACTTCCAGACCCGTCCGGAGATGGAAACCATGCTGCTAGGTGATGTAAAGGCGGTGATGGACGATATGTGCAGCAAAGGCCCTACCGCGCAGGAAATGGAACTGGCCTGCAAATATCTTGCAAAGCGCCACGGCGAGGTGGAGAAGAGAGTGTCGCAGTCGCTTCGCCTGCAGCATCGAAGGCTGATGGAAACGGTTCTTTACGGAAGGGAGTACGGTTATGACTATCAGGCGGTTCTCTCGTCCATTAAACCCTCTCACGTGCGTTCCCTGGCCCGGAAACTGCGTTCCGGAGCCACTATAGTGGAAGTCTATACAGAGAACTAATCTTTAGCCCACTCCCAGGAGAAGAGGATCGATTCTACCTGGCGCAGATACTGGCGTTTGTCGTACCTTGGAGCGTACACAAACGCCTCTGCGCATATTATACTGTCTCCGTCGGGCGAGTAGAACGAATGCGACACGAACGGGCCGCCCATATAGTCGTTCTCCACTTCCCAGAGGCCCCGCACTTGCGCAAAATCGCGTCCGCGGAAGCGTATGAACTCCAGGCTTGGCGGCATAAAGGTGCCGGTGGTCATCCAGGTATTCTCGAACATTCCGGGCACATTGTCTTTGAGAACGGTGTTGCGCTTGTCGATTATCTTGCTGAGAGTAAGGTCGTTGCTGCCGACAGGGTATTTGTAGATGAAGATACCCTGCATGGTGTATTGCTTTTCGTCGGCTATCCAGCCGAAGTCGGAGGTGAGTTTCTTGATCTTGTATCCCATGGGGAAATGAGGGGAGCCTCCGAATACCTCGGCTACTTTGGGCGCGATTTCCTTTTGCTCATAGCGTATGGAGTTGCGGATAACCCTGTCCCTCTCAGCCTGCTCGATGAAGCCCACTATCTTTGTTCCATTTTCATCCAGCAGCTCCGCCGCCTTGTCGGAAGTGGGGGAGTTGACCTGGACCATGCACTGGGGCGACGCCCATACATCGGAGCGATAGCGCACTGCTGCACTGTCACCTTGGGGGTTGATGTTGAAATACAATATATTGCGGTGCACCTTGAAGAGGTCGCCGAAGCCTCCCGGCGGAACGTTCACCAGCGAATAGAGAGGTTCGCGCTGTGCCAGGTAGGGGCAGTCGCAGGCAAGCAGTTCACGGACCTTGGTGCCCAGGTTGCCTTCCCAGTCGGCCTTGTCGATGACTACTATAATCTCGCCTGCCTTGCCGCTCACGTTGGGCAGCAGGGCCTTTGTGCTCTTGCAGGAGACGAGTGCCGCAAAGGCGGCGAACAGCAATAATATCTTTTTCATAACTAATGGATTAATCGTGCAATGTCGTTCCCGAACGCCAGTAACATCAGGCCCAGCAGCAGAATCATTCCTATGATCTGCGTAATGACGAGGAACCGGTCGCTTGGCTTGCGGCGGGTTATCATCTCATAGAGGGTGAACAGTATATGGCCGCCGTCGAGTGCGGGAATTGGCAGCAAGTTCATTACTCCCAGCATGATGGAGAGCAGCGCGAGGATGTTCAGGAAACGGTACCAGTCCCAAGTTGAAGGGAATACCTGCCCGATGGCGATAAAGCTGCCCACCGACTTGTACGCTCCGGTGGACGGCCTTGCCAGAAGGCCCAGGTCGCGGACATATCCACTTATAGTCTCACCTGTGAGGCGCACTCCTGCGGGAACTGCCTCCAGGGCGTTGTAGTATCGCCTTTCGATTTGCGGAAGCTGCAGGTAAACGCCTATGCGTCCGAGCGAATCGACCTTTACCGGCACCGCCAGAGTGTCTGTTCCGCGCAGGGCGAGCGCCTCCACCGTCGAGCCGGCGCAGGAAGCGAGCACCTCGCGCGCATCTTGAATGAACGACACGCTCTGGCCGTTGAAAGAAAACACCCTATCGCCCGATTGCAGTCCGCAAAGGGCGTTGCCCGATTCCGTGCTGAGCGAATCGACCACGAACGGCACCGCCAGGTCGAACATGCCTTCGCTTGTGAGCACCTTGCTGATGTATGATTGGTCGATGTACAGATCAAGCGTGTCGGAGCCGCGCAGGAGCCTGGCGTTGCGGACGTCGCGGCGTGCAAGGTCGGCCTGCAGCATGCCGAAGTTCTCGGGCTCATATCCGTCGAAACTGATAATATGGTCGCCGAGGCGGAATCCCATCTCGCTGGCCAGCTCGTTGGGTGCTATCTGTGCGTCTTTGTTGCTGATGAACACCTCACCCCAGATGCCTGCTATGAGGCAGTACATAAGGATGGCGAAAATGAAGTTGTTCAGCACTCCTCCGGCCATGACCAAAAGCCGCTGCCAGGCAGGCTTGGTGCGGAATTCCCAGCTCTGCGGCTCCCGCTTGAGCTGCTCCAGGTCCATAGACTCGTCCACCATTCCGGCAATCTTGCAATAGCCGCCGAAAGGTATCCAGCCTATGCCGAACTCGGTCTCTCCCCAGTGCCAGCGTGCCAGCGCCTTGCCACCTGCGTCGAAGAACAGATAAAACTTCTCGACCCGGATTCCAAAAATCCGGGCCCACATGAAATGTCCCAGCTCGTGCACTATGATGAGCAGCGAGAGGGCGAGTATTACCTGAAGGGTTTTAACTAATGCAACCATTTGCTATCCTTGCGACTTCGGCGTTCGTCTCGAATATATCTTCGATGGACGGATCTGCTACAAAATTCAAGCCGCGAAGACATTTTTCGTTGATTCTCGAAATGTCATAGAATCCGATGAGCCCTTTGAGGTAGGCGGCGACTGCCACCTCGTTGGCTGCATTAAGGGCGCAGGGTGCATTGCCGCCGCGTTCGATGGCCTCGTAGGCCAGCCTCAGATTTGGGAAACGGTCTGTGTCGGGCGACTCGAAATTCAGACTGCCGAGAGTTTTAAAATCGAGCCGCTTGCAGCCCACATCCAACCTTGCGGGGAACGAGAGCGCCAGGCCTATGGGCACTCTCATGTCGGGGCTGCCCAGCTGCGCTATCACCGCGCCGTCTTCAAATTCTACCATGGAATGGATAATGGACTCAGGGTGTACTACCACGTTGATGTCATAGGGCTGGACATCGAAGAGCCAGCGGGCCTCGATCAACTCGAAGCCTTTGTTCATCAGGGTGGCGGAATCGATGGTGACCTTGGCTCCCATATCCCAGTTGGGATGCTTGAGGGCGTCGGCGGCGGTGGCTCCCTCTATCCGCTGGCGCTCCCAGGTGCGGAAAGGGCCGCCGGATGCGGTGAGGTGGATTTTGTGTATCGTATTGCCCTGGGCTCCCAGCAGGCACTGGAAGATGGCGGAATGCTCTGAATCGACGGGCAGGATCACTGCGCCGTTCTCGCGCATGGTGCGCATTACGATGGAGCCTGCCGCTACCAGCGTCTCTTTATTGGCGAGAGCCACTATCTTGCCCGCCTTGAGCGCTTCAAGCGTGGGGCGCAGGCCGCTGAAGCCCACCATGGCACCAACCACTATGTCCACGCTCTCCGAACGCACCAGCGAGCACAGGCTTCCGACACCGGTCCACGCCTTGGAGTCGCTGTCCTTGAGCAGTTCGCAGAGCTTGGGATAGCGGGCCTCGTTGCATATGACTACATTGTTTACGTCAAACTCAAGTGCCTGGGCTGCAAGCAGTTCAACATTGCTGCCGGCAGAAATCATCTCTACCTCGAAAAGGTCGCGGTGCTGCCGCACAACGTCGAGGGTCTGGGTGCCTATCGAGCCGGTGGAGCCCAGAATTGCTATCCTGCGTTTACTCATTTTCGCTTACAAGCAGGCTGTCGATGTTTATGGTGGTGTCGCCCGACAAGACCCTGGAGAGATTCTCGGAGTAGAGCTTCCAGCGGGTCAGGGCGCTCTCAAGAGAGTCGATCTTGATGGCGTTGTCAACTGCCTGGCGGCGGAAGTGCGCGTCGGGGTAGCCGGGTATGGTAGTGCGCAGCGGGGTAAGGGCAATCAGGGCGTAGAGGCTTCCCAGCACCACCACGAAAGCCGTGATACCGGTAAGTACCATGCCGAGGCGGGTAAAGCGCAGCGAGCGCACCTCCCTGTGGGTGGAGTCCTCGGTGACAGTGAGGCGATATACCTTGTTGAGTTTGTTTTTACCCATATTATTCGTACTTTTGCGGTTCATGGACAGGATAATCGGAATTGACTATGGCAGGGCGCGGGTAGGGCTCGCTCAGAGCGACCCGCTTGGTATCTTTGCCTCTCCGCTTGAAACTGTCCCTGCTGCAAAGATAATAGATTATCTTCAAAAATACGCCCTTGGGGAGACTATATCCAAGTTTGTCGTGGGCTATCCCCTCAATCTTGACGGATCCCACGCCGAGGCCGCGGCCGATGTGGACGTTTTTCTCGCTCAGTTGGCAAAAGCCTTTCCGGATGTGCCCGTGGCACTTGAGGACGAGCGCTTTACCTCTGTGCTGGCACACAGGGCAATGATCGAGGGCGGAATGAAAAAAAGCGAAAGGCGCAACAAGATGTCGGTAGACAAAATAAGCGCCGCCATTATATTACAAGCATATTTGGACAAGAAACAATGATCCAGCCTATTTACCTCTACGGTTCGGAAGTGCTTCGCCAGAAGGCTGCCGAGGCCGATCTGACCAAGAAGGAAGAGCTGTCGGCGCTTATCGTCGACCTTAAAGATACACTCGAGCGTTCCGAGGGCTGCGGGCTTGCAGCTCCCCAGATAGGTGTAAGCCTGCGTGTGGTAATAGTTGACGGCGACGTGATGCAGGATGTGTATCCTTACCTTAAAGGATTCAAGCGCACCATCATCAATCCCCAGATATTGGAAGAAAGCGCTTCGCAGTGCGAATACGAAGAGGGCTGCCTGAGCGTGCCCGGCGTGTATTGCAATGTGAGGCGTCCCGAAAGCATCAAACTGCGCTACTGGGGCGAGGATTTCCAGGAGCATACCGAGGTGTTCGACAAATTCGCCGCCCGCATGATCCAGCACGAACTCTCCCACCTCGACGGAGTGCTTTTCACCGACCTTGTGGCTCCCATCCGCCGCAAAATGATAGGGAAGAAACTCATCAACATCTCCCACGGCAAAGTCGCCACGCGTTATAACGCAAAAATTAAATAATCCATTAGGTGTTTTTTGCTTATGTGGTGTATTGTTATATAAACAATTACATCACAATATGCGCATTCACTACATTCAGCCCGAAGCCTGCGAAGTGGAGGCCGGGTATCTATTCGCTTTAGCGGCCAGTCCCGCCGAGAGTGAAGGCTCTCTGGAGGGTTTTGACAACGAATTCCCCGAAATTCAATGGTAAAGGAGGACGTATTATGAAAAAGATTTTCACACTCGCCGTCCTTGCATTGACGGTTTTGGCTTGCAACAAAGAGATTGCAGAGAAGCAGATTGCTATTGCAGAAGGAGAGAAAGTGTACACTTCTTTTACTGCTTTTGGTGAGGACCTTTCAAAGGTCGCTTTAAATTTTGCAGAGGCCCAGAATGCCAAATGGGAAGACTCCGACCAGGTGGCTGTCTTTGATGGCAGCGCCAAGAATGTATTCTCTATAAAGTCCGGGTCCAACACCGGCGCTTCAGCTGTGTTCGAAGGCGAGGTCACCGATGGTGCAGCTACGCTCTGGGCAGTTTATCCTGCCGATGCAGGAGTTGCACTTAGCGGATCTGATATTCAAATTGAAGTTCCGGCCCAGCAGAATATACCTTCTGGCGCCATTGCTGACCCTAAGGCTCTGGTTGCAGTTGCTTCAGCAGCTAAAGGCGAGGCTATGGCTTTCAAGCAGGTTTGCGGTTTGCTTAAACTGACCTTCACTGCCCAAAACGTCTCTAAAATAACCATATCGGGTCAGGCAATATGCGGTCAGGCGACAGTTGGTGTTGACGGAGCGGTAAAATCTGCCGCATCTGCATCGGGTACTATCACCGTTACCCATGCTGACGGCGTTTTCCCTGCAGGAACTTATTATGTGCCTGTTCTTCCTGGCACTACGGCTGCTGGTGCATTCTCAATTTGTCTGATTAAAGGGGCTTCCACATCGGAGCGTGCTGTCAGCTCGGCAGTGACTTTCGAGCGTGCAAAGGGCCGCGATGCAGGATCTCTTGATAAATTGCCTACGACATCTGTCATCCGCACAAAAGAAGAGCTGTTCGAATGGAACAATAATCGTGTTACTGGAACAGAAGAATCCGTTACCATCGCCGCCGATATCGACATGGAGAAAGACCCTTGGACACCCAAGGATTTCAACGGGACATTCGACGGTAAAGGTCATAAGATTTACAATATCAATGTGACTCGCAATTCCAACGCATGTTTTATCAATTCCCTTACCGGTACCATGAAGGATGTCGTTTTCGGATCCTCCGACGGCTCTACCTATGATGGGTACAGTGCATTTGTGCAGAACAATCCTACTGATGGCAATACCTGGCGTTATGTTGGCTTGGTGACCAGGCTCCAGGCCGGTGCATCACTTGAAAATGTTACCAACTATGCTGCCGTCACCGTCGATGAAAATTCTATCAGCAAGACCCGTGTTGGAGGTCTTGTGGGAGTTATCGCCGGAACCGGCACGGTTATCAAGAGTTGCTATAATTACGGGACAGTCTCCAATCTTGCATCTACAGCCGCTGCTGCCAGTAATATGGGCGGTGTAATAGGACGTATGGACTATACCATGACGCTGGAAAGTGTTTACAATTACGGGGAAGTGATTTGCAAGAATAACAAAGTGGTGCAGCTGGGCGGCATAGTTTCCGGTATCCAGTCGGAAACCACTATGAAGAACTGCTTCAACTATGGCAAAATTACGTATGAAGTTGAAAAGCTAAGTGGTGTAACCTATATAGGAGGCATTGCCGGCTATACTACACTTACTGAAGCTAATGAAGCAAAACTGAACAATTGCTGCAATTACGGCGAGATTACAGTAAGCAGTAAGGCGGGCGGCTCCAACCTGTATTTCGGCGGTGTTCTTGGTTACTCAAGATTAACTTCTCTTGATGGTTGCGGTAATTATGCCAACCTGTCATCCGACCACGGTCAGGTTGCCCGTATCGGCGGGGTTATTGGAGATGTTCATAATGCAACGACAATAATTAGTGGCTGCAATATGGGTAAAATTCAGTTTGCTCAGGATCCCGATACAGTTGTAGATGCATGGCAAGGAATTGGAGGTATAGTAGGATTTGCTGAGGGCTCTACAACTCCTACTATCCAGGGCTGTTTAAACGGTGGAAATATATCTGTAGTATTTAACTCTACCGGCGGAACCTATGCTCGCTGTTGTGTCGGTGGTATCATTGGTATGCCTTATAGGAAGACTGTTATAAAGAATAATGAGAATGAGGCTAATATTGTGGTTCAGAACAATAATTCTGCGGCTACCCAATGTTGTGTCGGAGGTATTATCGGGCAAGATGATGGCGCCGCTTCCGCTTCAGATTATTCTGGCAATGTAAATCGTGGGACAGTTTCCGGTATTTCCGATAATGCCTTTACAGGTGGCCTTTATGGCAATATCGGCGTGGCAACGTCAATTGGCGGAGATAAGAGCTTCGGAAATGTTTCGGGAACGCACGCCGGTATTGTCGCTGGCGTTAATAAAGCGGCCAATATAGCTGTGACCATCTGCGATGCCGTGACTGTGAACGGAATAAAAAGAGAGTCTGCAAGCAGCGAATCTGAGTGGCTGTGTCCTTTTAATACCGGCATGATTCTACCTAATTACGTTGCTCACAGCAGCAGCGAGTAAGGCTCATGTTCAAGGGTCGGTCTTCGGGCCGGCCCTTTTGATATTATCAGCATCTGATGTCTCCCGTGTGCAAAAACGGTCCTTCCTGCCCCCGAGGCCTGCCCGCAGCGGCGTCCCGTGTGCAAAACGGGCCTCCCTGCCCCCGGGGCCTGCCCGCCGCGGCCTCCCGTGTGCAAAACGGCCCTTCCTGCCCCCGGGACCTGCCTGCCGCGGCCTCCCGTGTGCAAAACGGCCCTCCCTGCCCCCGGGACCTGTCTGCTGCGGCCTCCCGTGTGCAAATCGGCCCTTCCTGCCCCCGGGACCTGCCCGCCGCGGCCTCCCGTGTGCAAAACGGCCCTCCCTGCCCCCGAGACCTACTCGCCGCGGCCTCCCGTGTGCAAAACGGGCCTTCCTGCCCCCAGGACCTGCCAACTGCGGCCTCCCGTGTGCAAAACGGCCCTTCCTGCCCCCGGGATCTGCCAGCTGCGTCCTCCCGTGTGCAAAACAGGGCTTCCTGCCCCCGGCCAAAAGTATATTGACACAGCCGGCGGTCACCAAAGGCACTTTGCCCACAAAACGGGCGCTTTTTGAGGATGAAGGTTCAAAAATGATTATATTTGTAAGTTATCGATCACGTAATTGATATGAAACTGCAACCTCTAGCACTAGTTGTGGCAGTATTGCCGGTAATCTTCTCCTGCACCCGGGAAGCCGGAATGGAGCAGCCGTCCCCAACCCGGGCCGATAAAGTCGCCATCACCCTTCAAGCCACAGGGGAGAGTCCCGCCGACTCTAAAGCTACCCTTGAATTCCCCTCCGTCAAGTGGCAAGACTCCGACCAGATCGCCATCTTTGACGGCACGGCCAAGAATATCTTCAGCATTCCCGAAGGCGGCAATTACGGCACTTCCGCAAGCTTTTCCGGCACAGTGACGGAAGGCGCCGCTGAGCTTTACGCGGTAAGTCCGGCTGTCGCCGGTACTGCGCTCGCAGGCAGCCTGCTGACTGTCAATATCCCCTCCGTGCAAAGCATCCCCTCAGGGCTCACGGCCGCTCCTGAGGCCCTTGTGTGCGTTGCCAAGGCGCAGCAGGGGGCGCTTCAGTTTCGTAATGTGGTTTCGCTCATAAAGATCAGTATATCAGCCGAAAACGTCACCTCTGCCATAATCAGCGGAACCAATTTGTCCGGCACGGCCAGAGTGAACTCCGACGGTACGCTCGCCCAGCCGCTCAAGACCTCCGGCACCATTGAACTCAAGCCTTCCGCCGCTACATTCACTCCCGGGGACTATTATGCCGCCGTCTTGCCCGGCAGTACGCCACCCGGAGGCTTCTCCATAGCGCTCATCCGCTCCGACGGCCTCTCCTGCACCCGCACTTCCACCCGCACCCAGACCTTCACGCGCAACGGCTGCAAGTCTGTAGGCGACATAAGTTCTGCCGCGGCGTGGAGCAATATCATTTACACGAAGGCACAGCTCTTTACCTGGAACGATAGCCGCAACCCTTCCGATGCCTCCGACGCCCCCATACTCGGCGCCGATATAGACATGGAAATGACTCCGTGGACCCCAAAGAACTTTGCGGGTACTTTTGACGGCCGCGGCCACAAGCTCTACAACATCAACGTAAGCACCAATAACTACGCGGGATTCCTCCGCGAGCTCACCGGAGGCGCTTCGGTCAAAGACCTTGTTATCGGCAGCTCCGACGGCGTTATCTACGATGGCCAGAGCATCATAAAGCATAGCAAGTCAGCCAATAACTACACCTGGTACTACGCCGGAGCTATAGCCAAGGTATCCGGGACAAGCACGGTCAGCAACGTCACCAATTTCGCTACGGTTGAGGTAGCGTCCGATGCCACAAGTAAAACCCGCACAGGCGGAATTGTGGGCAATTGGAACAGCACCGGCAGCATAAAAAGCTGCACTAATTATGGCGCAGTACGTAACAACGCCGCAACAACCGGCCAGGCAAGCCAGTCGGACGCCACCTCCAACGGCAGCCTCGTTGGCGGAGTGCTCGGCTTTTTCGATGTTCGCTCAACCATTGATGACTGCTCTAACTACGGCTCCGTCACCACAGTCAACCCCGGTGTGTCCGCCATAGGCGGCGTGGTGGGTTATGACGGACGTGGCTCCACCGTCAAAGACTGCACAAACGGCGGGCAAGTCAAGCATCAGGCAAAAACCCTGGTCTCCGATACGGCGGTCGGCGGCGTTATAGCTTACGCCCAGGGCACATCCAGCACGTACGGATCCGTACGGACCTGCTCCAACGGAGGAGCGGTATCAGCTGGCGGAAACGACAAGATAATAAGAGTGGGCGGCGTGAGCGGCTACACCGATTACTACAATGTGAGCGGATGCTCCAACAGCGGCGCCATTAGTTATTCCAACACTTCTGCCACCACCCAGTACATCGCCATAGCGGGCATCTGCGCCCATACCTACCACGGCTGTATCATCAGCTCCTGCACCAACCAGGGCTCCATAAGCTCCGATAAGCCTCAGGTCAACCGCGTCGGAGGCATAGTGGGTACACTTAATTCCAGCGCCGCCCGCAATTGTACCAACAAGGGCTCCGTCACGCTGGACAATTCGGCAAAGGTCATTACCAACTGGGAGTCGGTAGGAGGCATTGCAGGTTTTGCCGAGGGCGAAACCGGAATACGGGAGATTACGGGCTGTACTAACGAGGGCTCTGTTACGGCCGTTGTCAATACCACCGGACGCGATACTCCGGGGCGGGTTGCCGCCGGAGGAATAGTCGGCTCGCCCCATACTGCATATGCCGTGACGAACAATATCAACAAGGGCGACGTATCTCTGCAGAACAAGCATGCAAGCACTCCTTACGCTTATGCGGGGGGCATCTTCGGATTTGACGCAGCCTCCACCAGCGGTTCTTCAGTAGCGTCGAACCACAATTATGGCGCGGTCGGCATAGTCTCCGGAAAAACGGGCTACAGCGGCGTCGGAGGCCTGTTCGGCACCATTTCCAATGCTACTCCCATAACGGACAACCGCAATTACGGCTCAGTATCGGGAACCGTGGCCGGAGGAGTTGCGGGCATAAACGCCTGCGAATTCAAGGCTGTGGTATGCGACGCCGCCACGGTGAACGGTGTAACGTATCCTGACGCCTCAAACAAGGAGGCCTGGGCATGTCCGTCTTCTACTGGCACGATAACGGTAACCGTTACCCCTCATTCCGATCCCGAGGCGGAGCCGGTTGAGGATGAAGCTCCCAAGCCCCTCGACCCCGGCAATAAAGTGGTCGCCCACAGGGGCGGAGCCACCGAATGCGGTTATCCCGACAATTCCAGGGCCGCCCTCCGGTATGCTATGAACCTGGGCTGCTACGCCAGCGAGTGCGACATCTACTGGACTTCCGACAATGATGTGATAGTGGCTCACGCCGACAGCAAAGACCAGGTGAACGGTATGAACCCCTGGGAGCATACCGCTGCCGAAATCATAGCGGCAAAGCGCTTGAGCAACTACGAACGCATCCCCACGCTCTCGGAGTACATCGACATAGTGATGGAGACCGGCAGCAAGACAAAACTCCTGCTTGATATCAAGATGATAGATAATCCTTCAGTGGATTACGATCACCCGGCCAAAGCCGCACTGCGCGCCATCGAAATCATACAGGAAAAGAACGCCCAGAACTTCTGCGAGTTCATTTGCACAAGCTACGAGGGTGTTATGAGCCGTATCGCACCGGCCATCAAGGCGTCCGGCATACCTTGCGGCTGGATGAATGGGAGCATCAGTGCTTCTACTTTCAAGAGCAAAGGATACACCGACTGGGCCAATCTCAACACCCGCGACCACTTCAAACTCGGGTCGGGCGAGGACCAGGGCACCGGCTACCGTACCATAACGGAATACAAGAACGCAGGGCTCCAGCTGAGCGTGTTCCACATCGACAAACAGTCCGGCAACAGCAGCGCCGTTTACACCGACGCCACCGTCCAGCTCTACCTTGACGAGTACCAGTACCTGCGCTGTATCACCACCAACTATCCCGCCTGGCTGCTGCAGAAGACTAAGGATTTGTAGGTGGGATTATAGCAAAAAATGATTATATTTGGCAAAATATACTAATTATGGGAGCTTTTCACGCATATGACATACGCGGAATCTACAATGTGGATTTCGACAAGGAGACTGCCTACAAGGTGGGTTATTTTCTCCCCGGACTGCTTAACGCCAAAGAAGTTTTGGTAGGAAGGGACTGCAGGACATCTTCGCAGGAGATTCATGATTATCTGCTCAAGGGCATCACCGATGCCGGCGCCGACGTGTACGACGTTGGCCTTAGCAGCACGCCTATGGTGTACTTCGGCACGGCAAACTACGGCTTCAAGGCTTCGGTGCAGATTACCGCATCGCATAATCCTGCCGAGTACAACGGTATGAAAGTATCGCGTGAGAACGCCCTTCCCGTCGGCTTCGACACGGGCCTGGGCCAGATTAAGCAGTGGATCGAAGAGGGCCGTCCTACTCCTGTAGCAGACGTCCCCGGCCGCGTTCACGAGAGGGATATCCGCGCCGATTACGTGGACTTCCTGCTCAAGTACAAAGGCGACTACAGCGACCTGAAAATTGCCATCGACTGCTCGAACGGCATGTCCAGCCTGTATGTCAAGCAGGTTTACGGAGACCAGCCCTCCTATATCTTCGACACCCTCGACGGCCGCTTCCCCAACCATGAGCCCAATCCTCTTATCCCCAAGAACGTAGAGCCTCTCAAGGAACTGGTGCGCAAGACAGGTGCCGATATCGGCATTATTTACGACGGAGACGCCGACCGCGTGATGTTCGTGGACGAGAAGGCCCGCTTCGTGGCCCCCGACCTTATGATAGCCCTCATGGCCTACTACTTCTGCGACGAGCGCGGTGCGAAGAATCCGCGCGTACTGCAGGAGATCCGCTCTTCCAAGGCCGTCGGCGAGTTCCTTGCCGACTATGGCGCCGAGATGCATACCTGGAGGGTTGGCCGTGCTTTTGCGGCTCCCAAGCTTCGTGAGATAGATGGACTTTGGGGCGGCGAGCTTGCCGGCCACTACTATTTCAAAGATTTCTTCTACTCCGACAGCGGCATGCTGGCATCCATCATCGTGCTTCGCATCGTCGCCGCCCTCAAGAAAGAAGGCCGTACCCTCAGCGGCGAGATCGACAAGCTTACACGCTATCGCAATTCGGGCGAGATCAACTTCCGCGTTGAAGACAAGAAGGGCGCAATGGACGCCGTACGTGATTATTTCCTCGGAGAAGAAAAAGCCGACGCTTTTATGGACTTCGACGGCTACAGGGCAGAATTCCCCACCTGGTGGTTCAATATCCGCCCGTCCAATACCGAGCCTTATCTCCGTTTCATCTGTGAGGCCACTACCGACGAGGTTCTTCACGATAAGATTGCCAAGGTGCAGGAAATCATAGAGAAGCAGTTTGGAGGAGTGAGAGCCTGATGAAACGTCTTTGTGTACTGATACTAAGCCTGATAACCTGCTGCATAACACTGGCCCAGACCGACAGCCTCTCCAAAGCCCAGAGGCCTGACTCTCTGGCGAGGCCGGATGATATTACTCCTGACCTGACCATCTTTGCCAAGGGCAACGGAGTCGCCGTCGATACGCTTGACGTGGGCGACGGGCGGGTGCGTATTGTGCTCCGTGACGATAATACCTGGTACCTCATAAAGAACGTCGAGGCCCTGGAGGGCGAGGAACTCTTTACCGAGAACTGGCGTGAGCACATCGTCAATCCTTACATAGGCACTCCGCTTGACAGCATTCCGTACCGTGTGACCATTTGTCTGGTCGATTCGGTAAGCCGCTTCGTGTGCCCGCACAAAGGGAAAGTGTTCTCGAAGTTCGGCATCAGAAGAGGCCGCAAGCACACGGGCTGCGACGTGCCCTATCCTACCGGGACCCCGGTCTATTGCGCCTTCGACGGCCGCGTGAGGCTTGCCGAGCGTCACAAGGGCTACGGCCTTGCAATAGTCGTGCGTCACGAAAACGGCCTTGAAACCCTTTACGGGCATCTTTCACGTATGGATGTAGTGCCCGGCCAGTGGGTGCATGCTGGTGATCTTCTGGGCCTTGGCGGATCTACCGGCCGCAGCAGCGGCCCGCATCTGCACTTCGAAACCCGCTATTGCGGACACGCATTCGACCCCGAATGGATTGTAGATTTCGAGAGGGGAGTGCTGCGTAAGAACGTGTTCGTACTCAAGCGCAGTTACCTCTCGCCTTACAGCCGTTATGTCCCCGAGACTATCGACGACGAAGAGGAACTCTATATGACCGAAGAGCAGATAAAGGCCGAGGAAGAGCGTATCGCCAAGGAGCGGGCAGCCATGAAGTACCATACCATCCGGTCTGGCGACACCCTTTCGGGCATAGCTGCCAAGTATGGCACCAGCGTGTCAAAGATCTGCTCCCTGAACAGCGGCCTTAAACCTACTACGACCCTCAGCATTGGCCGTAAGATCAGGGTAAAATGATGAGCAAGAAAGTATATATCGAGACTTACGGCTGCCAGATGAACGTGGCGGATACGGAGGTCATATTCTCCCTTCTGGAAAAGCACGGATACGAGCGTACGGAGGATATGGCGCAGGCAGACGTAATAATGGCTAACACCTGCTCGGTGCGCGACAACGCCGAGCAGCGTATCCTGGGGCGCATAGAGCAGTTCCATTTCCAGAAAAAGCAGCGCCCCTGGGTGCTGGTAGGCATTCTGGGCTGTATGGCCGAAAGGCTTAAAGGCGCTCTCATCGACACCGGCAAGGTGGATATTGTGGCAGGCCCCGACGCCTACCGCTCCCTTCCGGTCCTTCTGCAGAACGCGGCTCCCGGGATGCCCCAGATTAACGTAGAGCTCTCCCGCGAGGAGACCTACGCCGATATTTCGCCGGTGCGGCTTGACAAGAACGGCGTGTCGGCCTTCATCTCCATCATGAGAGGATGCAATAACGTGTGCTCTTACTGTGTAGTGCCCTACACACGTGGTGCCGAGCGCAGCCGAGACTCCCATTCCATTGTGCGTGAGGCCTGTGACTGCGCCGTCAAGGGATACAAGGAAGTTACGCTGCTGGGGCAGAACGTTGACTCATATCATTACCAAGACTGCAACTTCGCCTCCCTGCTGAAACTGGTGGCGGAGAGCTGCCCGCAGATGCGCGTGCGCTTTTCGACTTCCAATCCCCAGGACATTTCCGACGAAGTGCTGCAGGTAATGGCTTCGCACGCGAATATCTGCCATCATATACATCTGCCGGTCCAGTCCGGCTCCGACCGTATGCTTGAAAAGATGCGTCGCCGCTACACCCGGGAGGGCTATCTCGAGCGGGTGGCCGCCATACGCCGGTATATGCCGGACTGCGCCATATCTACCGATGTAATTGCCGGTTTCTGCTCCGAGACGGAAGACGATCACCGCCTGACCCTCAGCCTCTTCGAAGAGGTGGGCTTCGATGCTGCCTATATGTTCTACTACTCCGAGCGTCCGGGCACTCTTGCGGCCCGCAAATATCCCGATGACGTGTCCCAGGAGGTCAAGAACCGCAGGCTCGAAGAAATCATCGCCCTGCAGAACCGCCTCTCGCTCCAGAGCAATGAACGGGATATAGGCAAAACCTTCCGCGTGCTGGTGGAGGGCCCGTCAAAAAGAAATCCCGCCCAGCTTTGCGGCAGGGCGGGAAATAATAAGATGTGCGTCTGGCCCGATACCGAGCACAAGGCAGGTGACTTCGTAGATGTGGAGGTGCTTTCCTGCACCCAGGCAACGCTAATATGCCGGGCGGCGCCCGCCGGGACGGGAGTGGAATGATTCTCCCACGGCCATGAGTGCCGAGAGTGTTGCCGGCAGCCTTTGAACGCCGCTGAGAGTTATTTTATGCGATGATGTGTGTTGAGCGTCGTCGGCATCAATCAGTGCCAGGCCGAGTTTGTCGAATACCAGATATCCCTTGGTGGCGAAATCCACACATGGCACCACTCCCAGCGTACGCAGATAGCTTCCGTCTTCTTCGTAAAGCGAGATAACAACTGAAAAATAGCGGTCGCTGCCAAGCATGTCGTCTTTGGTGGCGTTGCGGTCGTTGACCTCTTCCAGGCTAAGCCTTACGGTGCGTGCATTGTGAGGCCCCCAGTATATCTCCTCGTCACCATCCATTTTGAAATACGGATCGCTGAACTTGTCTTCGAAATGGCAGACCAGGCGGTCTGAAAGTTCCAGTTCAAGACCGTTGTCGCCGGGACGCGCCTTGCAGTTTACCACCTGTCCTATACGGAAGGGATGGCGGAACAACGGTGAACGCATGGCTTCGTCAAGCAGCTTGATGCTCCTAAGGTTTGGAGCAGGGCGGGGAAGATATGATGTTATGCCTATATTTTCGCCTTCGCGTATCTGCTCGCAGCGCCGGACGGCACCGGACGGGTCGTACATGCGTCCTACTTCGTAGCTGCGCAGTCCCAGGGCAGAATAAATATCTCCGCGGTTAATCTGCTTATATCCGCTCAGGGGAATGGAGAACGAAGGGCGGGCGGGGGTGTTGATATCTTTTAGGGCAATCCATGTTTCTGCACCCTCGGCATTGTAGATGAAGCCGTCGGCACATTCGGCTTCGAGCCAGCCCCAGCGCGAGATTTCCTGTACAAAGCGTCCGTCTCTCTCGTAGAGTATGGCTTTGACAGTATAGTAGTTGCCTTCGCTGTCGGGGTCGAGCATCGAGCCGGGAAGCCCCTGCAAGTCAAGGCACGGCTCAAGCCGCACAAAGCGTCCGTAACCCCAGTCGAGCCTGAGGTCGCTGCAAACGACGTTACGCGAGCGTCCGTCCCCTCCGAGGTCGGCTAGCTTGAGGTTGTTCCGGTACAGCCTTGCTCCTATGGGACCTACCCTCCACGCAGCGGCCCTGACCGGGTCTCCTGCAGGATCGTACGGCGCCACGTAGCCTGGATAGGCGTATGTATTGCTCTTGAACATGCGGGAGTCGTAAACGCAGGTGGTGAAGTCGGAGGTGAGCACTTCGAATGAGGAACCGCTCGCCGAGATGGCAAGGTTGTCGAAGGGCAGCAGGGTGTTACCGTCCGAGTCGATAATGCCGTACAGGCCGTCCCAGGCCGATTTGGCTATGCCGCGTCCGTTCCGCCACGAAGGTGCGGAGGCAAACTGGGGCTCGAAGATTTCTGCTCCTTCTGCATTGTACACGCCCCAGAGAGGTTTGAGCCCGCTGCGCTGGGTTTGTACATAGCGCTCAGCCATGATAATGCCCTCGTTAGGGGATATGCTTATGGAGAGGCACTCTGCCGGTATCACCATCTGTCCGGAGCTGTTGGCTATGCCGCGCAGCTTGGTCTTGCCTTCTTTGCGCATAACCTCGCACAGGCCGGCCTTGTCAAATTTGTCGATACTGTCCCACTCCGGTTTGAGTACCCAGGCGCCGCTCTCGTCAATCAGGCCCTTGAGCCCCTGAACCTCCACAACGGCAAAGCCGCCGTTAAAGCGCTTGGCCGCGTTGAAGCTGGGCGGTATGACCCAGTTCTTGCTCTTGTCTTGATAGCCGAAGAGCTTTGAGTCACGGTCCTTGACAGGTTTGAGGTCCTGTGCTGCAGCAGTTATGCACAGGCACAGAAGGCAGATTCCAAGAAATATGCTTCGGAGTTTCATGTCTATTGCTCGTTTGTTTCGTCCGGTAATATCGTGACCACCGTGCCTACTTTTACGCGTCCTTTCAGGTCGGTTATGTCGTCGTTCGTGAGGCGTATGCATCCTTCGGTGGCCCTTGAGCCTATCGATTCGGGCAGATGCGTTCCGTGAATCCCTATGTCGTTGAATCCGGGGACGTCAAGGCGCAGGAACCAGGGGCCGTAGGCATTGCGCACGGGACCCTTGCCGTCGCCGAAGTCGTGGCTTAAGCCGCGGGCGTTGAGCAGCTGGTTTATCTTGAAGGTGCCCTCGGGGGTTTTGTTGTCGCCCTTGCGCTTTTTGGGACCGTAGTATTTGGAGCATGCGATGCGATATGTCTTGACGGCGGTGCTGTCGGCATCGTAGAGGGTTAGCGTAAGCTGCTGCTTGTCAATGATTATGAATGGCTCCCCGGTGTCGGCTCCGGAAAAGCCACCGCCGGATAGAAACATCAGAATACAAACAATCAATCCTTTCATAACGCACAAATATAATAATATTTGCAAAACTCCTCTGCAGGGGGATAGTAGTCGGTTCCCGACAGAAAAAGCTCCAGAAAGTTCTGGAGCTTTTTCCGTCGGGATGATCCGACTCGAACGGACGACCCCCACGTCCCGAACGTGGTGCGCTAGCCAACTGCGCTACATCCCGTTTCCCGAAAAATAAGACGCGTCGGGAACGCGTCTTTTAAAGTCTTAAGAGAGCTTGTTGATGTAAACTTGAATACCGCTCTTGAGATTGGAAGCCTTGTTCTTGTGGATGACTCCGATCTTAGCGAGTTTGTCGATCATCGCGTACACCTTGGGGGCGTTCTTCTCGGCCTCGGCCTTATCGGTGGTGTTGCGGATGTCGCGGATAGCGTTACGTGTAGTGCGTGCATAATACCTGTTATGCAGGCGGTGCCTTTCGCTCTGGCGATCGGCTTTCTTAGCTGAAGCTGTATTTGCCATTGTCTTTATTTTTAATATTTGGTAGTGGGTAGGAGAATCGAACTCCTATTGCAAGAATGAAAATCTTGAGTACTAGCCGTTATACGAACCCACCAGACACAAATCCTGTCCGCTTGCGCGGAATAGGGACTGCAAAGGTAGAAAATTATTTTTATTCTACAAAACTTTTTTTAGGCATCGAAAGCTTGTAGATAATCGGTTTGCCCTGGCCGCGCCTGGGGCTTGTATTGGTGTTGACATACAACCATCCGTCGCGTATTACGAGGTCTTCCATCTCGTATGGCACTTCCTCGTTAAGATTGTATTTAGCTACTATAGTACCGCTGTCTGTGTCATATACGCGGATGCGCGACGGCCTGTTTTCGGGGTCGATCACCCCTACGCCGAAGCAATAGAAAATCTTGCCGTCATACATGCACCCCGCCTGTGTGAACCAGGTTTCGTAGGGGAAAATGACCTGCTTGACCAGATCGTCAACAGTAAGGGTTACCTCCGCTCCTTCCGCCAGGGCGGGAATCCTGAACTGGTAGGCTATGTAGAAGTTGTCCTCGGCGCGAAGAGTCACAGCCGGCGTTGTCCTCTGGTGGGCGGAGAAAACCCACAGGGCCTTGCGCTCGCGGTCGATCAGCCAACTGGGGGCGCCGAAGATGGGTTCGTATCCCTTGGCGGCAAAGCCGCTGATATCCAGCTTGATAGTCTGTACCAGAGTGCTGGAGAACTTTTTTCCGCAGCGCTTGATGCTCTCCACAAAGCAGGTCCATTCGATATCGCTGCCCACCTTGCCGTTTGAAATGTACAGCAGAGGGAATGAGCCGCCCGGCGCCTTCTCGATGCCGAACTCGGCATTGTTGGCGTGATTGTCCTTGCAGGACGATGCCAGTTCGAATCCGGCAATAGGAAAAGGATTCTGCTTCTTGAAGTCGTACACGTTTACGTGCCCGCCGTCTTCGAGGCTGAAGATGTAGCGCTTGTAAATGTCCATGCCTTGCTGGGGCCGGCCCCGGCCCTCTTTGACAAGAAATACTGAGCACTCGGGCTCTATCTGAAGGCCTCCGAAACTTTGGGCCGCCACCGCTGCGGCCGCAACCAGGCAGGCCGTCGTCAACAATAATCTTTTCATTATTTTCTTTTCCTGATTATCCTGTAAACAACATAAACGCCTATGAATAAAGCTATTGCGGCAATGAAGCCGATTACCGTCCCCTTGACTTCCATAGTCTTGGGGTCCCCGGCCAGGAGCAAGCAAGTAAGCAATAAAGCTATGGTTCCTATGGTGCAGCAAAAGCAGGTGAGGGCGAGGGATGAGTACTTTCGGGTGGCTTCTTTGACTTCGGGGCCGGGCGCCTTTTGTGCGTCGTGATCGACATATGCCTCGATGGCTTCGTGCCCGCTGTTGGTGATGCCTTTCATCTTGCACCATAACTCCATGGCGGAGAGGATAATTACGGGCACCATGCAACCCGACACCGACTCTATCAGGCTCGGGCTCATTACTGTCTCGGGAATGGTAAAACGTGCCGTGAAGCCCAGTGCCCACGAGATCAGCATGGCAACGACCAGCCGGCCTCCGCTCAGGCGCTTGCTGAACAAACCCCAGATGGATGGAATATAGAGCGGACAGAGCACCATTGTGATGACCATCACCACCACTTTTTCGGCCCCTCCTGCAAGCGGCACAAGCATCGCGGCGCCTATGATGAACAAGCCGAAAACCAGCGTGAAGATGCGTCCTGCGCGGATGCGCTGCTTCTCGGATGCCTCCGCGTTGCCCTTGCGGCGTCCCCATATTTCGTAAGTGAACACATTTGCGTACACGTTGAGCGTCCCCGATACATTGCTCAGGGTTGCTGACAGCATTGCCGCCAGCATCATACCGACCATGCCTGCCATCAGCACTGTCTTGCTCATGTTAACGTAGGCGCTCTCGCCCAGGCGGGTCATCGCGGCGGGATCTGCATCCATTCCCGGCCCCGGAACCAGCAGGCGGTACATCATGGTGGGCAGGTACCAGATAAGGGGCGTCAGAAGGTACAGGACGCCGATCAGCGCCGTGCTCCTTCGGGCATCCTTGACGGTGGGCACGCTGATGTAGCGCTGCACGAACGGCCAGTCGCCGCCTATCATCGCCACGTGCAGGCACATCCAAAGCACCAGCCATATCCAGCTGTATGTTGGGGAAGTAGGGGAGAAGAAGCCAGGGATCTCACTTGCACGGCTTATAAAACTGCTCACACCGCCCACGGCGTTGAACGAGAGCGGCACCATGAACACCACTACGCTCAGCAGCACTCCGAACTGGATGAAATCGGTCATCAGCACGGCCGGGAAGCCTCCGGCGATTGTGTACGCCAGGGTGATGCCGCCCAGGAATGCCAGCGCCCACCATATGCTGAGGTTGCCGGCAGCCGAGTCGCCCGGGAGCCCGGTGGAAGCGAAAATGCTGCCTTCCGGGACCTGTATCAGGGCGCAGGTCACTACGGCCACCGCGTACAAGGCCACGGCGGTATGGAGGCCCCGTCCCACTATGCCGGCTACCGTGTAGAAGCGCAGTGTGCCGTGGCCGAAACGCACCGTAAGGTATTCTCCGGGAGATTTAATCTTGAGCCTGCGCCATCTGCCTGCTATCCAGCGGCTTACTATGAGAGAAGAGAAGCCCAGCATGATGGCCGTCATCACGGCCACCAGACCTGATTTATATGCCACCCCGCCCCACACCACAAAGGTGCTGGCGGAGAAAATCGTCATATAGGAAGAAACACCGGAAAGCCACCAGGAGGAGTTGCGCCCGGCGATGAACATATCCTCGGAGTTCTTGATGCGCCTGCCCATCAGCAGGCTCACTCCAACCAGGCCGGCGAAGTAGATAAGGATGACAATCAGGTCGAGTGTTCCCATGGGCTATCGCATCAGTTTTCCGAAGGGCTTGGGACGCTCCACAACCTCGGTGTACTCCCGTCCGAAACTGTCGGTGACCTTTACCGTTACGGTGCTGGTGGCAGATGATGCCTTTGCCCAGAAGTAATGCGGCTTGGCTCCGGGTTCGTTGTATTTTTCCGGCCAGCGGTTCTTGGAATTGTCGTCCCACGAGGCCTTGGGAAGATAGTAATCGAGAGTGAACTGGGGGTTCTCCGCCTTGCGGTGCTCTACCGGGAGTTCTATGCCGTTCTCGCTCACGCTTATCGTCCATTTGCTTTCCCATGCCCACACATTTATCAGGAGCATATTGTCTTCGATGGCGCTGTAGTCGGTACGCTTGCCGTAATGCTTGAGCATTGCCCGGACAGCTCCGTCGCTTCGGTAGTAGTCGCGTACCGCATTCATGTCGAACACCCTGAACTGCGCTGCTGCGCCGTCGTCAATGGATACGAAGTACCACTCCATATCATTGCCGCTGAAGGGGAACACTTCAAATCCGGCAGGACCGCCGTCGGGAGCAAGCATAAGGCCTCCGTGTGCGGCAGTCTGCCACCAGCATCCGCACACTCCCGATATGTTGTGCTCCACGATATTGGATATGTAAGGATAGGTGGAAGAGTCGTCGGAACCATAGCAGAGCATGTTCTGGTGCGAGTGGCCCGATATAAAATGCACGTCGCTGAATTCTTTGAACAGTGAGGTGAATTCATTGAACAGATCCTCGGCTCTGCCGTCTTTGTCCTGGAAATGCGAAATAATCTTGCTCCCTGTGAATCCGCCTTTGTAGCGCATCATTGGGCTGTGGAACGCCACTATGAGAGGAGCGTTTTTGTCGCGTACCGTGGCAAGATCTTTCTTCATCCATTCGAGCTGGTCAGGCGTTACATAGTGGTCGTGGTCGCGCTTGCCGGTGATGCCTTCATAAGTGTCTATGCGTCCCTCGCTGTTGAGGTACACGATATTGTCCAGCACAATGTAATGCGTGCCGCCCAGGTTGAAAGAGTAGTGGGTGGGTCCCATGGAGCGGCGGTAACGCTCGGCGGCATTGAAGTCGATGTCGCCCTCGCGGGGGATTCCGCCATCGTTGTCGTGGTTACCCATAACGTGGAACATCGGTACGGGGAATTTGCATTTCTCCAGAGTCTTTGGGAAGTCCTCTATCGAGTAACCGTATTCATACCAATAGCGGTCGTAAGAGCTGTCGCCGCAGTTGAGGCAATACACCGGCCCTTTGGGGCGGGCCTTTTCGACCTCCTCGTTGAAACGCGGCATAAAGCTCTCGATGAACTGTCTTTCGTCGTCGAAAAGGTTGGCCAGATGGATGTCGGATATTGCAATGAGGGTGTAGTCGCTATTGTTCACGCTCTTGAGGCTGAAGTCGTGCCTTTCGGGAGCGCCGGGAGCCTCGGTGAGCCTTTGCCAGAAGTGAGGCATGCCATAAGTGGTCTCCACCTCGGTGCAGGAAGGAATGCTCACCCACACGCTGCCTTCTTTTTTGTCGGACTTTAGATAGTAGAATCCTTTCTTGTCGGTGGCGGTGAGCTCGGCGCCATCGGATACTACTACTCCCTGCATTGGGGTGCCGTCCCGGAGTACCTGTCCCCAGATGGTCGTACCCTTGGGGAGACGTTGTTTTGCGGCGCTCGCCGGAACAAGTATCGTACACAGCAGCAGGATGGCGAAAAACTTTTTCATATACGGTGGCATGTAATGTATTGTTTGCTAATTGTTTATAAGATTTGCCTGCATCTTTTTCCTTGCAGGCTGATGGCGGAAGTGCTTGTTAATGAGGTGGTTGCGAGCCACCGATTATGGCGCCGAGCCGTCGGAGGCGCTCCTGCAGCAGGCCTATGTCGATGCGGTCGACGCTGCAGCCGGCCGCGGAGGCCAGAGCTGCCGCCACTCCTGCCGCCTGCCCCGTTCCCATGCAGGAGGCCTGCACGCGGAGCGACGCGAAAGCGGTCTTGTCGGCGCTGATGCAGCGGCCCGCCACAAGAAGGTTTCCGACGGCGGGGGAGTATAGTGCGCGATAGGGCACGTATGCCGGAGTCTTTAGGAAAGTTACATTCTGAGAGGCTCCGTTGGCTACGTGGATGTCAATCGGGTGCGCACCGCGGGAGACACTGTCGGGATAGCGGAAGGCGCTCACGTATTCTTGCCCCGTAATTGTATGGGCGCCAACGATACGGCGGCTTTCTCTGATGCCGGCCTGGACCGCTACGGCAGATACATAGCTGTCTTTGAATTCGGGGAAATGCTCCCGCAGCACTGCCGCCATCTTGAACACCTGTTCCCGCAACTCGCACTCCGCCCTGGTGTAATCGCGGTTGGAGATGGCGTCGCCGGCGGTACGGGTCATGTTGACCGTGACCACTCCCGGCTGCAAGGTGGTACAGAACCAGGGGCCTCCGAACTCTGAAATGCCCCATTCCTCCCGGTGTTCAAGTAGTTCGCTGCGTATTTCCTCGCAGTGGCAGTTGACGCCCTGGCGGTTATGGTGCATAGCTTTCTGTATACGCGGAGTGGATGTGTCTACGCCGCTGAGCACAAAGTAGGTGGAGAGGGGCTGGAGCGGCTTGCCCTCGTCGGGCTGCATGCTCACTCCGGCTGCAGCTGCCAGGTCACCGTCACCTGTGCAGTCGATGAAAACCTTGGCAGTGAGGGCTTCGGTGCCGTTTTTGTTGTCGATGAATATCGCTTCGATGTTGCCGTTGCTGCATTGGCATCCACAGAGATAGGAATGCATGTACAGGTCTACGCCTGCCTCAAGAGCCATTCTCTGGCAGCAAAGTTTATAGAGTTCGGGTTCGAATGCTACGTTGCCGAGGGGCTGCTCTATGAGCCCTCCTCCCATGGCCTGAAGGCGCTCGCAAAACTCCCAGGGAATGCCGCCGATGACCTTCTGGCCATTGTAAGTGAACACGCTCAGCGGAGCCACTATTCCGGCCGTGGCCATGCCTCCCAAAAAGCCATACTGCTCTACCAGGGCCGTGCGTGCACCGCTTCGGGCTGCAGCGATGGCGGCTATGAATCCGGCGGGGCCGCCTCCGCAGACCACCACGTCGCAGCTTGCGACGAGTGATGCTTTTCGCTCAAAAATAATAGCACTCATTATCTGCAAAAATACGAAATTATTGCTAATTTAGCGGTATGGTTGTTTTAATAGTTTTTGCGATTATCTTCGCAATCGTGGGCATCATCGGCAGCGTAGTTCCGGGCCTCCCCGGGCCGCCCATGAGCTGGGTAGGCATGCTGCTCGTGTTTTTTGCCGGAAAGGCCGGAGAAAGGCCCGACCCCATGAGTATCAAAACCCTTCTTATCTGGCTTGGAATCACCGTTTTGGTTACGGTGTTGGACTATGTTATCCCTGTTAAGACCACTCAGCTCACCGGAGGCCACAAGGCGGCTTCCACGGGCGCCATCTTGGGCTTGATAGTGGGCATGATAGTCCCTCCCGTCGGCATAATCCTGGGCTCTCTTCTCGGCGCTTTCCTGGGCGAGTTGATGGTCAACGACAAGGGTATGTGGCCGGCGTTCAAAGCCGGAGCCGGAGCCTTCCTCGGCTTTCTGCTGGGGACGGGGCTCAAGCTTGTGACTTCAGGTGTAATGGCTTGGTTGATAATAAAATACGCTTTCTTATAAAATGGACAGATCAAATTCTATTATGGTTCTTGCCACCCGCTTCGACGAGCTGGGCGACTGGACTGTGGAGCAGCAGTTCGTGCTGCAGATGGGCTCCAGCTACCTACTGGCCCACGGCATTGGCGAGCCTCTTAAACAAGATGCTGTAACTACCATACAAATTCCTTCCGACGGCCGCTACACCCTTTGGGTGCGCACCAAAAACTGGACTGCTTTCTGGTCAGAGGGCAAGACCCCCGGTATCTTCCAGGTCAAGGTGGACGGAAAAGCCGACGAGGCGGAGTTCGGTACCGGATGCCCCGGAGCCACCAGGGCGGAGAGGGCTGCGTGGTATTGGCAGAAGGGCGGCAGCTATGAGCTCAAAGCAGGTGAGCACACCCTTGCACTGCACGATCTTACAGGCCTCGACGGCAGAGCCGACGCAGTAATACTCACTACTTCTAAAGATATTCCCGGAGAGGGCCTTGAGGCCTACCGGGCGCTACGTGACGAGCTGCTGCCTACCCCCGTAGAGGATAAGGGCGATTACGACTTTGTGGTGGTCGGCGCCGGCATGTCCGGCCTCTGTGCGGCCATCGCAGCCGCCCGTAACGGCAGCCGCGTAGCCCTGCTGCAAGACCGCTACATTCTGGGCGGAAACAACAGCTCGGAAGTGCGGGTGGGTCTTGGCGGCCAAATCAACATGCCGCCGTATCCTTCTTTGGGTTACATACTTAACGAGATTGGCCCCGACCGTTACGGCAACGCCCGCGGTGCCCATCATTACCAAGATTGGAAAAAGTGGGACGTCATAGCGGCCGAACCCAACATCACTCTCTTTGCCGGTTATACCGTAGACAAAGTGGAGATGGAAAACGGCAGTATCAAGGCTGTCGAAGCTGTTGAGGCTACCCGGCAGAACCGCATACGCATAGGAGGTTACGTTTTCTCCGACTGCACCGGAGACGCTCACCTGGCGGTGCTTGCCGGCGCCCGTACCATGATGGGACGCGAGGCCCGCAGCGAGTTCGGCGAGAGCCTTGCTCCCGAAAAGGCGGACGGATATACTATGGGCGTTAGCATCGAGTGGTATTGCGAGGATTGGAACACTCCCTGCTCTTTCCCCGACAGCCTCGACTGGGGCCTGCATCTTGACGAGGAAACGGTAGAGCCCGTGCATCGCGCCAACTGGTACTGGGAAGTGGGTATGAACGACGACCAGATTGCCGACGCCGAAAAGATACGCGACTATGGTATGTATGTGGCTTACAGCACATTCTCCTATTGCAAGAACCGTCTTGCCAAGAAGGAAGATTGGGAATGCACCCACCTTACCTGGGTGAGCCACGTGAGCGGCAAGCGCGAGAGCCGCCGCATCGTGGGCGACCTGATCCTGCGTGAGCAGGACCTCACGCGTCCCATCCCTTATCCCGACGGCACCTGTACCACCACCTGGCGTATCGACCAGCATTATCCCGACCCTCGCAACGCCGGTAAATATCCCGGCGAGGAGTGGATGAGCATCGGCAAACTCGTCCCCATCGACCCGTACGCCCTTCCGTACCGCTGCTTCTACAGCGCCGACATCCCCAATATGTTCATGGCGGGGCGTGACATAAGCGTGACCCACATTGCCCTTGGCTCCGTCCGCGTTATGCGCACCTGCGCCATGATGGGTGAGGTGGTAGGACTTGCCGCCAGTATCTGCGTTGGCAAGAAACTGCTGCCGCGCGATATCTACAAGACCAACTTCGCCGACCTTGTGGCCCTGATGAAGAAGGGTGCCGGCCGCACCGACGTGCCTTACACCCAGTTCTACCACCAGGTCGACCGCACCGGCCACCAGGCCGAAGATAGGTAGCCACTATACCAGATGCCGAAGAATATCGAGGTGCGCGGTGCCAAGGCCCATAACCTCAAGAACATAGATGTAGACATACCTCTTGGGAAGATAGTCGGGATAGCCGGCGTGTCCGGCTCCGGCAAGTCTTCGCTGGCGCTCGGAGTCTTGTACGCCGAGGGCTCGAGGCGCTATTTGGAATCGCTTTCCACTTATACGCGCCGCCGTATGACCCAGGCGTCGCGGGCTATGGTGGATGAAGTGCGCTATGTGCCTGCGTCGTTGGCTCTCCACCAGAGGCCAGGCGTTCCCGGTATACGCAGCACCTTCGGTACAATGTCTGAACTGCTTAACAGCCTGAGACTTATGTTCTCGCGGCTGGCCAGTCACCGCTGCCCCAACGGTCACTATCTCGAGCCTACCCTGGACGTTGCTGCCGAGCAGCCTGTCTTCTGTCCGGTGTGCGGGGAAAGGGTATATGCTCCCGGGGCAGAGCAACTCGCCTTCAACAGCGAGGGCGCCTGCCGGACCTGCTCCGGCACGGGGGTGGTGCGCACGGTCGATGAATCTACTCTCGTTCCGGATGACTCGCTCACCATCGATCAAGGGGCCGTGGCGCCGTGGGGCTCGCTGATGTGGTCGCTTATGAAAGACATTGCCCGCGAGATGGGTGTGCGTACCGACGTCCCTTTCCGTGACCTCACTCCGGAAGAAAAAGAAATCGTATATCACGGTCCCGCCGAAAAACGCCACATCATATACAAGAACGAGAAGACCAACGGCTTTGCCGAAATGGACTTCACTTACTACAGCGCCGTGTATTCGGTGCAGAATGCGCTGGCAAAGGTCAAGGACGAAGCAGGCATGAAGCGGCTGGAGAAGTTCCTGCGCGAGGATGTCTGCCCCGACTGCGGCGGAACGCGCCTCTCCGAAGCTGCCAGGGCTCCGCTCATTCGCGGTATCAATCTGGCCGAGGCCTGCAAGATGACTCTCTCCGAACTTATCGAATGGGTGGCTGGCGTGCCGGAGTCGCTCCCGGAGCCTATGCGCCCGATGGCGGAGCGTATTTGCGAATCGTTCAACGATACCGCCCGCCGCTTGGTAGACCTGGGCCTGAGTTACCTTTCTCTTGACCGTGCCGCTTCGACATTGAGTACGGGCGAGCGCCAGCGGGTGCAGCTTGCCCGTGCCGTCCGCAACCGCACGACCGGTGTGCTTTATGTTCTGGACGAGCCGTCCATCGGCCTGCATCCGTCTAATCTTGAGGGGCTTACTGGAGTAATGGACGATTTGGTGGCTGACGGGAATACCGTTGTGCTGGTGGATCATGATACCCAGGTGCTTTCGCACTCCGACTGGATTATCGAGCTGGGCCCCGGGGCTGGAGCCAAGGGCGGAACTGTGATTGCCAAGGGCACTCCGCAGATGCTCAAGAGCAACCCGGCATCGCGCATAGCTCCTTTCCTCGGAGGGCGGGAACCTCTGAAAGTGCGGGCGGCCGACCTGTTCGGCGCCGGTGCCATCAACATGCGTACAAGTGCCATCCACACAGTGCGTCCACTGGAAGTCAGTTTTCCTAAAGGCCGGCTGACCGCGGTCACGGGCGTGTCGGGTTCAGGTAAAACCACGATGGTGCTCGAGAGCTTGGTCCCCGGTGTGTCTGCTTGGACCGACGGACGCAAGCTGCCCGAGCACGTTCTGGCGGTGGATGCTCCCGGTATCAAGCACATCAAACTTATTGATGCTACGCCCATTGGAATAAACGTCCGCTCCACCGTGGCTACTTATGCCGGCATTCACGACGAACTGCGCAAAGTGTTTGCGCGGACCGAAGATGCCCGTGCCGGTGGATGGAAAGCCGGGGACTTCTCTTACAATACCGGCAGGCTCCGTTGCCCCGTGTGTGATGGCACGGGAAGCATCAGCCTCGATGTGCAGTTCTTGCCCGATGTTGACATTCCTTGCCCCGACTGCCACGGCTCCCGTTATTCCCGCCAGGCCTTTGAGATCAGGCGGCCCTGCGGGAAGGCGCCCGTGAAGTCCGGGATGCCGTCGCAGGAGGGCGGGTGGTCGCTTCCTGAACTGATGGAGATGAGTGTTGACGAGGTCCTTGAGGCTTGCTCCGACTTGCAGTTGGTGCGCAGCCGCCTGCAGGTGCTTCATGACCTGGGCCTTGGGTATCTCACTCTTGGCGAGGCTACTCCGAGCCTGTCGGGCGGCGAGGCCCAGAGGCTTAAGCTGGCAAGTGAGATGGGCAGGGAACAGGCCGACAGCATCTTTGTGTTCGATGAGCCTACTATAGGCTTGCATCCTCTTGACGTCCAGACTCTTATGGAAGTATTCCGGCACTTGATAGCCAACGGTGCCACGGTGATTGTCATCGAGCACGACCTGGATGTTATCCGTAGTGCTGACTTCGTAGTGGATATGGGGCCCGGAGGTGGCCTTGAGGGCGGGCGCATTGTGGCCTCGGGAGCCCCTTCCGAGATTGCCGCCTGTCCCTCAAGTCTCACCGGCCGCTATCTCTAGCGCTCTTTCCGCCGCTATTCTCTTTCTGCTGCCCGGGACCATCTTTCTGCCCCCGGCACCGGCCCGCTGCGGCTTCCCGTGTGCAAAACAGCCCTTCCTGCCCCCGAGACTGGTCTGTTGGGGGCTCCCGTGTGCAAATCGGCCCTTCCTGCCCCCGGGACCGGCCCGCTGCGGCTTCCCGTGTGCAAAAAGCCCCTTCCTGCCCCCGGGAGCAGCTCGTTTGGTGTTCCCGTGTGCAAAACGGCCCTCTCTGCCCCCGGAATCTGCCAGCCGCGGGACAGAAAACGGTGAAGACTGTCCGGAGGCGTGTCGGATGGCTGTTGCCGGGACAGAAAGTGGTGAAAACTGTCCCGGCTGGGGGCTGGCAAGGCAGAATGTGAAAACCGGAGGAATGTGGGTGGAGGCTCGGAAGGCTGGCGGGGCGAAAACAAGTGCCGAACTTGCATTCTTCCGTATTTTTTTCGGGCAATAATTGTTATATTTGTCAAAACTGATTGCCAATGAAAAAACTCATACTTTTTGTCGTGGCCGTTGCTGCCGCACTGACCCTGACAGCCGGCACCGCAGCCGCCGACAACACCGCCGCTGGCACCGCAACATCCGGCACCGCAGCCACCGGCCGCGCAAGCGCCAACACCGCAGCTACAGCCACCGGCCACGCAAGCGCCAACACTGCAGCCACAGCCACCGCTGCCATAACCACCGTAGCCGCCGACAACGCAGCCCCCGCCAACCCAAAGGCTAAGCCCGGAGCCATTGTCATCGCTGGTAACGCCCGCTTTACCGTCCTGACAGACCGCCTGATCAGAATGGAATGGGCCGAAGACGGGCAGTTTGAAGACAGGGCCAGCCTTGCCATAATCAACCGTGACCTGCCCGTTCCCGCCTTCAAAGCCACGAAGCAGGGCGGGGGAGTGACCATCAGTACCGGCAAGCTTACCCTCGAATACAAGGGCGGACGTTTTGCTCCCGGCAACCTGAGCGTCACTTTCAAGCTTAACGGCAAGCCTGTGGTCTGGCACCCCGGTGACGAGCCGTCAGGCAACCTCAAGGGAACCACCCGCACCCTTGACGGATGCAACGGCTGGGACCGCCTGAGCCATAACGAGAAAGAACTTGAGAACGGCATCCTCTCCCGTGACGGATGGGCCATAGTGGACGAGAGTTCGCGCCATCTGCTCCAGAAAGATTCTTCCTCCTGGGGCGAATGGGTTGCAGAGCGTCCGGAGGGGGATAGGATCGACTGGTATATATTCGCCTATGGGCACGATTATCTCGCTGCCCTTCAAGACTTTACAAAGGTAGCTGGCAATATTCCCCTGCCTCCCAGGTTTGTATTCGGGTATTGGTGGAGCCGCTACTGGATCTACACCGACGAGGAGCTCCTCCAACTCGCCGAAGATATGCGCCAGCGTGACATCCCAGCCGATGTATTCATCATCGATATGGACTGGCACGAGACCTGGAAGCCTATGGACGAGCGCCTTGGGCACGACGAGTTCGGCCAAAGGCGCGGCTGGACCGGTTACACCTGGAACCGCGACCTTATCCCCGATCCGGAGGGCCTGCTGGCAGAGCTGCATCGCAAGGGCTTCAAGACGGCTCTCAACCTTCATCCCGCATCCGGAATCCGTCCCTACGAAGACTGCTACTCCCGCTTTGTGGCCGATTATTTGAGCCGTACCGATGATTACGACGGCCCCGAGGGCTATATCTATCCCGAGCAAGGGTGGACTTATAAAGGAAGCGACACCCCGGTGGGCCGCGAGGGCTGGAGGGCACCCGTACCGTTCCGCCTCGACCAGCAGGAATGGGCCGACGCTTACTTCAACTCCGTTATCCATCCTCTTGAAAAACAAGGCGTTGACTTCTGGTGGCTGGACTGGCAGCAGTGGAGGGAGAGTAAATATGTAAAAGGCCTGTCCAATACTTTCTGGTGCAATTACTGCTTCTGGAACGACCAGGTGAGGCGTAAGACCGCGCAGAGCACCTGGCCTGACCGCCCCCTTATCTATCACCGCTGGGGAGGCCTCGGAAGCCACCGCTATCAGCTCGGATTCTCGGGCGATACATATTCGGAATGGTCGGTGCTGCAGTTCCTGCCGTATTTCACATCCACGGCATCAAACGTTGGCTATGGATACTGGGGACACGACATAGGCGGACACATGCAGCACAGGGATAAACAAGGTCCCCGCGATCCTGAGCTTTATACGCGCTGGATGCAGTTCGGAGTGTTTACTCCGATTTTCAAGACCCACGCCACTCAGAACGCCAACCTAGACTGCCGTATATGGATATTCCCCGAACATTATGAGTACCTAAAGGCCGCCATCAAGCTCCGCTATGCCCTGAGCCCCTACATCTATGATGCTGCCCACCAGGCCACTGAGACCGGAGTCTCGATGTGCAGGCCCCTCTATTACTACTATCCTGAGCTTGCGGAGGCATACGTGCGCAACGAAGAATATTTCTTCGGCGACAATATCCTGGCCACGGCCATCACCGCTCCTTGCGGCCCCGACGGAACTGCCTCGCGTGAGGTATGGCTCCCCAAGGGAGAGTGGTACGATATGGCGCACGAGCGTCTGCTCAAGGGCGGCAAGGTGTACAAACTTAACTACACCCTCGAGCAGAATCCCTGGTTCGTCAAGGCCGGAGCCGTCATCCCCATGGCTCCGGAAGGCATCACCAACCTCCAGGAACAGAGTAACGCCCTGCGCCTGATGATAGTGCCCGGCAAGGCGTCTTGCAAGATAGAGCACTACGAGGACGACGGCGTCTCGCAGGCCTATGAGCGCGTTTTTGCCACGACCACTATCGAAAAGAGCACCTCCGGCGGCAAAACCGTCGTTAAGATCGGTCCCCGCAAAGGCTCATACGCCGGAGCACCTTCAACCAGGCTCATCAGCATAGAACTGGAGGGTGTCAACAAAGCTCCCGCACAGGTAAAATGTAACGGAACGGCACTTCCCGCTTCGGCCGTATGCACGGGAGGCGGACGCACCACAATCACCCTTCCCGAGGCCCCCGCCGATGAGGCACTCCGCGTGGAGATCAAGTAAAGTATTGACTTTCAGTTGAAATTCTGATTTTTAACTATATTTGTAAACATGAAAAAAACTTTCATCTTCCTTGCCGTAGCGCTCAGCTTCGTTTGCTGTACCCAGAGCGCACCTAAATATGCCAACCGTGCAGAGGCTATTGCCGCGCAGATCCACGATCCCCATTCCAAGTATGTGGTCGTGACTTGCCACAGGGGCGACTGGCGCAATTTCCCCGAGAACTCCATTCCCGCCATCGAGAGCATCATCCGCATGGGCGCCGACATTATGGAGCTCGACCTCAAGATGACCAAAGATTCGGTGCTGGTGCTCAGCCACGACGGCACCGTCAGCCGCTGCACCAACTTCAGCAGCGTATTCAAAGGCGAACCCGGCAAGAGCGCACGCGTGAGCGACCTCACCCTTGAAGAAATCAAGAGCCTGAGCCTTAAGAGAGCGCATAACGTAGTCATCGACACCCTGCGCATGCCCACTCTGCGCGAGGCCCTTCTGTGCTGCAAAGACCGCATCTGCGTAAACGTAGACCAGGGCTACGAGTTCTACGACGAGGTGCTCGCCATAACCGAAGAACTCGGCGTGACCAACCAGATACTCATCAAGGGCAAGAAGCCCATCGAGGTGGTGGCCGCACACGAAGCTGCATACGAGCACAATATGATGTATATGCCCATAGTGGATATCCAGAGGCCGGCCGGCATCGAACTTTTCAACTCGTATCTCGAGCAGGGAGTGGTTCCTCTGGCATACGAGGTATGCTGGCAGACCAATGACGGAGCGTTTGAAGATGCCTGCAAGAAGATTCTAGACCAGGGCTCCAAGATTTGGGTGAATACCATATGGGCAAGCCTCTGCGGCGGCTACGGCAACGACGATGACGCGGCATTCGTGGCCGCCGATCCCGGCGATGTGTACCAGCAGTATATCGACAAGGGCGTCTCGATGATCCAGACCGACCGTCCCGAACTCCTGATAGGCTGGCTTACCAAAAAAGGACTTCATACACTTTAGAACGATATGGGATTTTTGGATTTTTTCCGTATGAGCGAACCTTCGGCGGTGAAGGTCGCTCCCGAAAAGGTTGACAAGGTTTATAAGAAAAAACGCATCCAGGCATTCATAGCGGGCACATTCGGCTACGCGCTTTACTATGTGTGCCGCCTGTCGATGGGCGTGATGAAGCAGCCGCTCATCGACGCCGGCCTGCTCAACGCCACCCAGCTTGGTATCATTGGGGCCTGTCTGTACTGGTCGTATGCCGTCGGCAAACTCATCAACGGTTTCCTGGCCGACAGCTCCAACATCAAGCGCTTCATGGCCTCGGGCCTGGTGGTGTCGGCCACTATGAACCTCATAATGGGTGTGCTGGGTGTGAATGCTCTTAACGGAACCATAGCCAATTCGACGCTGTTTGTGTGCTTCTGTATCTTCTGGGCCATAAACGGATGGTCGCAGTCGATGGGCGCGCCGCCGGCAATCATTGCCCTTTCGAGGTGGTTCCCGCTCAAGGTCAGGGGCACTTATTACGGAATATTCAGCTCGTCGCATAATATCGGCGAGGGCCTGTCGTTCATATTCGTGGGCTCCATAGTGGCTGCATTCGGCTGGAAGTGGGGCTTCTTCGGTGCCGCCCTTGCCGGTGCGCTGGGTGTGGTGCTCATCCTGCTCTTGCTCCACGATTCTACCGAGAGCAACGGCCTGCCGCCCATCGAAGTGCTTTCCGGCGAGAAGAGCGCCGAAGAATACGAGCGCGACCGTGCGGCCCTGCTCGCTTCGGCCGAGGATGCCCGCCAAGCTGCCCGCGCCGAGACCAAGCGCATGCAGCGGTCGGTCATCAAGAACCCCGGCGTGTGGATCCTTGCCATCTCCAGCGCCTTTATGTATATGAGCCGCTATGCCATCAACGAGTGGGGTACTATTTTCCTGCAGGAAGCCAAGGGCTATGACCTTGCCGGAGCCGCCGCCATCATAGGCGTCAATCCTATCTTCGGTATCATAGGTACCGTGGTATCGGGCTGGCTCTCCGACGTGCTCTTCAAGGGTGACAGGAAGTATCCTGCGTTCGTGGCCGGTATCCTGGAGGCGATTGCCTTAGCTCTCTTCCTCTTCGGCGGTCCCGCCAAGTGGGTTAACATACTGGCAATGGTCCTGTTCGGTATTGCCATCGGCGTGCTCATCAGCTTCCTTGGAGGCCTTATGGCCGTCGATCTGGTGCCCCGCAAGGCAACCGGAGCGGCCCTGGGCATAGTGGGTATGGCATCGTATGCGGCTGCCGGTCTGCAGAATGTGGTCACCGGTCTGCTGCTTGACAATAACATCGTAAACGGAGTTCACGACTTTACCTACGCCAGCTGGTTCTGGCTCGGTTCGGCCGTCATAGCGTTCTTGCTGCCCGTTCTGAACTGGCGCCGTAAACAACAACAGATATGATCCTTTCCAACGGGGTAGTGATACCCGATATGGGCTTCGGCACCTATAAGATGGCGCCGGAAGATACCCGCGCCTCGGTGCTTTGCGCGCTCCAGAGCGGCTGGAGGCATGTCGATACAGCTGCTTTCTACCGCAACGAGGCCGAAGTAGGGCAGGCGGTGCGTGAGAGCGGAATTCCTCGCGAGGAACTGTTCATCACCACCAAACTCTGGAATACCGACCGGGGCTACGACTCCGCCCTGCGTGCTTTCGACCGTTCGCTGGAGGCCCTCGGGCTCGACTACATCGACCTTTACCTCATCCACTGGCCGGCTTCTCCCTTCTTCTGGGACAATTGGAAGCAACTTAACGCCGACAGCTGGCGGGCGCTCGAGCGCCTGTACCGCGAAAAGAGAGTGAGGGCGATAGGACTCAGCAATTATATGCCCCGGCACATCAAGGCCCTGCTGGAAACGGCGGAAATCAAGCCCATGGTCGACCAGATAGAGTTCCATCCCGGGTGGATGCAGCGCGACTGCCTTGAGTTCTGCGCCGCCGAGGGCATGGCCGTTGAGGCCTGGGCTCCGCTCATCAAGGGCGAAGCCCTCGGGCACCCTGTCATTACCGGAATTGCCGCCTCACACGGCTGCTCGCCCGCACGGGTAGTGCTCGCCTGGGTGCTTGCCTGCGGAGTAATCCCTCTGTGCAAGAGCGTAACGCCTTCACGCATAGCGGATAACCTGCAGGCTGCAAGCTTGCGTCTAACCAAGGAAGAGGTGGATGCCATCTCCGCCCTGCACGATGTGGGCGGGCGCTGTTACAACCCCGATAACTGTAACTTCAAGTAGAGAGAGTTATTTGTTAATCTGGCGGTGTACCGCTTCAAGATAGAATTCCTTACGCTGCTGCGGAGTTATGCGGTAGCGTATGAGGCGTGTGGCTGCTGACAGGCCATCATCCAGATTGCACATATAAAGGTCGTTCACATCGGCAAGGAAGAGGCTGTTGTAGCGTATATCGAGATACTTCTGTAGGCTTATCGTGTAGTTCATCGCCTTGAGCGCATCCTCCTCTTCGAGGTCGTCTTTGCTGAAAACAAAGAGCCCCATGCGGTCGAAGCGCCCGTAGAAGCCATTGCCCGCCTTAGCAACCTTGCTCTCCAGGATGCGCTGCATGGGCAGGGCCATCTTCCAGTAGTTTAACTCCCTGGCTCCTATGTACTTACTCTTGCCTATACCAAACGAGTAGCCGTATTCCAGAATCTGGTCCAGGGTCTCATCACTTCCGGAAGGACTTAGGCCGGCCAGGTCTTTGAGCATTTCTTTTTCGGCCGTGCGGCTTTCCTCCATGGCCCGTGTGACTTCTATGCCTATGGAGTGTCCGTCCTTCGACTGAAGGTCGGGGCGGTCTTTGTTGACGAGCGTGTCGAACTCACGGCTGACGAGGGCCGAGAGCGCGATCTGGGCGTATTGCTCAAAGAAGCAAGTTCCGTATTTCCGAATTGCTTTCATCCCACACAAAGTTAAGTGATTCTTATCATTTTTTGCATTTTATTATCGAAGTTTTTATATTTAACGCCGGTTATCAGGTTAACCGCTTTACTATGATGAAGAAACTTTTTCTTGTATTGATGCTTTCTTTTTGGAGTTTGTTTTCATCCAGGGCTGGCGTTACCGATCTTGACGTTAACGCCTTCGAACAAAAGGTCGCCGATCCTTCGGTGGCTATAATTGATGTGCGCTCTGCCGAGGAGTACGCCGCCGGCCATCTGAGGGGCGCATCAAATGTCGACTGGTTTGCCCCTGACTTCGTTGATCAGGTGGTGGCTTCATATCCCAAGAATGTCCCCCTTGCACTGTACTGCCGCAGCGGCAGGCGGAGCTCTTCTGCAGCCGGCAAACTTGCCAAGGAAGGGTACACCGTATTCAACCTCGAGGGCGGTTTTCTGGCCTGGAACAAAATGCGTAAGAAAGTATGCTATTACGACGTGCAGACTTTCTTTACCCCCGGCGGAACCCCCGTTATGCTGACGTTGATAAAGCACGGTTCCCTTGAAGTGTCGGCCAAAGGTGTATCCATACAGATTGACCCTGTAACCGAATACGGCCGGCGTACGGAATACTCGGTAGAATTCCCCAAGGCAGATGTAGTACTGGTGACCCACGAGCACGGCGACCATCTCGACGCTTCGGCTATCAAGGCGCTATCCGATAGCAAGACACGCGTGATTATCAACGCGGCCGGCGCTGAGGCTCTGGGCAGCGGGGAAGTGATAGCCAATGGAGGTACCGCCACCCTGCCCGGCGGTATTCTGCTTGAAGCGGTCCCTGCCTACAATACCACCAAGGGCCGCGAGAAGTTCCATCCCAAGGGGAACGGCAACGGATATGTGCTCAACATCGACGGGCTTAAGATCTACATTGCCGGCGATACCGAGCCCTATCCCGAAATGGAATCGCTGAATGGCGTTGATGTGGCCCTTCTGCCTGTCAATCAGCCATATACCATGACTGTCGACCAGTGTGTCAAGGCTGCCCAGCTAATCGAGCCCAAGACGCTTATCCCGTATCATTATTCCCAAACGGATATCTCCGGCCTCCCGGCTCTTCTCCCGGAAGTAAAAGTCATCATCCGGGTCAGCATGCGCTAGGCAGGGGAGTCTGCCTTCTCTTGCAACTCCCGCTCTATGAGGGGGAGCAGTCCGTCGTCGGCCGGCAGCCACTGTACGGAGTGAAGGGTGCCGGCAGAGAGCCAGCGGGCCGCTTCGTGCTCGTTGAGGTGCAGCGCGCCGGTAAGGAGAGAGCACATGAAGCAATGCATAGTAAGATGGAACTTCGGATAGTCCCATTCGACCGTGCAGAGGAATTTATCTACGCTTATCTCAGTATCCAGTTCTTCGCGGATTTCGCGCACAAGCGCCTCCTGAGGGGTCTCGCCGGGCTCCATCTTGCCGCCCGGCCATTCCCACCAGTCTTTCCATTCGCCGTAGCCGCGCTGGGTGGCAAACACCTTGTCACCTTTGCGGATAATGGCCGCCACTACTTCTATCGTCTTTCCCATCTGCTAAACATTATTGTGGCTCCAATGGAAGCCGGGGTAATAAACAAAGATAGCGATTAATGGCAAATATACAAAGGAACAGCAGAACCGAATTAGCCCTCGTTTCTTGCTTTTTTTGCCGAGACTTTGTACTTTAGCAAGTTCGACTTGGTAGATACATGAAAAAGTACATCGTTCTATTGTTATTATCATTCATCACGCTTACCCCTTGCCTTGCGCAGAATCCTCATCAGGTCCGCATAGGCTGGGGGGATATGCTGTTTGAATCGCTGGTATTCAGGCAGGCAGCTCCGGCATTGGGCGGGAAGGGCTTCACTGGCCACATCTTTGCCGAGTACCAGTACAGCGTGAGCAAAGTTGTGAGCGTCGGAGGGCAGCTTGATTTCGAAGGCATCTTCGCCGCCGACATGAATAATTACGACGTCACAGTGATGCCCACCGTGCGTTTCACTTACCTCCGGAGGCCTTGGGTTGAGCTGTATTCGGGGCTGGGCGCCGGTCTGCTCTGCGCCCTTGACAATCAGGGCGGTGCGGAGTTCGCACCGGCCGTGAACATCAATCTTTTCGGCGTCCAGGTGGGCAAAGGCCCGATATCTGCCAGTGTTGAACTGGGAGCTCTCAATTCGATGTTCAAATCCCGGGTTTATATGCTCGGATCGCGTTTGGTTTCAGTCAGTTTGAATTACCGCTTTTGACCGATGAAAAGATACTTACATATACTCCCGTTGCTCCTGCTTGCAGTCGGATGCCAAGTTCCTGAAGTGATTGATGTGGATTTTGACTCCTTTCAGGTTACCAGCGTGAAGTCGTCGGCGCTTTTCCTCGACGACGGCTCGCTCAATCCCGAGGTAAAGCTGATGGAAGATCCCAACCTGCCCGAAGAACCTCAGACTAAAGTCGCCCATACCGACGTAGCTACCATAGCCCGTAACATGCTGGACCAGGTCAACTCCAACCGCATTATCCAGTATGCCGGCACCTTCTCGGGCCACGATGTCGACGGTGTGACTCCGCTCAAGCAGTCGGGAAAGCTGCTGCTGCCCGAGAAAGGCCCCATAAAGAACCTGGTGCTTGTAAGCCATTATACCATAGGCTCCAACGATGAGGCTCCGTCGATGTGCTTCCCCATGGAGGGTATGGTTGCGGCCAAGGGTTACGCCGTGGTGATTGCCGATTACATAGGCTACGGTGTAACCGCCGACCGCATCCATCCGTATATGCACACCCGCAGCACATCCCAGAGCGTTGTGGACATGGCCCTTGCGGTGAAGCCCTTCCTTGAGCACATCGGACGCGTGCCTGAAGAGAAGGAGGTAATTCTGATGGGCTATTCCCAGGGCGGTTCCACCACCATGGCCGTCATGGATATGCTGCAGGATGATTACAGGTCCGTCTTTCCTATAAAGAGGGTATTTGCCGGAGGCGGCCCCTACGACCTTGCCGCTACCTTCGATTACTCCATGGAGGTAGACAAAACCGGCATTCCATGCGCCATTCCTATGATAGTGCAGGGGGTGAACGACGGCGAGAGCCTGGGCCTGAATATGAAAGATTTCTTTAAAGGCAGCCTGCTGGAGAACTACAAAGAATGGATCAACACCAAGAAGTATACGGTGGCCGAAATCAACAAAATGATAGGATCCCGTTACTTGCACGACATTATGACCGACCTAGGCCGTGACAAGACCAGCGGCGAGACAGCCCGCCTGTACAGGGCCTTGCTCAAGAATTCGGTGCTCAACTTCCGGCCCGAGGCTCCAGTATATTTGTTCCACAGCCGCGAAGACCAGACAGTTCCGTTCATTAATGCCATCCAGGCCGAGAATTACTTTAAGCTGAACGATGTCCGCTTCAATTTTGGCGACTATGGCCAGCACGCAATGGGTTGCATCCGTTTCATAATCTTGGTTTACAACATGCTATGAAAAGAATAGTCCTTTTTGCCCTCAGCCTTCTGCTTGTCTGCTGCAACTCCGAGGACAAGACCATTACCACTCCTGCCACTATTGAAGTGAGCGTTGACAAGGTTGGTGCTACCAAGGTTTGGTTCAGCGTGAAGAGCAGCAGCCCCGATGCTGCGTACATATACAGGGGCGTGAGCGACTTTGATGATATGGAAGATATCGTCAAGTTCACCGACAGCGACCAGGTAATTGCCTCCAAGTATTTGGAATACCTGAGCGAGATTTACGAGATGGCTTACACAAATGATATCCAGATATCCAGTTTCCAGGATGCTTTCTGTTTCAAGGGCAACCGCTCTTTCAGTATGGTACACGTGGGGTCGAATATGAAACACAGGATAATTGTCTTTCAGGTCAACCCTGATACCCGCACGATTATCGGCGAGCCGGTAGGCGTTGAGTTTACCACCCAGGAGTTGCCCGACATCGAGATGGACTTTGATGTCAAGATTGACGGGGACGTGTTGACCATCATTCCCTCCGATCCCGAACAGGAATACATCTGGGATTATGAAAGTGCCATATATCTCGAAAGCGAGCCCCTTATAGATATGTACAACTACCTCTACGACCTGACCGATATGTATGAACAATACGGATTCGCCGATCAAATGTTGTCCAAGGGGACTGAGACCTACGTTTTCTCTAAAGACAACACGCGAATGGTCAAGGGTATGACATACTACATCGCAATCGCTCCGTACGCCAATCACGAGATTGCCGCAATCCCCCAAATCTGGTCTTTCGAGTACTTAGCCGGGCAATAACCTTTGTCCAGGATTGTCTTTCATATCGATGTGAACTCCGCCTTTCTTAGCTGGACGGCGGTAAAGATGGTACGCGAGGGCGGGCCTGATATACGTCTGGTGCCGTCGGTGGTCTCGGGCGATCCGGGCGACCGGCGTAGCATTATCACGGCGGCGTCCATCCCTGCCAAGAAGCTCGGCATCAAAACCGCTACTCCGGTCACGATGGCTCTGCGTACCTGTCCGTCGCTTGTGATCGTTGGCGGCGACTGGACTTGGTACAAGCAATGCTCGGAGGGCTTCATTGCCATCTGCAGGCGCTATTCGCCGGTGCTGCAGCAGTTCTCAATCGATGAGTGCTTCATCGATATGACCCTCCGCTGCTCGCAGGAAAACGCTGTGTCGGTGGCGACCCGGCTCAAAGACGAAATCAAGGCCCGCCTCGGCTTTACCGTCAACGTGGGGGTGGGTTCCAACAAGCTCCTCGCCAAGATGGCCTCCGACTTCGAAAAGCCCGACAAGGTGCATACTCTCTGGGAGAGCGAGGTGCAGGAGAAGATGTGGCCGCTGGGCGTGCGCGACCTCCTCTGGGTGGGCAAGAAGACAGAGGAGCGCCTTACCGCATACGGCATCAGAACGATAGGGGACCTTGCACGGCTGAGCCTCGGTCCGTTGACCCGGCTGGTGGGCCGCAAGTTCGCCCTGCAGCTGCACGAGAACGCCAACGGACGTGACGATTCTCCTGTCGAGACCGAGGTCGCCGAGGCCAAGAGCTACAGCGCCGAGCGTACTTTCAGCCAAGACCTGGTGGACCCTAAAGATATCGACCGGGCGCTGTTTTACGTGGCCTGCATCGTGGCGCACCGCATCCGGAGGGACGATTTCAGGGCATCGACGGTATCGATGTTTGTAAAGTACAAAGACTTCTCGGTGTCGCAGAAGCAGACCTCGCTCGCGCAGCCTACAGACGTTACGGCCGTTATATTGAATGAGGCCCGGAGGATGCTCGTTGAGGCTTGGGATGGCGTGACGCCCCTGAGGCAAGTAGGCCTCGGAGTGTCGAAGCTCACGCACGAATCGGCCTTGCAGATGTCGCTGTTCGAAGATCCGAAGATGGAGTACTACCGCGAATGGGACCGCCAGTACGACGAGCAGCGTGCCCTTGCCGAGGATGCCCGCATGCTGGCTTACGAGCGGAGGGTTACGCTGCCACCGGTTGAGAATCCTTCACGCGGTGCAGCACAGCCTGCCCAGCAGCATTCCCGCCGCCCGGCCGCCCCGAAGGACGATGCCCTGGTATTCACTTACCCGAGCGGGGAAGCTGCGCTCTTGGCCGCCAAAAAGGCCATCAAAGGGCATCCTACCTACCGATTCCAGCGCCGCCGCCAGGACAACGGAGCCGACTGCTTCGAAGTCCTGGACGACGGCAAACTGATCGAACGCCACTGCGTCAGCGAGGGCGCTTGATTTTCCCCAGCCCGTGGGTTTGGGCGGAGAAGTCTTTGCAGTCGAGGCCGGAAGCGTCGATGTCTCCGGCGCCGTTGATTTCTGCCTTTGCTTTGCCGGCGCGTCCGGTAATCACGATGTCGCCGGCTCCGTTGACCTCCATGCTGAGCTCGGAGCAGTCAAGTCCGTCGATGTCAATATCTGCGCTGCCGTTTGTGTAGATGGTGGCGCTGCCGGTCTTGAGCCCGTCGATATCAATGTCGGCGGCTCCGTTTACTTCAACCTTAAAGTCGGGCGCGGAGATGCCGGTTGGAGCGCTGAATTCTACGGCGCCGTTGAAATTGACCTCCTTGAGCTCGGGACATGAGACTTTGAGCGTAACTTTCTGGAGCTTGTTGAATGAGATTTTGCTGTCTTTGCTTACCGACAGTTTGCCGTCTTTATTTTCAATAACAATGTATTTTAATACGTTGTCGGGCCCGCTGAGCGATACTGAGCTTTCTCCGGCAGTATAAACTACATTGCACGCAATATAGCTGCTGATGGAGTTGAATTCACCCATGGTGGTGTCTTTGGTCGCCATAGAGTCGCTGGCTACTATGACCTTTTTCCCTTCGCTTGTACCATCCAGGAGAGCGCTGTTTACTTTGATGAAGCGGCAGGAGGGGAGGGAAAGCAATGCTACTGCTGCAAGTATGAGTTGAATCTTTTTCATATCTATTCTACTTAATGTATTCTTTAAGGTCTACGCCGAGCAGGGAAGCGCGCTGCAGGAGCTGAGGCACTTCTTCTTCGATAAACTTGCGGCGTTCGGTTTCGCGGATAAGTTCGATTGCATCTTCACTCACGAAGAAGCCTATGCCGCGCTGGTTGTAGATGACCTTGCGGTCAGTCAGGATCTCATAGGAGCGGGCCACTGTATTGGGATTGACTCCTATCGATGCACCCCATTCGCGAACGGACGGGATCCGGCTGCCGGGCGTGAAACTGCCCGAGAGAATCCGGTCGCAAATGTTGTCCGCGATCTGGATGTAGATTGGTTTGTTGTTGTCAAATTCCATGGCTATTAGTGTTTGAGGGTGCGCAGGCGGAGCCAAGTGAGTACAAGCAGACCGCCTAGCGTTATGATGTTGAAGATGTTGAGCGTCCAGTTGAAGGCGTCAATCGCCGATGCGGGATCGTTGATGTCATCAACAAATTTGCTGATCGAGTCGCCTAGACCAAGCTTCGCAGCAACGATTGCGAGTATCGAAAGAACGGTACTCAAGACGAACAAGAAGAGGAAGGTTTTGGCAACTTTGGCTTTCTTGAAGAATATTCCGCCCAAGGTGAAAGTGAGGGCGCATCCGCACCATCCGAGGAATAAGATGGCCGGCATGTTGACGGAAACATCTTCATCGCCGGTTATGCTTGCCAAATCGGAGGCTAAATCCGAGTTGATTATACCGTTACCATAGATGGACGGGGCCAGCCAGCTGAGCAGAGCATCGGAAGCGAGGGTGAGCACCAGTAAAGCAACCGGAACCACTATGCAGACCATCAGCACCATCGAGAGCCATTTCTCGGTAGTTGACGCCGGAAGCATCAGGAAATCAGACCCTGTACGCTTGTCGGTGATGGATCCGTAGATTTTTACGCCTGCCGAAACTGCGGTGACGAAAAGAACTATGCTCAGCACGATTATCTTGGATTCACCTGGCATCGTATATACGTTACCCCCTCGGAGCAGCATAGTCAGAAGATGGATAATAAACAGTATCACAGGCATCAACCCCAGCACCAGGAGGCTTATTCCGTAATTGTTGCCTGCCCTGCGCAGATCGTAGGCGAAGTAATTGCCGAAACGCTTGAAGTCGAAAATGTTATTCATGGCGGAAGATGTTTTTGACGAGTTCTTTGTGCTTGTGGACGGTGTTGAAAAGGGCTTCGATGTTTACTTTGCTTTCGAGTCCTTCGGGGTTCTGATATACCTGGATGAAACCGCCGGGGAGCTGCTCGGAGTAGAGGCTCTGAGGGTTCAGGGTAGTGCCGTAGTCGAAGTAGAGCTTCTTGGCGATCTGCTCCAGGCTGGCGTTGAGAAGCACCTCCCGCTTGTCAAGGATAATAATAGGGTCGATGATGTTCTCCAGGTCTCTCACTTGATGGGTGGAGATTACGATGGTGGCATCCTCGGCCGTGTACTTCATGAGTGCGGAACGGAACTGTGCTTTGGAAGGGATGTCGAGTCCGTTGGTGGGCTCGTCCAGATAGAGGAACCTTACTCCGGAAGCCATGGCGAAGGCGATGTAGGTCTTCTTGAGCTGTCCGGAAGACATGGCGTTCATCTTCTGGTTCGGATCCACCTCGAATTCCTTGAGGATGGCCTCGTATTTCCCGACCGAGAAGTTGGGCCAGAATATTCCGCTTGCCTTGGCCCAGGCAAGGGCTTTGTCGTTGACCGGGGCTACCTCATCGGGCAGGTAATACTGGTCGCGGAGCAGGGAAGGCTCCCTCTTGTAAGGGTCGTGACCATCGGTCTGGATAGTGCCGGACTGTGTTTTCTTGAGTCCGCAAAGGAGAGTCAGCAGGGTAGTCTTGCCCACTCCGTTCTCGCCCAGAAGTCCGTAAATCTTTCCGGGCTCGAGGTTCATCGAAATGTTGCGAAGGACCTCATTTTTGCCGTAGCTGAACGCTAAATCATTAATCTTTATCATTGCGCTTTTAGTGTATTAGTTCATTAGTACACTGCAAAGGTATGACAAAAATTTATATTTCCAAATTTTTTTTTGATTTTTTTGCGACGCTAACGGGCACGGGGCCTGTTTCTAAACTATTTGCCGGTATGCAAGAAAATCTTTACTTTTGTATTTAATGAATATGAAACGGATATTATCACTTTTGCTGTTTGCTCTGATGTGCATGCCATTGTCGGCGCAGCACTTTGACCCCGAGCATCGTCATGCCATAGAAGTATCGAGCGGCTTTCCGCCTATCCATACTTTTTTGCTGTCCGGCGGCAATTCATACCATCTGATGAATGCAGGCATCAGAGATATCGACCATCTTAGGATCGGTATCAATATTGGCTATACATATACTATTAACGAGAAGTGGGACTTCAATTTCGTGTTCGACTTGGCTCAACGGTACTATACACGCGAGTATTACCCCGAATTTGATGCTGATCAAATCACGGATGACTGGTCGCGGTACGATTTTAAAGCTGAGCCAAAAGCTGTCAAAGCCGGTGTGGATCTTTGGCCGTCATATATGGCTGATTTCCGGTGGAAGTGGTACCGCAGCGATTATGTACGCCTTTATACATCCTTTGGCCTCAGCTATCTTCCGATGCGCTGGCCTATCTTCCCCAATCTTACACCCATAGGCATAAACTTCGGGGGCAATCACTGGTACGGAGTTGCAGAGATGAACTTCAGCACTGCCGCTACCTTCCTGCTGCTGGGTGCGGGATACAGATTCTGATCACAGGGCCGTTGCGAACAGGCGCATGCTCCTGGAGACATGTGCGGCGGCGGCCTAGGCCTCCGGCAATGGTATCACGGTAGCGGTGCGTGCAAAGTGATCTCGCCATTTTTTTTGTTGCTGATATTCGTTATATTTGTAGAATATACAATATAATTGCACATGAGCACTTATCCACTTTCCCAGGCACAGCTGAGCATTTTCCTCGCATGCCAAGGACTTGACGACAAATCTGGCAATTACCAGTTACCGGCCCTCTACAAACTGCCTGCCGGCATTGATACAAACAAACTTGCAGCGGCGCTCGAAGCTGTAGTAAAGGCTCACCCCGCTCTCAATTCCCGCATCGTGCTGGAAAACGGCACGCCGCGTTTTGAGGAGGCCCCGGCCGGAGAATGGAAAACCGGCTTTGAGAAAGTGGCATCTATAGACGATGTGCGCAAAGACTTCGGAAGGCCTATGGACCTGCTTTCGGAGCCCTTGTGCAAGGCCGTAATTTGGCACACCGATGCTGGCGACTATCTGTATCTTGATTTCCATCACATTGTTTTTGACGGGTTGTCCATAAGCATTTTCCTGAAAGAACTCGATAAAGCATACAGGGGAGAGGCTCCGGAAGCCGAAAAGACAAGTATGGCTCAAATAGCTCTACGCGAAGAGAAGTTGCGTGGCGGCGATGAATACCAGGAGGCCCAATCGTGGTTTGCCGACAACTTTGCTCCGTGCGCCGAGCTGGAATCGACGCTCAGGCCCGATGTCTCTGATCCTCAGCAGGATGCACCTCATGTGCAGGGGACATCTTATAGCTGCGCCGACTTCCCGGTACACATTACCCGGCAGACGGTCGATACCCTCAGGGACAAGTACGGCTGCTCGGAGAGTACCGTTTTCTCGCTTGCATTCGGGCTTACCCTGTCGGCTTGGAACGCAGATACCAAAGCTTGGTTCCCCACCGTCTGGAACGGGCGCGTCGACAAAGACACGCTTGATACAGTCAGCATGTGCGTCCATACCCTTCCGGTTTATGTGGAATGGACTCCGGGTATGGAACTCAAGGCCCTTTTCGGAAAAATGAAAGAGCAGGCGGAAGGAGTGCGCAAACGCCATTTCTATTCCTTTGCCGACTGTGCCCGTGACCTTGGGCTCAGCGTAGCTCTTTGCTTTGGCTATCAGGGGCAAATGGTGGGTATGAATCCCTTTGTGATGACTCTGGGCGATGCCGAACTGACTCCCGAAGATTTACGTACCAATCCGCCCGGAATAGGCCTTCCGATAGAATTGTTCGCCACCCCCGCCGGAGAGTTCCAGATGCGCTTCTGGTATCAGAGTGACAAATATTCAAAGCAGATCCTGGGATATTTTACAGACAGCTTTTCCGCTTGCCTGAATTCAATGGCGTCTGCCTGCACCGTAGAAGATCTTGCTTTCTCAAGCCCTGAGCAGATGAGCGAGCTGGATTCTTTCAACCCGGGGCCCTGCAGTTTTGACACCGAAGTAACGCTTCTCGACCTGTTCCGGAAGAGCCTTGCCGCAGATCCCGGCCATACGGCCATAGTTTATAAAAACAAGTCTCTCACCTACAAGCAGGTTGACCAGCTTTCCGACAAGCTCGCGGCATATATCTCCGGGCACGTTGAGCCAGGCTCCGTCGTTTCCATCATTCTTGACCGCAACGAGTATATGATGGTTGCTCCTTTGGGCGTAATGAAATCGGGCTGTGCTTACCAGCCGCTAGATCCTTCTTACCCTGAGGAGCGCCTGGATTTTATGGTTCAGGACAGTGCGGCGGCTCTGCTGATAGCCGATCCCGGCCTGGACAAGCTTGTGGGTTCATATAACGGACCCAAGCTTTGCACCTCTGACATCCCGTCGCTGCCGGACGGCCGCCCGGATGCAGCCATCACTCCGGACGACCTGCTCATACTTCTTTATACCAGCGGTACCACCGGAAAGCCCAAGGGATGTATGCTGAGCCAGCGGAATGTGTCGAATTACGTGTGCAAGAATAAACAGGTCCTGGGCGTAGACGCAAGCTCCAGGCTGATTGCCTATGCCAGTTTCGGATTCGACGCTTTCCTCTCCGACCTCTACACGTCGATCGCCGCGGGTGCAACCTTATATGTTATCCCCGAAGAAATACGCCTCGACCTTATCGCCCTGGACAAGTTCTTCACGGATAACAGCATCACGCATGTATTCATGACCACCCAGGTGGCCACCCAGTTTGCCCTCAACTTCCCGCAGGCACCCATCAAGTGCTTATATACAGGCGGCGAAAAGATGGCGAGCATTCCTCTGCCCGAATACAAGCTCTTCAACTGCTACGGCCCCACCGAAAGCGTATGCTATGTCATATACAAGCAAGTTGTCAAGCAGGAGCCCGATATTCCCATCGGACGCCCGGTGGACGGAATCCATGCCTATGTGGTATCCAAATCGGGCCAAAGGGTGCCCCCGGGAGCCGCGGGAGAGCTTCTCGTGGCCGGAAAGCAGGTCGGTATGGGATATCTTAACCGTCCAGACAAGACCGCGGAGGTGTTTATCGCCAACCGCTACGAAAAAGATGAGCTGTACAAAAGCGTTTACAGCACAGGCGATATAGTCCGGTACAGGCCGGACGGTGACATCGAATTCATAGGCCGTAAAGACTCCCAGGTCAAGATACGCGGTTTCAGGATAGAGCTTAAGGAGGTAGAAACGGTCATCCGTGAATTCCCCGGGATCACCGACGTTACCGTGCAGGCTTTTGACGAACAAGGCACCGGCGGCGGAAAGTTCCTCGCTGCGTACATAGTATCACCGTCACCTGTTGATATCGATGCCCTCAAGGCCTTCATCTTTGACCGCAAACCGCCGTACATGGTTCCGGCGGTGATTATGCAGATCGAGGCTATCCCTCTGAATGTCAACCAGAAAGTTGACCGCAAGGCGCTTCCGGAGCCTAAACTGGAAAGCAGCGCCAAGACTGCCGAAGCAGCACCTCTCAACATACTGGAGCAGGAGCTGAGCTCACTTATCGCAGAGTCGGCGCACGTCGAAGGCTTCTCGCTTACCGATCCGCTCTTCTACTATGGTCTGACCTCTTTGTCGGCCCTCCGTCTTGCCACCGAACTTTACAAGCGCTACGGCATCTCGGTTAATATGGACACATTCGTCAAAACTGCAACCCTGCAGTCGATTGAGAACGATGTGTTGTCCACCCTTATGCTCCCCCGCGAAGAGGCCGCCTCGGAGGTGAAGGAGCGCAGCGAAGGCCCCAGGCCGCTTACATACCAGCAGGAAGGAGTGTATTTCGACTGCATGAAAGCGCCGCATGAAACCGTGTACAACATTCCGGTCATGTGGACTTTGCCTGCCGGACTGGATGCAGAGAAGGTTCGCGACTGCGTGCTTGCCGTACTGAAATGCCATCCGTACATCAACACTCATTTTGAGATGATTGACGGAAAGGTGATGCAGGTCCCCACCGACAAAGAACCCGAGGTTGAATTGCTCAGTATCGGCGAGGCTGAACTGGAGAGCTTCAAGACCGCTTTCACTAAGCCTTTCAATCTGTCCGAAGGGCCGCTCTACCGTGTGGCAGTGGTGCAGGCTGGCGGCGGACTTTATCTGTTTACCGATTTCCATCACACCATTTTCGACGGACGGTCATACGACATTTTCATGACCGAACTTACTGCTGCTGTTGACGGTAAAGAGCCTGCAAAAGAAGCTTATTCTTACTTCGACTATGCCTCCGACCAGAAAGAGGCGGAAGAAGGGGAAGAATTTGCCGCCGCCCGAGATTTCTTTAACGGTCAGATGGCAGGCTGCGAAGGAGCTAGCGGCATACTTCCCGATCTCGAAAAGGGTGACGGCCCCGGGCGCGAGGCAAGCCTTGTTAAAGCTGTAAGCGCCAAAGTCTCCGAGCGTTGCAGGAACCTTGGCATATCACCGGCAAGCTATTTCCTGTCGGCGGCGTTCCTTGCCGCAGGCGCTTTCAGCGGCAGCAAGAAAGTATATATCTGCACCATCAGCAACGGCCGTTCCGACCTTAGGACTTCCGATACTCTGGGTATGTTCGTCAACACCCTGGCTCTGGCCTCTGACACCTCGTCGGCAAGCACGGCGGAGTACCTGAAGCAGACCGATGACGCCTTCTCCCAAACCAGGGCGCACGAGAATTACCCATTCGCAAAAGTGGCGTCCGACTTTGATTTCCAGCCTCAGATAATGCTCGCATATCAGGTCGGCGTGCTTGAAGAGTACCGTATCAACGGCGAGGCCATCAAGTCGGAGAATCTTGAGAGCAGCGCTCCTAAATTCCCCGTGAGCATCTTCATCGAAGGTAAAGAGGGAGAGGAAGTTATACATCTCCAGTACGACGATTCCCTCTACAGCAAAGAACTCATGCAGAGCTTTGCCGACACTATGGAGAATATTGCTTGCGCCCTTGCTTCCGACTGTTCTCTTGACGGCATTTCGCTTATCAATCCCGCCCAGACCGGCATGCTGGACGGATTCAATTCTTACTCTACTCCTGTCGATAGTTCCCGGACCATTGTTTCACTCTTCAAGGAACAAGCTGCCCGCAATCCCGAGGCGCTGGCGGTTTCGTACCAAGACAAGCAACTCAGCTATGGCCAGCTGGACGCTCTCACCGACAGGATCGCAGCCTACATCGCTTCGCTTGGACTTGGACGCGAAGATGTGGTTTCCGTCCTCATCGGCCGCAGCGAGATGATGCCGATCGCATCTCTTGGTGTGTTGAAGGCAGGATGCGCTTACCAGCCTCTCGATCCGTCATATCCTCAGGAACGCCTGAACTTTATGATTCAGGATGCTGATGCAAAGCTCCTGATTGCCGACGGCGATTTGCTGCATCTTCTCAACGATTATAGCGGCCCCGTGCTGGATACGGCAAAGATAGATTCTTTGCCCGAGGGCCCTCTGCCCGAAGGTCCTCTGCCCGAGAGCCTCTTCATACTGTTATACACTTCAGGATCGACTGGTGTTCCCAAAGGATGCATGCTCGAGCACAGGAACCTGGTGAATTTCTGCACCTGGTACCGCGAATACTACGACCTTACTCCGGACAGCCGCGTGGCAGCGTACGCCAGCTACGGTTTCGATGCCTGCATGATGGATATGTATCCCGCGCTCACTACGGGGGCAAGCGTGCACATTATTCCCGAGGATACCAGGCACGATATGTCGGCCATCGACAAGTTCATTACTTCCAACGGTATAACTCACAGCTTCATGACCACCCAGGTAGGCGTCATGTTCGCACAGAACTATCCGGACAATCCGTCACTGAAGCATCTGTCGGTAGGCGGGGAGAAACTGGTGTCCATCAATCCTCCTTCGTATGCGTTCCACAACGGCTACGGCCCCACCGAGTGCACCATCTTCTCAACCATATTCGACGTTCAGAAGAAAGAGGCCAACATTCCCATCGGCCATCCGCTCAGCAACCTTAAGCTCTATGTCGCCGACAGTTCATTCAGAAGATTGCCGGCAGGAGCCGTCGGGGAGCTTTGGATTTCCGGCCCCCAGGTAGGCCGCGGCTATCTTAAGAGGCCCGACAAAACAGTCGAGACATATATTCCCAATCCTTTCGAGTCCGATGCCCCCTACGACCGCGTGTACCGCACAGGCGACATAGTACGTTACCGCATGGACGGCAACGTCGAGTTTGTGGGCCGGCGTGACGGGCAGGTCAAGATCCGTGGATTCCGCGTGGAAACCAAGGAAGTGGAAGCCGTGATTAGGGAGTTCCCGGGTGTGAAAGACGTTACCGTGCAGCCTTTCGACAGCCCTTCTGGAGGCAAATTCATTGCTGCCTACGTTGTTATAGACGGGCCTCTGGATACCAAGGCGCTATCAAGCTTCATCCTCCAGCGCAAGCCGCCGTACATGGTGCCTGCAGCATTCATGAAGCTCGAACAAATACCCCTCAACGTCAATCAGAAAGTCGACCGCAAGGTCCTTCCCGCTCCGGTAATGAACTCCGCGGATTCGTATGTCGAGCCGTCCAACGATACCGAAAGGGCCCTGTGCGAGATATTTGCGCAGGTGCTGGGAATGGACCGCACCGGTGTGACGGACAATTTCTTCGATCTTGGAGGTTCTTCCCTTATGGTCACCAACGTGCTGGTAAACGCCGAGCGCAAAGACCTGCACTTCTCATACGGCGACGTGTTCGCACATCCTACCGCCCGTGAACTTGCGGCCTTCCTTACCGGCCAGTCTCCCGTTGCCGAAAGTGATGATGATGTTGCAGGTTACGATTATTCTGCAATCAATAAATTATTGGCAGGGAATACGCTGGAGAACTTCATCAGCGGACAGAGGCAGGAACTTGGCAAGAACATACTCCTTACCGGTACTACGGGATTCCTCGGAATCCATATGCTCCGTGAGGTCCTTGACCAGACACCTTCTGATACTGTTATCTGGTGCCTGCTTAGAGGTAAGGGGGCCATCAGCGCTGAGCGCAGGCTCACCGAAATGCTGGTCTATTACTTCGGCCGCGATTATATGCACCTTCTCGGGAGCAGGATAAGAGTTATCCAGGGCGACATCACCGACGGCGCCGTATTCGCCTCTATGCTTCTCTCCGGTACGCCGTACGATACGGTTATCAACTGCGCTGCCAACGTAAAGCACTTCTCTCGCGGAAACGATATTCTGAAGGTTAATTACGAGGGCGTGAAGAATATCGTCGATTTCTGTATCAAGCGCGGTGCAATGCTGATTCAGGTATCCACCGAGAGTGTCGGCGGAATGGCCGCTGGCGAATCGCCTATGCTCACGGAGCAAATGCTTTACTTCGGGCAGAACACCGACAACCAGTACGTGTTCTCCAAGTTCATGGCCGAGCGTTACATACTCGAAAATGTGGCCGGAGGCAAGTTGAACGCAAAGATAATGCGTGCAGGTAATCTGTCGCCGCGTGCTGCCGACGGAGAATTCCAGATAAACTTCAACACCAACGCCTCCATGGGGCGCCTGAAGTCGTACAGGATACTGGGGGCTTGCCCTTACTCGCTACTGGAAGCCAAGATGGAGTTCTCTCCCATCGACGAAACGGCAAAGGCGGTGGTACTCCTTGCCCGGACTCCGAAAGAGAACTGCGTGTTCAATGTCTCCAATAATCACCTGATCCCTATGGATGACATAGTATCGCGCTTGAAGCTCGGTGACGGCTCTTCCCTGGAGTATCTTGAAGATGCCGACTTCTTCCGCCGCATGGAAGAGGCTAAATCGGACCCCAAGAAGGCTAAGATCCTCTCCAGCATCATCGCGTATGACCAGGCCGACGGCCAGTTGCATATGGTTGAGCCGTCTACAGCCTTTACGATGCAGATTCTGCACCGCCTCGGCTTCCGCTGGGACCAGACCAACAGCCGTTACGTGGATATGATTTTTGAAGTACTTGACTCATTCCGCTTCTTCGACACTGCTTTGGATGATTAAATGGTAGCCGGCCCACTGCGGGCCCGAAATTGGCGAAAACGGGCCCGCAGAGCAGTTTGGAGCTCCTCCCGGGCCTGAAATTGGCGAAAACGGTCCCGCAGAGTAGTTTAGCATTCAGTGGAAAGACATTCCCAGCAGAATCTGAAAGGAATGCTTTTAAAAGCAGCGTTGAGATAAACTAGAATTTGAACGAGTTTTTACTTTGTTGACTGTATCCAGGATATAGCATCCTCCAATGGCGTTTCTGTCTCGACGTCCGGAGCGATCGGGTCGTCGCAGAATACTTCCCCGGTCCTTGCGACGTCGCAGCCGGTTGTCAGGGCCAAAGAATAGCCGTTCTTCAGCGGGAACGGTTGGTTGGCACTGGCGAAGCCCGCTGTCGGGCTGCCGAACGTCTTTGTATTGTCAAGCCCCCTGAAACAGAGCAGGGTGGCTTCTCCGGAACTGGCAGTCATGTCGTTGGTCAGGATGGCTACAGGCGTCCCTTCGGGGAATGTCCGGACCTCCGAGGCCTTGATGCCGACGACTCTCAGGACAAAACCCAGCGTGACCGGTGTGGTCCGCTTCTTCCCTTTGAATTGCAGGATCACGCCATCCGGCAGCAGCGGTGACACGGCGGAGATCATGGGATACATGTTGCCGCCATAATTGTCCCGGAGGTCAATCACCACGCCGGCAGCCGATGAATTCTCCTGCAGGAAATGCAGTACCGAATATGCATAGAGTGAATCGCTCACCTGTGCGCCGCTATGTTCCGGCAGCTTGACATAGGCGATGCCGCCTTCGAGCATCCTGGCTTCAGGCGCGAATTCGGGATAATTCACGGTATCCCTCTCCGGAGCCATGAGGGCGGAATGCTTCCCGCCGGCTACTTGTGCCGCCTGATATACCAGATAATTGGCCCATCCCAAGGTAGATACAGTATCCGCTGCCGAGAGAAACTCTTTTTTCCGGGCCTTCCACTCAGGCGTGTCAGAGTAGAGGCCGTGCCTGTCCATAATCCGTATACAATGACGCACATAGCCAGGGTGTGTATCCTGGTTGTCAAACAGGCAGCACGAGGTGACCGCAAACAGGAAGATAATAAAGAGAGAATAACAGATTGTTTTTCGCATATTCAAATAACGATTTATCGCTCCAAATATACACAAAACAAATTAAGACATAACAACCTTGTGCTGGATAGCGTTGAACAGAGTCTGATAATTGCTATATTTGCATAGCAACCACTATGACAGTGATATGAAGAGGCTGGCAATACTCCTTCTCTTTGTTCTCCCTTCCCTGTTCTCATGCACAAGGAAGGAGAATCCCTCCCCGGAGATAAAACCCGAGGTGCGGGTACAATCGGTATCTGTCAGCCCGGCCTCAAAGGATATGACGATAGGCGAGACGCTGCAGCTCAGCGCAACTGTCTCCCCAGCTAATGCTACCAAGAAGGACATCTCCTGGTCCTCCTCCAATGTTTCCGTGGCTTCCGTCAATTCTTCCGGACTCGTCACGGCTCTGAGTGACGGTACGACGATGATAATCGCTATCGCCGACAGAAAGATGGGAACGTGCTCGATCTCTGTTGCCAAAGCCTATGTCGCGGTTGCGGAAGTTAAGTTTGAGAATACGGAATTGTCTCTGTATGAAGGAGATGAGACGATGCTGACCGCCTCTGTCCTGCCGGAAGATGCAACCGATAAGACGATTGCCTGGAGTTCATCCGACAATTCCGTCGCGACTGTCGAATCCGGAGTGGTCAAGGCGATTAAAGAAGGGACAGCAACGATTACCGCATCCGTTGGTACAGTAAAGGCGGAGTGCAAGTTGACCGTTTATTTGAAATACTCGGCTGTCGCAATCACCAATCTTAAGCCGGTGGACATCCTTCCTATTGTCGGACAGGTTGAGGTGGGAGACAAGAAAGCCTATGACCATATCGAACATCTCAGGCTTGCGGAAGCTACGAGAATCAGGGATATGATGTGGGAGTATGGGGCCGGGGATCATTCGATAGAAGAGTACCGGCAGCTTATGGGAAAGTTGAATGCTGGTATGAGAGGAGAGCTCCCTTTGGAATATGATAATTATGAACTGATCGGTAACACCAGAGTAACGCCGGACAATCATGCCCACATTGAATGGCACACATTAACCCTATTGCTCAATCATGCGAATTTGAAGATAATAGGTGGGTATAATTATCCCTGGCAAGCATATATGCTCGATTATCTTCATGCCCATCCAAACAGCATAAATATTTTTGGAAGTTCAGCTTATGCAGTTGGCAACAACAAAACCCATTATGAAGAGCACTTAGTTGAAGCTGACATCTTTGAGTTGTGCAAATCAAAGAATTTCATCATTTTTGCAGCGGGTACCAATATCAGGCATCCTTCGGGAATTACACAGAATAAAATCTATAACGGGGAGAATGAAGCTGACGAACATGGCACGTATTCTCTCTGCTCAATGGCGAATTCAGACAAGAATACACATCCAGGATCCCATCTACTTGTTACGGTTGCCACGAACTCCAGTGGAGATATTGACCAGACTAATGAAAGATACGAAAGCAGCAAGTTCCCTGTTGGCTTTGCAAATGATGTGTTATTCGCCGGGCGCGCATTCCCCTATCATTCCATAGATGATGAAGGAGGAAGAATTGTAGCCGAATCCGGCAAGTATGCTACCTCGCATACCAACTACGTCAACGTAGCTATGATGGGCATCTGCTTCCAGCTGTATGCAGAGGTGAAGGATGTTGACGAACTGCTGGAAATGGTCCGCTCTACCTGCCTGACAGATCACATCCGCTTCGATGGCCAGGACCAGCCGCTGCAACTCATCAACCACGCCGGGTTCATCAAGAAATACCTCATCCCTAAGGCCCTTCCTACGGCCATCTCCGCTGGAGAGACAATCTCTCTCGACAAGGGCTATTACAAGGGCGTCATGTTCAGCATCCCCGGCGCCGAGGTCAAGATTAACGGTGAGTGGGTTGCCTTCGACAACAAGAACGGGGACGTCATCCTCTCCCAGAACCCGATGACCCTGGAATGGCGTCTCAACGGCGACCTTCTCAAGAGATATGGCTATGCCTCCGGACAGACCGTCGAGGGCTAGGTCATCACCGTGGACGACAATTGGGGCGGCCTGCGGCTGGAAGTCCCTGTGTCGGTCCAACTTCGATAAAATAGTTGTTTCCCCGCCCACGAAAAGAGACCTTGCCCGGTGCCGCCCAGAAAGCGTCGGCATCCGTTGTGACAATTGTTCCTTCTTGAATCTCGTATCCTTTAAAACCCGACGGAACAAGATAGATCTTACGACCAATCTCATGCTGCCTGTTGGGCCAGTCTTCCTGGAAGTAGGAAAGATTCTCCCAGCAGTCGAACCAATAGGTGTTCTTGGCCATATAGGAGTAGTGCTCGTTCACCTTGGTAGTTGCCTTCTTGAACCGGGGATGATACTGCATCTTCTCCCCGGAAATATAGTGTTCCCTGATTTCCCGGAGAGAAAGCGGGGTGCCGTCAAGGTCTGAGGCGTAATTCCCATCCATATCGGTGTCAATCATAGCCCACTTGCCTAGTTCCGGAAGCCATACTTCGTTCATGACATGACACTCAGTGTCCTCTTCATCTCCTGGCATACAGGTGACATACCGGGCATCCAGTCCAGCGGCAAGCAGGAGTTCGAAGGTAAGGATACTGTGCAGCCGGCAGTTGAACGCGGGTTCGATATTTTTTGTGTACTCCCACAAATCGATGGCATTCCGGTGCTCAGGCTCTATCTCCTGATTGTCGTGCGGGATGTTGGCCGCCACATATTTGCCGATGGCGAGAGCCTTGGTCCAGGTGTCCGCATCAGCGTCGTACAACTGATCCAACTGGAAATAATCCCGGATCTCTTTTGCCCGGGCCGAATCCTGAAGTATCTTCATTTCAAAGGCAACCGTGTCCTTCTCAAAAGGGCCGGACGTACGGAGCAGGTTTACAAACTCATCGTATCTTGCTTCGTATCCCGGATGGACGGTAAGGCGGAAGTTTCCATACTTCTGACGAAGACTAACAAACAATACCACGGACAGAATACCGATCACGGCAAAGATGCCCCAAATAACTTTCAGAATCGTTTTCATGCACATCGAATCTTACTTGTCCTTGTTTTTGGATCTGATGACCTGCACAATTTCGATTATTCTTCTTATGACAAAAATGGGAAGAGTGATGAGAAGTACCACGCGAAACCAGTCCATCGGCCGATGGAGCGTTTGTACGAATAAGTTGACGAAAACAGCGATGACAAACAATGACCAGAAGATTCGCCATCCTCTCGATTCGAAGAATAATTTTATCTTGTCCCAGAAACTGCTCATAATAATGGATGGATTTCGATTAATCGCTCCAAATATACACAAAAATTCAAGTTGTCGGTCAGCGGACATTTCTTCCCGGGCGATGCTGAGTTGAAGCGAATACTGCGGAGGCGGATCGGCAGATGGCCCCGTATCCACTTTTCAACAATATCCATTTGGTGCAAAAAAAGCCGTTTCAACATTGTGAAACGGCTCAGTAAAGATGTGTGTTTGGAATTATCTATTTCTCAAACTCAATGACATCTGCTGTTACGGTTGTTTTATTGTTACAAA
>CADBAY010000008.1 GCA_902792815.1 uncultured Bacteroidia bacterium
GCTTCCGCAAATGCTGCCGCAGGAGACGCCATCAACCCTGCGAGCAAAAGACCCGTCATTGCTTTTTTCCAAGCCACTTCTCTCCACCCTTTCTACCAAGAATTGCCGTTCAATCTCCATGTACACACCCTTCCTCCATTTCAAAGGACTCCTCACCTTCATACAGCAAGGAGAAGTACTGCTGGGCAGAAACATAGGACACGCTGTCTTCCCCTGCCACATTGTAGACCCGCATGGTGGCGTATGTATCAAGCCGGCTTTGATACACCCGGGAGTCAAAGGTGCCGGTCACCTCTGCAGCCTCGCCAGGGGCCGGGCCCCGGACAAGAGCAGCCAGCCTGTCAGCAGGCCGCAAAGCAATCTTTTCGTCAGTTTTTTCCTGTGCATCATTCGTTCCTCCAACCTTCAGCCTTCACACCGTCAAAGCGGCAGAGAATTATCCCAGGGAAAATCCACCTGTTTTCAATTTTCTCCCTGCAATTTTCCCTTGGTATCCTGCTCTGCGCTTCTGATGTCTTCCTTCATGTCCTTGGCCAGATTGAGTTCATGGAACTTCTTGTCATCATGCAGGATCAGGGTGAACTTGTCCGTCTGGTCAAGATATGCCGTGGCGTTTTGCAGAGAAAGCTCCAGGATATGTCCGCCCTTCTTTTTGTCAGCCGAAAGGAAATGGAAATGCCAGCCGACAGAGTTGAGTTCTCCCATATAGCTGGGGCAGTACAGGCCCACCAAGGTGCCCTTGATGTTTTGCTCGGTAAACTCCGTCTGCTTGCCTTTCAGCGCCTCTACCAGGGTGGGATAAGGTTCCTGGCTGCCGTATTCGCTGCGAAACAGGATAGAGGAGAATTCGGCGGGGAGTTTCACCATGTAAAAGCTGTTGGCGCCGTGCTGCCGAACAGCCTCGTTCAAGGCGTTCTCCAAAGCCGCCTTATCCTTGACATTTTCCAGCTTGACGGCAATATCCTTATCAAAAAAAGTCACATTGGAAAAGGGGATAATCGTTTCGTCGGGGCACACAATCACGCGCCCATCCCCCAAGGCCTGATAAACAGTGCCGTCCAGCACGATCATCTCGCCGTTTAGCCCCTCGAAAGTTCCAATCCCCGTATCGCCAAAGGTGCGGAGCTGCCCGGCCGTAACCGTGCCGCCGAAGTATCCCTGCGCCAGAGACTGCAAGAGCGCCACCTGGGCAATGCTCTCCCGGTCTGCCCTAGCAGCATAAGCAGACGAGGCCCCCATCCCTGCGCCGATTGCCACCGTACCGGCCAAAACAGCTGCCATAAGTTTCTTTTTGAAGTCAAATTTCATGTCTATCATTCTCCTTTCATAGCAAACCTCAAAAGCTGTATCATGCCCACATATTCGACTTTGATGAAGTAAAATCCTGTCTGCGCCCCATTTCCCTGCCGCCATGCAGTTTGTTCATGGCATCATAAAATAAAAGAGCGCAAGGAAAAAGGCGATTGGCAGACCGCCTGATTCCTTGCGCTCAAAATTGTTGTATTTTGCCGCCCTCACTTATAGAAGCGAGGGACCTCTTGTACTCGTTATGATGGAAAGGGTCAGGTTTTTGAACCCTCCACAATGTGGATGATGCGGTCAAAGTTCGTCATCTCAAAGACTTCCATCACCGTTTCCTGGGGATAGAGCATTTTTAGTTTAGCAGGAATTACGGCTATGAGCGAAGAATATAAATAGCTTTAAGAAGATATGATGTAAAGCTGGGTGAGCGTATTATGAGCAGAAAATTCACTTTTGATTTTATACAAAAATTTCATAGCCCCATTTGTGTGAACGCTTTTCTGAAGGGACTGGACGAAAACGGCATTTCCTATGATTTTCAAGATGGGGTATTGGAGGAACCTTCGAATATGAGGGATATATCATCGTTATGCTGAAAGGAGGAATTTTGCTTGCAAGACAAACAACAACCCAAATATAGTTTATCTACCAAAATTTTGCTTTCGTTACTACTGGCCTTGATATTGGGCTTTATAGCGGATCCCGCTTGTCTGCCTTTCGTAAATCAGTGGATCGCTCCTTTGGGAATTATGTTTATAAATCTCATCAAAATGATGATTGTTCCCTTGATATTTTCATCTATCATAGCCGCTGTGACCAGTTTGCATGAGCCGCAAAAATTAAAACGCATAGGACTCTCCACAATCGGTCTTTACCTTCTTACAACACTCGCAGCCATCGCTATAGGTCTATTCGTGGCAAATATCATAAAACCGGGAATCGGCGTTTCACTCCCGGGAGATGCGCAAATATCCGAAAAATCAGCGCCTGCCCTTATGGATACATTGGTAGGTCTTATCCCGGCAAATCCGGTGGCGGCTATGGCAAACGGGGAAATATTGCCACTCATCGTTTTTTCGTTGTTTTTAGGTATGAGTATCTTAAAAATGGGAGGCGAGAAGGGGAAGCTCCTTGCAAATTTCTTTGCGGCTTGCGCCGAAACATCCTATACATTGATAGGGATTATAATGAAATTTACACCTATAGGAGTTTTCGCTCTGCTTTTTCCCATCATTGTGCAAAGCGGCGTTGACATTGTCCTGCCGCTTATATCGCTTATCGGCTCCGTAGCGCTTGGCTGTCTTTTGCATGGACTCGTTACTTACGGAGCGTTGCTCAAATTTTTGAGTAAAATGAGTCCGCTTAGATTTTTCAGAAACATATTTGAAGCCATGACGGTTGCCTTTACCACCGTGTCCAGTGCAGCCACGCTTCCAATCAATATGAAAAACTGTCAGGACAATTTGAAGCTTCGTCCCGAAATCGTCAGCTTCGTTTTGCCTCTGGGCGCCAATATCAATATGGACGGCACAGCGATATACATCGGAGTAAGTACGATTTTTGCGGCAAACTTATATGGAGTGGATTTTTCTTGGGGGCAAATGCTTATCATAGTTTTAACCGGCACCCTAGGTTCCATTGGCGCTGCCAGCGTACCTGGGACAGCCGTTATCATGCTGGCTACTGTTTTGCAGTCGGTGGGATTGCCTCTTGAAGCGATTGCCATTATTGCCGGCGTGGTCAGGGGGAGTGATTCGTTTATCGCGGTGGGCGATACGCGCATAGAGGATTACGACAGGGTGGCTATCTTCGCCCTGCCGCAGACCATCAAAGAGATAGACAAATTCTTTAAGATATAGAAGCCGCTGCGCTCTGTCCCGCAAGGTAGCCGGTGCAGAAGGCCAGCTGAAGGTTGTAGCCTCCGGTGTCGGCATCTATGTCAACGGTCTCCCCGCAAAAATACAGGCCGCTAATCTTGCGCGACTCCAGGGTCTTGGGAACAAGGTCGTCGGTGGCCACTCCGCCGGCTGTTACTACAGCCCTTTCCCAGCCGACGAAGCCTGTGATTTTGAAGCGCCAGCATTTCAGCGCCTTGGCTATGCTTACGAGGTTAACCCAGACTTTTGTGTCGGTGCGGCTGCGTCTCTCCAAAGTTATTACCTCGGGGTGAGCCGCCATGAACGCAGGAATCAGTTCCCAGGGAATAAGCTTGCCGAGCAGTATGCGGCAGCGCTCTTTCTCACGCAGGCGGGCCGATCGCGGGTCACGGCCAATCTGCTCCCAGAGTTCTTTAATGCGTGTAGAGAGTTCGGTCAGGGAGACTCCGCTCTTAAGGTCCAGTTCCAGAGATACTTTTGATCCTCCGAGCAAAGATTTGACTGCCTTGCGGCTGAGCTGGAAGCCGACGGGACCTTCTATGCCTCCGTCGGTAAAGTCAATGTCGCCGAACTCGTCTCCCGCCAGGGTATCCTGCACCAGAAGGCGAGCCCCGATATTCTTTAGCGATACTCCGCATAGTTTCTGGCCGAACTCGGAGAGGGGAGTCTCGCGCGGAATGTGGTGCGGCATCGTGGGATTGACAGGGGCACCGTCTTTATAGCCTTCAGGGACGAGCGCCGTGAGTGAAGGGAAAGTGGGCGTGATGTGGTGAGACAGAGCTTCGGCCCATCGCAGCCCGTCACCGGTCGATCCTGTGCCCGGATAAGTGAGGCCGCCGGTGGCTATGATTAGGCGGGAACACTTGTGGACGGTGCCGTCGGCGAGTTCGACACTGAATGACGGTGCGTCTCCTGAAGCCGACCGGGCGATTGCCGATACTTCCGCTTCGGTCTCGATTTTCACTCCCGCACCAAGGCATTCGCGCACGAGAGTGTCCACCACATCCGATGAACGGTATGATGCCGGGAAGGCCCTGTCGCCGCGTTCTACGACAGTGGGCATTCCGGCCGACTCAAAAAAGTCTATTACCCTCTGCGGTGGAAAACTCCGCCATGCGGGGCGGACGAACTGTGCGCCGCTGCGTATGTGGGCGGCGAATGCTTCCCAGTCTTTCAAGTTGGTGAAGTTGCACCGTCCTTTGCCTGTAATCATTATTTTGCGCCCTGCCCGTGGCATCTTCTCTATCAAGCAGATACGGGCGTAAAGCCCTTTTCGCGCAGCTGTAGATGCGGCCGACCAGGCTGCCATCAGACCCGAGGCTCCGCCTCCTATGACTATGATGTCGTACTTCATTTGTTAATAAAATGTTGACAAATATAGTCATTCTTTTTGGTCGCGAGGGGATTTGTACTTAACTTTGTAGGTTGTGGAAATAATAATACCAATTTTATATTATGTCAATTAAAAACAAATCATTTGACGCTGCGGTTTATACCGCACCTGACTGTGACGTCTGCGCACTCCTCTCAGACGTCATAATCTGCCAAAGTGCTACTACAGAGGACTGGGTTATTGATGAAGGCGGTAATTTCTAGAGCTATGAAAAAGTTTTTTGCCGCCATGGGATTGATGATGGCAGCCATCGTCTCCCTCGTCAGTTGCCAGCCCAAGGAGATATTCTCCGAGACCCGCACCATGACAATCACCGCATCTTCCGACCTTACCAAAACCACCAATGACGGTATGAGTACTTTATGGGCGGAAGGTGACCAGCTTCATGTTTTCTACAGCAACGGCTCTACCTATGAAAAGGCCGGTGTGTTTACTCTGAGTGAGGGAAATGGTTCTGTCTCTGCTACTTTTACCTGCGAGAGTGCCAAGACTCCTTCCGGCTCTGCCACCTGGTATGCTATCTATTCTGGCGCGTCAACTGCCGTTCCTGCCACTCCTGCCGGCTCCGTCGACGGTGACGGATATGTTTTCTTGGGCCGCAGTAACGGAATCGACCAGCCTGTTTATGGCGATATGAGCAAGGTAGCTGCTTCTCACTGCCCTATGTACGGTGTGGCACAGAATGTATCCTCTGGAGCTACTCCTGCTTTCAGCATGAAGCAGATTGCATCTGTCATCGAATTCAATGTGGTCAACAATACTTCCGGTACCCTCGTGGTCAATTCCCTGCAACTTGTTGAGACTGTGGACATTGCTGGACAGTATTACCTTGATGTGACTTCAAGTGAACCTGTGCTGACAGGTGTGAGCGGCAAGACCATCAACAATCCACTTGTCCGTATAAAGACTCCTACTGAGCTTGCGGCAGGTGCAAGTGCAAAGATATACATGCCGGTCAAGCCTTTCAAACACGCTCTTACTGCCGGCATGGAGGTTGTGGTCAGCGGCTCGATCGGCGGTAAAGTGGGTAGCAAGACATTCTCTCTTACCCCTTCGAATGACGCCCAGGCGACCTTCGCCCCCGGCAAGATCAAAACCGTCACTGTTAATGTTACCGGGCTTGACGTAGCGACGGAAAGTAATACTGTTAAAGAAGTTCTAAACGGTGATCCTAATACCGACTATCTGGTTGAGAACGCACTTGTTACTTTGGTCTATGCCAAGGGCTTCTTCGTGACCGACGGCACAGGAACCATCCTGGTATTCACAAACGATGCTCCTGCCGTCAAGAAGGGCGACAAGGTTTCCATTTCCGGACAAATCTCAACCTATAGTGGCATGACTCAGTTTAACAGGCCTGCTGTTACTGTGCTGTCTTCCAACAATAATGTCTCTTTGAGTGCCGTTGCATGGTCCAAGGAAGAAATCGACGAAGCTTCGACCGACGCTACCTGCGAGTATGTTTCCCTTGAAGCCGCTGCTTTCTCAAGCGCAACTTCAGCTGTGTTAAAAGATGCAGCCGGCAACAACAGTGCTACTATCTCTATGACTGCTGCCACCGATCCTGCCGTTACCCTTGCCAAAGGCACTTTTGACGTAACCGGATACGTGTATGGCTGCTATAAAGATAAGGTGTATATGTATGTCGATAGTGCTGTAGAGCATCAGGACACACCTCCGGTGGTTGAAGGGACCGAGGTTTCCATGACTATGAAGCAGTATCAAGAGGGACATAACTGCACCCTTTCTGCCGGAACTGAAGTAGTCAAGTACAAAGTTCTTGACCTTTCTTCGGCAGTCCGTATGATGACCAACGGAGTGAGCTCCAACGGCGGTTCTTTCTGGACTTCAGGCGATAATGTCCAGTGGCGGCTCTATCAGGGCGGTCCCGACAATCTGACCGTCAAGGTTGCCAGCGGCTGCCAACTTAAATCGGTTAAGATTACCTATGCTTCTCAGAATGGTGGAGTCCTTGTGGATGGCGCTGGTAGTAAAGTAGAAAGCAATAATGAGGTAAGTGCTTCAGGCACCTCGGTCGTGTTTGTTGTTGGCAATACTACTGAAGGAGGTGCAAACGGCCAGGTTAGGGTTACAGCTGTTACGATAGTCTACACCGGCAGCGGAACTCTCCCTCCCGAGCCTGATGAACCGGCCGAAGAAATTGAAACCAAGATTACCATGGCCGGCAACATGACGGTTTACATCGGTGAGACCGGGGAGTTGAACGCTACATCCAATGTTTCGGGCGCAACCATTAACTATAGCAGTGAGGATACGTCAATTGCCACAGTATCTTCTTCTGGCGTTGTTACAGGCGTAGCTGAAGGTACCGTTAAGGTTTATGCTCGCATTACCGGTGTCTCCGGTCAGTATACCGATGCAGAGCGTTACTGCAACGTCACTGTCTCCGCCAAGCCGACTCCTACCACAGGAACTTGGATAGAAACATCCTTAGCCAGCATTTCAGATGGCGCTCAGATAGTAATTGTGGGCAAAGCCGGTGAAACTCTTTATGCAATGGCTAATGATAAGGGAACAGGATCCGCTCCAACTGCAGTCGTGGTAAGTGTGAGTGGTACAAAACTCGCCTCTGCTCCGGCCTCAAATCTTGTTTGGACTTTGAAAAAAGATACTGCCGGGTATAAGTTCAACGCCTCTAATGACAACTATCTGTATGCAACAGACTCGAATAATGGGTTGCGAGTGGGTACTAACACCAACAATGTTTTCTCACTTGATAGCACTGGCTATCTGGCTATCAAGATTAATGAAACTACTACTAGGTACGTGGGTGTTTATACCACTAATCCCGATTGGCGTTGCTATACCAGTACTACCACAAATATCAAGGAGCAGACCTTCACTTTCTATGTAAAGCAGTAAAGTTCTGAATCGTATTCCTTTCGGCGGCCTCCTTTGTGAGGCCGCCTTTTTTTGCTTATTTACAGTTGTATAGTAGTGGATTTCGCAAAAAATATCTATATTTGTGAATACGGTTTGCAACAATTCCTAATTCTTTAATATTATGGCCTATCAAAAAGTAACTACAACCTCCTATGGCGGCCGTCTCAAAAATGCCCTCTCGGGCGTTGGGATGGGATTCGTTATGCTGATTGCCGGTACCGTTCTTCTGTTCTGGAACGAGGGCCGTACCGTCAAGACTACCAAGATGCTCAAGGAGGCCCAGGGCGTTTGCGTCGAACTGGGCGACATCGAGCAGGTCAATGCCGACATGAACGGTAAGATGATCCACGCCAGCGGCCTTGCCGCAACCGAGGAAGTTCTCACCGACGGTATGTTCGACATCTCCCTTAATGCCATCAAGCTTATCCGCAGCACTGAGTATTATCAGTGGGTTGAGCACCAGAAGTCGGAGACCAGAGACAAAGTCGGCGGCGGTCAGGAGACCATTACCACTTACACCTACAGCAAGGAATGGGTCAGCAGCCCGGTCAGCTCATCTTCTTTCGAGGATCCTCAGTACAGGGGCATCAACAACGACGTCCTCCTCAAGGTGGAACCTCAGACCTGGCAGGCCCAGAACGTATCTTTCGGCGCTTACACCTTCCCTGAGGGCCTCATCTCCCAGATGAACAACAGCGAGCCCCTCACCGTGGAGCTTAAGCCCGAGGTTACCGAGTTCTTCGAGAAAGAGTTCCACAGAGTATATGATGTGTCCGCAAGCGACAGTTTTGTGCATCCTAACGGCAATGTCCTCTATCTGGGACTTAATCCCAACAACCCCAAGGTGGGTGATGTAAGAGTTACTTACAAGAAGGTCCTCCCCGGTGAGGTGTCTATCCTTGCCAAGGTTAACGGCAACACCTTCGAGAAGTTCACTGCCAAGAACGGTTACAGCATGATGACCCTCGAGGACGGTACCGTGAGCATGGACGAGATGTTCGCCACTGAGCACGCTTCCAACAAGACCATGGCCTGGATCCTTCGTCTGATCGGATTCCTGCTCATCTTCTTTGGTTTCAAGAACATCTTCAACATCATTACCCAGCTTCTCAAGGTGCTCCCGTTCCTTGCCAATATCGCCGACCTTGGTATCAACCTGGTAGCAGGTGTTCTGGCAATTGTATGGACCCTGGTTGTCATTGCTGTCGCATGGCTGTTCTACAGGCCTGTGCTCGGCATTATCCTGCTGGTTATCGCCGGTGCTCTTATCTGGTTCCTGGGTAAGAAGAGTAAAGAGAAGAAGGCTCAGCTTGACGCTCAGGCAGCAGCCGCTCCCGCAGCACCTGCAGCAGCACCCGTTCAGCCTGCGGCTCCTGTACAGCAGGCTCCTCCTGCAGCAGCACCCGTACCTCCGGCCGCTCCTGCACCCGAGTATCCCGAGCCTCCGGCACCGGATTTCTCCGATGCTCCCGCTCCTCCGCCCGAATTCCCGGACGCTCCCGTTGAGTAATTCATTTACTTGATCATATACCGGAGGCCCCGTCGCGGGCTTCCGGTTTTTTATTATATTTGTTGCCGTAATGATCAATACCGTGCATCAGAACAAAGCATTCGGATTCGTCGTACTGCATTATCTTGCATACGGTATGACCCGCCGCTGCGTGGATGTGCTGCTGAGTACATTCAAGGATGAGCCTATAAGGATTGTAGTGGTGGACAACGCTTCTCCTGACGGCAGCGGCGACAAGTTGGAAGAAGATTATGCAGAATCGTCAAACGTAACTGTTCTGCGCAATTCATCCAACCTGGGTTTTGCCCGCGGTAATAACGAAGGCTATAACTATCTGCTCAAGGAAGGGGAGTGCAGGTTCATTGCTGTAATAAACAATGATGTACTCATTCAGGACTCCGGATTCATATCCAGGGTAAGTGCTGTTTATTCCGAGACCGGTTTCGCCGTGCTGGGGCCGGATATAGTGAACCCCTCCGACGGACGGCACCAGAACCCGGCGCACCTTGAGGGTTTTACCCGTGAGGATCTGACTGCCCTCCGCGACAAGCTGACCGATGATCTGGATCATTTCCGGTGGAAGCGTTTCAAATGGAATATAAAGTGCCGCTTTTTCCCGTTCCTTATCCGCCGTAAGGCTGTGGAAACGCCGCCTGTGGTGGACCGCAGGGAAGGGGTTGTACTGCATGGAGCCTGTTACGTGTTCTCGCCGCTTTTTCTGTCGGCAAGGAGGGAGTGTTTCAATCCGTCGACTTTCTTATATCTGGAGGAGGACATCCTGCATTATGAATGTATGCGGGACGGGCTGAAGATGCTTTATGAGCCATCGCTGCAGGTGCTGCATCTTGAAGACGTATCGTCACGCGAGGCCTTCGGATCGAAGGATGCGATAGATGCCTTCAAGTTCAAAGAATCATTGAAGTCAATTGAAGTGCTGCTCGCGCTGATGGAGGGGAATAAAAAAAGAGCAGGATAAGGGAGTCGAACCCTCCTCCTTGGCTTGGGAAGCCAATGCACTACCGATGTGCTAATCCTGCTTGTGGGATGCAAATATACGAATTTTTTGTATCTTCGCAAGGTCATGCCCGAGATTTCTGAAAACAGCCGCCGCATAGCGCGAAATACAGTCTTGCTATACTTCAGGATGCTGCTCCTGATGTGCATCGGCCTTTTCACTTCGCGGGTGGTGCTGAATTCTCTTGGGGTGGAAGACTATGGCATCTATGGTGCCGTGGGCGGTGTGGTGATGCTGTTTACCATTGTCACAAACTCCGTCTCCCAGTCGGTCAGCCGTTACATAACCTGGAATCTGGGCCGTTGCCCTGCCGATGATATGTCCGCCAAAGACTCGGTGCTCCATCGGGTATTCTCTACAGCAGTGCTGATGCAGCTTATTTTCTGCGGCCTGCTGCTGGTGCTTACCGAAACGGCCGGCCTGTGGTGGGTCAATACCAAAATGAACATCCCCCCTGACCGTTATCCCGCCGCTAACTGGGTGCTTCAATGCTCAATGGGCGTTCTGATGGTGAATCTTTTGAGCGTTCCGTTCAATTCATCTATCATCTCTCATGAGCGTATGGACATCTTTGCCTTGGTTAGCCTGGGCGAGGCATTGCTAAAGCTGGGAGTAGCCCTGTTGATCTTTTTCTCTCCGGTCGACAAACTCAAGTTGTACGCCACATTGATGCTTGCGGTTGCCATTCTTGTGCGTATGTGCTACGGGCTTATTTGCCACCGCCTCTTCCCGGAAACCCGGGGGAAGGTAGTGTTTGACCGGAAACTCTTGCACGAAATGACCGGTTTTGCCGGATGGGCCGTCCTGGGCAGCAGCACTTACGTTGTCAATACGCAGGGCGTCACCCAGCTGGTGAATGTCTTTTTCGGCGTCGCCGTCAATGCCGCCCGCAGCGTGGCGATGCAGGTGGAGAATATTGTCAAGCAGTTCTCCAACAACATCATCACAGCACTTAATCCGCAGATTACCAAGTCTCTGGCCTCCGCCGACAAAGGCTATTGCTTCGAGCTTGCCGGAAAGGGAATCAAGTACACGGGACTGATTCTGCTCCTTCTTGGCATACCTCTCTTCCTGGAAGCTCCTGAACTGCTTCGCTTGTGGCTGAAAAACGTTCCTGAAGGTAGCATCGTATTTACCCGTCTTACCGTTATCTGCATATTTGTGGATACACTTTTCAATCCGCTGGTTACCATTATTCAGGCGGACGGACGCATTAAGGGCTTCTATATTATTACGGCTCTGGTGTCGCTGCTGTGCTTTTCGCTTTCGTGGGTGGCTTTCGCCGCCGGCGCGCCTGCATACGTGTCATATATCTTCTATGCCCTTGTGTATCTGCTGCTGGATATACTCCGTATCATTTACGCCAGGAGGCTTGCCGGCATGCCGTTTTTGCCTTTGCTCAAAGACTCGTTGCTGCCGGTGATGCTGGCCGGCCTGCTGGGCGCATCCCTCCCGGTGCTGCTGCATTTCACCTTGCCTGTGGGTGCGTGGAGGGTGCTTGCCGTGCTGATGGCCACACTTCTGTGTTTCCTTCCCGCGTGTTGGTTTATCGCGCTTACCGGCGGCGAGAGACAATTCGCCTTGCGCGCAATCTGCCGCAATAAATCCCGTTCGGACGAATGAAAGACAGGGTGATATATACTGCTGTAATCGGTGGCCTGGACGGACTGCTGCAGCCGATTGTGCCAAGCTCTGAATATGACTACGTGTGCTTTGTGCGTAAGGGCTGTGCGGCCGGATTGGAAGGCGGCTTGTGGCAGATACGGGAGCTTCCGGTGGATATTCCGGACGACCGTCTGCTTGCCCGTTACGCAAAGGCCCACCCGGAGTTGACGGGAGGCTATGAGTGGAGCGTCTGGATGGATGGCAATATATCAATCAAGAGCGAATCTTTTTATGATTTACTTGAGCGCAAGATCGCTTCCGGAGTTCCGGTATCTGTGATGAAGCATCCAAAGAGGGACTGCGCCTACGATGAGGCTTATGCCGTGCTCTCTGCAGGAAAGGCGGGCTATGGGGAACTGTCCCGTATTGTGGACTTCCTTGCAAGAGAAGGGTTTCCGCGTCACGCCGGGCTTTTTGAGAGCGGCATACTGCTCAGGCATAACACTTTGCCATCTGTTCGGAAGATGGATGGCCTGTGGTGGGAATGCCTTTCCGGACTTTCAGGCAGGGACCAGCTGTCCCTGGTGTATTGCGCACGCAAGGCCGGGATTGAAATCGATCCTCTTTTCCCTTCGGTGGTGAATATCCGTGACTGCGAGTGGGTGAAGTACGTTTACCACGACCGAACACCTGAGAGAAGCTTTTTTGTCAAGAAATGGAACGGCTTGCGTCAGGCAGTCTCCAAGTGGCTGCTCAAGAGGCGGATAGCCCGGATATAGCTATTATTTTTTCTTCTTTTCCGGAATCAGGAACGCCCCGGCCTTGCGGCTCTTGCGACGCAGTTTCAGAAGCTCGGGATAGCGCTTTATGAGCTTTCCGATAAACTTGAACGGGGTTCCGTCGAAGTAAAGGCAACCTATCGCCGCAAGGCGCAGCGGCTCTCCGATAAGCCTGAGCAGTTCCCATCCTGCCGGGTTGCTTACGTGGACTATCGAAGCGTTGCATTTCAAGAACATGCGCTGGTCTTTGTTTGAAGGCCTGTCGGCCCTGTCGTGTACCGCGCTGGCAGCGGGCACGACCCCGCAGAGATAACCGTTCCAACGGGCTCGGTCGATATAGTTGTCGTCCTCTCCGTACATTATGAAGGCGGGGGAGAAGCCGCCCACCTTTTGCAGACAGCCCCGGCTTATCATCCAGTGTGAGGCCATCACGAAGGGAACCTCAACTATCTTTTCGTCCTTTTGTTTGCGCAGATAGCTCTTGCACCGTTTTGCAAACTGGCGGTCCATCTTCTTGCCGCTTCCGTCGAGCTGGACCGGACTGAGAATCCCATAGCGGCCGTCTTCCATTGCTTCGGTCAGCAGGCGGAAGGTGCCGGGCTCCACCCAGGCGTCCTGATTGAGCAGGTAAACGTAGCTGTAGCCCTCTTCCAGGGCCCTTCGCATACCCAAGTTGTTGGCGGCTCCGAACCCCAGGTTATTGCGCTGGGCGAGTACTTCTATGTTGTGTCTCTGCAGCCACTCTACCGTACCGTCTGTCGAACCGTTGTCGATGACGAGCAAATCGGCAGGGAGGTCGGAAGAGAGTACGGATGAAACGCATTTGTCAATCCATTTCATTCCGTTGAAAGTCACTACTATAACCAGGATTTCAGATTTCATTGAAGTACTTTATGAAGATTTGCTTGGGAGTGCGGTGGGTAAAGATGCTCCGGGTATTGTGCTTGTATGTGAGGTAATCCTGCCTGCGCCCCTGTATGAGTGCCTTGATGCGCTTTACCATTTCGGCCGCCCAGACTCCCGCCCCCAGCACCAGGTAGCGGAGCGAACTGCCGTCGGAAAAGAAAATAAGGCTGCCTCTTATGGAAGCGGGACGCAAAGCGGGGGCGAGACGTGATGCGGTGGTCCTCCATTTGTGTATCACTTCGGCGTCGGAATCGCACCAGACCGAATAGCCCCTGCGCCTGGCAAGAGTAGAGAGGGCTATGTCTTCGGGGGTGAAGAAATAGCGCTCGTCGAACCAGCCTAACTCTTTGAAAATGGCAGTTTTAATAAGGAATGCAGCGCCGCTTACGTTGAACGTGCGGAACAGTCCTTTGCCGTTGTCGGTAGGCTCGCTGTACAGGTGCCATTGCTGCAGTACATAGCGGAATGGGGGATAGTCGGGGCGTCCGCAAAGTTGCAGCGAACCATCGGCATTGAGCAGCTTGGCTGCCACTATGGCGGCGTCCGGAGGAAGGGCGCTGAAGTCTGCGATGAGCCTGTCGATTGTGGGGCCGGGAAGCTCGGTATCGTCGTTGAGGATGAAGCAGTACTCGCTTTTGACCTCTTTGAGGGCGAGGTTGTTGTTTTCCGAAAAACCGCTTATCGAATTGTTTATGATGAAGTTGACCCAGGGATAAGCCGCCTTCATGGCTGACAGATTGTCAGTGGAAAAGCGGTATGCAACCACATACACTTCATATTCCGACGTGGTATGCTGTTTGATGCTGTCCAGGCACGGTCCGAGATTGTCGGGCCGGTTCATACAAACAATTACAATACTTACTGCGGGCATAGTTCACAAATGTACGATATTTTTACTAAATTTGCCCGATTTAGTACTTATTAACAACAATGGCATTAGCTGACATTATTAAAAAGATCTTCGGCTCCAAGGCAGACCGCGATTACAAAGCCGTAAAGCCGACACTCCAGAAAATACTTGCTGTATATCCCGAGATAGACGCTCTTTCCAACGACGACCTCCGTTCCCGCAGCGCCGCACTCCGCGAGCGTCTGCGCGAGGTTGAAAAGCCTTTCGAGGACCGTATCGCCCAGATAACGGAAGAGCTTGGTAAAGATATTCCCATTTCCGATAAGGAAAAACTCGCCACCGAATCGGACAAGCTGGTCAAAGACGAGGACGAGGCCATCGAGAAGTGCCTTACTGAAATACTCCCCGAGGCATTCGCCATAATGAAGAGCACTGCCCGCCGACTGAAGGAGAACGAGTATATCGAGGTAACAGCCAACCAGTTTGACCGCGACATAAGCGTCAACCACGATTTTGTCAAGATAGACGGCGACAAGGCCATTTACTGCAATCATTGGGTGGCCGGCGGTAACGAGGTGACCTGGGACATGGTACATTACGACGTCCAGCTCATAGGCGGTATCGCTTTGCATCAGGGAAAGATAGCCGAGATGGCGACCGGTGAAGGCAAGACCCTCGTGGCAACCTTGCCGGTGTTCCTTAACGCTCTTGCCGGAAAAGGCGTGCACGTGGTTACCGTTAACGATTACCTCTCCAAGCGAGACTCCGAGTGGATGGGCCCTCTGTACATGTTCCACGGCCTGAGCGTCGACTGTATCGACAAGCACCAGCCTAATTCCGACGCACGCAAGAGGGCATACGACTGCGACATTACTTTCGGTACCAACAACGAGTTCGGTTTCGACTACCTTCGTGACAACATGGCCGTCACCAAGGAAGACCTGGTGCAGCGCAAGCATCACTATGCGATTGTGGACGAGGTTGACTCGGTGCTCATCGACGATGCCCGTACTCCTCTCATCATTTCCGGTCCCGTGCAGAAGAGCACCGACGACGATGCCCAATACACTGAGTACAAGCCCTATGTGGAGCGGATGTATCTGGCTCAGAGGCAGTTGGTCAATCAGTGCCTGAACGAGGCCAAGAAGCTTATCGCCGCGGGCGACGAGCGCGAGGGCGGAAAACTCCTTCTGCGTGCCCATAAGGGTCTTCCCAAGTACCAGCCGCTTATCAAATACTTGTCGGAGCCGGGAATCAAAGTCATTCTCCAGAAGACCGAGAACTATTATATCCAGGACAACGAAAAAGAGATGCCCGTCATTACGGATCCTCTGTATTTCGTTATCAACGAGCAGCTTAACTCCGTCGTCAAGACTGACAAGGGCGATGCGATGCTCTCGTCGGCAGTGGGCAACGAAGACTTCTTCGTGCTTCCCGACGTGGGCGCACGTACCGCCGAGATCATGCAGGGAGAGGGGACTCCCGCGCAGAAGCAGGAGCGCAAGGACGCCCTGATGGAGGAGTTCTCCCTCAAGAGCGAGCGCGTGCATGTGGTTGAGCAGCTGCTCAAGGCATATGCAATGTTCGAGAAGGATGTGGACTACATCATTTCCGAGGACGGCAAGATCAAGATAGTTGACGAGAGTACCGGCCGTATCATGGAAGGACGCCGCTGGAGCGACGGACTGCACCAGGCCGTAGAAGCCAAGGAAAGCGTAAAGGTGGAGGCGGCCACGCAGACCTTCGCCACCATCACTCTCCAGAACTATTTCCGTATGTACCATAAGCTTGCCGGTATGACCGGTACTGCCGAAACGGAAGCGGGCGAGTTCTGGAGCATCTACAAGCTCGACGTGATGGTCATCCCGACCAACCGTCCGGTAATCCGTGACGACCAGGACGACCGCATCTATAAGACCAAGAAGGCCAAGTATGCAGCCGTCATCGACAGGGTGGCGGAACTTTCTGCCGCAGGACGCCCTGTGCTTGTGGGTACTACGGACGTTGAAACTTCCGAGCTCTTGTCGAGAATGCTCCGTATGAGGGGTATCCGTCACAATGTGCTGAATGCCAAGGAGCACGCACGCGAGGCCGAGATAGTTGGGCAGGCCGGACAGAGTTCCACGGTTACCATTGCCACTAACATGGCAGGACGTGGTACCGATATCAAGCTCTCCAACGAGGTCAAGGCCGCCGGCGGTCTTGCTATTATCGGTACCGAGCGCCACGACTCCAGGCGTGTTGACCGTCAGCTCAGGGGACGTGCCGGAAGGCAGGGTGACCCGGGTTCTTCGACTTTCTATATCTCGCTGGAAGATAAGCTCATGCGCCTCTTCGGCTCGGAGCGTATAGCGGGAATGGTCGATAAGATGGGTATGCGTGACGACGAGGCCCTGGTGAGTTCGATGTTGTCGGGCGCCATCGAGAACGCGCAGAAAAAGGTCGAAGAGAACAACTTCGGTATCCGTAAGCGCCTGCTCGAGTACGACGACGTGATGAACTATCAGCGTGAGGCCATTTACTCGCGCCGTCGCAATGCTATTTCCGGCGAGAAGGTTGAGATCGACCTTCAGAACATGATGGTAGATACCGCAACCCTTTATGTGGACAAGTGCTCGGGATATACTTGTGACGACTTCCGCGAGAGCCTGATGGCCCGTTTCTCCATCGACCTCCAGATAACTCCCGAAGAATACGACAAGGCAAAGGATTCCGAGCTTGTGAACCGCATTTGCGAGGAGATGCGCCAGACTTACCGTCGCCGTATGGATGCCCTTGACGAGAAGCTTTATCCTATCATCAAGGAAGTGTATGAGAAGCAGGGATCGATGTATCAGAACATTGCCATTCCCGTATCCGACGGCCGCAAGACTCTTAACCTGTCGGTCAATCTTCAGAAGGCTTATGAGAGCGAGGGCCGCGAGATATCCAAGACCCTCAGCAAGAACATAATACTGTATCAGATCGACGAGCACTGGAAGGAGCACCTCAGGGATATGGACGACCTCAAGCAGAGCGTCCAGAACGCCGCATACGAGCAGAAAGATCCTATCGTGGTTTACAAGCTCGAGAGCTACAACCTGTTCTCGGAGATGCTGGAATCGCTTAACCAGGATGTGCTTTCATTCCTGTTCAGGGCATTTGTTCCTCTGACCGACCGCAACCAGCCTCCTCAGAGGGCAATGCAGCGCCGGACCGATATGTCGCAGATGCAGACTCAGCACAGTGACCTGAGCACCAATGGCGAGACCAAGGCCAATACTCCTGTGAAAGTTGAAAAACACGTCGGCAGAAATGACCCGTGCCCTTGCGGCAGCGGCAAAAAATATAAGAATTGTCATGGAAAAGGGATTGTTTAACAAAATCAAAAGTATGACCAAAATATCAGAATCCGTGGATGTAAACTCCGTCAGCAGGATTTCCGACGGAACCCTTATCAAGGGCGAGATTTCTTCTCACAGTGATATTCGCGTGGATGGACAGGTTGAGGGCCGCCTGTACTCGGAAGGTCGTGTGGTGGTAGGCGAGAACGCGTCCGTCAAAGGCACCATTCTATGCGGCGACCTCGACTTGTGGGGCAGTGTAGAGGGTGAGATTTTTGTGCGTAACGTTCTGTCTCTCAAGGGTACGGCATCAGTACTCGGAGACCTTCACGTGCGTAAGCTCCAGGTTGAAATGGGTGCTTCGGTAAACGGCACCTGCAAAATGATTTCGGAAGAGGATTTCGATGCCAATCTCGGCGTTTCCTCATCTGAGGCGCCGGAGGTTGAATAATCGGCCGGCCCCCATATTGTAAGCGAAGTCGAAGCACCTGTATTCCAGGTGCTTCCCTTTTTTTGTGACCTGAGTGACGTATTCTTTCCTGAAACCCATTTCTTCGAGTGTGGCAAGGGGACAACGGCCCGTCGTCAGGTTGAGTATCGTCTCCAGGATCGAGTAGTTCTTGGCGAGGGCGTTCAGCTCCGAATCCTGGACTTTCTTGGCAATGTAGCGCAGATGGCCGTGGTACCGGCTCTTGCATTCGCAGGAACAGAATTTTTTGTCGGTCCTGCCATAGAGTCTTTCTCCGCATTCGAGGCAGTGGGGCTCTTGTTCTTTCTTGTACATTTCGGGCACTTTCCCTCAAATATCGTAGTATAGTTCCGCTGATACAAGGAACCGAAAGAAACGTAAATCAAGATTTGCGAAATTTTTTGGTGGTATGATTTTTTTCGGTTAAAGGATCGGCGTATCATTTTTTAAAGGTTGCTCCTCGTTCTTTAAAAAACGTAAATAAATAGCCTGTAGGGCCGTTTTTCTGCCGAAGATAGGGATAAATGCTTTTCCTTTGCAAACGGAACGAAGGCGCCCGGGCGACGCCGGGAAGTCCGGATATCCAATTTTAAATTATGAGAAACGTATGGAGCAAATCAACAAGATTGAACTGCGTGGAATTGTGGGGAGCGTCCGCCTCCAGCACATCAACGACAAAGAGATGGCTAAGTTCACCGTGGTGACCAACCGCGCGTATAAGAACAAGGAGGGCGCTCCTGTCATCGAAACCCAGTGGCACAATGTGACGGCATTCGAAGGCAAGAATGTGCAGGACCTCGACAAGATTGTCAAGGGTTGCGCTGTGCATCTGACCGGCCGTCTGCAGGTGCAGCGCTACAATGGAATTGACGGGATAGAGAGAACAGCGGTCGATGTTATCTGTTCGCGTCTGACACTTCTTCCTTCCGATACAGAAATGCAATATGAAATGTAAAACACTATGAAAACCTTAATCAAATTCGTTACCGCTGCTTGCGCAGCCGTTCTTGCAATCTCTTGCACCAAAGACATCGATTTTATCGAGCCTCAGCCTCAGACAGTTCCTCTCACGGTTAACGTGGGCACGGTCATTACCAGGGCCAAAGTCAACGGCACCGAAGATATGACACTCAAAAACGTTCAGGTTATTGTGTTTAACGACAAGGGTAAACTGGAAAAATCATCAAATCTTGCCTCTAACACTACGTCTCTGACCCTCGACGTGCTGCCCGGAAAGAAGACGGTGTGGGCGGTTGCCAACATTGCCTCGAAGATTAACGAATCTGCCATTCCCTCGATAGCCGACTTGAGTTCCAAGATATACGATCTGGAGAACAATGCCATTGACAAACTTTCGATGAGCGGCTTTGCCGAAAAAACGGTAAGCATAGAAAACTGTTCGATGGAACTGCTTGTCAAGCATATGGCGTGCAAGGTCGTGCTTGATGGGGTAAAGCGCAGCTTCACCAATCCTGACTACTCGGTTATTCCATTGACAATCAAGAAGATTTTCCTAAGTAACGTAGCTGGTAAATGCAGCTTTGGATGTGAGGGGGAGGTACCTTCCCTGTGGTACAACCAGCTTGGCATAATCCCTTCAAGCCTTCCTGCTGCGGTTAAGGCACTTACTGTCGATGACGCGCTTAGCATATCTCTTCCCGAAGGTGAAAGCTATAACTCCACGCATACATTCTATGCATTCCCCAACCCCTGTACCGATCTTGTATTTGGAGGCAGCTGGAGTCCCAGGCCGACCAGGCTGGTGCTGGAGTGCGACTATGGCGGAAATACCTGCTATTATCCGATTACTATAACGGGCCCGCTGGTGCGCAATAAAGTTTACCACATCAGTATGCTTACGCTCAAAAAGCCCGGCAGCACTTCTCCTGACGATCCTAATACCGAAGTGTCTTCAACCATCAGCTTTGTGGTTCAGATCAGAGTGGCTGACTGGGAAGGCGACAACGCGTACGCAGAGGAATTCTAGGATATGCGTAAGATTCTCTGCTTCATCGCCCTGCTGCTCCCTTGGGCTTGCAGCGTCAAGGAAGACCGTTCCGGATGCCCCTGCGAACTTGTGGTCCGTTGTGAGGAACCTCTTAAGACGGAAGGAAGCGTGCTGGTCAGCGTCATCCAGAATAATATGGTGGTCAAGCAGGGGATGATGAGCCGCGAGGACTTTGATGCGGGACGGTGTTCTTTATCCGTCCCGCGCAGGCCCTCGACGGTAACGGTTTTTTCCGGTATCACCGAAATGAACACCATAGACGGAAGGTGGCTGGACATAACATACGATCATCAATGCGATGCAGTGTACAGTTGCAGTGCGTTCGCGCCGTTGAGCGGAGAGAGCTATGAGTGCGTGGTGAGCCCGCACAAGAATTTCGCCCGCTTGTTCCTTACGGTGATAGGTATGCCCGATGGAGCCTACGCCACTGTGACCGGTCCGGTCCAGGGCTATGATTTGCTGGACCAGAAGCCGATACAGGGTTTCTTTTCCTGCTCTCCGTTTATAGATTCAATTGGCGAAGAGTATTGCATGAGGCTGCCCCGTCAGGTAGATGATGCCCTGACACTGAATATAATCCAAGCCGGTAAACCTTCCATCAAGATAGATATAGGCAGAATAATAGCTCAGTCGGGGTATCGTTACGACGATCCTGACTTGCTGGACATCTCGATGCTGATTGACCTTTACAAGTCAAGTGCTATGGTGATAGTAGCCAATTGGGAAGTGGGAAGTTTTTCATTATTAGAGTATTAATGGTATGAAACGAATCGCCGCCGCATTTGCGGCTATATTATGCGCGGCTGCTTGCCGGCAGGCGCCGGAATTGCCGGAAGCCCCCAGGGAGATGCCGATGCGTGAAGTAACTATCGTAATCTCAGGCGGGGGGCTTCCGGCCGCAGGCACGCGCAGCAGTGTGACCGCTCCTGAAGATGGAATACGAAGCGTTAATATATTCTTCTATTCCGACGACAATCTTGAAAGCAGTCTGACCCAGAGTATGAGTTTTTCCGGTGACGGAGTGAACACTTGCTCCCGCACGGTCAATCTTTACGCCGGAAAAAACTACGAAGTGCTGGTGATCGCCAACGGAGGGAACGTGAATCCGCCCCGCAGGCTGGAAGATGCAATTGCTTCGCTCTCTTACGAGACTACGGGTTTTGCCCGCTGGAGCAGGGAAGGCTTGCCGATGGCCGGAAGGAAGCGTTTTTGTGTGTCTCCATCCAGCCGGGTGGTTGAAGTAGCTCTGGTGCGGCTTGTGGCGAAAGTGAATTTTACGGTAAGGACATCTTCGCTTAAGCATGGGAGCATCAAGTTTAATTCCATCGCTGTAAGGCAGATGAATACTTGCTGCCCGTATTTCTCCGATGGCGCGGCCGAGACTCAATGCTGTGACGGCGATCTGGCTTCCGCAACCGATTTGCAACGCATAAACTCATCGCCGGAAGGTTACAGTACGAGTTTTTACTTGCTGGAGAACCTCCAGGGGGATATTTTGAGCGGCAATAAAGACCCGGATGCAAAAATACCCGAGAACGTCGAAGACGTGGGAGGGGATCCAGGCTTGTGCACTTATCTGGAACTTAAAGGATCGTACAGCGGAAGTTCGGGGCAGCTCAAAAGCGAGAGCCTCCAGGCCCGCCTGTTCCTGGGAGAGGATGCTTGCGAGAATTTTGACATTATGCGTAACCGGCAGTATAATATCGACTTGACAATTACCGACGAAGGATGCCTCAGAACCGACTGGAAGATAGACGCTCACCTCAGGGATACCCGAGAGCTTCGTTTCAACTCCGCTTCCGCTACTCTTGAAGCCGGGGAAGACGAAGAGATAGAACTGCTTACCAATCTCAGCTGGGCGGCCGGCGATTATTCATATGTCATTGCAGGTGACCTGATGTGCTTTGACGTGGATGTTTCTTCGGATGCCACTACTTTTAATGTAAGCAGCCTTTCGTCGGCACCTCAAGGTGCCCGGCTTGAGATAACCGCCTCCAGTTGGGACGGACGCCTTGTATCCAAGCATACGGCCGTAGTGTCGGGTGGCGGCACTTCGAACTACGAGATAAACTGGCGCAGCGGCTCCGGAGTAATCTATATTGCGCAGCGCGGATATATCGACATAAAGGACAAAAGCACCGGCGCATATCCACGGGGAAATGTGTCAGTGAGCAGTACTGCAGGTGTCGCGGATATTAACCGCTCGGGTAACGAGTGGTATGCAGACGCGTTAAAAGAAGGCGAGGACGAAATAATTGTCAAGGTTGACGGGCGGGTGGTAGCAAGGCTTCCGTTTATAGCCGCAGCACCTCTGCTGACCTTCCCTTCGGACAGGATTTTCCTCCCTCTCGACGGCGCGGTGGTGGATTGCGGCCCGACTTACCGGCGGATAGACGGTACCGTATTGAACTACAGCGACTTTGTGCCTGAACTGTATGAAGAATTGCTGGATATTGCGGTAGAGAGGAACATGGAATCGTCGATGAGCGGCCGCTGGTGGACCAGGTCTTACACTGGCGGTAATCCCATCGTTAACAGTATGAATATGTCCAGCACCCATACGCATTTCGGATTCTATATCGCCGCGCTCAGCGCGCAGGGACACGGAATCTCGGATAACTATTCAATGCAGAGCGGCGCGGTGACACTTGAGAGGATTACGGCATATCCTAATGACCGCGAATGCGGAGTGCAGCCAGTGAGCGCTGAATTATATACCTCAGAGCCGTTTACGGGCTCAAAGCACCTTGGTGAGCGCGAGAGCTGGGCTCTGTGCCGATGGAGTGCAAGCAACAGCCACGATGAAGTGTATAGTTTCGTTATTAACAATATGATCCATCCTGGGAATGATTATCAGTGCGCCACAGCAGTGTATCCATTCTCGTCGGAGAACAAGTATTCATTCCGGTATCTTAATGGCCGTACGTTGGAGATGACGATACTTTATGCCGACAATAAAGAAACAGCCATGCCGGAACACTATTTTTCGTTCGCCCCATCTATGCGTAACAGGCATTCAGGAGAAGAGTACGTATCGGATTACCGCTATTCGGTCGATTTTACCGTCAATCTTTCGATGGGCGGAGTGGCCCGGGCAAACAACGCCGGCGGATGCGATATCAGTGTTGAATGGACATTCCCCAGGCTTGACGAAGGAAGGCTGCGGTTCATAGAAGACAATGTGGTAACCGCCATTTCCGACCGCGGAATCGTTACAAAAGGAATGTACACTCAGCTATACACTATCCACGGATACAGTCAGGGCTATGTTCACGAAAACTATTTGCCGGAATACAGTTTTGCCGACCTTTCACTGGCGCCGGGCACTGTAAGGCCGTTGTCGGGAGACAGTTATCATGTGGCTCTGGAATATGGCAACGGATACGACCTGGTGTTGTGGAAACTCGACTCTGTTTATCCCGATACCAACGGGTGGCTGGATAGATAATCTGTAAGGAGCATCCGCGTACGGACGTTTATGCTCAGGTCTGCTGGCCTTGCTCCCTTGGCAACGGTGAGCCCTCCGCATATGTCAACGCCCAGAACGCGGTGCTCTTTTGATATAGCGTCAATGGCTTGTAACAGCTCGGGAAGCGACATTTCCCCCTGGCTCCAGTCGGTCCTTGCCCATTGCGGGGAGAGGACGTCGAGGTCGATTGATAAATAAACCGGAAGCGACCGGGGCAGGGAAGCGGTATTGCGGAAGCTCCCTCTCATGAGCGGGAGCTTGTCCTTGCAAGCAGCTACCCAGTTCCCGCAACTTAGCAGTCCTCCACCCAGACTGTCCTGTCCGTCGTCGGGATGATTGTCGAATAACGAAAGCAAAAAGGGCTCCCCGAGCCGTTCCAGCCAGAACTTTGTGATATAATGATAATCGCCGGTGTCTATCCAGTGGACACCGGCTGTTTGCGCTCCGGAGATGGCTGCTTTGATGCTTTCTTCGGCCTCCGGGTCGCAGTAACAGCAGCACCCTTCCAGGGAACGAAGGTCTATTGTCAAAGCTCCAGGTATGCTCCAGGATTCATCATCGTAGAGCGAGCTAAGTTTCAGAATTGTGTTCATATCTTGTTCAAATCTAAAAAAAAATTTATAAATTTGCCAACTGGTACACTTGTATTGACGTTTTTTTAATGGCCGCTGAACAACTGTTCCCACTTGATCCGTCGAAGATTTATTATTCGATGGATGAGCTGACTCTCGATACTGACGAGGGCCCAGTGACTCTTAAGGTGGGAGCATGGCTTAATGCCGACCCTGTCCGGATTCACCGTATGATAGTGAAAGACAAGGTGTTACAAGTTGACAACTTCGAGGTTCTCAATCCTCTCGTAAGCAAACTCCGCCGTGCCGACCCCGAGTATTACAAACGCTTCATGGGCCTCCAGCTGGTAATTGACTATCCCGGCTACAGTTCCGGTATCGTGGCCAAGATCCCCTACGAAAACGACCCTGTGGGTTTTTACAAATGGTGGCGCAAAGGCAAGCACGAAGATAAAGTGTATCTTTCCTTGGGGCATCGCATCCGCCTGTTTGAGAAGGTTTCTATGATGGACCCCAAAATGATTCTCAAAAAAGACCTGAAGATTCTTCAGTAATGGACTACATTTCCCTCCCGGACGAGCAGACAAGACCGCTGTCTTTCTATTTGGCTATGGAGGAGTATGTGGCAGAAGTTTACGGTTCCGGTTTTTTTGTATGGCAGGTCGATCCGACTGTCATAATCGGCCGTAACCAGGACCTGGAGACGGAAGTCAACCTGCCTTTTTGCCTGGAACACGCCGTAAGGGTCGTGCGCCGCAAGAGCGGCGGGGGATGCGTATATGCCGACAAGGGCAACCTGATGGTATCGTTCATCACCCCCGAGAGGGGTGTTGACTCGGTTTTCCCTGCGTTCATGCGCCGTTTAAGCGCGGTGCTGCAGAGCCTGGGCGCCAATGCCTTCGTGAGCGGGCATAACGATGTCCTGGTGGGAGGACGGAAAGTCTCCGGTAGCGCTTTTTTCGTCCATCCTTCTTCGAGCATAGTCCATTGTACCCTGATGCATTCTGTCGATCTGGACATGCTTCAGAACGCAATAACCCCACCGGCGGCAAAACTGGCCAGGCATTCGGTGCAGTCGGTCAGGCAGCGCGTAGCCAATCTCACGGAGTTCCTGCCCAAGCTGGAAACCGGGGCACTTAAAGACGCACTCAGAGCTGCATTCTGCTCTGGTGAACGCCCTTTGTCGGCAGCCGAACTTGAGGCGATAGAAGAATTGGAAAAAAGCTATGACGATCCTTCGTTTATTCTTGGAAAAGCGGCATAAAACACGTATATTTGACACACTATGGACCAATCGCTGAAAACAACCTGCCTGCATGAGGAGCACATAGCTCTCGGGGCCAAAATGAGCCCGTTCGCAGGCTTCGATATGCCGATACAGTACAGCGGCATCATTCAGGAACACAATGCTGTGCGTCAAGCCGTCGGAATGTTCGACGTCTCCCACATGGGAGAGATTTTTATTGACGGTCCCGATGCGCAAGCTTTTGTAAACCACATCTTTACCAATGACGTCAGGGAGCTTGCCCCAGGTGGCATACTCTACGGCATGATGTGCTATCCCGACGGGGGAGTCGTGGACGACCTCCTCGTGTACAAAGAGTTCGAAGCCGGTTATCTGCTGGTGGTAAATGCCGCCAATGTAGATAAAGACTATAAGTGGATGCTGGAGCAGTCGGAAGGCTGGCAAGTGGAGATTTTCAATGACTCCGACTCCTGGGGGCAGATTGCTCTCCAGGGCCCCAAGTCAGAGGACGCCCTGGTCAAGCTTATGGGGCTCGAGGAGCTTCGCGAGCTTGAGTTCTATACCTTCTATGACCTGGAAGACGAAGAGGGCGGCCGTGTGATCGTGAGCCGTACCGGCTATACCGGCGAGGACGGTTTTGAGATTTATGCTTCTCCAGACAATATCCGTGATATTTGGGCTGCGCTGCTTGAAGATGGGGTAACCCCTTGTGGCCTTGGCTGTCGCGATACCCTCCGCTTCGAAGCCGGTCTGCCTCTTTATGGCGACGAGCTCAGCCCCGAAATCAGCCCTGTCATGGCTGGCCTGTCGATGTTCTGCAAGTTTGACAAACCCGAGTTTATCGGCAAAGAGGCCCTCGAAAAGCAAAAAGCCGAAGGCGTTGCCCGCAAGATAGTGGGTATAGAAATCAACGACAATGCCATTCCGCGCACCGGCTATCCCGTGGAGCTGGAAGACGGCACCCAGGTGGGCGTGGTCACCACAGGCTATCACTCCATATCATTGGATAAAAGCATTTGCTTCGCCTTGGTTGAATCTGCCCACGCGGCACTCGGGACTCCGCTCTTCGTGCGCATACGCAAGAGAGTTTTCCCCGGACAAGTTATCAAAAAGAGGTTTTACAAGACAAACTATAAGAAATGAGTAAAGTAATTGAAGGACTCCTTTACAGCGAGTCACACGAATGGGTGAAGGTCGAGGGCGACCTTGCCATCATCGGAGTTTCCGATTTTGCACAGGCAGAAATGGGTGACATTACCTATGTCGACCTTCCATCTGAAGGTGACGAGGTGGCGGCCGGCGAGGAATTCGGCGCACTTGAGAGCGTCAAGGCCTCTAGTGAACTTTACTCTCCGGTGAGCGGTACGGTAGAGGCTGTCAACGAAGAGCTCGAGTCGGCTCCCGAGAAAGTTAACGAAGACGCATACGGCGCCTGGATTATCAAAGTTCGCATGAGCGATCCCTCGGAGCTCGAGGCCCTCATGGACGCTGCCGCTTACGCAAAAATAGCTGAATAGCATGGGTACATTCGCCTATTTCCCCCATACCGAGGAGGATATTAAGGTGATGTTGGAAAGGGTAGGCGTGAGCTCTGTCGATGAGCTTTATGCCGATGTCCCTCAGGAATTCATACATAAAGGAGAATATGACCTTCCTTCCGCTATGAGCGAGGAGGAGGTCAGGGTGTGGTTTGAGTCGCTCGCTGCCAAGAATACCCGTCTCAAGGTGTTTGCCGGCGCCGGTGCGTACGACCATTATACTCCTTCAGTCATTCCCTACATCACATCCCGCTCGGAATTCCTTACTGCTTATACTCCATATCAGTGTGAGATTTCGCAGGGTACTCTCCGTTACATTTTCGAATGGCAGACCATGATCTGTTCCCTTACTGGGATGGATGTGGCCAACGCTTCCATGTACGACGGCCCCACCGCCGCTGCTGAAGCTATGCGCATGTGCGTAGCCTGTACGCGCAAGCGCAACACCGTAGTGGCATCTTCGGCCCTTCTGCCCAGCGTGCTTGCCACTCTCCGTACCTATGCAAGCTATTCCGGAATCAATCTGGTAGAGACCTGGGACGTGGCAGAGGCTGTGGCAGAAGGCACGCTCGACCTGGCCGGTGTGATAGTCCCTTCAATCAACCGTTTCGGCATAGTCGAAAGCCATATGGGGCTTTCTTCATTGGTGCACGAGATGGGCGGACTGCTGGTGGAATATTGTGACCCTTCTGCTCTGGCGGTAGTCAAGACACCTGCCGAGTGGGGCGCAGATATAGCGGTCGGCGACGGTCAGAGCCTGGGCATTCCCCTGTGTTACGGAGGTCCGTACGTAGGCTTTATGGCTTGCCGCAACGAGTGGATGCGAAAGCTCCCCGGACGCATAGTAGGGCAGACTTCCGACGCTGACGGGCGCCGTGCTTTCGTGCTTACACTTCAGGCTCGCGAGCAGCATATACGCCGCGAAAAAGCCACTTCCAACATTTGCTCCAACGAGTCGTTGATGGCTCTCTGGTGCACTGTCTATCTCTCCGTGATGGGGCCTGAGGGCATGCGCAAGCTCAATGCAATATGCTACGAGCGTTCCCATTACCTTCAGTCGCAGCTCCTTGCCACCGGCAAGTTTACCGATCCTTTCGAGGGCCGTCCTTTCCTGAAGGAGTTCGCGCTTAAGCCTCTGTGCGATGTGGCCAGGCTCCAGCAGGTGTTGCTGGACAACGGTTTCTTCGGAGCTCTTTCCACCGAGGAAGGCTATGTTACGTTCTGCGTCACCGAGCGCCGTACGCGTGAGGATATAGACGCTCTTGTGAAAGTTATAAAGGAGGCGGAGCTATGAAATACTACGATAAATTGATTTTCGAGCTTTCGCGTCCCGGACGTTCAGCCTATTCGCTGCCGGAAGCCGGCGATTTTAAGCCTGCCGGGAGCGGTGTATGGCGTGAGACACCTCTCGACCTTCCCGAAGTCAGCGAGAGCGATGTGGTGCGTCATTACACCAACCTTTCGCAGATGAATTTCGGTGTAGATACCGGGTTCTATCCTCTGGGCTCGTGTACCATGAAGTACAATCCCAAGATCAACGAAGAGGTGGTGTCGCTTTTCAACGGCATTCATCCTCTGCAGCCTCAGAGCAGCACCCCGGGCGTGAAGGCGGTCTATGATTTTATGGACAAGGCCCTTGCCGAAATCACAGGGATGAAGCATTTTACCTTCCTTCCTTGTGCCGGCGCTCACGGCGAACTTACCGGCCTGATGCTCATACGCGAGTATCATCGCAGCAGGGGAGATGCAGCCCGTACCAAAATAATAGTCCCCGACAGCGCCCACGGCACCAACCCTGCCAGCGCGGCAGTATGCGGGCTCGACGTGGTGGTCGTGAAGTCCAGGCCTGACGGACTTGTTGACGTCGAAGACCTTAAGCCTCTGCTTGGTCCCGACATTGCGGGTATTATGCTTACCAACCCTAATACCCTCGGCCTTTTCGAGCGGGACATCAAACAGATAGCCGCTCTTGTCCACGAGTGCGGCGGCCTGCTTTATTACGACGGGGCCAATATGAATCCTCTTCTGGGTGTGGTCCGTCCCGGCGACATGGGCTTCGACGTGATGCATCTTAATCTGCACAAGACTTTTTCGACCCCTCACGGCGGAGGCGGTCCCGGCAGCGGTCCTGTGGGTGTGGCCGAGCGTCTGGTGCCCTTCCTCGACAAGGTCCATGTGAGCGGCTTCCACGGTAACTTCGGCGTTATTGTCCGTGCCTGCGCGTATATCCTCAGCCTCGGGCGGGAGAATATCAAGCTCGCCGGCCGTTTGTCCACCCTCGCTGCCAATTACATAAAGGAATCTCTCAAAGATTGCTATAAATTGCCCATCGAGTCGGTTTGCAAGCACGAGTTTGTGTTCGACGGCTTGCTGGAGCCCAATGGCGCCACTACCCTGGACGTTGCAAAGCGTCTGCTTGATTACGGCTTCCATGCGCCCACCATCTATTTCCCTCTCCTTTTCCATCAGGCCCTTATGATAGAACCTACCGAAACGGAGTCGCTTCAGACGCTGGACGCTTTTATCGAGGTTATGCGCACTATAGCGCGCGAGGCCGCGGAAGATCCCGAAATACTCAAGGGCGCACCTCATAACGCCCCTATAGGCCGTCCGGACGAGACACTGGCGGCGCGTCAACCCGTACTTAAGTATTCGAAGCAATGAGAAAGCTATTGTTGATCGCAGCCGTCCTGGCTCTCCCGCTTGTGTTGCAGGCGGGCGTCGTCAAGGGCAAAGTTACTTGCGGCAAAAAGCCGGTTGCGGGAGTGCAGGTGTCCGACGGACGCCAGATTGTCCTCACCGATGCAAAAGGCCGCTACACGCTCAAAACCGACAAGGCGGACAGTATAGTGTTCATCACCACTCCCAGCGGGTACAAGGCTCAGATGATAGATCCTATACGTCCCGGTTTCTGGCAGCTGTTGACCGAGGCTCCTTCCAAGACAGAGGTCCACAACTTCAAGCTCGTTCCCCAGGACCAGAGCAACTACAGCGTCATTTTCATTACCGACACGCATTTTGCCGCCGATCCTTCGCGAAACGACCTGAAGCGCTTTAAGAGTACCGTGATGCCGGTTATCCGCCGCGAATACAAGGCAGCGGCTGCCAAGGGAGCCGTGTATTCGGTCAATCTTGGCGACTTCGCACACGACAGGTACTGGTATGACTTCGGACTCAATGAATACGCTGCCGAGCGTTTCCTCGACATGGCCGGATATCCTGCTCCCATCTATTCAGTCTGCGGCAACCACGACAATGACGGTGCCGTAGCGTCGCGGGGCAGCCGTACCGATTTTGAATCTGCCTGGAATTACCGCCATACCTGGGGTCCTGCCTGCTATTCGGTGAACATAGGCTCCGACCACTGGATTTTTATGGACAGCGTGGAGTATATCAACGACGGAGCTCCCGATGCTAAGCATAAGAACATCAACGGCAGGCGCAACTACAATTGCCGGTTCCTCAATCAGTACATCGAGTGGCTCAAGAAAGACCTTGCCTACGTGCCTACGGACACACGCATTTTCCTTTGCTGCCATGTGCCTCTGTTCAACGATGCCAGCAAGAGCGAAGTGATGGTGCCCGGGCAGGCGGAGATTCTCGACCAGGTGTTCACCGATTTCCCCAATGTTTACGTGTTCTCCGGGCATACCCACAAGTACATTCATACTACTACAGGCGATTTCCCCCGCTTCAAGCAGTTTATCTTCGGGGCGACCTCCGGTAGTATGTGGCAGCATCCAGTCGGATACCAGGCCATTGGCTCCGACTCAAGTGAGCAGGCAATCAACGTCCTGGATTGCAGCGAGGCCGATCCCTCACCGCGTTTTGTGCCCATAAGCGGCAATCCCGAGATGATGCGTGTATATGATCTGAACGCAGTCGGAGACTTTTACCGCAACGATGAGGGGTGCCGGATATTCCACGAGTTGTATCCCGAGCGCAGCTGGTATGCCGACCCGGCCTTCGAGAATATGATATATGTCAACTACTGGGCTTATGCTCCCGGTCAGAAAGTTGAAATATTCGAAGACGGAAAACCCCTGGCTGTCAAGCAGTCCGGCCTGGACGAGCCGCTCTACGTTATAACTTATGTGACTCCCGGGCTTACCCGTAGCAGTACTCCTTCCAAAAGTGCGATGAAAGACCGCAAGACTCCTCACAGTTTTGTCGCTACAGCTACTACAGCTACGGCTCCCATACTTGTGAGGGTTAGCGATGCTGACGGCAAAGTACTTTATGAACAAAGCGTTATCAGACCTAAGAAATTCGATAAACTAACCAAATAAACATATTCTATTTCATTATGAAAAATTATTTTGATCTTACCGGCCGTGTCGCCGTTGTGACCGGTGCCTCCACAGGACTTGGACTTCAGATGGCAAAGGCTTTTGCGAGCCAGGGAGCCAATCTCGTTCTCCTGGCCAGGCGTATGAACTTGCTTGAGGAGAATGCAAAGGCTATTACTGAAGAATTTGGCGTGGAAGTGCTTCCTTTTGCATGTGATATTACCGATACCGAAAGGGTAAAAGCCGCTGTAGCCGCCACTATAGAGAAGTTCGGCCGTGTTGACATCCTTATGAACAATGCCGGCACCGGCGCCGTCGCCCCCGCAGAGGAAATCACCGACGAGCAGTTCAAGAAAGAGCTTGATATCGACCTTTTCGGTACCTTTGTCTGCTCCCGCGAGTTCGGCAAGGAGATGATCAAGGCGGGCTTCGGCCGTATCATCAACATCGCATCGATGTACGGTCTGGTAGGTAACCTTATCTGCGGCAGTTCTCCCTATCATGCAGCCAAGGGCGGCGTGGTCAACCTGACCCGTGCACTTGCAGCCGAGTGGGGTAAGTACGGCATTACCGTCAACAGCATCTGCCCCGGCTATTTCTATACAGATCTCACCACCGCAACCCTCGACTCCGATTACTTCCAGGCCATCGCCAAGCAGAGCATCCCTATGGGCCGCTACGGAAAGTCCGGCGAGCTTGACACTTGCGCTCTGTTCCTCGCATCGCCTCAGAGCACTTATGTTAACGGCCAGAATATCGCCGTTGACGGTGGCTATACCTGTATCTAGTTTTTGCTTCTGACAATCTGGAGCCGCAATTCTTGTGATTGTGGCTCCTTTTTTGCTGTAACTTTAACGAATCAAGATGATCGGAGTATGAAAAAGACAATTTGTTTGCTGGCGATAGCTATAATTACCCTCAGTTGTAACCGTAACCATGGCCCTGAAGGGGCCCAGAAAGACATTTTTGCGACCATCGAGAACATTGGCACCAAAACATACCTTGCCAATGGCACAAACGTGTTCTGGTCACGCGGTGATTCGTTGAGCATTTTTTATAAAGATAACTACAATAGTCCGGCCCTCTATACAGGCAATGGGGGAGAGAACGAAGGTCAGTTCCGCATTTTGTCTTCGTCCCAGAGGGCTGCGTCTGCCGATTATGTTTATGGAGTGTATCCATACAGCCGTTCTGTTAGACTTAACTCCGACGGCAGTATAGGGCTCTGGTTCCCAACGGTCCAGTATTACGAGAGGGAAAGCTTCGGTGATGGTGCGAGCCCGATGGTTGCCGTTTCCGACAACGAGAATCTCAAGTTCCGTCACATCGGCAGCTTTGTGCGCTTCAGACTGTATGGAAAGGGAATAAAGGTCGCCCTCTTGGAGGTTGATTCTAATTTGGAAGAGCCCCTTTCCGGAGCCGGCACAGTGCGGTTCAACCGCAACGGGAATCCGGAATTCAGTTTTGAGAGGTCAAATACCGAGAGTTTCGTGTATATGGATTGTATCGCCAATCCTGTACCTTTGGGAGCTGATGAGGACCATATCACGGAGTTTACCCTTGTGCTTCCTCCGGTAGTGCTCGATAATGGGTTTACCGCTTACGTGGTAGATGAGAACGACAGGGAGTTTGCAATCGAAGCTGCTTCAAGCTTGACTCTGCAGCGCAACGGCCGTTTTAATGTCAGCCCGGTCGAGATTGACTTCCCAGTGGCCGGACGCGAGGACATTGATGCATATCTTACAGGTACTTATACGTTCAATTCCACTTCTTATTACGCTGCCGAAGGGCTTGGCCCTTATAGCGACGAGATACGTATATCTCCTTCCGATAACCCTAAAGACGGTCCTGTGACTCTCAAGGGAAATCTGGCCATATCGGAAGACGTCGTTCTGAGCGGAGACTTTGATTTGAGCGGTATGAAGTTGGTCTTGCCCGCCGGCCAGGTGCTCTCGGGCTTCTATACCGACGATACCAAGACTAAGATCTGCTGGCTCAAAATGTACCTGTGCGACGATGACTATTACTATACGGAGGATATACCCTTCGCTGTGAAAGGCCCTCACCAGCTTGACTTTGCCTATGCCTCACAGGGCCTTGACATACTGTTCCTCGGCTTTATCGACAATCAGGTTGACGGAGCATATGAGCGTATCCGCATCAAGTCTATTGAATATAAGCCGTCCTCAGGAATCGCTGCTCAAGCGGCCGCCCGCGGATATGATGTGAACCGCGGACTGAAAGGGAATTTCCATCCCAGAATGGGGCGCATAATGGGAATGGAACCTGCCGGAAAGATGTCCGATTTGGTGGTAAAACGCTAAATCATTCATTTTTTGCCGTTTAGAGGCTCACTTTAAAAATCTTTTTTCATATATTTGCGAATGTAGTGTAATAATTATTGTTCGCCTTATGAAAAAGATTTACTCAGGCGGCAGCCCTTTGTGCTATGCCGCCCCGCTCTGCGAGTTGCTTCCGTACTCTCTTACGGATGCGTTACTGGAAGCTTCGGGGAACACCGAGCCCATCAATGATGATCCTAACCTTTATCCCTGGGGCTAATATGAAAAAGTATAGTTTGCTTTTTGCCGTCGCGTTGCTGGCAGCAGCGTGCAGCACCAAAATTGAGCAGGGCGTTTCATTCCCCGTTTTTCACGCTTCAATTGAAGGAAACGAAAACACCAAGCTTTATGCCGGAGAGGACCTGAATATTTACTGGAATGCTCAGGATGCCATAAGCTTGTTCAACAAGACGAATGCAAATTCGAAGGCTACATTTACCGGAGCAGATGGAGCAAGTTCAGGTGATTTCCAGGTTACCTCTGCCGGTTCCGGAAGCACTGCACTGGATTATGTTTACGCTGTGTACCCCTATAACGAAGCTTATGCTGTATCAAGCAGTGGTATATCACTTACTTTCCCTACAGTGCAGAGCTATGGCGGTAATTCATTCGGTCCGGACTCGAATATAATGGTCTCCGTATCCGAAGATGAGAATCTCTTCTTCCGGAATGTGGGCGGTTACATACATCTCAAGCTCTACGGCGAAGATATCAGCGTGGCAATTATAGAGATTGATTCCAACAATAATGAACCTCTTTCAGGCACCGGTACCGTCACCATGGCTCCCGGCGGAGAGCCTTCGATTCGTTTTACCAAGACCGGGGCTAAGGATTATGTGTATGTTGATATGTCCTATGCCCCCGTTAAGCTTGGCTCTACGCCCGATACCGCCACCGATTTCTGGATTTCCGTTGCACCTGTCAGTTTCAAGGCTGGCTTCACTCTGTATGTTGTGACTGACGCCGGTAAGGAGATTGCCATCGAGATGAATTCCGCTCTGACAATTCCCCGCAACACACGTATTAACATGGCTCCCGCTAAAGTTGAGTATGTGCCGGCATCAGAAGACGCTATTGATGCTCTCTTGAGCGGCAACTATATCATCCATTCCTCATCATTATTTGAGAGTGAAGGATATGGCCCTTATGATGATGTCGTCACTTTCGGCCCTTCGGATGAGCCTAATTTTGGTTCCGTTATGATGGGTGGATATTTGGCCGGCGAACAGATGATCAGCAATCTTTACGGTGACCTTAACACCGACAGCGGAGCCGTGAATTTCCCTGCCGGACAAGTAGTGGATCGCTTCTATGCCGATGACAAGCAAACTTCGATTGTTTGGCTCTGCCTCTATATGGGTGCTTATAACTCATCCACAGATCGTTTCTCATACTATAGTGATGATATTCTCTTTGCTCTCACTGCACCGCATGACCTTCACTATTATTACGGGGAACAATATGGCTTAGGACTTATATTCATCGGATACGTCGATGACAATGAAGACCCCGATGGCGTTTATGAGTATATTACCGTCAATTCCATCGAATACGTCGCATCATCGTCGATTGCCGCCCGTGCAGCCGCCAGCGGATACAATGTCAAGAACGGTGTAAAGGGCTTCTTTACTCCGCAGTATGACAGGATTCTCGGACTTAAACTTGTGGGTGAGGCTCCTGCTACTGCCGCACACCGTCGATAAACACACTGCGAATGAACGGTGTCTGGAATGTGTAGGGGATACGAGTAAGGGTCCAGCCCGGTTCGGATAGTATCAGATCGGCTCTTTTACCAACGGTAATTGAGCCGGTCTCTTTGTTTGCCCCCATCGCGTATGCTCCGTTGAGAGTGACGGCGTTCAGAGCCTGGGTGGGAGTCAGGCGCATCTTGATGCAGCCGAGCGCCATTACAAAGCGCATATCGCCCATAGGGGAGGATCCGGGGTTGTAGTCCGAGGCAAGCGCCACTCCCAGGCCGGCCGATATGAATTCTTTGGCCCTGGCGAATGGGATGCCGAGGAAGAAAGAGGACCCCGGGAGCATGGTTGGCATAGTGGCACTGCCTTTGAGCGCTTCTATTTCTTCGTCGCCGGTGCGCTCAAGATGATCGACAGACAAGGCGGAGTGCTTTACTCCAACTTGGACCCCGCCGCTTACGGCTAGCTCGTTGGCGTGTATCTTCGGCCTTAGTCCGTAGCGGGCACCTTGCTCGAGAATACGATCTGTGTCGGCCGGAGAGAAGAAGCCTTCGTCGCAGAATACGTCAACGAAATCTGCGTATTCTGCGGCCTGCGGCATCATATCGATTACTTCTTGGACATAGCTTTGGCGGGTATAGCCTCTGCCTACGGCGTGGGCGCCGAGGAAGGTGCTGCGTATGAGGGCGGGGACGTTTTGCTTTATGCGGTGTATTACCCGGAGCATTTTAAGTTCGTCCTCGGGGTTGAGTCCGTAGCCGCTTTTGATTTCTATGGCGGCGCTGCCTTTGGCCATCATTTCGTTTACGCGGGAGAGCGCCTGGGCGTAAAGCTCATCTTCGGAAGTGCGGTGGAGGAGGTCGGAGGAGTTGAGTATTCCGCCTCCGCGGGCTGCTATTTGTTCGTAGCTGAGGCCGTTGATTTTGTCGAGGAATTCGCCTTCGCGGCTGCCGGCATATACGATATGGGTGTGGCTGTCGCAGAACGCAGGCATCAGCAGGCCGCCTTCAGCATCGATAACAGTATCTGCTGTGGGAACGCCCGGATCCAGAGGACATTCGGACATCGGGCCGAAGCTGAGGATGGTGCCGTTGTCGGCAATGCGGAGCCAGGCGTCGGTGAGGACTCCCAGTTCTGACATTTCGGCGCCTTGCTTACGCTCGACCCCTTCGGGCACTATGCCAAGCAATTCTCCGATGTTGATGATGGTTGTCATAGGTATTGTTCCTGGCGGATGAACTGTATGGCGCTTTCGATGTAGGGATGCATGTAGGAGTCGTTGTCGAGGAAGGGTACGACTTTGCGGAAGTCGTTGAACACTCTTTCGACGGGCTCGGATGAGCGGGCGGGGCGGCGGAACTCGAGGGCTTGGGCGGCGTTGAAGAGTTCTATCGCAAGTACTGTCTCCACATTGTCCACTATCCTCACAAGTTTGGTGGCGGAGTTGGATCCCATGCTCACGTGGTCTTCCTGCCCCTGGGAGGAGGGGATTGAGTCGCAGGACGCAGGCCAGCAGAGTCCCTTGTTCTGGCTTACTATCGAAGCTGCAGTATATTGCGGAATCATGAATCCGCTGTTGAGCCCCGGGTTGGCAACCAGATACTTGGGCAGGCCGCGAAGACCGTGGATCAGCTGGTAGGTACGCCTTTCGGATATGCTGGCCAGTTCCGACATGGCTATGGACAGAGCGTCCATGGGAATTGCGATGGGCTCGCCGTGGAAATTGCCCGCCGATATTACCATATCTTCGTCGGGGAAGATGTTGGGGTTGTCGGTGGCCGAGTTTATCTCATTCTCAATAACCGATTTGACATAAAGGATATTGTCTTTGACCGCACCGTGCACCTGGGGGATGCACCGGAAACTGTAAGGGTCCTGCACGTGCTCTTTGGGCCGGTTAATAAGTTCGCTGCCCTTAAGGATTTCGCAGAAGCGTTCGCCTGTAAGGATCTGTCCTTTGTGGGGGCGGAGATGATGTGTAAGGGGCAGGAAAGGCTCGATTCGTCCGTCGTAGGCATCGAGCGACATTGCACCAATCAGGTCGGCCCAGCGCGACAGGCGCATGCTCTTGAGCAGCGACCATACCGCGTGTGCACTCATGAACTGCGTGCCGTTGAGCAGCGCGAGGCCTTCTTTGGACTGCAGAACGATGGGCTCCCATCCTTTTTCGGCCCATACTTCGGAGGCTTGACGTATCTTGCCCTGATACAATACTTCACCAAGGCCCAGCAGCGGCAGGCTCAAGTGGGCCAGAGGAGCCAGGTCTCCCGATGCACCGAGCGAGCCCTGCTGGTACACCACCGGGAGAATGTCCTCGTTGAACATGTCTATCAGCCTCTGTACAGTTTTCAGCTGCGCCCCGGAGTGTCCGTATGAAAGGCTCTGCGCCTTGAGGAAGAGCATGAGCTTGACTATCTTGGGGCGTACCGTAGGGCCGGCTCCGCATGCGTGCGACACTACCAGATTGTACTGTAGCTGCGAGAGTTCGTCAGAGGGGATGGTTACGTTGCACAGTGAGCCGAATCCGGTGGTAATGCCGTACAACGGCCTGTTGATGTCTTCCATCTTGCTGTCAAGGTACTTGCGGCACTTGACTATGGCATCGACGGCTTCATCGGATAGCGCAAGAGTATATTTTCCGTCAATTATTTCTTTCAGTCGCTCCAGCGAGATATGCTTGGTTGAAATGTAGTGTATCATATTTTTTTCAAAGTTTTAAGTATCAAAGAATCGTCTGCCGCGTTTGGAAGGGTGACGCGGAGCAGGGGAGTGCGGGCCATCTCCCTCTCGATTGCCGTGCGTGCGCCGTCGTTGCGGGCCCAGCTGCGGCGGGCTATACCGTTGTTAACATCCCAGAAGAGCATCTCGCGAATATGCCTGTCGCTGTCGGCACTGCCGTCGATGAGCATACCGAATCCGCCGTTGATAACTTCTCCCCAGCCAACGCCTCCTCCGTTGTGGATAGAGACCCAGGTGGCACCGCGGAATGAATCACCTATGACATTTTGCACCGCCATGTCGGCTGTGAACTGAGAGCCGTCGTAGATGTTGGAAGTCTCGCGGAAGGGGGAATCGGTGCCGGAGACGTCGTGATGGTCGCGGCCCAGGACGATGGGGCCCTTGATTTGGCCTTTGCGGATGGCGTCGTTGAACGCAAGCGCTATTTTGGTGCGTCCTTCGCAGTCGGCGTAGAGGATGCGTGCCTGTGAGCCTACCACCAGATGGTTGCGGCCTGCTTCACGTATCCAGCGTATATTGTCGCGCATTTGCGGGGCGATATCCTCGGGGGCGTTTGCTGCAATCTGAGTCAGCACTTCTACGGCAAGCTCGTCGCTCTTCTCCAAGTCGGCGGGATCTTCGCTCATGCATACCCAGCGGAACGGACCGAAGCCGAAGTCGAAATAGAGAGGCCCCATAATATCCTGTACATAAGAAGGATAACGGAACCGTCCATCGGGCAGCACTACGTCCGCTCCGGCTCGGGAACTCTCGAGCAGGAAAGCGTTGCCATAGTCGAAGAAGTACATTCCGCGGGCGGACAGGGAGTTGATAGCCGCTACCTGCCTTCGCAGTGAAGCGCGAACCGCCTCTTTGAAACGCTCCGGCTCTTCGGCCATCATGCGTTTTGACTCGTCGAGGCTGTAACCGGCGGGGTAGTATCCACCTGCCCAGGGGTTGTGAAGCGATGTCTGGTCGGAGCCAAGATCGACGTTGACGCCTTCGGCCGCCAGTCTCTCCCAAAGGTCAACTACGTTGCCCACGTATGCGAGCGATACGGTTTCTTTACTTTCGACGGCCTTGCGGATGCGGGGGATGAGCTCGTCCAGGTCATCGTGCAGTTCATCTACCCATCCTTGCTCGTAGCGCTTGCGGGCGGCCTTCGGATTGATTTCCGCCGTTACGCTCACCACACCGGCGATGTTGCCCGCCTTAGGCTGGGCGCCCGACATTCCTCCCAGGCCGGCCGTCACAAAGAGCATCCCGCTTCTGTCGTCCCCGCTTATGCCTCTCTTTTTGAGCTGTTTGCGGGCTGCGTTCATAACGGTAATGGTAGTGCCGTGCACAATGCCCTGGGGGCCGATGTACATGTAAGATCCGGCGGTCATCTGCCCGTACTGGCTCACTCCGAGGGCGTTGAATATCTCCCAATGGTCCTGCGAGGAGTAATTGGGGATGACCATGCCGTTGGTGACTATAACACGGGGTGCATCCTTATGCGAGGGGAATAGTCCCAGTGGATGCCCGGAGTACATGGCCAGGGTCTGCTCTTCGGTCATGGTGGCAAGGTACTGCATGGTCAGGCGGTACTGCGCCCAGTTCTGGAAGATGGCTCCGTTGCCTCCGTAAATGATGAGTTCGTGCGGGTGCTGGGCGACGCGGGGATCCAGGTTGTTTTGGATCATGGCCATGATGGCAGCCGCCTGAGCGCACTTTGCCGGATACTCGTCAATCGGCCTGGCGTACATGTCGTATGACGGGCGGAACCGGTACATATAGATGCGGCCGTAACGATGCAACTCCTCTGCAAACTCAGGCGCAAGGACTGCATGGTGCTTTGAGGGGAAATAGCGCAGGGCATTGCGAAGGGCCAGCGCTTTTTCTTTCTCGGACAGTATATCTTTGCGGCGGGGTGCGTGGTTAATTGATGTGTCGTATGGGCGGGGCTGGGGCAGAATGTCGGGAATGCCCGCAAGGATTTCTTCCTGGAATGCGTTCATTATAAGTCGATATTGCTGTTAACTGCATCAAGAACTTGGGCTTCGAGTTTGAGCGCCTCGGCTTCGATCTGGTCGGCGCGCTTCAGAAGGGGCTCCGCAGAGCTTTTATCTTTCAGGCCTGCTGAATTGATGCGTACATTGAGCCTGGCGCCACGGATACCTGCCACTGCGGCGAGTGCGGCGACTCCGGCATCGGAAGCCGAGGCGGGATTGCCGGTGCGTGCCATGGCAAGAGAGAGAGGAAGTGCTTTCAGCGATGCCTCCATGGTGCGCAGGGGAACCGATGCGGCATAAAGGGTGGCCTCTTCGAGCGCTGCTGCGCGGATGGCCTTTTCTTCGTCGGTGCCTTTGGGCAGTGAGAGGGCGTCCATTATGCGGTTGAATGCAGCAGTGTCTTCATCTACCAGCGAGAGCAGCTCGTCGATGAGTGCCTGTCCCTTCTCGGCAACATCGGAGAATTCTTTCCACCGCTCGTCCCAGCCTCTTTTGTGCGACGAGAGGTTGGCTACCATTGTGGCCAGAGCAGCGCCCAGGGCTCCCATGGCAGCCGAAACGCTGCCGCCGCCAGGTGCCGCCGACTCGGAGGCTGTCTCGCGGGTGAAGTCTTTGACGCTCATCCTCACGAGCCTTTCACGTGCGGCGGCCTCTTCGGGGCTCTCCATCAGGTATTCGATAACCTTCTGGCGCGGATCGAAAGGTTTAAGGTCGTCCAGGGACATGGATTTTACCGCTATCTTGATTATTTCATCTTCACTGATTCCGAGGGAGCGCTGTTGCTTTGCAAGATAGAACTTGCCGGCGTCGATGAGGACTTTTTTAGGCACCAGGCCTACAATTTCCGCCCCCGTAACCCTGAGCCCGCGTGCTGCGGCTGCGCGGCTCACTTCTTCAAATGCTATGTGCAGGGGTGTAGCGGCTATGTCGGTGATGTTCATCGATACCTGGGCAATGCCGTATTCATCGATGTACCAGCCGATTGCTTTACATCCCTTGAGGGTGCCGGGAATCCATATCTGCTGCCCGTTCTCGTCTTTGAGAAGCTTGCCGGTGAGGGAGCCGCCCTCGCGCGCTTTGCGCCCCTTTTCGCGCACATCGAAGGCTATGGCCATGGCGCGGCGGGTAGATGTGGTGTTGAGGTTGTAGTTTACAGCTATAAGGAAATTGCGGGCGCCCACGTTGGTGGCTCCGGTGCGCTCCGCGGTTTCGTTCCAAGTATCACAAAAGTCGGGCTTGCGGGCCGGATCGGCCATTTTTTCGGGGAGAGCTTCATACTCGCCGGCGCGGCATACCGCCAGGTTGCGCCTTTCGGGTTTCAAAGCGGCCGCTTCGTAGCAATAGCAGGGGATGCCCAGTTCTTTAAACAGACGTTCGGCAAGGCCGCGTGCAAGCTCTGCACATTCTTCAAGGGTGATTCCGGCCACGGGGATAAGCGGAAGCACGTCGGTGGCGCCGCTGCGCGGATGGGCCCCGTGATGGGTGCGCATGTCGATGAGTTCTGCCGCCTTTGCGGCTCCGCGGAAGGCGGCTTCCAGTACGTAATCCGGTTCTCCCACGAACGTCACTACGGTGCGGTTGGTGGCCTCGCCGGGATCGACGTCCAGTACTTTTACTTCCTTTACCGATGCAATTGCTTGAACTATACGGTCTATGACCGAACGGTCGCGTCCCTCGCTGAAATTAGGCACGCATTCGATGATTCTTTTCATTATTTGTGGTTATCAGTTTTATTCCCAAATATAGAGAGTTTTTTGCTCATTCAAAACAATTTCTTGCTATATTTACGGAGTAAAACTAACCGCATAAATGAAAGACATACTTCGATATTTAACTACTTTCAAATTCTGGAAGGAGTTATTTATTATGACCCTTGGCATGATGATAGCTGCCGCTGCAGTGTATTATTTCATGATACCCAGCAAGTTGGTTCTGGGCTCCATCTCCGGCTTGTCAATCGTTATCTCCAATCTTTTCGGCCTGGCCGGCATTACTGTCAAAGTTTCGGTGGTGGTTATGGTCATAAATGCCATACTCCTTATAATGGCCTGGATACTTATCGGCAAGGAGTTCGGCGCCAAAACGGTTTATACGGCCATGATTCTCGGCCCGCTTCTGGAATTCTGGGAGAAGGTTCTTCCTTATGAGAAGCTCATAGAGCCCGGAATGAACTCAGTTATGGGGGAGCCGCTGCTTGACCTTCTGTGCTTCGTTCTTGTGGTGAGTATTTCGCAGACCATACTCTTCCATATCAATGCCTCCACCGGAGGGCTTGACATACTTGCCAAGATTGTTAACAAGTACCTGCATTTCGATATTGGAGTGTCGGTTACGGTGGCGGGAGCTATTATATGCTGTACGGCATTCACTATCAATCCTTTCCGTATGGTGGTAACTGGTCTGGTGGGTACTTGGATGAACGGGCTGGCAATCGATTATTTCACCGCCAGTATCAACAAGCGCAAGCGTGTGTGCATAATCTCAAGTGAACACGAGCGTCTCCGTAAGTACATAATAGAAACGCTCCACCGCGGCTGCAGCTTATATCAAGTCAAGGGCGGATACAGCCAGGAAGTGAACATCGAAATCCAGGCCCTGCTTACGCAGGAAGAGTTTTCGAGCTTGATGAATCTTATCCGTAACGAGAAGATCCAAGCCTTCATAACCGCCGGAAACGTGAGCGAAGTTTACGGCCTTTGGAATAACGAAAAGCACCACAAGCGTTTAAAGGGCTCTTGAGCGTTTGTATTTTTGTTCTAAAATGTTTATTTTTGAAGGTTATTCAATTACACAGACGATGAAAAGAACGCTTATGATTGTAGCGGCTGTTGCCGCCTTGTTTGCAACTTCTTGCAAGAAACCCGTCAATCCCGACCTTCCTACCATTAACTGGGCTTCCAATCCCGGTTTCGCCCAGCAGGAACTTGCTCCCGGCCTTGACGGCGCTATAGCTGTCTCTGCTCCCGGAAAGATCGATATGCTTACCATTACGCTCGGCCTTGGCGATTATGCTATCCTGGCCAATCCTTACATTGGAGTCTCTTCCAACAAGGGTTCCGGTTCCAAAACCAGCCCGGTGTTCGATGTGGTGGATGACAGTACGGTGGCTTCGTTCCTCCAGAGTCTGGGCATGTCTGCCGGATCGTCGCTCAGGGGCAAGACTCTTACCAATCTTGACCTTGTGAAGATTCTCGAGACTCTCATCAAGGGACAGCCGGTGGCCAACAATACCAGCTTCACCATGAAGATTGACCTCAAGGACCAGGCCGGCAATGCCAAGACCGCAACCGCCAAGTTCCACTTTACTTCCGCTCCTTCGTTTGTGTGGGACAACAATGCCAGCTTTGCGATTGTCGATCTCAACGAGGCCCAGACACCTGCCAAGATCAAGCTCTCCGCTCCCGGAAAGGTTGACAAGTTTACCATCACCCTCGAGAATGGTGCCGACTCCAAGCTCGTCGATTACATAAAGAACCGCACAACAGGCGGCAAAACCGTTATCGACCTGATCGGAGACGCAACGGTGGCATCTTCTTTCAAGAAGTATTTCCCTGCCGGAGATGCAATCGCCGGCAAGACCGAGGCTCTTCTGGACTTCTCGTTCATGTATGACCTTAAGTACGACATGGGTGCTTCGACCAACGTGTTTACCTTGTCAGTCACCGACAAGAACGGTAAGAATACGGTAACGCAAGTCAAGTTCAAAAAGTAATAAAAAAGGCTCCGAGCGATCGGAGCCTTTTTCGTTTATTTGCTGAACCATTGCAGCGATTGCCGGCATAGTTCGCTGACCGCTGCCCAGTCGCCTGCGGCAATTACGGCCTTAGGGAACAGTTTGGAGCCCCATCACTATCCTTTCTTCCCAAGGTCCGAGGGGAGTCTCGCTCCTTAGCACGGTCTGCCAGCCTGTGGCAACACCGCCCGCGGGGGCGAAGATGTAGTATTTCCCGTCACGCTTGTAAAACTTGGTGCCTTCTATCGTGGGCTGGTTGTCGTGACCGTCATAGACTATCCTTGAAGGCGCCAGCAAGCGTGAGCCGTCAGGGGCCATGTGAGCAACGAGTATTACGCTTTTAAGTCCGGCTCTGGAACCCGCCAGGGCGTGCGACAGCCAGGCGTTTCCGTCATCGTCCCAGAGAGGGCAGGGGTCTATGAATCCTTTGCCGCGCACCAGCCATACGGGGTCTTCCCACCGGCTCCTTGGGTCTTGCGTGCGCACCATGAAGATTCCGCGGTCGGGATCCCCTACGAATATGTAGAACCATCCTTCGTGGTAACGGATAGCCGGTGCCCACACACCCTCGCCATGCTGGAGGGGCTGATCGTAACAGGTTAGCGCATAGTTGTTTAGCGTCCAGTGAACCAGGTCACGTGAATGCAGTATGGGCAGCCCTGGGAAGCAGTTGAACGACGAAGCGGTCATCCAGTAATCCTCCCCGACCCTGCACACGTCCGGATCGCTGTAGTCCATGTGGAGGACGGGGTTGGTATAATACTGCTGCGCCCGGCCGTTGATTGAGATGGCCAGGAAAGCTACAAAGGCAAGGAGGCGTCTCATCGCCCCCGGATTACCAGGCGAGGATGCCGTTCTCGGCCATAAAAGCGACCACGCTCTCGTGGCTCTCGAACTTTGCGGTTCCGCCGAGGAAAACCTTTACGGTAAAACCGATCTGCTGGCTTATTTCGTAAAGCTTCTTGAGGGTTTCGAGCACGCAGTACTCTGCAGCGATACCGCATACCACAACCTCGTCGCCGGGCTCGAACAGATCTTGATTCTCAGGATCGAAACCTACGAAGGCTCCATATTCCTCCCTCTCGGGCAGACGCCCTTTGAGAATGAAACGCATGCGGCTCTCGTCCAGACCCTCGAACACGTTGTCCGGAATGGAAGCTCCGGCGGTGTGATGAACGCAGTGCACGGGCCAGGGGCCGCCCTGCTCCTTGAAAGAGCAGTGATTCACCGGATGCCAGTCGAGGGTGAAATACACAAGGTCGAAATCGTTCTTTACTTTGTTGATTTCGGGGATTACCAGATATGCTCCGGGCACTGTGAGAGTGCCGTCTATAAAGTCTTTCTGCAGATCAACTGCAAGCAAAATCTTTCTGTTGGCCATAGTAAATAATTTAATCGCGTAAATATACGAAAAATTGTATATTTGTAGTCCGTGTTCAAGACATTAATACGCAATGTGGGCCAGTTCAGACGCTCCGCCATTATGGCGCCGGTTTGGACCGCGCTTGAAGTCGTTATGGGCGTGCTGATACCCTATGTCACTGCGTCCCTGATCGATAAGGGCTTGATGGCCGGAGACATAGATGCGGTATGGAAATACGGCGGAATGATGGTCGGGATTGCAGCCGTCAGCCTTTTCTTCGGCATTATGTCAGGCCGCGAGGCGGCCCGCAGTTCAGCCGGTTTTGCGATGAATCTGCGCGGAGCTATGTTCGACAAAATCCAGACATTCTCATTTGCCGACATAGACTCTTTCAGCACGGCGGGCCTTGTGACGCGTATGACCACCGACGTGGCCAATATCCAGAATGCTTTCCAGATGCTGCTGCGCATCAGCGTTCGCGCTCCGCTCAATGTGCTTGCCGGCATGTTCATGAGCTTTTTCATCAACTTGCGCCTGAGCCTGGTATTCGTTGCCGCTATGGTTTTCCTGACCGTGGCCCTGTATTTCATAGTGAGCCGCTCAATGCGTGTATTTGCCGAACTGATGCGCAAATACGACGACCTTAACAATGTGGTCCGCGAGGGCGTGGCGGGAATAAGGGTCATCAAATCGTTTGTGCGTGAAAAACACGAGAGCCTGCGGTTCAGGGCTGCCGTTGACGTTATCTACAGGCTGAACGTCACAGCGGAAGTGATAGTGAACTTCAACCAGCCGGTGATGAACATAGTGACCTATGCTTCAATGATCGCCCTCTCTTGGTTCGGCGCCCGGTTCATCGTGAACGGGACACTTACCACCGGTCAGCTTACCTCGCTCTTTACTTATCAGATGCAGATTCTCAGTTCGCTGATGATGCTTTCCATGATCTTTGTGATGATAACGCAGAGCGTGGCAAGCGGCAAGCGTATCGCCGAGGTTCTTGACAGGGAAAGCGCGATGAAAGAACCGGACAATCCGCTTACCGAGGTGGCCGATGGTAGTATCGATTTCGAGAACGTCAGTTTCTCCTATGCTCCCGGCGGCAATCCGGCTCTTGAGGGTGCCACTCTGCATATCCGAGCCGGCGAGCGTATCGGCATAATAGGAGGTACGGGCAGCGGTAAGTCAACACTGGTAAATCTTATCAGCCGTCTGTATGATGCTTCCGGCGGAACTGTAAAGGTCGGAGGGCGCGACGTAAAAGAATACTCATTCGATGCTATACGAGGGGCCGTGGGCGTTGTTCTTCAGAAGAATACACTCTTCAGCGGCACCGTGTTGGAAAATTTGCGCTGGGGTAATGAGAATGCAAGTGAGCAGGAGTGCCTGGACGCTTGCAGGCTTGCTGCGGCCGACTTTGTAACGGAGCTTCCGCAAGGGCTCGGGACCGTTATCGACCAGGGTGGCGTAAACCTTTCCGGCGGCCAGCGTCAAAGGCTTTGCATTGCCAGAGCCCTGCTCCGTCATCCTAAAGTCCTGGTGCTGGACGACTCAACGAGCGCCGTGGATACGGCTACCGATGCCCGCATAAGGCAGACTTTTGCCAACCGCATTCCCGATACCACCCTGCTTATTATCTCGCAGCGTATTCTCAGCATCAAAGATGCCGACCGGATCGTGGTTATGGACGACGGCCGTATCTGCGCGGTCGGAACGCATGAGCAGCTGCTCGCCGGCGGCGGCATCTACAAAGAAATATACGATATGCAGACATCCGGAGGGGAGGCGGATTTCGACCAGCAATGAAACGCCTGCTCAAACATATGTTCCGGAACTGGAAATGGACTCTGCTGAGCGTCGCGCTGCTGATAGTGGTCTCTACGCTCTGTACGCTGGCCATGACCCTGTTTACCCGCACTCTGATAGACGGTTATATCCTGCCTCTTTCGGAACAGGCCGATCCGGATTTCAACCCTCTGGGCATAGCGCTGATCAAACTGTCTGCGGTCCTGCTTGTGGGCACGCTTGCTTCATTCCTGTTTAACTTCCTGATGATCAAAGTGGAGCAGGGAATAATCCGGCAGCTCCGTACCGACTCTTTCGATCATCTCCAGAGCCTTCCGCTGCGCTATTTTGACTCCCACTCGCACGGTGCCATTATGTCGGTGTTTACAAATGATATGGACACTTTCCGGCAGATGGTCGGCCGTACGCTTCCGCACCTTTTCAGCTCCGCCATAACGCTTGTCTCGACCTTCGTGAGCATGGTGGTGCTGAATATACCTTTGACCTGCCTGTCGCTGTTGTGCGCCGCCGGAGCAATGATAGTCGCGGTCACTATGTCCAAGTTCTCGAGACGCTATTTTAAAGGGCGCCAGGAAAATATGGCCCGTGTGAACGGTTACATCGAGGAGATGGTGTCGGGCCAGAAAGTGGTTAAAGTTTTCAGCCATGAGGCAAAGGCTTCGGCCGGATTTGCATCTATCAACCGCGACCTCTTCCAGAGCGTTTTCAAGGCCAACAGGGTAGCCAACACGGTAATGCCGATAAATGCCGGAATAGCCAATCTGGGATACGTGCTCATTGCCATTGCAGGCGCTTATATTTCACTGCGTTACGGAGCCTCTGCGCTCACTGTGGGAACGCTCGTGTCGTTCCTTACCCTGCACAAGAACTTCTCGCGCCCCATCGCCCAGATCAGCCAGGAAGTCAATAACATAGCCATGGCTTCCGCGGGTGCTGACAGGGTGTACGGATTGCTTGATGAACAAAGCGAGACTGATAACGGTCACGTAACTCTGGTGCCGTCTGGCTCCGGGGCGTGGGCTTGGAAGGACGGTGAACAACTGCACCCCCAGGAAGGTCTTGTGAGCCTCAAGGACGTTGACTTCGGCTATGTCAGCGAGAAACAGGTGCTGTACGATATAACTCTTACCGCATATCCTGGCCAGAAGATAGCGTTTGTAGGAGGTACCGGAGCGGGCAAGACTACCATTACCAATCTTATCAACCGCTTCTACGACATTTCGGACGGCAGTATATGCGTTGACGGATTCAACGTATCAGATATCGAAAAACCGTCGCTCCGCCGCTCTCTCGGAGTGGTGCTTCAAGAGACCAACCTTTTCAGCGGTACGGTGATGGAAAACATTCGCTTCGGCCGGCTCGACGCTACCGACGAGGAATGCATAGCCGCCGCCAAACTGGTATGCGCCCACTCGTTCATTCACCGTCTGCCCGACGGATACAATACATATATCGACGGAGACGGCGGGGCGCTGAGCGCCGGTGAGAGGCAGTTGCTGAGCATCGCCCGCACGGCCGTAGCCGATCCTCCGGTACTGGTGCTGGACGAGGCTACTTCGTCCATCGATACCCGTACCGAAAAGCTGATTCAGAAGAGCATGGACAGTATCATGAAGGGGCGTACGAGTTTCGTCATTGCCCACAGGCTCTCTACGGTACGCGATGCAGATTACATTATAGTGCTCGAAAAAGGCCATATCATCGAGGCCGGCAAGCACTTCGAACTGCTTGAGAGGAAAGGCAAATATTGGGAATTATTTACAGGAGGACAATTATGACAAAAGTTGAACCTTACAAGCACGAGGTAAAGTATTATGAATGCGACGGGATGGGCGTGACCCATCATTCCAACTATATCCGCTTTATGGAAGAGGCTCGCATATACTGGATGGATGTGCTGGGCTATGGATATGAACGTATGGAGGCGGAGGGAATAGTATCGCCGGTAGTGGCTGTAAGTTGCAACTATAAGCATACTACTACTTTCAAGGATATTATAGAGATTGAAGTTAAGGTTGCCGAAATGTCTGCCTTGAAGCTTGGTTTTTCTTATACAATGCGAGTGGGAGGCAAGGTGGTATGCACGGCTTCCAGTACCCACTGCTTCATCGAAAACGGCCGCCCCGTGGCTCTCTCGGAACGCTTCCCTCAGCTTTACGAGGCCATCAAAAGCACCGTAGAACTATTGTAAACTGCATTAATTTGTCTATCTTTGCGGCGAGATTCCGCACGGTGCGGAATCAAGTGTAACAGGTACCACTATAAAAACTGCAAATGAAAGACAAGTTTTCCATCACATTTCTGCTGATGGCAGTACTGTTCACAGTCTGCCTTATCACATCCAATCTTTTTGCTACCAAGGTTATAAGCCTCTGGGGAATCAACCTCCCGGGAGCAGTGATCATTTTCCCCCTCTCTTACATCCTGAACGACTGTATTTCCGAGGTCTGGGGTTACAGGAAGGCCCGTTTGGTGATTTGGACGGCCTTCGCCATGAACCTGCTGGTAGTCGTGCTCGGTCAGCTGCTGGTGTGGCTGCCGGCAGCATCTTTCTGGGACGGAGCTCCGCATTTTGACTATATGTTCAATATGGCTCCCAGGGTGGCGGGTGCTTCGCTGCTCGCATTCCTTGCCGGATCTCATCTTAACTCAATGGTACTCAGCAAGATGAAGATTGCCGACGGTGGGCGTCGTTTTGGCATCCGCGCCATCCTTTCTTCGGTAGCTGGCGAGCTGCTCGACTCTTTGATTTTCATGCCCATAGCTTTCTGGGGAACCCCTGTCAAGGTGCTTGCCGGAATGATGCTTGCCCAGGTGAGTTTCAAAGTGTGCTATGAGATTATAATCCTCCCCGTGACCGCTGCTGTGGTGCGCAAAGTCAAAGCTTCCGAGCAAGTGGACACTTTCGACAACAACATTTCTTATAATCCGTTTAAACTTAGCGATATTTAATGGAAGAGCGTAAAAACGAGGGCCTCAGGTCTTTGGGCCACAAAACCGAATACAAGAGCACTTACGATCCGTCTGTGCTCGAGACTTTCGAGAACAATCATCCTGGCAACGACTACTGGGTGCGTTTCAATTGCCCCGAATTCACCAGCCTTTGCCCCATTACGGGGCAGCCCGATTTTGCAGAGATTCGTATCGCCTATATCCCCGATAAGCGTATGGTGGAGAGCAAGAGCCTCAAACTCTATCTTTTCAGTTTCCGCGACCAAGGTGCTTTCCACGAAGACTGCGTGAACGTCATTATGAAGGACCTGGTCAAGCTGATGGATCCGAAGTATATCGAGGTCACCGGCCTGTTTGTCCCGAGAGGCGGTATAAGTATTTATCCTTATGCTAATTACGGCCGTCCTGGCACTCCTTACGAGGGCCTTGCCCAAAGACGGTTCGAAACACACGAATAATATGGCTTCACTGCGAATTCCTCTCCTGCAGAATCTTGAAGAGCAGGATCTTGACACCGCCCTCGAACTTGGCGGAGAACGTTTCAGCGTCAATCAGGTCAACTGGCCGGACGAGTATCCTTACGCTCCTCTTTGCGGGGGACGTATAGCCCGTACCGAAGAAGCTCTGGTGGTAGATTTCCGAGTCAGCGGACTTGATCTGCGCATCCAGAACCTTTTCGACAAGGGTCGTATATGGGAAGACAGCGCCTGTGAATTCTTTGTCCAGGTCAACGGCGAGGCGGAGTATTTCAATTTTGAGGTCAATCCGGCAGGACGGCTTGTGGCTTCCCGCGGAACCGGCCGTGCCGACCGTAAGCCTCTCGACGACGAGGCCTTCGGGAAGATTGTCCGCATTACCTCTGTGGAAGGGCTCCCTCTGGTAAAGGAACCCGTTTGTTACGAAGGAGGAGTATGGAACTGGAGGGTAATGCTTATCATCCCCTTCGAGGTGCTCGGACTTGACGAGGCTCCCGCCCTTCTCAAGGGTAATATTTATAAATGCGGAGACCTTACGGCTCATCCGCACTATGTTACATGGGCTCCTGTGGGCACTCCCTCACCTGATTTTCACAGGCCGGAATTCTTCGGGGAGTTTGTACTGGACTAGGGCTTTAAGCATAGGCTGATACGGCCGCAGTATCGTTGCCGCATGAAAAAGATTCTTTTCATTCTGCTGTGCTGCTCGGCCCTCTCTTGCACTCGCTCCGCGGGTGTCGTACTGGGCGACGAGCGCACTGATGTTTATTTGCCTTTGCTGGAAGGCAAAAGAGTTGCCGTACTGAGCAACCAGAGCGGTATAGTGGGGGACAAGGTTTACAATTGGTGCCTTGAAGGCGGCCAGGAAGTAACTCCCCGGAGCGCCGGTGTAGCATTCGGCCAGGCTCAGGACCCTGCCCGCCCTGTGGAATACGGGCCCCATCTGGTGGATGTCCTTATTGATAAAGGCGTTGACCTGAAGCTCATTTTTTCTCCCGAACACGGCTTCCGAGGCATTGCCGATGCGGGTGAGATGGTTGATTCAGGGGTCGATCCATCAACCGGAGTTTCAATCGCATCGCTTTACAAAAATCACGGTGATGACTACGTCTCTCCTGAAGAGATGGCGGCGTTTGACGTCCTTGTGGTGGACTTGCAGGATGTAGGACTTCGTTATTACACTTACTACGTCACCATGCTCCATATGATGGACATGTGTGCCCGGTATGATAAGGAAGTGATAGTTCTGGACCGCCCGAATCCCAACGGATTCTACGTTGGCGGCCCCGTTCTGGATATGAAGCACAAGTCTGGCATAGGGGCTCTTCCGATTGCTATGGTGCACGGTATGACGCTAGGTGAACTTGCCCTCATGATAAACGGAGAGGGATGGCTTAAGGATTCTCTGTCTTGCCGCCTGACGGTGGTTCCGTGCCTTAATTACTCTCACGGGATGCACTGCACCTTGGTAAAGGCTCCATCGCCCAATCTCAAGGATATGCGGTCCATCTATCTGTACAGTTCGACTTGTTTCTTCGAAGGAACGATTGTCACGGCCGGCAGGGGGACTCTTTTCCCGTTTGAAGTTTACGGGCATCCGGACATGACTGACAGAGGCTTTTCGTTTACTCCCCAGAGCATAGAGGGAGCGAAAAATCCGCGATACAAAGGTCAGGAATGCAGGGGAGTCGATCTAAGGGGGAAGCCTTTGGAGGATATTTGGAAGGAGCAGGTTAACCTGGAGTATCTGCTTGATGCATACAGGAATACGCCGACTGACGGCGACTTTTTCCTCCCCGGCCATCACTTTGAAAAGCAGATTGGAGTTGATTACGTCCGGGAGATGATTCTTTCGGGTGCTCCGGCCGATTCTATCAAGGCTTGCTGGTCGGCAGATGTAGCAGCTTTCAAAGCCCGCCGCCGCCCCTACCTCCTTTACCCCGAAAGGTAACAGCTTTCCCTTTTTACAAAAAGTAACCGGAGCGAAGCGACTAAGCCCCGCCCCCGAGGGGAGGGGTTTGGGGCGGGGGTAACGTAGGCCCTACCAGCTTTCCCTTTTTACACAAAAAAAGGGAAAGCTATGTACATCGCACCGCTACAACCTCATACCCTTGCTGCCTTCCGGCCCTGGGGGAATTTTGAGGGAGCTGGTCGTGTACGACTTTCCCTTTGCAAAGATATAAAAAAATCAGATACTGTCGAAAATCAACGGCAGAATATCATCAACTTTTTCAAATTTCCACACTTTTTTACCGCCGACCATAATAACCGACATAGGCTTTCCCGACTTGGCCTGATACTGTGCCATAACCTGGCGGCAAGCCCCGCATGGCGTAGCCGGCTCATCAGTAATATGCCCGTACACACCGCCCGCCAGGGCAATGCTGAGCATATCTTTATCGGGATACTTGGCGCCGGCCGCAAACATAGCGGTACGCTCGGCACAAAGGCCCGAAGGAAATGCCGCATTCTCCTGGTTGGCTCCACGGACTATCTGGCCGTTGCTCAAGCGCACTGCGGCGCCCACATTGAAGTGGGAGTAGGGGGCATATGACCCCCTCATCCCCTCAATGGCTGCCTGGGCAAGTTCACGGTCTTCGGCGTTAAGCTCTTCGATGGAAGCAAACTCCTGAAATTCAATACTTATCTGCTGGTTCTTCATTACTGATTATGTGAATTGCTGTTTAAGCTGCTCAATTTTGGCGTCTGCATCTTCACCCTTGGCACCAAAGTAGAACTTGATCTTGGGCTCGGTGCCAGAAGGCCTCACCGATACCACGTCTCCGGCCTCGTCGAAGAACTGAAGCACGTTGGATGAAGGCTGCCCTGTCTTTTCGGGCTCCAGATAGTCCACCACTCTGGTAACCGCCGATCCGCAAAGCTCTGCGGGAGGATTGCTCCTCATTCCGGCCATGATGGCCTGAATCTCCTGGGCGCCGCTGATGCCTTTGCGCACAAGGCTCACAAGACCTTCTTTGCGGTATCCGAACTCCTTGTAGATGTGCTGCATAAGTTGGTAGAGAGTCATGCCTTTGGATGCTGCCCATGCGGCGCATTCGGCAATCATCATACAGGTCACGGGAGCGTCTTTGTCACGGACGAATTCGCCCACGTTGAAGCCGTAACTCTCCTCGCCTCCGCAGATGAATTCCCATCCCTCGGCCTCTTTGCGCTTTATCACGGCGGCAATGTACTTGAAGCCGGTGAGCACGTTGTAAACGGGAACTCCGAAGCTCTTGCAGATGTCGGTGATAAGCTCGGTGGTAACGATGGTCTTGACCACATATTTCTTGCCGTCCAGCTTGCCCAGTTCCTTCCAGCGGGTGAGGATGTAATAAGTAAGCATGGAGGCGGTCTGGTTGCCGTTGAACAGCACTATCTTTCCCTGCTCGTCACGAACTGCTATACCCACGCGGTCGGCGTCGGGATCGGTCCCGATCACGAGGTCGGCGCCGGTCTGTTCGGCCTTCTCGATGGCGAGTTTAAGAGCGGCGGGCTCCTCGGGGTTGGGCGAAATGACGGTGGGGAAGTTGCCGTCGGAAATGTCCTGCTCGGGCACGTGGATTATGTTCTTGAAACCGCTGCGCTGCAGAATTTCGGGCACCAGGCGGACACCGCAGCCGTGCAGAGGAGTATAGACAATTTTAAAATCGGAGTGCTTCTCGCATGCCTCGGGGCTCAGCCTGAGCGAGAGAAGGTCCTTAAGATACAGTTCATCCACTTCGGCTCCCATGGCTTCAATCTCGCCGCATCGCAGGTCGGAGGTGAACTTGACCTGGGAAGGGTCTGTGATTTTGGCAACTTCTTCAACTATGGCCTTATCGACCGGAGAAGTGACCTGGCCGCCATCGGACCATGATACTTTGTAGCCGTTGTACTCTTTGGGGTTGTGGGAAGCGGTGATCATGATTCCGGCCACGGCTCCCTTGAGGCGCACTGCATAGCTCATTTCGGGTGTGGGACGGATGTTGTCGAATATGAAGACGTGGATGCCGTTGGCGGACAGGACCTCGGCGGCAATCTTTGCAAAATCTTTACTTGACAGGCGGGAGTCGTAAGAAATCACGACCTTCAGGTCATCTCCGCTGCAGTTCTTAAGAATGTAGTTCGCAAGTCCCTGGGTGGCCATTCCCACCGTGTACTTGTTCATTCGGTTGGTGCCCACGCCCATGATGCCGCGCAGGCCGCCGGTGCCGAATTCCAGGTTCTTGTAGAAAGCGTCTTCAAGTGCCGCGGGATCTTCGTTGCGGAGCTTGAGGATTTGCATTTTGGTGGCCTGGTCGAAGTCTCCTTCGAGCCAACTCTGTACTTTTGCTTCAAATTCTTTCATATTTCGTAACAAGTTTCATTTTTGGTTTCGAATACGCGGCCCGGATATTTTTCGATGATGCTCCGGTTGTGGGTTATCATTACTATTGCAGTGCCCCTCTCCTTGTTGATCTGGAGAAGCAGGCGGAGAATCCCGTCGGCGGTTTCGGCGTCGAGGTTGCCGGTGGGCTCGTCTGCAATGATGACTTCGGGTTCGTTGAGGATGGCGCGGGCAATTGCAACTCTCTGCTGCTCTCCGCCCGAAAGCTGATGGGGCATTTTGTGCGCCTTTGTCTGCATACCCACGGCTTCAAGTGCCTCGGCGATACGCTTGTCCATGGCCTCCCGGTCTTTCCATCCGGTCGATTTGAGAACAAAGTCCAGATTGGCTTCAACGCTGCGGTCCATCAGCAGCTGGAAGTCTTGGAACACCACTCCGAGGCGCCTTCGCAGCATGGGTATGTCTTTGCTGCGAAGCTTGGTAAGATCGAATCCGCACACCTCTCCGCTGCCCTTTTCGAGGGGGTTCTCGGCTATCATGGTGCGTATGATGGATGTCTTTCCGGTACCGACCTTTCCCACGATATAGACCAGATCGCCCTCGTTGACTGCCATGTTCAGTCCGTACACGACGATACTCTCGCCGCTTGTGATGTCCGCATCTTTAAAAATTATGACATTTTTCATAAAAAAACTGCCCTTAGATTCTGCAAATATAACTTAAATTGAGTAAATTTGTAAGTTAAAAAAGTAATTTTATGCGAGTGAGACTAATTCTGGCCGCCGTGCTGCTGTCCGCAGCAGTTTATGCGGCGCCTGACGAGCGTACTGAAATCTACCGGCAAGCCGTTAATTTGTACGAACACGGTATGTACGAAAGGGCGGCGAACCTGCTGGATAAAATTCAGGGAGACCCTATGAGCGACGGTTATGCCGTGCTTTGCGCCATCAAGATGCAGAGCGAAGGTTTCGAAGACCGGCTCCACGAGTATGAGCGCACCTGGTGCAGGTCTTCCATCTCCAACCAGATCGACTATGAGTACGCCCTGGTGCTGTTCGACCGCGGCCGCTACGACGAGGCGTCGAAGCGCTTCGCTGAGGTTGAAAGACGATATCTGAACGAGAAGTATTACCCCGAGCTTGCTTTCAAGACAGGCTATGCCGACTTTATCCGCGGCAATTATGCCAAGGCGCGTCCCCAGTTCATGGAGGTGGAGGCTCTGCCCATGTCGGATTTCAAGGCTCCTGCGCGTTATGCCCTGGGTTACATGGCATATTGCGAAAAAGATTTCCCCGAGGCTCAGAAATGGCTTGAGCTTTCTGTGACCGACCCGCGCTTCGAGGCGCTTTCGTCGTTCTATCTGGTCGACTGCCGGTTCATGCAGAAAGATTACGACTATGTAATCACCAAGGGCGTCCCCCTGTACAAAGAGGAGCCCGGCGTGCGCAAGGCCCACCTGGCGCGTATCATCTCAGAGTCGTATCTTGTTAAAGGCGACAAGGCCAAGGCTAAGGAATACTATGCCGCCACGTCCAAAGACAATATGTCCCGTTCCGACTATTTCTACGCCGGATCGGTGCTGTATGCCGTGGATGATTTCAAGGGCGCCATCGCCAATTATGAGAAAATGTCCGACCGTGCCGACTCTCTTGGCCAGATAGCCAACTACCAGCTGGCCAACGCGTATATGAAGACCGGCAACAATGTGGCCGCAATGAATGCTTTCAAGGCCGCTTCGGAGCAGAAGTGGAACCAGGCCATGCAGGAAGACGCTATGTTCAATTACGCCAAGCTCTCATTCGACCTCAATAAAGACACGGCTCCTTTCTCGGCATACATCGACCGTTACAACACTTCCAAGAGGGGAGACGAGATTTACGGCTACATGGCTCTCGTATCGTTGTACAACCGTGACTACGCGGCTGCCGTGGAGGCATACGACAAGATTGACGAGCTTGACGCCGCCCAGCAGAGCAACTATGTCAAGGCGTATTATCTGCGCGGCGAGCAGCTTATGTCCAGCGGCGCTTATACCGATGCAGCAGCGTGCATGAGGGCTGCTGCATATTATCTTCCCAAGCAAGATCCGCTCGGCCAGCTCGCACGTTACTGGCAGGCCGAAGCGAACTACCGCAGTGAAAACTATGACGAGGCCGCCAGGCTTTTCGCCGACTTGTACAATATCTCCGCCCTGGACGGTATGGAGGAAGGGGAGATCCTGCCTTACAATGTTGCGTTCTCGCATTTCAAGGCCGGAGACTATGCTTCAGCGTCCCGCTGGTTTGATATTTATCTTTCCGAAGGAGGCAAGACCTGCCGCAAAGATGCCCTTGTGAGGCGCGGCGACTGCGATTTTGCCGTCCGCAACTATCAGGGCGCCATCGAGTCTTACCGCACCGCCACCAAGGAGATAGGTGTTAAGGACGACCTCTATCCTTACTGCCAGCTTGCTATGGCATACGGTCTTTCGGGCGACAAGAACGCCAAGGCCGACGTGCTCGGCGCCGTGCTCAAGTCCGCTCCCGGCACCCCTATGTATGAGGAGGGCCTGTACGAGCTTGGACGCGCCAACATGGACATATCTGACAACCGCAAGGCCCTGGAAGCGTTTACCATCCTGAAAGACTCCACCAACGACCGTGAGACCCAGGCCAAGGCCCTTATCGGTATGGGTATGGTTTACCGCAACATCACCGATTACGACAGGGCTCTGGCCAGCTACAAGGAGGTCGTAAAGCTCCTTCCCGGCTCTCAGTACTCCGACGATGCGCTGTTCGCCATAGAGTCTATCTATCAGGCCCGCCAGCAGCCGGAGAAATATCTTGAGTATATCGAGCAAAACGGCCTGGCCGCTGGCAAGTCCGACTCCGACAAGGAAGAGTTGTACTTCAATACCGCCGAGCAGGTGTTCCTGTCGGGCAATTATGTGCAGGCCGCTTCTTCGCTCCAAAAGTACATCGACACTTATCCCAACGGTGTCCACCTCACCAACGCCCTCTTCTATCTTGCCGAGTCGTATTCGGCCCTGGGTAACAAAGAGAAGGCGTGCGAGTATTACTCACGTGTGGCCGACAGCGGCAGCGGCAGTTCCTTCGTGGAGGCCTCGCTCCTGCACCTGGCAGAACTGTCCTACAGTCTTGAGCGCTACAGCCAGGCCTACGTTGCCTATTCCAAGCTGCGCCGTGAGGGCAAGATGGAAGAGAACCGCAAGGAGGCTCTCTACGGAATGATGCGCTCGGCCTACAAGGCTCACGACTATGACGCTGCGGCTTCCGCTGCAAGCGAGGTGAGTGCTTCTTCCGGCACCAGCGCCGCCCTCAAGAGGGAAGCCGACTACATCAAGGCCAAGTCTTATATGGCCACCAGCCGCAGGGACGAGGCTCTTGCCCTGTTCCGCTCCCTGTCTTCGCAGCCCGCCACCGCCGAAGGCGCGGAGGCCCGCTACATCATCATCCAGGATGCATTCGACAGGGCCGACTATGATGCAGTGCAGAAGGCAGTATTCGACTTCTCCGACAAGTCGGGAGGCCAGAACTACTGGCTTGCCCGTGCTTACCTGACCCTGGCCGATACCTTTGTGCAGATCGGCAAGACCGAGCAGGCAAAGGCCACCCTTGAGAGTATCCGTGACGGCTATACGCCCGAGCGTCCCGACGATGATATCCAGGATCTTGTGCAGTCGAGGCTTTACAAACTAAACAACTAATGGGAGTATGAAAAATCACATTATAATTCTTGCCGCAGTGCTGCTTCCCCTGGGCCTCGGAGGCCAGAACCTTAACCCCGAGGTGCAGGTGACGAACGAGTATCAGACCCGTATGGGGGATGCTTCGAAGCAGGGTCCCGCTATGCGGATTCCTGATTCGCTGCTGCGTTTCGATTATCATTTCGATTATTCGGTGTTCGACTCTCCGTACAAAGGAGCCTATGAATTCTCGCCCTATTCTGTGACCATCACCCCCGATCCCAGGCCATATGACGGCCACAAGCTTTATCTGCGCGGCGGTGCAGGCTACACTTTCCGCCCCGAACTCGACGTAGTCTGGGCGGCTCTCGACCGTAAGCGCAGCGCCGTCAACGTCTTCGCTTCAGGCAAGGGCTTCTGGGGGAACTATCGCCGTATCGTCCCCGATTCTTTTGAGCTCATGAAGGACACTTTCGACAAAGGCTGGGACTTTGCTACCGCAGTGGGAGTTGACGCCCGTTTCAATATCAACAAATTCGTCATCCGTGCCGAGGGCGGCTATGACGGCATTTACACCGGCCATGAGATTTATCGCCGTGACAATTGTCACGCGCCTTATATCTCCGCCCGCGTGGATTACGGCAGGCCCGACTCCTTCTCGCTGTCTTTGGGAGCCCAGTACCGCTATGTGTACGACTGGCTTAACGGCAAAGATCCGGTGAATGACCACGAGATTAAGCTGGACGGTAACATCACTCCTTTTGTGTCCAATGAGTATAACCTGATGACCGATTTTACCTTCCTCTACACATCGTTCTACTCGGCGTTCGAGCTCCATCCTCACGCCCTGTTCCGTCTGTGGAAGGTCAATTTCGACGCCGGTGCACGCCTAGGCTGGTTCACCGGCCAGGTGACCGCACATCCTGCCATCAATGCTTCCGTGCATCTGTTCAAGGATTATCTCGACCTTTATGCAGGAGCTGACGGCCGTGACCATATGATGACATATTGGGACTACAAGAACAGGGCGCACCGCTACTACGTCCATTACGGCAGCCCCCGTCCCGTGCGTGAAATCGCCGACCTGTTCCTGGGCCTCAGGGGACACGCCGACTTCGGTCTTCAGTATGACCTTAAAGGCGGTTACCGCTTCATGAAGGACGCTCCGTTCTGGGCAGTGTCGGCCACCGGTTTGGAGGCCCTCTATTTCCAGGATTGCAATATCCTTCACGCCGACCTGTTGCTCTCCTGGGCTTCTGAGAGCTTCAACCTTGACGGCGGTATCCATTACACCAACATACCTGCCGGTATCGACGAAGGCGTATTCGCACCTGCCGCCGTCACCGGAGGCATCAAGGCTACTTACAACTGGAACAAGCGTATCTACGCCGGCCTTTCCGTGGACATGAGTTCTGCCCGTAAGGCCACGGTGGGTATCACCCACCCCAAGATCCCCGGGTTCGTCAACCTGGGCATCTCCGGCGAGTACAAACTTAACCGTAAAGTCAGCCTGTGGCTCGAGGGTGACAACCTGCTGAACCACGATATACGTATCAGCCCTCTTATCAGTGAGTGCGGCCCGTCCGTCATCGTGGGCGCAAGTTTGACGTTGTAGTATTTGAATTAATTTGTGAGTTATAATAAGTTATGATTGATCAGGAAGAGATGAAGCAGGCGGAAGAACAGTATTCCGCAAATAGTATCCAGGTCCTTGAAGGCCTTGAGGCGGTGCGCAAGCGCCCGTCCATGTATATAGGCGACATAGCCGAACGCGGTCTCCATCATCTTGTCTACGAAGTCGTGGACAACAGTATCGACGAGGCCATGGGAGGCTTCTGCGATACAATTGACGTACGTATCCTTGAAGGCGATTCGATCAGGGTGCAGGACAACGGACGTGGTATTCCTACCGGAATGCACGAGAAAGAGCACCGTTCCGCCCTGGAAGTCGTGCTTACCGTGCTGCACGCAGGCGGTAAGTTCAGCAAGTCGAGCTACAAAGTATCCGGCGGTCTGCATGGCGTGGGCGTGTCTTGCGTCAATGCCCTTTCAGACCTTCTGGTGGCCGAAGTTCACCGCGAGGGTAAAGTATTCGAGCAGCGCTATTCGAAGGGCAAGCCCATAACTCCCGTGGAGGTGAAGGGCGAGGCTTCCGATACCGGGACCATCATTACTTTCCATCCCGACCCGGAGATCTTTGTCCAGACCACCCACTATAAGTACGACACCCTTGCCGCGCGTCTGCGCGAACTGGCATTCCTCAACAAGGGCATCCATATTTCGCTCACCGACGAGCGTGAGCTGGTGGATGAGTTCGTGGTTGACGAGAGCGGCGAGAGCAAGGCTACCGGACGCAAGGTTTTCCGCCGCGACGAGTTCTACTCCGAGCAGGGCCTGAGCGAGTTTATCGAGTATCTGGACGCCGGTGCGCAGACCATCATTCCCAAGCCGGTTTGCATCGCTTCTGACAAGATTATCCCCATCGACATAGCCCTCCAGTACAACAACGGCTATTCGGAGAAGATATATTCCTACGTCAACAACATCCACACCATCGAGGGCGGAACCCACCTTCAGGGCTTTAAGATGGGCCTCAGCCGTTCGCTCAAGCAGTATGCCGAGAAGAACAAGCTCCTCGACAAGTTCAAGGGCGATCTTGCACCTGAAGATTTCCGCGAGGGCCTGACGGCGGTCATTTCCGTCAAGATCGCGGAGCCTCAGTTCGAAGGCCAGACCAAGACCAAACTCGGAAATCCCGAGGCTACATCGGCGGTGTCACAGGCCACTGCGGCAGCTCTGGACCTTTATCTTGAAGAGAACCCCAAGTTTGCCAAGACCATTATCGACAAGATAGTGCTTGCCGCCACTGCCCGTGCGGCTGCCCGCAAGGCACGTGAGATGGTTCAGCGCAAGAGCCCTCTTGGAGGCGGCGGAATGCCCGGCAAACTGGCCGACTGCTCCGACAAAGATCCCGAAAAGTGCGAGCTCTTCCTGGTGGAGGGTGACTCTGCAGGCGGTACCGCCAAGCAGGGCCGCGACCGCCGTACCCAGGCCATACTTCCGTTGAGGGGTAAGATCCTTAACGTCGAGAAGGCCTCCGGCGACCGTGCATTCGACTCTGAGGAGATCCGCAATATCTACACCGCCCTTGGCGTTACCGTCGCGGTCGAGGACGAGAGCGGCGAGAAGCACATGGACCTCAGCAAGCTCCGTTACCACAAGGTGGTTATCATGACCGATGCCGATGTGGACGGCTCCCACATTGCTTGCCTTATCCTGACATTCTTCTTCCGCTATATGTACGACCTTATCAAGAACGGATATGTGTACCTGGCCACTCCGCCGCTCTACAAGGTGTGGAAGGGCAAGGAAGAGATATACTGCTGGACTGAAGACCAGAGGGAAGAAGCAGCCCTCAAGCTGGGCAAGGGAACCGACAAGGGTTACAATATCCAGCGTTACAAAGGTCTTGGTGAAATGAGCGAGGAACAGCTGTGGGAAACCACCATGAACCCCGCCAAGAGGCGCCTGAGGCAGATTACTATCGACAATGCGGCCCAGGCCGAGCGTACTTTCAGCATGCTCATGGGAGACGATGTACCTCCTCGCCGCCAGTTCATCGAAGAGAATGCCCATTACGCCAATATCGACGCATAGGTTTGTCATTTCGAGCGAAGTCGAGAATTCTTTAAGCTATGTTAGACATTTTTGAAAGAATAGAACGCGATTCCGGCGGCCCTATAGGCCAGTATTTCGAACAGGGCTTCGGCTATTATATGTATCCCCGTCTGGAAGGGGAGCTGGGCCCGCATATGTTTTTCAACGGTGTTCCGGTCCTTAACTGGAGCCTGAACAATTATCTTGGCCTTGCCAATCATCCCGAGATCCGTAAGGTGGAGACTCAGGCCGTGGCAGAATGGGGACTCAGCGCCCCTATGGGCAGCCGTATGCTTTCAGGTCATACTAAGTATCACGAGAAGTTGGAGAAGATGTTCGCCGACTTCGAGTGTAAAGAGGATGCATTCCTTTTCAACTTCGGCTATCAGGGCATTGTGTCCACCATCGACTGTCTCACCGCGAGGCACGACGTGATAGTGTACGACAATGAGGCTCACGCCTGCCTGCTCGACGGAATTCGCCTGCACACCGGCAGCAAGTACAAATACCGCCACAACAACATGGCCGACTGCGAGAGGGTCCTTGCCCGTGCTTGCAAAGAGGCTGACGAGAGCGGCGGCGGTGTGCTGCTCATTACCGAGGGCGTTTACGGCATGACCGGAGCCCTGGGCAAGCTGGACGAAATAGTTGCCCTCAAGGCCAAGTATCCTTTCCGCATCCTTATCGACGACGCACACGGCTTCGGCCTTCTTGGAGAGCACGGAAGGGGCACTTCCGAGCACTTTGGCGTTATGGACGGCGTGGATATCTACATCGGCGCTTTTGCCAAGAGCATGGCCTCCATAGGCGGCTTCGTGGCTGGCCCCCGCAAGATTATCAACTATCTTCGCCTGAACATGCGTTCGCAAATGTATGCCAAGAGCCAGCCTATGGCTTTTGTGATAAGCAACATCAAGCGCCTTGAGGTCATAATGTCGCCGGAAGGCGATGAGAGGCGCCGTAAGTGCATGGAAATCACGCACGCCCTCCAGAAGGGCTTCCGTGAGCAGGGATTCGACATCGGTGAGGCCGAGGCCTGCGTTACCCCTATCCACATCGACGGCGGCGGAATAGCGCAGGCTACGAAGATAGCCAAAGACCTTCGGGAGAATTACAAGATTTTCTGTTCCATGGTCATTTATCCGGTGATTCCGAAGGGAATGATTATCTTCCGTATAGTGTCCACCGCGGCGCATACTATGGAAGACGTGGAATACACCCTCAATGCTTTCAAGGAGATAAAGGCCAAACTGGATGCCGGCTTGTATGACGGCGACGACATCGCCTCCATGAAGATAGACTAATGCAGGTAAACGAATACTTTAAAGACAAAGTGGTGATAGTTACCGGTGCCAGTTCGGGCATCGGCCTGGCATCGGCGCGTCTTTTCGGAAGCCTTGGGGCGTATGTTGTAATGGCAGCCCGCTCTTACGACAAATTATGCTCCCTTGCTCCGTCTGTGGGAGCGTCCGATCATGTTCTTCCGGTACGTTGCGACGTGTCTTCCGAGGAGGATTGCAAAGCTCTTGTGGAGGCTGCGGTCCAGTGGTTCGGCGGCATAGACATCCTGGTCAACAATGCAGGCCTTTCCATGCGCGCCATGTTCAAAGACCTTGACCTCCAGGTCATCCATCGCTTGATGGACGTCAATTTCTGGGGGACCGTCAACTGCACCAAATATGCATTGCCTTATCTGCTGGAGAGTAAAGGCCAGGTAGTCGGCGTAGTGAGCATCGCTGCTTATTCCGCCCTGCCTGCCCGTACGGGTTACAGCGCGTCAAAATATGCCATCCGGGGCTTCCTTGATACGATTCGCATAGAGCACCTCAAAGACGGGCTCGGAGTACTTGTATTCGCTCCCGGATACACTTCTTCAAACGTCCGCAATGCCGCCCTTACAGCCGATGGCAGCGCGCAGGGAGAGACTCCTCTCGACGAAGACAAGCTGATGAGTGCCGAAAAGTGCGCCCAATACCTTGCCAAGGGACTTGCAGAACGCAAATCCGAAGTAATCCTTACTCCTCTGGGCAAGGCTACCGTATGGGCTCACCGCCTTTTTCCCCGTCTTACCGACAAACTGACTTATAAATATATAGCACGTGAAACCGACAGTCCGTTTAAGTAAAGTTTTACCGCCCCTTATTGTGGTCCTGCTGTTGACGGCTGTCGCTCCGCGACTGGCCCGGTTCGACTACGAATACAAGAAGGGAAGTACGTGGGATTATGAGACCCTCTTCGCTCCCTTCGATTTCCCAGTTCTTAAGACTACGGAGCAAATCCAGGCCGAGATGGATAAGGCGGCAGATGTTTTTGTGCCGTATTTCAATTATCTACCTGACGTTACTACGTCCAGTATGAGAAAGCTGTCGCAGGTCGATCTGGGGCCTCTGGATTCGCTGACAGCCGCGTCTATGGTCGCAATTTTGGAGAGGGGAGTGGTCGCCGACGATGCCCTGCCTCAGGACAGCGATGTTATTTTTGTCCAGAAGGACAAGCGGGCGGTAAAGATTCCCGCCGACAATATTCTCGGCCTTTCTGCCGCCCGGGCGCGTCTCCTTGCCGATTTGCAGGAGCAAGTAGATACTATAGCTGTTGACTCGCTTCTCAAGGCGGGCGCAGTGTATAATCTCATAGTGCCGAATCTGGTTTTCAACTCCCAGATTACCGATGCGGTTAATGCCGACGCGGCTTCGCGCATATCACCTACACGCGGATATATTTCTGCTGGTCAGCTGATCGTGTCAAAAGGTGAGATAGTTACCGCCGATATTGCCCAGATACTCGATTCGTACAAGAAGGAATACGAGACCAACATCGGCTCTTCGCGCCCCATCTATCTGGAGATTTTAGGCAACTTCCTGGTGGCGTTCATCCTGGTGCTGCTGCTTTTGACGGTTATCTATTACAGTAATGCTGACATTTTTTCCGATTCGCGTTACTACTACCTTCTGTTCATATTCACGCTCGCGGCTATAGTCATTCTGGTTATTTCGCGAGTGAACCCTTATTGGCTGTTCATCACGCCGCTCACTCTTGTGGCACTTTATCTGCAGGCTTTCATGCGCCCTAGGGTCATTGTGCCGGTGTATATCATTTCGCTGCTGCCTCTGCTGGTTTATGCCGACAAGGGTATCGCACTGTTTATCATATTCCTGGTGGGAGGAATGGTGTCCATTGCGGCGTTCCCCGTACTCGGCAAGGGCTGGAAGCAGTTCCTGCTGGCCCTGCTCGCGTTCGTGAGCATGGCGCTTACCTATTTGGCTCTCAGGCTGGTGGGGGCTATGAGCGGAGTGGTGCTGCAAGATCTTCTGCGCCTTTTGGTCGCGTCGTTCCTCGCCGTGGCCGGCTATCCTCTCATCTATCTCTTCGAGAAGTTGTTCAACCTGGTGTCCAATTCGCGTCTGTCCGAGCTCGCCGATACGTCCAGCAAGCTGCTCCGTGAGCTTGAACAGAAGGCTCCCGGGACTTTCCAGCACTCGCTTCAGGTAATGAACATGGCCGACGCGGTGGCGCGCTCCATCGATGTTAATCCGCTTCTGCTGCGTGTGGGCGCCCTCTACCACGATATCGGCAAGATGAACAACCCCATGTGCTTCATCGAGAACGAGTCCATGCTCAACAAGAGCGAAGACCAGAAGTATCATACCGGACTTCAGCCTCAGCAGAGCGCGGAAGATATCATCAGGCACGTTACCGATGGAGTGGACATGGCCCACCGTCACCGTCTCCCCGATGTGGTGGTAGATTTCATCCGCACCCACCACGGAACAACCGTAACCGGTTATTTCTGGGGCAAGTATCTTAACCAGAAAGGCGACCCGGCCAACCGTAAGTATTTCTCGTATCCGGGCCCTGCACCGACTACCAAGGAGCAGATTATCCTTATGCTTTGTGACAGCGTTGAGGCGGCTTCACGCACCCTTACCGAATATACTCCCGAGGCTTTTTCGGCATTTGTCGAGAAGATCGTCCAGGGCAAGATGGACCAGGGACAGTTTGCCGCCGCCGACGTGTCCATCAAGGAACTCTCCGGCATCAAGGAGGCTATCAAGAACTATCTCGCCCAGGTGCATCACGGACGTGTGGAGTATCCTTCAAACCGTAAAAAATTCTTAAAAATCAAATAAATATGAACCTTACTAAAAAACAAATTGACGACCTCAATCTCGAGCTGACTCTGGAGATTGCCCCTGAAGATTATGCCGAAGAAGTGAGAAAGAAACTTGCCGAGCGCAAGCGCACGGCCGAATTCAAGGGCTTCCGTAAAGGAATGGTGCCGGCCTCTTTGATCAAGAGGGTTTATGGCGAGCAGGCACTCGTGGACGCGGTCAACGATGTCATTACTACTTCCCTTGACAACTATATTTCCGAGCAGAAACTCCGCCTTCTCGGCGAGCCCCTGGGCAGCGAAAAACAGCCCGAGGTAGTGTGGGAAGATGGCAACAGCTTTACCTTCATCTTCGACGCCGCCCTCTCGCCCGAGGTAAAAATTGAAGTTGAGGCTGCCGATACCGTAAACAAGTATTCCATCACTTCTTCCGCCAAGGAGAAATCGACTATGGTTGAGAATCTCAAGAAGTATCGCGAGGACAGCAAACAGGAGCCTCTTTCCGACGAGGAAATGGAAAAGACCGTTACCGAGCGCCTCAAGGAAGAGCACCGTCAGGAGGCCGAGTGGCGCCTGAGCAAGGATATCCGTGACTTCTATGTGAACAAGGCCGGTATCGCGCTGCCCGAGGCATTCCTCAAGAGGTGGCTGCTCGCCGCCAACCAGGGCAAACTCAGCGCCGAAGATATCGACAAGGATTTCCCCGGCTTCTGCGAGGACTTCAAGTGGCAGCTTGTGCGCGGCAAGTTCATGAAGGACTTTGGCTTTGACGTCACCCACGACGACCTTTACGAGGCAGCCAAGGCTTATGTGACCTATCAGTACGCAATGTACGGCCTGGGCAATGTGCCCGAGGATATGATTACCGAGGCCGTCGGCAACGTCATGAAGGACCGCCGCCAGCTGGAGCGCCTTTCCGAGCAGGTTGAAGACCGCAAGGTCCTCGACAAGATCAAAGAGACCATCACCATCAAAGACAAGAAAATCTCCTCCGAAAAGTTCAGGGAGCTGTAGTTGAAAAAGATCTTTATAGCACTCGTATGCGCGCTTCTCTCTGCCTGTGGCAGTTATGAAAGCGGGCAATTCGCACCGCCCCGTTTCGTGTCCGTAGAGTCGGAAGTAACGGGGCGTGCGGTTATTACCCTTCGCTGTACATTGTCTGACGGCAGGGTAGAGAGTTGCGGATTCCTTTACGGAGAAGGAGATAAACCGTACCACAAGGTTGAGTGCGAACTGTCAGACTTGTCATTCGAAACTTGCCTTGAGGGCCTTAAAGATGATGTGGGTTATACTTGGTGCGCTTTTGTCGCAGCCGGTGGAGTAGAAATACTGTCCGACAAAGGCACATTCCGGATTCCCAAGCCGGAACCGGAGCCGGAACCTATCGTGGACTATCCTCCTGACAATGAATTATGGTACACCACACTCTCCGGAGGGATTCTTGAGGTAAGCAACAATTTCTGTCCCGGCCTTATTCTGCTTTCAAATACTTATAAGAACGGCCTGGGAGTGCTGCGCTTCGACTTTCCTGTAAGTACTTTTGCCGAGTGGGCATTGTGGTATAACTCTGATGTTGAATCGCTTATCGTGCCCTCGAGCGTAAAGGTAACTTCTTATAGCTGCTTCAGGGAAAATATGAATCTAAAGAGGGTGGCTTTTGCTCCCGGTTTGATAGTTTTGGGCGACTCTTCGCTGCATCACAATGAGGGATTGCAAGAAGTGCTTCTTCCAGATACCTGCATTTCCATCGAGAAGGACGCCCTGTCTCACGCCTACTCCTTGGAGACTGTCGAATTGCCTCCATATCTGGAATCTCTGGGCCAGAGTGCCTTCCTGTATTGCACTGCGCTCCGTGGCATAGTGCTCCCCTCAACTATAAAATCCATAGGTATTTACGCCTTCGAAAACGATGTAAAACTTGAGAGTGTGACCTGCCTCGCTCCCATTCCTCCTAAAGGTGGAGAAGAAATGTTCGACAATACCTCCGAATGTCCCATCTACGTTCCCGCAGCCTCCGTCGAAGCCTACCGCTCCGCCCCCATCTGGCGCAACTACGCCCATAGGATAAGGGCGATAAAGGAATAGCCAGCTTTTGTTTGTCATTTCGAGCGCTTTGTTTGTCATTTCGAGCGAAGTCGAGAAATCTCTTAGCCAATCCGGCGCTTCGCTTCCTTCGTTTCCCCTCTAATCTGACCGTTCTCCCTGTTTCCGTGCGTTTTTGGTTGTCAGAAGCCATTTCTGACACGCGGAGCAGCTTTTTTGTGCGCTTTTCGCCATGCCCAAGCCACAATTGCCACGCAAACCCCTCTTTTTGTGCGCGCCTTGCAACCGTTCTGCCGCATAAAGGCACTTCTGCCACTCTCCAGGCTCAAATGAACCAATATGAACTTGATTCGGGATAGTGAATTGCATAGTTTTGCGAGTCACTAACCAACCAATATATGTATAATACTTCAGAAAAGGCTGAATACAAGCAGCCGAACATTGCTGTAAGAACAGTAATCCCTTCTATTGTCTGTCAAAGTTCAGGTGGTGCCGGTGGACACGGTGAACAAGGAGGAGGCGAGCCAATTGATGATGAACCTTAATGCTTATGAAACATAAATCATTTATTCTTTTGTTCCCTCTTCTTGCGGCTTTGGTTTCGTGTGGCCAAAAAGAAAACGGGACCAGTCTGCCGCGCGATGAAGTACAAACCGTGCGATTTATGCTTACCCAGTATGAGGGAGATGCAGTAGATTCCAAAACCAGCTATGATCTTGATAATATGCAATTCCTCTGGGCAGAAGGGGATATTGTGGGTATTATATCATCTGAAGGTAATCAGTTGAAATTCCCAATCAAGCCTGATTTTTATGGCCAGTCATATGCTGACTTCGATGGCCGGGGGTTTGCTTTGATTAGCGGGGAATCTTACTCCAGCTATTATCCTTTCGTAGCGGATTACGACCTTAATCCTACAGCGTTGCCCATCTCTTATGAAGGACAATTTCAGGATGGCGATAATAGTATGGCCGGCATCGGTGCTTTTTCGTTTACTGCGGCAATGGGCACATCTCCTGCACAAGGCAATCTTGATTTTACGTTCAGGAATATTGGCTCACCACATCGATATCGAATACCGGTGCCGGCAGGAACGTATAAATCGTTGCGGCTGAGCATCCCTGATACAGAGTATATAGTTCAAGGAACGATTAACTTGATGGCTTCCACAGAGGAAGATCTAATTAACATTACTCCTGTCTCTTTGAGCGATCATCTTGATTTAACCTTGACCGGTGCTACTATGAGCGCCGGCAGCAAGCTTCGCTGCTGGCTTATGGTACCACCGGTAAATCTAACAGGAAAAACAATTACTCTTTTACTGACAAAAGATGATGGCTCTCAAGTGGTTGCCTCTTTGGCCGGTAGCGATTGCCCTGCTAATTACCGCAAAGTTTTCAATGCCCAGACATCGGTATGGCCGGCGGAGAGCGCAGTCTCAAGCCAGGGCGGAGAAGTGAGCGTGTGCTTAACTCGTTCCGCAGTAGATAATGCAGTAACACTCAGTTGTGACGAGGCGTGGATATCGGCAGGGACCCCTGTTACTGATGGACTGGTTTCAACCTATCTTTTTACAGTTCAGGAAAATGCTGGCGCAGAACGTGAAGGCAGCGTATCGTTCACTGAAACTTCAACCGGGCTTACAAATACTATCGTAATTAAGCAACAGAAGGCAGGCACTATAATAGGAATAGGAGGCTGGGAAAGCGACAGCCACTCCGGTAACGCAAACTAGAAATATGAAAACCACAAAGATATATATTGCAGCTGCCATCATAGGTATGGCGGTCCTTGCTGCATCCTGCATCAGCAAGGAGAATTGGAATATGCCTCAGGACGGACAGATTCCTATTTCACTTGCAGGCGATATCACACAACTATCTGTCACTCGTGCTTCCGACAACGGATTTGCTGCTGGTGACCAGGTGGGTATATGGGCGGTGAACTACGAAGAAGATACCCCCGGGACCTTACAGTTGAAGGACAACCAGGCAACGAATGTGCGTTTTACTTTCGACGGCACATCCTGGTCCTCTGACTACGACATCTACTACAAAGATAAGAACACTAAGGTTGATATCTATGGTGTTTATCCTTACTCGTCGGCAATCTCCTCTATCGAAGAGTGGCCGTTTGAGGTTCAGGAAGACCAAAGTACTGTATCTTCTCACGGAATGATGGGCGGCTACGAGGCCAGTGACTTCCTTTGGGCCAAGCGTGAGGCTGTAATGCCCAGTCCCAGCACCGTGCAGTTGCTTTTCCAACACAAAATGAGTTGTGTGGTAGTGACTCTGGAAGAGGGAACAGGCTTTGAGGCCGGTGAGTTCGCAGGTCTCAGCCAGTCTGTTCTGATTAACAATGTCAAGCGTAATGCCACTATTAATCTTGCGACCGGTGAAGTGACTGCAACAGGAGCCGTTCCCGCCCGCAGCACAGTCCCGACTGAATACGAAAACGGTTTCCGTGCTATCGTGGTACCGCAGACAGTCTCTTCGGCCTGCTCGCTGTTTTCAATCACTCTCGGTGGTGTTGCCTACACATACAATCAGGGCTCCGCCTTTACATATGAGGCAGGCAAGCAGCACAACTTTACCGTTACGGTCAATAAGAAGACTGACGGAGGCTATGCTGTTACTGTGCAGACTTCCATCTCTGCCTGGACAAATGATAATTCATCGCATTCCTTTGTTGCAAAGGAATATGTGGTAGTAAATGTAGAGACTCCTGGAACCCTTGGCGAGACTCTTGTTGCTGCGGGAAAGAATCCCAATTCTATCAAGTTCTTGAAGGTTTTGGGTACAGTCAATGCCAATGACTTCTATTATATGAGGGATAATATGGCTGTTCTTCAGGGGATAAACATGAAGGAGAGTCGTGTCCTCGAAAGACGTATTCCGAATAATGCATTTACAAATAAGAAAACACTAGGAAGTTTTATTTTCCCAGATGGAGAGCAAGAAAACAGTATATTATCTATTGGGAATTCTGCTCTGAGTGCTACTTCATTATCCGGCTCGTTAGTTCTTCCTGATGGAATACAAATGATTGAAGCGACTGCTTTCTCTGGAACACTAATCACATCCATAACCTTCCCCGAATCTCTTATTATTATCCAAGACTACGCTTTTAATAATTGCGCCTTTTTAGGAGGAAATATTGAATTACCACCTCAATTAAAAGAAATTGGAAAATATGCTTTTCAAAAGTGTGTGTTTTCTGGCAATCTAGTACTTCCCGAAAGTTTGGAAGAAATTGGGATTGGCGCTTTTTGCTCATGTTCCTATATTGGGGGAGACTTGGTAATTCCATCAAAAATAACTACTATAAAGAGTGATACTTTTAAAGATTGTTCTGGTATTCGTAAGTTATCTATTCATGATGGAATAAGGACGATTGATCAGCGTGCATTTCAGAATTGTGGAATAAAAGGAGAACTAGTCCTTTCAAAGAATCTTATTTCGATAGGAAGCTCAGCCTTTGAGGGTAATTCGTTTTGTGGGAGTTTGATTTTACCCGAATCACTTCTAACTATTTCAGATGCGGCATTTAGAAACTGTAAAAGGATATCAGGGGCACTTATTATTCCTGAATCAGTAACAACACTATCCCAGAATGTTTTTAATGGTTGTTCTTCCCTGGAACAAATAGTTCTTCCTTCGACTTTATCGACTATTTCCCCGAATGCTTTCGGAGGTTGTACCGGCATCATATCTATCATCAATTACTCAGAGCGCCCTCCAACAATTCTTAATACTAACGCATTTAGCGGCGTACCTAAAGATGCCTTTACTGTTGAGGTCCCGGCATCAAGCGTTAATGATTACTCAAATGCATTCGGTTGGAGAGATTTTAATCGTATTTCAGCTTATAAAGATTTCTCCATTAGTTCGAGAATGTACCGAGCTCTGAATTCTGAAGAAAGTAGGACTTTTATTCTTTACGCTGATGCAGGACTAACGTGGAGCGTAGAGAGTCATCCTGACTGGCTGGTCGTTTCGCCTTCTTCGGGTACGGGGAAGACGGATGTGACAGTTATGGTCAATGCTCTTACGGAAGGAAGTGGTAATCGATCAGGTGAAGTCGAATTCTTACTAGACGGAAATGACTATAGGTGCGCCTTACTAGTGGAACAATATGACTATGCTTATTCTGATGGATCTGTAGTAACAAAACAGACACACATAAAAGGGTCTGGCATTCCATTGGTTATTTTGGGAGATTGCTATGATGCGGCTGATATTGCTTCGGGGTCTTATCTTTATGATGCAGGGCAAGCAATTGATTCTTTTTTTGACATTGAGCCTTATAAAACATACCAAGACTATTTTGATGTTTATGTAGTGTTTGGTAAATCCGAAGATAGTGGTGTTGGTAGTGTTAATACTGTTCGAAACTCAAAGTTTGGCACCCAGTATTCCATAAAAAGAGGAACGCTGGAGAACAATAGCTTGAATGCTTTTTCTTATGCAAAAAAAGCCGACCAGAATCTGGATATCACCAAAGGGTTGCTTATAATGGTTTTAAATAGTTCAGACTATGGAGGCGTTACATATATGTGGAATGATGGATCCGCGATTGCTATTTGTCCGAAGAGTGCGGATCCATACCCTAATGATTTCAGGGGCGTTGTTCAGCATGAGGCGGGAGGTCATGGTTTTGGTAAGCTTGCAGATGAGTATATTTATTCTAATGCATTTATTCAGGCATGTGATTGTTCTAATCCTCATTTGAGTGAATTCCTTGCTGCTAAGGCAAATGGTTGGTATAAGAATCTTTCGGAGACTTCAGATAGAGATGCCGTTCCTTGGAGTCATCTGATGTACCATTCTACTTATGCCAATAGCGTAGACATTTACGAAGGCGGGTATTTCCATACTCGCGGCATTTTCAGGAGCGAACCGAATAGCTGTATGAACAATAACATCCCATATTATAGCGCTATTTCACGGCAAGCAATTGTAGAGCGAATCATGGAGTATGCCGGTGTTCCGTTCAACCTTGACGACTTCTATGCGAATGATGTTCCTGCGCTTGGTACACGTGCTGCAATTGAGCGCTCTCCCTACTGGACTCCCACGCAATCCAACTCATCTAATCCCAAACATCATCAACCCGTTATTATGGGTGATTATCCAAATGTGAAATAATAAAGCAGAATAAAATGTGTATAGTTAATGTACAAGGATTGAAGTATGCATTCATTATGAATAATCCAATGGCGGAATATGGTATTAATGCAGCTGTTCAGCACAATCGGTTATACGCCCAGGCAACGACTAATCTTCAACGTGATGAGGTTAAGGATTATTGGCGTACTCAGTTAGATGATTTGGGCGCAAAATATGCTAAGAATCAGACCTTCAGAACATTCCTTGATGACGTCAATATTTTAACTGGCAGAATGAATGCAGAAAAAGGAATGCTGTTTACCGAAATGGGCTTTAGGTTCTCTCATGCTCAAAAGAGTTTTTCCGTTTATTTGAAAAATCGATGGTGTCATGGTCTTATCCCGGCACCTCCTTTTTGCCCTATTGATAGTACTGTTTTAAATCTTCTTGGTCGGCCTTGGAACAACCATCCTTGGACTCAAATGACAGAAGAAGAATACCGTTCTGTCGCTAAAGAAATACTTAAACGAGCTGGGCTGGCTGGTTTAACTGCGGCACAATGGGAGCTAGTATTGTTCACGAGAAGTTTTGTTGAGGAATAAAAATATGAAGAATCATTTATTATTAATTACGGTGTTACTACTGACTCTTTCATGCCAGAAGCAGATAATCAACACCGACCTCAGTGTTATGTCTATCTGCTTTATCCATCCAGATTCCATGACTAAAGCCATATCAACTGGCTTTGAGAGCGGAGACAAAATAGGTTTATATGTGGTCGAGAATCCTGCGCCGTTGCAGGTTAGCGGCAACTATGTCAATAACCTGGAGGCTACTTACAATGGCACTCAGTGGACAGGTGACAGCGGCCTTACATGGCCTTCGACCACAAGCGTATGTGACATTTATGCTTATTATCCATATATGGAAGTTAATAGTATAACGGCAGCTCCATTCTCTGTGTTGCAGGACCAGTCAGCAGGTATAGGTGCTTGCGACTTCTTGTGGGGTAAGGCTGCAGAGAAGGCATATACGACTGAGGCCATCCCGCTACAGTTCAGTCATAAGCTTTCCAAGATTACACTGAATCTTGTTAAGGGACCTGACTATGTAGGAGATTTGCCGTACAACGCTGTTTTCTATGTTCATAGCACGGTAACGGATGCTACTGTTGACTTGACAACAGGTTCGGTGACAAAGGATCAATATGGAGCTGCCAAGTCAATAACATGCCATAAAGTTGATGACGCAACTTACGAGGCCGTCATCATTCCGCAGCGACTTGCTTCCCGCACTCCGCTCTTTGAAATGGTGGCAAACGGCGTATCTTACTTGGTCGAAGGCTCGTTCAATTTCAAGCCCGGAGTGAACTATACATTCGATGTGACGCTCAATACTTCTACAGAATCCATTCGAATAGAAATCGGAGGTGAAATAGGGGATTGGTCATAACGTTACTGTTCAAGGTCTATTTTCAAGTGCGCGATCTTGTACATTGATAATGCTGCTGAACGGCATGAGATAAAGATTCAGCGTACAAGGTCTGCGGCCTAATAACAGACTTTGTACGTTAATCAGAAGGAAAATCATTATCTTTACTGCGATGACCAATCAAATCCCCGAAATTTCCCTCCTGCTGGAGGAGGTAGAATGCAAGTACGGCCGCAAGGTCAGTACTTCTACCGATTTTGAATCGCTATCGGTGGTGATCGAGCATGAGATAGGGGAGTATCTGTCGTCTTCTACGCTTAAGCGGCTCTGGGGGTACGTGAGCCTCAGGCCTACGCCTAGGATATCCACTCTTGACGTGCTGTGCCGCTACATAGGCCACCAGTCGTTTGCTGCTTACCGTCAGGCGCTTAAGAACTCAGGCGCTGTGGTATCGGCGTTCTTTTCCGCGCCTTGCATTTCTTCTTCCGAACTTGAGGCTGGAGAGAAGCTAACCATAGGCTGGGCGCCCAACCGCCTGGTGACACTCCGTTACGAAGGTGATGACACCTATGAGGTGATGACAGTTGAGAATGCCAAGTTGCAGGTGGGCGACCGCTTCCGTTCCACTCAGTTTTTGCTGGGATATCCTCTCTACATCGACCACATCCAGCGCTCCGACGGCACTACGCCCTCATATGTGGCAGGCAAGAACGGCGGCCTGAACAGGTTGGGAAAAGAATAAGAAATGATTTGCAGAAGTTCTGATTAATTCTCACCTTTGCACTGATACAAGTCTGCACACCGCAGTACCCTGAGTCTGCAACGCGAGTTTGGTTATATCGTACCAGGCTCGCGTTGTGCGTTATTTAGACCGAAGGCTTAACCGCTATATCTAAATATTAGATATTATATTGTAATATTAGATAATTGTGTTATATTTGCAAAGAACCAGTGAAATGAGGATTATTGCCAAAAAGACTCTTACTCTCTACTATAGTGAGCGTAAGGATTCAGAAACAGCACTTGAGGAGTGGTATGAAAAAGTTGAGAAAGCCAAATGGAACAGCTTTGCCGACGTCAAGCAGTCTTTCAGTACTGCTGATTATGTTGGAGGGAACAGAATCGTCTTTAACATAAAAGGAAACAGATACCGATTGGTCGCATTGGTGCTGTTTAAGAATAAAATGGTGTATATCAGATTCATAGGCACACATCAGGAGTATGAAAGAATAAAGGATATAGAAAGCATTTGATGGTATGACACGTATAGAAAACGAAATTCAGTATGAGGCTGCGATGAAGCGGATCGATGAGCTGCTCGTTGTTGTAAATGATGAAACACCGGATGATGATGTCCGTAATGTGGAACTGATTCTTCTTTCCAACCTTGTTGCCGACTATGAGGATGAACACTATCCCATAAAAAAACCAACCCTTATAGAAGTTCTAAAGCTTAGAATGTTTGAAATGGGATTGACACAAAGTGCCTTGGCATCCTTACTTGGAATGAATCAGTCAAAAATCAGTGAATTGATATCCGGAAAGAGTGAACCCACACTCAAACAAGCAAGAGTTATTTCTCAAAAGCTGAATATCTCTCCCGCAATTGTCCTCGGAGTATAAGCGCCGTTGCCTTATTACTCAAACAACTCCGTGGCTTGACGGAAAAGTTCGTCGATGATACCATCGTCCACGGGCTCATCTGAAGAGGTGGCCGGTTGCATGGTGGGGGCGTCTTTGGTGCGCTTGGGGGGCATGACAGAAGAAGGCGGGTCCATTGATGCGGTGTCCGCAGGGCTGAGGGCCATTGTGTCAATGGGAATGGTAACAGGCTCCTGCTGCCCTGCAGGTACCTCTGCACGGGAGAATAAGCCACTTACATATGGATACAGCGCGAATGCGGCGACCAGCAGAATAAACAGCACTCCCGATATATAGGGCCACTTGCTGCGCAGCGCCTTTTGCACTTCAGCAACAGAGGAGTAGCGCATGGCGGGGCGAGGCTCGCAGCACTTGCGTACTACAAGGCGGTGCCTGGGGCCAAGAGCGGCTATAACGAGCCCGAGGGAGTAAACCTCGCTGCGAACGTCCGCATCAGCGCCTTTTAGTACTTCCGGCGCAGTATAAATAACAGTCCCTGCAGGAATTTTGAGCACCGAATGGACAGCGGAATCGGAGAGGCCGAAATCGATAAGCTTAACCACGTCACCTTTGTGCGTTACCAGTATGTTGGAAGGCTTGAGGTCGCGGTGCAACACTTGCTTGGAATGAATGTACGAGAGGGCGCTGCAGATTTGGTCAATTATGGCATCGCTGAGTGCCGCTCCCGGGTGTTCGAGGGTTATGACGCTCTCCAGCGTGCGGCCGTCTATCCACTCCATCTCTATGCAATTGCCAAGGCCCTCCACGTGCTTGAAAGCATAATACTGGCAAATGTTTGGATGATCGAGGCCGTAGCCAATCTCGAACTCTTTGCGTAGCAGCCCCTCATAAGTGGTATTCCCTCTGAAAGTGGTCTTGAGGCATTTGAGAACACGGAATCGGCCCATGCTGTTTATGCGGTACAACTCACAAAAACCACTCTCGGAACTGTGTATCAGGTCGAGAAAGACTGATGAGCCTTCTTCAGGCTCTTGAGGAGAAGCGTAGAATGAAGATGAGTCTTCGGTTAGCACTTTCAAATATACGCATTTTTAGCTAGATTTGTATTTTGTGAAGCGTGTTTTTGCGGCCATATTCCTTATCCTGGCGAGCTGTAGACTTGGCGCGCAGGACCGCCGTTGGGACGCGGCGCTCGACCAATATCAGCAAATATGCGACGAGTGCATCGATCTTCGTGTACGCAGTGCCGCAGGAGGTCGTATTCAATCATCGTCGGTTACTTCTTTGCTTACGCGCTTGTCTTCTCTCAGAAAGACGCTCCTTGATGCTAAAGGGCAAATGTCTCCAGCGCAGCGGCTCCGCTTTGACTCTATCAGGCTACGCTACGAAGAAGTATTTGGCATAAAACATAGCCCCCTGAATCTCCCTGCCCTCCAGGCAGTATCAGGTCGCGCCGAGGCGTTTAAGCAAGCTAGGCTGGCGCCTCTGCATCCCCAAATAGTCGAACCCGGATACATTCCATCCCTTGTTTTTACTACTTATGGGTTTCCCTCATGGAGCCTGTTTTTCTTTACCGGTGTGCCTGATTTGTATTATGGGACCATGTTCAGGCTGTCTTTTGCCGGTAAACCGTTTGGCGCTTATGCAAAAGCCTCGGTAAGCATTCCCTATAAGGTCGGTGCCTACGAGTGCCTCTCTGATGGCACCGTTGGAAACGGATACATCTGGACCAGTGGTAGAGAGAGTGTATCCAGATGGGCGGTGACTGCCGGCGCCACCATATCTGTTTCCCGGAACTTTGCCATCTATGCTGGTGCAGGATATGGCAAAAGAGATGTGCTCTGGCAGGATGTCTCCAAACGGTGGGCTACCGTATCAGACCTCGGCATGCATGGTCTTGTAGCCGACGGAGGAATAATCGTCAGCGTTAAAAGGCTCAACTTCATGGCCGGTATATCCACCTTCGGCTTCAGCACGTTCTGCGCCGAATTTGGATTCGGGATCGGCTTCTGATTTACCAGTTAAGCACCCGGACCTTGTACATATTGATGTCCGCGACCTCAATAGTGCTCTTGTCCACACCGCCGTCGTTGGCGAAGATATCGTCGGTGTAGCGTACTTTGTGGCTTGACCAGTCGTAATCTCCTTCAGAATGCCCTTTCCAGGCGTAGGTATAATAAGCTTCACCTGTATCGGGATTGTAGTTGACGGACTTCACGCCCTGGTAGCTGTTGAAGTGCCCTAACTGCTTTAAGGACTTGGACGGAATGTCGTAAAGCGCAGCCTTGTTTCCTCCGATAATCAGGGTATTTTCATCCGCAAGGGTCATATCGTGAAGGCCTGTGACGAACGATTTTGTGTTAACGGTGCTTTCAAGTGAAAGCGAGGGGCTGGCACTATCCCAATTCTTGAGGGAATAGATTTGCAGAGATGTACCTCCAATTGCAAACAAACGCTGGTGCTTCTCGCTCCAGACCACTCCGTGGGCAGACTGAAGAGGATAACTGGCCAGCTCGGCAGAGGATGATGAACTGAACAGTTTGACGGCGTCGCCACCGTCCGAGCAGGCAACCACAATGCGTTCTGAGGGCAGCAGCTCGGCTGAATGAGCGTTTGTGGTGCCATTTGACGACCATTCAACCGTCTTGGTATCCTTGTTGAGCAGGAGTGCCCAACCGTACGAACTGGTCACCAGGAACTTCTTGCCGTCCGCCACCGGCTTGGCATCATCGATATGGTCCATCCTGCTTGCAGACATGCCTACCGTGCCGGCTGAAGCCTTGGCATCCCAACTCCAGGTGAGGGCATTGTTGTAACGCCCGTTTTTCTTCGCAAGGGCTTCGTCGAAGACATAGACCTTATTGCTCCCGCAAGCAATCAGCGAGCGGTTGGCGCTCAGAGGGTCGGTATCCACAAGCGAGCCGGGGCTGAGTTTTAGCGACTCTTCGTTGCTATATGTTATAACCTTCCCGGTGGATAGCGTGAATTCGATGCTGAAACCCTTGCTAAGCTCTACCGGAGGAACAAATATTGGGATGATCCCGTTACCCGCCGAACAGTCGATCTGCTGAGGGGGCTCCATGGTTATTGACGGCTGTGTGCAGCTGAATTGGCCGCTTTCCAAATTGATCGTCACGGTTCCCGCTATGTTTTCCCCGCCGTTTGCTTTCAAAACAGCACGGGTTACAGAGTATCCTCCTTTAGAAACCTTGGCGAGGATAAGTGCGCACACAGGATTGAGTTTGATTGAATTCCCGGCATAATTGTCGCCCGTGTTCTTGGTCGAGCCGAAAAACACATTGGGAAATTCAGAGCCGTCCTGCCGGGCGGGGAATTCAAAGCTGGCGCTGGAAGCGTCAACGGTAAAACCGGAATTTGCAGGGAACCAGGCAGCAAGCTGATCACCCTTCCTGGGCTTCTTCAGATCAAAAAGGAAGAGGGACGAATTGCTGCCCGGGGTGAGCGGGGTGCTCACGCTCTTTTCTCCGGATGCGGCATGCAAAAGCGCCACTTCATCTGATTCCTGTAATACCACCGGCTTAAGCCGCCCGTCGGCATATCGGCCGCTAAGGAAGGTTATATTGGTCTTGGTGACCTGAGCCGGGCCGCTCTGTTCTTTACCGTTGCAGGATGTAAAGGACAGAACTGAAGCTGCGGCCAATAAAACGATAGGTAGGTTGAACTTTTTCACGGTTCGGTAAAGATAGTGTTTTTATATGCTTGTACCAAATCGGCAGGAGTGCCTTTAGAGGACTTTACTTCGTACATGAAAATACCGTCATAACCGCACTGGCGTAACATGTAGTGGAACGCCGGCCAGTCAATTACCCCATTGCCCGGGAGGTCGTGGCGCTCGTCTATGCGGTCATAGTCGGATACATGTATCGTCCCGATCCGGTCTCCCAGTTCACGGAAGAACTTTTCGTGACTTTCAATGAGAAGATGGTTCGTGTCGAAGCAGACCATCAATTCGGGGAAAGGCTCAAGGATGTATTTCAGCTCATCTGTGACTCGTCCCAGGCATGTACGCGGGAGGTTTTCTATACAGAGTACGGCTCCGATTTCCTTTGCCAGGGGCAGAAGCTCTTTTATTGATTCCCTGGCGCAGTCAAGCCGGGCTTTGCGCTCCGAATCGGCAATAGGCTCGCTGCTGGGGTGCAGCACAAGTCTTTTGGGATGAAATTTTTCGCCGCACATGCGGATCATCCGCTTTTGTATTTCTACGCTTTCCCTTCTCGCTTCGGGGTCGGTCAAAGAGATGTCAAGGGTCTTGCTGAAAGGAAGATGGCAGGACCACACGTTGAGGCCAAGGCTTTCGATAATGCTGCGTATATTTTCTGCACCCCGCTCCCATTCCTCCTCAGGTTTGTTTCTCTGGAAAGAATTGCAGGTTACTTCAATCCACTCTATTCCGGCGTCTTTTATCCTCCGGATATTGGAGAGATCCTGCTTAGGGTTGATTGCGAGGGATGTTCCTATCGTATAAGGCCTGTTCATTTCTTTCGAAAAGTCTACGACGTCTTCGATGACAATGCTCCGGCCGCTTATGTCCTCAAGCTCGGCGTTGAATGACATTCCGGACGGATCGGGCAGTATCATCACCGGCACAACTGCCTGGGCGCTCCGGCAGTCGAGTGGCTCGGGGAACGAGACATGCACCGAAGGCCGCGAGGCCAAGCGGGTCCCGTCCAATGGGTCCAGAGTGCAGCGGCCGCTGAGCATTGAGCCGTCGCTGGCTCTGAGCGTCAATGCCTTGACCATATATGGCATATGCGCCAGAGATACCATGACAAGACTGTACATAGGCGCCATCTCGAGCGAATATGGGGTGTAAACGCCGGGGGAACCCTCAACATAACCTGCCGACAATGTCACCGGCTTGCCGTCCTGCTGCTCCGGGATATCGAAGCAAATCTGTCCGTTTTGCCATTCTGCACCTGATCCGGAAGGATAAACTCCAATAACTCCGGTTGCTTTTCCTGCAGGTGCTTCAACAAAGCACCCGGCATAGGGCGAGCCGCCGTCCGAGGCGGGCTCGACTACGGTGCGCGATCCGTCAGAAGTCAATATTGCGTCAAACTTGTCGCCTTTCTCCCAATAGCGCTGGGTGAGCACAAGGCTGGAATGTGCATATTCAAGTACGCTTGCACTCAAACGCATCGCCTCGGCTCTCTCTGTACTTTTTGGCGTACAGGAGAGCGAGGCTAGCAGGATTAAGGGTATTATAATGTTAAGATGCATCTATGTTCTACAATGCTATTTCAGGCAGCAGCTGCCGCAGATGTCGATTCCATATGCCGCGTACCTTTCACCGCCTACGTATTTGCCGATGAATTTGCCGTTATCGTTCTTGGCTCCAATGAAAGCGGAGTACAGAATGCCGTCCAGATAGTTGTTTCCGCCCATCTGCTTATCGTTCTTCGTTCCCAGCTCAAACTGGTCCTTCACGGAAAGGTCGGGTCCGAGAATCCATGCCGTGTTCTGGACTTGGCCTGAAGTGATGTAGAAATTGCCTTCAGTATCGGAGCATGCCCTGGCGTAATTGAAAGCGTTCACGCCTTTTCCGGACTCAAGGGTGGCCTTGATTTCAAGGGTGGATCCGTCAAGTAGATAACAGTTGCCGTCTTTGCTCGGGGCGAGTATGTCGCCGTTAGGTGAGGAGACTACTCCCCAGATGTTCGGTTTATCGGCAGTTGATACTACCTTGCAGTCAACTACTATCTTCCTTTCCTGGAGGTCTATTTTGGATACCATGCCTTCGGCGTGTCCATAATAGGCGTAGCGTTTGTCGGGCGATACGGCAAAGCCTCCGCTTATGTCGCTGGCCTTCCCTGCCTGAGCGTAACTGACGATTTCTTCACCGGTGAGTGCGTTGAGCCAGACTATGGTTTTTGCAGTGCTGTTGACTGCAACAACAAGGTCGTTTCCGTTGACAAGCAGACCGCCGCCCTTGCCTCCCAGTTCAGCTTGCCATTTTTTGGCTCCGGTGGCTGCGTCAAGTGCAAAGGTGGTTCCCTTGGCATCAATCAGATACACGGTATTTCCGTCTTTGCTTACTGCAGGGCTGGCGCTCTGCATGCTGCCGGCTTCCGTGAACTGCCATTTCAGTTCTCCGTTAGCTGTGACGGCGAAGAAATCGCCTGCGGTCTGGGTGCCGAAGTAAATGTCACCTGTGACAGGATTGACCGTGAGGCCGTTGTAGGAACCGTGATCTACTCTGTAGGTCCATTTCTTTTCTCCGGTCTGCAGATCCCATGCGACCAAGTTGGTGATTTTGTTGAAAGTCAGGTCGTAGATGGTGTTACCGTCCGGAGAGAACATAGGCGCGGATCCCTTGAACCCATTGTAGAGCTGGCCTGTGTCGAATGCGAAATCGTTGTCATAGACAGCGTACTCTCGCACTACGATGGTTATGGTCCAGTTCTTCTCGACTCCGTTGACTTTGGCGGAAAGAGTGACTGTTTTCTCGCCGGCGCTCGCAAAGCCCTGCTTTGCAGTGTCGCCTTCAACTACTATGTCTCCGGGGAAAATCCATTTGACGTCCGTGGCTCCGGGGAAGTCTTCACGATTGAAAGTGAGCTCTACAGGCTGCCCGATGCAGACCTTGTCGCGTTTGACAAAAAATGGAATGGACTGGCTTGGCATAGCCTTGACGCTTGCCGCCGAGGAGTTGCCTTTGGCGTACTTGGCAACTATCGTGATAGTGTAGTTGATATCGTCCGTCAGGCCTTCCAGGACGTAGGAAGTAGCGTTACCGTCAGATATTTCGATACTCTTGGTATCGCCTCCGTCGGGAGTGTAGGTGATGATGTAACCCAGAACACTCGTTGAGGGCTTGTCCCAATAGAGCGTCACCTTTCCGCTCTCGGCGTCGGCAAGCAACTGGCCTACGGGAAGGCGGCTGGTGGTGGGCTGCATCTCCTTCGTGTATACGATACCTGAGAGCAGCTTATCATAGACGGCCTGTACGCCGAATGTATATTTGGCGCCATTTACAAGGCCTGTTACGGTGTAAGCAGTGGTGCCGCCTTCAACGGTAATCTCTTCCTGCTTGCTCTCGGTGTTCAGGTAGGTTATCAGGTAGGAAGTGGGGTTCCATCCTTCGGGAATGCTCCAGCTGAGCTGGACTTCCTCGTCGCCGGCCACGGCCATCAGGTCAGTGACCTGATGGCGGAGCTTAAGGTCGTTTCCAGTCTGAATTTGCGGCTCTTTCCAGCAGGCAGAGACCGCTACAAGTGTCAGAAGGACTCCAACAGCATATGTAAATAATCTTTTCATTGTGTTATCTGTTAATATCCGGGGTTCTGCCAGAGAACTGCGTTGTTGTTGTATATTTCAATCTGGTTCTGAGGGATGGGGAGGACAAGCTCATGGTTGTCAATTTTGTAGCCGAGCTTGGTAAAATAATCGACGGCAAGGCCGAGGCGGACAAGGTCGAACCAGCGTTTTCCCTCGTATGCGAATTCACGGCCGCGTTCGTCGGCGAGTTGCTGGCGGAAAGCTGCTTCAGAGGCTACTTCAGCCGAGGTAAGCGGATTGAGTCCGGCGCGGGTGCGTGTCTGATTGATGTACGGAAGCGCTCCGGCTATGTCACCGCCGAGTCCCAGGGCTTCGGCGTACATCAGAACTACATCTGCATAGCGCAGAAGCGGGTAGTCGTTACCGACCTGCGTAGTGTATGTCGCATCGTAGGTGTCGTACCATTTGGGCATGGCATACACCGAACTTGTAATCTTGATGAAGTCGTGGATAAGCGGCCAGCGGTTGTCTTTTTCCGTGTCGAAAAGCGATTTTGTGGGAACGGTAGGGACGTGCCGGTCTGCCTCTACATTTGTGTTGGAACTCCACCAGTAGCCATGTCCGAAGTCGTTGCCCTTGTTGTAGCATAACGCAAAGATGATTTCTTTGTTCATCTTGTTGGTAACGTTGAATGCGGCAGCGGTATTTTCCATAAGCCCGTATCCGGCATCGGAAAGCGCATCGGCGAGCACCTTTTTGGCATCGGGATACATCTTGAAAGTAAGATAGACCTGGCCTAACAGTGCGCGGGCCGCAATTTTGCTGACCCTGGCCTTCTCGGCCGGACGTTTTTCGGGGAGAAGTTCTATGGCTTCCGTGAGGTCTTCCTTCAGGCGTTCAAGCATGCCCTGGTCTGTGCATCGGGGGATAGTCATAGCCTCGGTGGGGGATACGACCTTGTTGATGAGCGGCACAACGCCGAAGGTTTTGTACAGGTTTATATTGTACCAGCTGCGTATGAACAGGCACTCACCCTTGTATTGCTTCATCTTCTCGGATTGAGTGTCAAGGGACGTCGTGAGCATATGGTCAAGAACGTCATTGCAGCGGTAGATGCCGTTGTACCATGCATTCCAGACATCCCTGAGGATGCCGTTGGATGCGTTTTCCGCAAAGTGGTCAAGATCGTATCGGTCCTGGGTGGACACTGCCATTGATTCAAGGTAGCTCTCATCGCTGCGGAAACCAAGTTCCGAGATGAAGAATCCGCTCTCTGTCTTTAGCTTGGCGTAACAGGAATAGACTCCCTGGTTGAAGTCGCTCTCGGTCTGATAGAAGTTACCCTCGGTGATGTTGTTGCTCGGGTACTGACCGAAGAAGTCATCCCTGCATGAACTTGCGGAGGCGGCGATGATGCCGAGAGCTGCTATAAATAATATCTTTTTCATATTCATCAGAAATTTAAGTTCACGCCCACCGTGTAGGTGCGGGGGAGAGGATATGAACAGTAGTCTTCGCCGGGACGGAGGGCATCTGAGGAGTTCTTGTTCACCTCAGGGTTATAGCCTGTGTAGTTGGTCAGGGTGAAGAGATTGGAGCCCTGAAGATAGATTCTCAGATTGTTGATTTTGGCCCTGCGCAGTATGCTCTTGGGCAGAGTGTAACCCAGGGCGAGGTTCTGAAGCCTGAGATAAGAGCCGTCTTCGATGTGGAAGGTGGAAGTGCATGAGCCGTTGTTTCCGGTGGACTTCCTGGTGGCGCGGTTGATCTCGCCGTAAGGGAATCTCTGCAGGGAAAGGTCCATCATGTTGGAGGATGCTTCGATGTTGCAGAGGTAACGGCGCTCGAGGTTGAGAATCTCGTTGCCGTAAACGCCCTGGAAATCAGCGCTCAGGTCAATGCCCTTGAATCCCATGCTCAATCCGAAGCCGTAGTAGAAATCCGGCATGTAGTTGCCCACTATGACGCGGTCGTCGTCTTTTTCGAGTATTCCGTCACCGTCGGCGTCGATGAATCTGAAATCGCCGATTTGCGTGGTTTCAAAATGTGGATAGCTGTCGAGTTCTTCCTGATTGTGGAATACGCCGTCTTGAACAAGCAGATAGTAGCAGCCGACCGGTTGCCCGACCTGGGTAATGTAAGCGGCGCCGCTGTAGCTTGAATTCTTGATGATGGGGGCGTCTTCGTCACCGAGGCTCAGTACTTTGTTGCGGTTGAGTGTCCAGTTGCCCCGTGCTTCGTAGAAGAATCCCGAAGGGAATGTCTTGCGGGAGTTCAGGCTTATTTCTATACCCTTGTTTTCCATCGAACCGATATTCACGTTCGAGGAAGTGAAACCGGATGCCGCCGGTACGGGAACGTCGAAGAGCATGTCGGTTGTCCTGGAATAATATGCATCCACGCTGAACCCTAGCAAGCCGCTCCATAGGTTGGCGTCAACACCTATGTTGTACTGGGTGTTCCTTTCCCATCCCAGGTCAGCATTCTGAATCTGGCTGGGGTACACTTGGTTTACTATGGAGTTGCCCTCTCCCATATAGATATTGCTTATGCCGTAAAGCGCTAGCCACTCGTAATTGCCTATGTTGGCGTTGCCTGTCTGTCCGACCGATGCGCGGAGTTTGAGGTCGGAGACGGCTTTTACGTCTCTCATGAAATCCTCGTCGCTGATGCGCCAGCCGATAGAGGCGGCAGGGAAGATGCCGAGACGGTTGTTGGAACCGAATCGCGATGAGCGGTCTCCGCGGATCGATGCGGACAACATATAACGCGCCTTGTATGAATACTGGGCGCGAACGAGCCAGGAATCAAAGGTATAGTTGGTCAGGTTGTTGAGAGTGTTGTCTATGTCCAGTGTCGTTCCCTTGGTGGTCTTTATCTTGTCGTCGCCAATGGTGCCGTCGCCATAGATGGAAGCAGTCCTGTTAGCTTTCTTTTCGGCTTCGTAGGCGGCCACGGCCCTCAAACTGTGGTCTCCCCATTTGCGGTTGAAAGACAGCTGGTTGGAGACGGTCCAGTGGTAATAGTGGTAAGACCAGTTTCGTGACTTGGGCTGTGACAGGACGGGAATGGCCGGCATGGTCGGATCGCTGTCCAGCTCGATGTACTTGTTGCCCTTCAGAGGGATGGTGGAAGGACGGTAATAGTCTCGTGCGTATCCATAGTAGTCGCCGCCTGCGGTAATTCTGTATTCCAGTCCGTCGATTATCTCGAATGAGGCATAGGCATTGCCTAAGATGTTCATCTTCTCCCTGAAGTCCTTGACTTCGTTGGCGAGGGCGACCGGGTTGAGCACTTCATTGGTCTGGGTGTCACCCACACCGTCTCCAAGGTTCTTCCGGAGATAACCGTTCATGTCCCAGTTGTAAGAGCCATCAGCGTTTTTGACCGGGAAAATGGGAGGAGCCATGAGCGCGGAGGCGATCACGCCGTCACTTCCGTACTGTGAGTCGGAATCTACATAGTTCTCGGCGGAGTAGGAAGGGTTGACGCTTATACCGTATTTGAGACGCCCTTTCTTGCCGTCGATGTTGGCGCGAATGGAGTAGCGCTGGTAGTCGCTGCATATGATAGTGCCTTCCCGGTATAAATAGTTGGCGCCTATGTAGTAATTGGCGCTGCCGGCCTTTCCGCTGACCGAAACTGCGTGGCGGGTGGTCTGGGCGTTGCGGAAAATGGCGTCCTGCCAGTCGGTGTTGGTAAGAGTGTGTCCTGTGTCCTTGAGATAGGTCTCTACTACACCGGGGATGCGGTTGTACACCTCGGGACGCACACTGTTCGGGTCGCCGATGGAGCCTGTGGGAACGCTGTAGAGGTAGGAGCCGTTACGCGCTTCCTTGAACATGGTTGCAAATTCCCACGCGTCAAGAAGGTCGATCTTCTTGGATACCTGGGCTATTCCGTAGTAGCCGTCGTAGGTGATGCGCGGCTGCTCGCTGTTGCCTCTCTTGGTGGTGATGAGAATGACACCGCAACTTCCCCTGGATCCGTAGATTGCAGCTGCGGATGCATCTTTGAGGACTTCGATGCTCTCGATGTCGGATGCGTCGAGCTGCGAGAATACGGACGATTCGGTGGGGATACCGTCGATGACATAAAGCGGATCATTGCCGGACGTTGCACTCTGGATACCGCGGATGCGCACCGATACGTTACCTGCCGGACGGCCGCCAAGTTGGAGGACTTGCACGCCGGGCATCTTGGCCGCCATCATTTCGCGGAAGTCGGCGTTGGTCTTGTTAGTCATGTCTTCGGCTTTCATTGAGACGATCGACGTGGTTACGTCGCGCCGGTTCTGGACGCCGTATCCGATGACTATTGCATCATCGATGAGCATGTTGTCCTGTTTGAGCGTAGCATTTGCGATCGCCTGGGTGCCGGAAACAGGCACTTCAAGTGTTTCGAATCCGATGCAGGATATTTCGAGGACGATATCTTTGTCGGAAACGCGTATGGAGTATTTACCGTCGATATCAGTCGACGCGCCGTTCATGGTGCCTTTTTCAATTACCATTGCGGCAACGACCGGTGTACCGTCGCTCTCGGTAACGATACCGGAAACGGTCCGGGCGTTCTGCGCAAATCCTGCAATACATGCAGCAAGGGCGATAATCAGACTTGAGAACTTTTTCATATCGCAGGATTTTGTTTTAGAATATAAGTTTCGCTGTAGCCGCCTTTGGCGGTAAATACTATGCTGCCGCTCCTTAGTTCCTTACCGGTATTCTCGGTGTAATTGAGAATAACTTCATTGATCCCTCTGGATCCTGAAGAAGGGGACACGGAAATCCAGTCTGCTTTCGAAGAGACAGTCCAGTCGCCTGTCGCGCTGATCGTCACTCCCTTGGTGCCTGCAGCGGAGCTGACCGGATCTCCCGGTTTGGTGTAGAGAGCCACGCTTTCAACCTTTACCGGCTGCCTTAGCCTCTGGCAAGATGGAGCCATAGAAAGGACAGTCAGAAGGAAGGCCGTGGCCATTAGGATTTTTTTCATGATTGATTGACTGTTTATGTGGTTATTAAAATTATTTTTTCTTTTCGTCCAAGAGCGCCTGCTACCAGCTGGTCTTTTGTGTGTAAACATTACCGAACCGGTCTGTCACGCTGACTGTTCCTGAACCGGAAGGCGCGTCAACAGGTGTGCTGAAGAGGGTGTTCGGATTGGATGTATTGCTCGCCTTGTAGCTGGAATCTCCTTTAAGTGTGGTGTCGTATGTCTTGTAGAAGGTCTTGAACATCGTTTCGGCGAAATCGTGGCGGGACGTGGACTCCACCGGCTTCATTTCCACGGGATCCCCGCCGTCCAGGGTAAATACCGGACGGCTCCACTTGCTGTCCCAGAGGAATACGTTAACGTAAACCTTGGAATCGCCGTAGGTCCCTACAGGGGGATAGACATGCATCTGGTAGGATTCGTCAAGTACAGCGCCACCGTTTTTCATTACCGCGACTCCTGACTGGTCATAATCCCAGTCCCTGAAGTCGTAAGGTGCCTTTTCGGTGCCAAGGTACTTGCCTGTCTGGTACTTGACCGGGTGAAAACGCCATGATTTGAACTCCCCGTCTTCGATTTCCGCGATGGTATATCCGCGCGGAGTTCCGTAGGACAGATATTCATTGGTCCACAGTTCGCCGGTAGAACGGGCCAGGGTGTGGACTTCCACTTTTTCGAACAGATGCCCGGCGGGATAGACGAAGTTGTGGGTAGCATGGGTGTGGCCGGCCCAGGCGTGTACTTTCGAGTATGTGGTGAGGAGGTTGGCATAATCGCTCTTGTGCTTCCCGGATCGTTCACCGCTCTGTAACTTGAACATCGGTGAATGGGTGCAGGTAGCAATGGTCGCAGTTTTCGGTACATACGACAAGTCGGCCTGGAGCCATTCCCATATGCTGTCGGTAAGTCCTTGATCGTACCCTGTCAGGCGTCCGTTCTTGTCTTTCATTATCAGATTGTCAAGAACTACAAAGTGGATATTGCCCACATTGAACGAATAGTTTCTCGGTCCGAAATGGGATTCGAAATCCTCGGCGGCAGACTCGTCATTTGCCGCCGAAGGATTATTGTCATGGTTGCCGATTACATTGTAGGTGGGATAGCCCAGTGTACTTAGCCCTGCAAGGTAGTCCGAATAAAGATCCATGTTTTCGTGGACGATGTCGCCGAGACATACCCCGAAGACCCTCCTTCCCGAAATGCTCTCCCCGGTTTCCTTCAAGTCCCGGTAGAGGTCCTGGCAGCAGTCCAGGGAATGGAAAGCGAACTGGTCGTATTTTGCCGTGCTTGCCCTGGGCTGAGGGTCGGCGGTAAACAATACCGTAGCCCTGTCCGGGTTTTGTACCGCAGTCAGTTTGAAGGGCTCGGCCTTGTATATCCCTTCCGACTTTGCGAGCCTGGCGAACGGTATGTAAAACACGGGCAGGCCGTTGGAAGCCGGCGGCTCATATCCCGACGGCGTGCTGATATAGATGAACTTGACCGCGGACTCGTCCACTTTCATGTAATAGGCGCCGTCGGCTTGAGTGGCGGTACATTGGAATCCGTCAGTTACCACCACTCCTTCGATACCTTTCCCGGAAGCGTCGACAACCGAGCCGACAAGGTTCATTCCTTCCGGTATTGCAGGTTCGTCGTCCCCGTCGTCTATGACTTCCTCTTCAGGCTCTTTTCCTCCCTCGTCGTTGGGTATTTCGACTGGCGTGCAGCCATTTATTATAATGGCTGTGCACGCTGCAAACAGCAGGAATGTCTTTTTCATTTTCACGGTCTATTGCAGGCAGCCGGTTCCTTGAAGGTTTCCGCCGTGGCACGGCCATCCGAAGGTGGCAATGTCTTTCCCGACGTATTTGCTCATGATAGGCTTCTGTACCTTGTTCTGGGTGTCGTTGCAGAGGATGTACAGCAATCCGTTGCAGAGTCCTGTACCTGCCATCGGACCTTCAAGGTTCTTTGTGTTGGCCCAGTCTGCGAGCACTTCTCCGTCAGGGCTGATTTTGATGGTATGCCCCGCACCGTCGAAGGAATAGTGTCCGGCAGAAAGGTATATGTTGCCGTCGGTGTCCATAACAGGTTGGCCATAGTTGTAGGAATTGCGCTTCCAGGAGCCTTTTTTCCAAACTGTCCGGAGAGTAGACGATTCGAGCCTGGTGATATAACCGTCCTTGTCTGCGATAATTATGTCGCCGTTGGCAAGGACGACCCCTCCCCAGAAGCTGTTAGTCGCTATTTCGCCGCATGAAATCATCTTATGCCCTGCAAGGTCGATGGCTGTCAGGCAGGAAGTCAGGTCGAGACCACTGTAGTCTGAAGGATCCGTCGGGGCGCTCTGGTTGCTGCCCTTCGAGGGAATGTATGCAATTTTCTTTGCCGGATCCACGACGAGCGAAGCGGCGTCGTTGCTGTTCTTGTAAAGATCGACCGCGGCGATAGTGCTGCCGTCGGCGGCGTTCAGGAAGACCGCCCCTTCGGTGATGGCGTCACATGCGCAGAAAAGCTCTTTGCCGTTGAGGATCATTCCCTGTACGGTGGCGTTCAGTTTTACTCCCCAGATCTTTTCTCCCGTGAGGGCGTTGACCGCATGCACATTGCCCTTGCTGTCGGAGAAGAAGACCGATGCACCGTCCTTGGAGACGACGGGACTGGAGTTCTTGTTGACCGATTCGAGCCCTTCGTATTTCCATTTCATGGTTCCGTCTGCTTTGACGGCGTAAATATCGTTTGCGGTGGTGGTGACATAATAGATATCACCGCTTACCGGATTGACGGTGGGCGTTGTGCAGCAGGTCTTATCCGCTCCGGGATCGAACTCCCATTTCTTAGTGCCGCTTGCTGTATCGAACGCGTAGAGTTTGCTTCCCTTGCGGTCGGTAGCTGCGTAAACAGTGGATTTGTCGACCGAAAAGACGGGGGCGGAATAGCGGAAAGCCTGAGGGGTTACTCCCCAGTCGTTGTAATAGAGCAAATAAGGTTTCACGCTCAGACTCAACTCCCAGTTCATTTCTTTCCCGTTCACGGTGGCGGAGACGGCGATCGGGACATCTACGGGGGTATTGTCGGTTATGGTCAGGTAATCCAATTCTACCGGCGTGGTGACTTCGGCTCCTTCTTTAACTATTTCTTTCTCTCCCTCTTTCCAAGACCATTTTATTCCCTTGGCCATAGTCCATACCGAAGTGTCGAATTTCAAGGTGACGCTCTGGCCGGAAACTATGGATGTCTTGTCGACAGAATGTGGGTCGCTAGACGGAAGAGGCTCTTCTGAATTCTCAGCACCTTTTTGATTTACAGCTATTTCCTCGGTTTTTCCCGAATAAGAGAAGGTGATTTTTCCTTTCCTCTCGGAGGTCTTGGTGTTTTCTGCTGCAGTCAGTGTCACGGTTGCATTGCCTTTGCCCTTGGACGGCTCGATGGTGAGCCAGTCAAGCCCTACTGCCATCCATTCGGTGTTGGATGTTATGCTCACGGATGCGGTTCCGCCTTTCGCTTCGAAAGATACGCTTGTCTTGTCGATGGAGAAAGTCGCTTCAGGATCTTTGCCCGGCTCCGGTTCCGGTTCGGGCTCCGGTTCGGGCTTGTTGCATGACATTATCGCGGCGGTAAAAGCCGCAATTACTAATAGGAAGCGTCTTGTGTTCATTGCTTTTGTGTGTTTGTTGTTATTGTTCAGTATTTGTTGATGTATCCTGGTATCAGCTGCTGTATGCCGCGCATTTCTGCATCGTTGTCGATGACGGTCATGAACGGAAGAGCGGCCGGAGTAGTATAAAAAGCATTATAGTAGTCCTCGTACGTAGTGCTTCCGGAAGCAAACTTGCATTCTTTTATAAGGGAAGCATAGTCGGGATAGCCGGCGGATTCTCCTGTCAGGGCACAGCATACCATCTGAGTCATTATGTAGCCCATCAGTGGATTGGGGTGGTAGGAGTCACTGCTCTTGTGGTTGCAGAAGGTGTAGCGGTCGCTGTAGCTGAGGCTGCCGCCGGGTACCTTTACAGCGCCTGTGTATATATCATACCCCAATTGCCCGCAGTTGATTATGGTCACTCCGTCTGTTTCGTGGAGGAGCTTCAAATTGTCAAGAATACGCGTGTGATTCTTGTAAACGCTATAAATATGGTTGATGTAAATCTTTTTTACATTGGGGTTTACATCAGTGAAACGTTTGTATACCGCGCGGGCATCCGGGACGAAATTGGAGTTATTGTCTCCGGATTCGGAAAGGATTACGTAGTCGAACGATGACAGGTCCAGGCCTTTTAGCAGATCCTCGCCCACGGTGCAGTCACTTCCTGAAGTTTTGCAGCCGGCGGCGGTGTAGTCGTAGAGGTGGTGGCCGCCTTGGGTGCAGTCGATGACGCTAATCTCATGTCCCAGTGCTTTCATCAGCTTGTAGAACATGCCCGGGTCTTCTTTACCCTGGTTGCCTTTCTGGACAAAGCCTCCGTAATAGACCATTGAATTGGCTATTACTATGAATTTCTTGCCTTTCAGTGGACTGTCTTGCCCTGCCTGAGAGCCGGCAAAGACCGCATTGTACACCGTCTCGGTGGATCCGTTCACGAGATTGTTGCCAAATTTGTTGCCGTTGAGGCCATTCTGGAAGTTGCTCTCTGTCAGCGTGAGGGTATTGTCTGAGCAGGTAAGGGAGCCGGAAACCTTTATGGGGGCTGACTCGGTGCCGCAGGTATGGACGTATCCAGAAGCTGATGCACTGCTGCCGAACACGAGCCCGCAGCACTCCAGCGGGTTGGACGAGAGTGAAGAGGTGGCCGCGTATGCTCCGCTGATGTGGCAGGCAGTCACGCAGCCGGCGAAGGTCGTGAAGTTGCTCTTGATGGTGTTGAAATATCCGACCAAGCCGCCAAGATAGACGGCGCTGCCGGAAAAGTCGCAGCTGAGGTTGCCGTAGTTCTTGCATTCGTTGATGTCAACCTCGTTCTTGGTCTCGCCGGCGATTCCTCCGTTGCGGATATTTTTGATAGCGGTTCCGGGCGTGACGGTCATCGTAATCGCGCCATGGTTGACGCAGCGTGCAATCCTTATGCCGGATACGTCGGCCATGCCGGTTATACCGGCAAGGCGCTTGTATGTTTGGGTGGCGCCGGCCGGGACATGGTAGGTTATATTTCCGTAGTTTTCACAGTCTTCAATTGATGCGCCGGTCCCGCAGGAACCGGCGATTCCTGCCAGATACATAGCGTTTACGTCTTCGGGACTGGAGAAGCTGAGGTCGCCGCGGTTTGTGCAGCCCTGGATGAGGCCTTTATTTGTGGCGGCGATGCCTGCTATGCGCCCCGATGCTCCCGGATTGGCGGAACAATTTAGCGGTGCCAAGTTGGTGCAGGCGGTAATGGTTCCGCCGTTCTCTTTGGCAAAAAACGCCATGTTCTCTGAGAGAGCCATAGAGCAGCTCTGGTCAATTACAATATTCTTCAGAGTTCCGGTGTTTACATTCACCAGGGGGGCCTTGGCCGCCCAATTCTTCAGAGAGTGACCCTGTCCGTCCAGTGTTGCGGCAAAAGCATCTATGGAAGGAAGTTCTATATCTTTGAGGTCGATATCATCTGTAAGGGAGACAACGGTCCCGGCAGGATACAGATCCGTATTGCTGCCGTTTTTGACGAATTGCTCAAAATCTGCAGCATTCTTTATTTTTGTCCTGTCCTCCGGCTCGGGGGGCAGATTTACTCCCTCCTGAACGATAATGACGGCTTCGGTGGATCCCATTGGCATAGTCACCAGAACGGTGCCTTCGCGCACGGATGCACCTTCATTTGCTGCAGCCGATACCTTGATGTCGTGATATGCTCCATCGCCTTCGACCATTGAGGGAGAAACTTCCAGCCATTCAGCTTCGGTGGATATGGTCATCGGATAATTGCCTCGTACTGAGAACGATGCCTCTCCTCCTGATGCTGGAATCGAGAGCCTTACACCGTCGGTCTTGACGATCAGATCTTCGGGATCACCGGTCTGTCCGTCACCGCATACCTCATAAAGAATGTTATTGTAGTCGGCCTCCGGAATCGAGCCTCCGTTGACGCTTGTCTTTGATCCGTCGCCGTCCAGCAGTGCTTGATAGTCCTTTGGCTGGGCTATCTGCTTGACTTTGGATGACAGACAGGTAATGGATCCTGAAACGCGTATCGGGCTGTCTGCGGTGCCGTAGTGAAGGGTGCTGTAACCGCTCTGGCCACTGAACCTTCCGGTTACCAAGCCGGCAGATTTGCACGGATTGTTGCCATATTGGCCGGATGCCTTGGTCTGCGCGGTAATGTTGCAGTTGACGATGCTGTTTTCGAAAAGCACAGCGTCGCCTTCGGTGACTTTGGCCTGCCAGCCTTGAAGGCCGCCGATGTATGACTCAGCCTTGAGATTTATTTCGAGGTCGGCGTAATTCCGGTTGCCGGAGCTTGCCGGGGTGCCCTCGACGTAGCCTACGATGCCGCCAATGTATGATTTGCCGCTTCCGCTGACTTTGTTGGTGGAGATGCGGGCTTCGCGATGGTTGATACAGTTGCTCAGGACACTGTTCTGCTGGCGAGCAGTGATGCCCCCGATAAAATACACCGCGCTGTTTTCGATGGGTGTGCAGTTGAACGGCCCGTAATTCTCGCAAGCGTCGATGGAGCCGTAGCTATAGCCGGCGATGCCGCCCATATAGGCATTGGCGGTTGCGCTGTCGGGAGAGTAGTTGAAAGATCCTTTGTTCACGCATCCGTGCAAGGATGACTCCAGGTTGTGGTAGCCGACGATACCTCCAAGATAGAGTTTGGCAGTTCTGGCGCCGCGGACGAAAAAGCTGGCTTCGTTTACGCAGGCTTCGACTTTCCCGAAATTCTGACCCGCGAAGGCGCCGAAGTACTGTTCGGTGTCTTCGGGCTGGATTTCAAAAGCTCCGGAAGCATCTATAATCAGATTGTTTATCACTCCTTCGTTGCGTAAGATAAGCGGAGTGGAGGCTGACAGGTTCCTGATGCTGAATCCGTTGCCGTTGATGACTCCCTTGAAATACTCGGCTGGCTGAAAGGTCTTGCCCTTCATGTCGATATCCTTCGAGAAGGAAATGGTCTCGCCTTCTTCAAGCACGGCTGCGCAAGTATCCAGGAAATACACAAGTTCGTCGGCATTGGATATGCTCTGGGGAATGTCAGGGCGCTCGAAATAAGGCTGGGCTACCGAAATTGACTTGGAGAGCGACCCGGACTTGATGTTTATGACCCCTGTCCTGTCCGCTCCTCCAGGTTCATTATTCCTTGAGGCAGTGGCGGTTAGAGTGTATGTGCGACCGTCTCCGGGTACTTCGGCAGATGCCAGGCTAATCCACTCCGGGGCTTCCAATGTGGCGTCGTAGTTTGTCTCCACGGTGAAAGACAACGCACCGCCTCGACCGGAAAAATCGAGCCGTTCCGTGCTGACCGTCATATATGCTTCACCCTTGTTGCGGACATAGGGATTCTGCGTGTCAACTTCCTTCAGGCAGCCCGTGGCTGAGATGCCGGTTAATACCGTAAGGGATATGATTAGTTTGTGGATATTCATAATATGTCTCTGTTTGTTTACCATCCGGGATTCTGGGTAAGCGCTTCGTTGGTCAAGTCTATCTGTGCTTGAGGGATAGGATAGAGGTAATCCCTTGTTTCTTTCCATTGCTTGCATGCAGGATCATTTCTGTATGCCGTCATATATCCTTTCTGGGGATTGGGGTCCCAGGGATCGTCAGGATCGACCAGGGAGAGATCGGCAATCTTCCGGGCGTTTGTGGCAGGAATTTCCGGGCCGGAGGTCTTGTTTTCCAAGTATATCTCGAAGTCTTTGACTCCGTCTCCATCCATGTCAAAAATGCCGGGGCCGGGAATATATACTCCATAATAGCCGCAGCTTTCAGGGCCGCAAAGGCTGAAACTGTCGCTGTTCTGCTGAAGTCCTTCACGCCAGCGAAGGACGTCATAGCGGTGGAAACCTTCAAATATCAGTTCCAGGATACGCTCGCGGCGCACTTCCAGAACGAGGGCACGGTTACCGGCTGTTTTAACAGAGTTAGGATAGCATTTTTCCATGTACGGGTCGGAAGAAACGCCCATCAGCAGCTTCGGCATTCCGACCCTTCCTCTGAGGAGGTTGACCGACTTGTCCAGATCGTCCTGAGTGAGGGTGCCGAGTTCAGCTTTTGCTTCGGCGTAATTCAGCAGTACCTCGGCATAGCGGAACACCGGCATGTCGCATACCCCTTTGTTCATGATGGAATTCTCTTCCTTTGCTGCGAACTTAATTGGTTTATAGCCGGTATATGTCTTGTAGAAGGTGTTGGGCGTCAGAGATTTTGCATCTACCATACGGTATCCGGGACACATGAAGGTCTCGCTGAGCCTTGGGTCGCGGTCCGCAACTTCGTCCAGGAACCACATCTTCTCGTTGCCGGGCTTGTCCGTGAAACGGCTTCCGTCCTTGCACAGATACATGTTGATGATTTTTCTCGGGACGCTCAGATTGTACTGGTCGTAGTTGTAGGGAAGGCTGTGGGCAAAAATTTTCAGCTCCGAAGTTGTGTTGTTGTATATCTTTGCCAGTATGACCTCCTCGTCAATAGCGTTGTCGGCATTGAACAGTGACCTGTAGGGCTGGCTGCCTTTAGACCAGATGTTATATTTCCCGCCGTCAATTACTTGTCCGGCCGCTTCAGCAGCCAGCTCAAGAAAGTATTTGGCACTCAGCTGTACAGGCTTGCCGTCAAACTCCGATGGATCATTTGCCGGAGCAAAACAGTCGTCGTCATGATAGACGCGCCAGGTGCCTTCAAACAGGGCGGCGCGGCTTTTCATTGCCAGGGCTGTCCACTTGGTGACACGGGCGACGTCTTTCTTTTCGGGCAGGTGCTCTATGGCGAAATCAAGGTCTTTCATGATCTGGAGCATGACGTAGCCGCGCGGGTCACGGGGGCGACAGAGGTCTTCCATATCAGTGGAAGAAACTACGTGGTCATAGAAAGGAACATCGCCAAAGTGCTTAACTTTCAGGAAATATCCGTAAGCCCTGAAAAAACGGGCCTCAGCCTCGTAGTGCAGGCGTACCGCTTCATCTTTGCAGTTCGAAGAATGCTCCAGGAAGAGATTAATGCGGCGCATCGTATCCCATCCCCAGTAAGATTCTCCGGTATTTGCCGAAGTTGCCAACCTTGTGCCGAGCATCCAGGAGGACATGTTGTTTGATACGCAATCGTCTGAACACCACTGGCATGATGATACCGGCACAGTGAGATAATTTGCGTAACAGCGGTTGAGCCATAGCTGGCATTCCGACTCCGAGGTGAAGAATGCATCAGGATTGACATCGTCGATGGGAAGGCGCGTAAGGCTTTCATTGATTTTGTCGCATGATGCCAGTGCCAATGTCAGTGAGGCAATATAAAGTAATCTTTTCATACCGTTCATCATATTAGAAAGTTACACTGGCTCCGACTGATATCGTGCGAGGGTATAAGTATCCGACTCCGGTGTTGCTTGTCGCAACGCCTGAAGCATTTGCCAACTCAGGGTCGATCAGGAGCGTATGCTTCTTGAGAGGGGAAAGATAGAACAAATTCTCTCCGCTGACATAGAAACGCAGTTTGTCGATGGCAATCTTCCTGCTAAGCTTAGACGGAAGAGTGTAGCCGAGGGTAAGGTTCTTCAGCCTGAGGTATCCTATGTTTTGGAGAAAATAGTCGTTGCTGAATCCCAGTCCCGTATAGTAATCGTTGGAAGTATATGCCGAATAGCCGCGCGGGCGCGGAAAATACGCATCGGTATGCTCCGGCGACCATACAATGTCCATAAAACGCTTATGGATAAACGTTATGCTTGTGGAAGAATAAGGGCCCCAGAAAGCATACCCTCCATATGTGCCCTTGGGATACCAGTCCTTATGGCCTATGCCCTGGAAGAATGCGGAGAAGTCGAATCCCTTCCAGTCAAAGTCGAGACGGAAAGAATAATTGAAGTGCGGTTGGGTCGTGCCTAATACATCAAGGTCTCCGTGGTCGTCGAGAGTGTTTTTTCCTTTGGAGATGATTCCGTCAGGCTCTCCGTTCGGGCCGCCTCCTATGTCAAGCAACTTGAAGTCTCCTGCCTTGGCGCCTTCTCCGTCCACGCAAACGCCGCCGCCCGGATAATAGTATCCCGGCTGGAACTGGCGGCTGTCCACTGAAGAAGTATATTCCCAAGCTTCTTCATCGGAGGTGAAAAGGCCGCCAGAGCGGAACCCCCATATGGTGCCGAGTTCCTCGCCCACGTAGTGGCTGTCAAGTGTGCCGGTTGGATTGTAATACTTGGTGAAATATGTGTGCCTGTCGCCTAGGAAACCCGATACGGAATAGTTGAACCTGCTGCCGGCCAGCATGAAACCGTCGTGCCAGTCGAGCGAGAACTCCCATCCGTATGTGCGGAGGTCTGCACAATTCTCCTTGGGCTCGGTCGCTCCGAATACTTCCGGGAGCGCAACTGAAGCGGTAAGCATGTCTTTGGTGTCCCTGATGTAGTAGTCTCCGACGAATTTCAGCTTGTTGTCGAAGAATGAGAGATCCAGACCTGCATCATAGGTGTTTACGGTCTCCCAGGTGAGGTTCCCGGAAACAGGCGACGAGATCGACGCATAGCGCGACTTGGTCTGGTTGTCGAAGGTATAGTCCTGAGTATTGTCTATGGAGATTCTCTCGATGTAGTAATAGTTCGAAACCTGCTGGTTGCCGAGGGATCCTGCAGAGAAACGTATTTTTCCGTTGGAGACAATTTTTTTGAGAGGAGAGAAGAATTTCTCTTCGCTGAATTTCCAGGCAATTGACCCGGAGGGGAAGAAGCCCCAGCGGTGACGCTCGCCGAAGCGGGAAGTACCGTCGTAGCGGGCGCTGGCCTCCAGTATGTAGATGCCTTTATAGTCATAGTTCAGCCGGCCGAAGAAACCAAGTGTCGCATATTCTGAATTGCCGCTTGAAACGGAGTAGGAGGCCCTTGGGAATCCGTTTTCATCTGCGCTTTGATCTATGAGGGCGAAAGAGTCGTATCCTTCGACGAGGACCGGCGAGCCTTTGACCGTAAAATCGGAGGTCCGCGATGTCTCGTATTGAGCTCCGGCAAGGGCCTTCATGTAGTGGCCGCCCCAATTGTTCTCATACTGAACGGTGAGGGTCCCGATATGCACCTGCCGCCAGTCGCGGTCCTCTTTGTAAGAATTTGTGGTTCCCGACATCTCGTTGATGATACCGGGTTGATTGGACCAATAGTATTTGCCTGTACGGTAGGTATTGAAAGTATCTATGCGGCGGAAGTCATACTGCCCGCTTATGGTAAGACCACGCAAAGGCGTGATTTCCAACTTGTTTGAAAGTGTCAAGTGGCCGGTATCCTTGCTGTTGTGGTTAGTCCCCGCAAGAGCCTGTGTCGCGGAATTGTTCATCATGTTGGTCTTTGCCGCGCCGGCGAGTTCTATGGGGAAATTTACAAGCGAACCGTCAGGATTGTATGGCGAAAATGCGGGCGAGCCGTAGCGCCATAGATTTTCAAACGTAGATTCCATATCGGAATTACCTTGCCAAGCGTAATTCTTCTTTGCGTAGGAGAGATTGTTGATATACCGGATGTGTTTGTTCACCTGGGCTGAAACCTTGCTGCGTATGGAGTAACTTCTGTATTTATCGCTAAGGCTGCCCTTCAGCAATCCGGTCTCGTTGTAGTAGCGTCCGCCGACATAGTACCGTATTCCGCCGTTGCCTCCTGATACGGAAAAATCGTGCTCCGAGACAGGGCGGTTGGTGTTGTAGAAGAAGTTGAACCAGTCGAAGTTGCCGTAATAGTGGTAATAACCGTCAGCCCCCACTTCTACCCATGGACGTGCGGGATTCTCAACCACATCGTTGCGCCTCTCAAAAAGTTTCAGCAATTCGCCGTTTGCCACTGTGTAGTCGTATTCGTTCAGCCTGGAACTGTGGAACGAGTGCTGTTGGAAGTAGTTGATGATGGAGATATGGTCGTAGCCCGTGGTAATCAGGTCCATGTCGGTAGTCGGCTGAATCCATCCCTGACGGAATCCATAGGAAATCCGGGCGCTGCCTGTGGAACCTTGTTTGGTTGTAACGAGCACTACTCCTGCCGATGCCTTGGCACCGTAAATGGCGCAGGTCGATGCGTCCTTTAGTATTGAAACCGACTCTATGTCGTTCGGATTCAACATGGAAAGGCTGCCTTCCACTCCGTCGATCAGCACTAGGGGACTGCCTCCGTTGACCGAGAGGGA
>CADBAY010000009.1 GCA_902792815.1 uncultured Bacteroidia bacterium
GACGGGGCGGCTATGGCCGGTCCGAAGGCCGCTGGCGGGCCCGGAAAAGACGAAAACTGTCCCGGGGCCGGCGGGATGCTGCAGCGAGCGGGCCTGCAGAGCAAAGTTAAAGCACTGACTAATAGCAACTTAATTGATTCAGGGCGCCCGGTTTTCTGGCACCCTGAATTGCTTAAAGCCCTGCCTATCACCAACTTGGTTTTGCGCCCCCGCCCCCGGACACACACGGAAACAAAGGTCGAAGGGGCGCTGCGTCAGGAGGTGGCGGCGCTGTTTTGGAGCCGTAAGCACCCTCGCTTGTAGAGGGAGGGGCCCGCCGCGCAGCGGTGGGAGGGCGAGGGCCGGGAGGCCCGAGGGCGGAGAAGCAGCCTGCCGCTGACAGAAACTACCCAGGCTCAGGTGACGGCCAGCGGAAGCAAGCCCGGAGGGCGGAGAAGCAGCCTGCCGGCGACAGGCACTGATACGGATGAGGGCGGAGAGGCAGCCCGCCGCTGACAGAAACTACCCAGGCGCAGGTGAGGGCCAGAGGAACCTCGCGCGTTGAGCCTCCTCATGCCCCCAAAATTCCGGTATTAAAAAATTATTAGTATCTTTGCAGGCTATGTTAACATCGAAAGAAATACGACAGAAGTTTCTGGACTTCTTTGCTTCCAAGGGGCATACTATCGTGCCCTCAGCACCTATGGTGGTCAAGAACGACCCCACCCTTATGTTTACCAACGCCGGGATGAACCAGTTCAAGGACATATTCCTGGGCAACAAGACCGCACCTTACAACCGCGCCACCGACTCGCAAAAGTGCTTGAGAGTCAGCGGAAAACATAATGACCTCGAGGAGGTCGGCCACGACACTTATCACCACACCATGTTCGAGATGCTGGGCAACTGGAGTTTTGGCGATTACTTCAAGAAAGAGGCGATCGACTGGGCCTGGGAGCTCCTCACAGAGGTGTACAAGATCGATAAAAGCATCCTCTACGCCACCGTTTTCGAGGGTTCCGAGGAGGATGGCACCGCCATGGACCAGGAAGCCAAAGACGCCTGGCTGCAGCACCTTCCCGAAGATCACATCATCCTCGGCAACAAGCACGACAATTTCTGGGAAATGGGCGACACAGGCCCCTGCGGCCCCAGCTCCGAGATCCACATCGACATCCGCAGCGCTGAGGAGAAGGCCGCCAGCGGCATCCCCGGACGCGATCTCGTCAACCAGTCCGACCCTCACGTGATAGAAATCTGGAACCTGGTGTTCATGCAGTTCCAGCGCTTCGCGGACGGCCACCTGGAGCCCCTTCCCGCCAAGAATATTGACACCGGAATGGGATTCGAGCGCCTCTGCGCCGTTCTCCAGGGCAAGAACAGCAACTACGATTCCGACGTCTTCTCCGGCATGCTTAACGCTATCGGCGCCCTCAGCGGCCACCGTTACGGCGAGAGCGCCCAGACCGACGTTGCCATGCGTGTCATTGCCGACCATATCCGCGCCATATCTTTCAGCATCGCCGACGGTCAGCTCCCTTCCAACGTCAAGGCAGGTTACGTAATCCGCCGGATCCTGCGCCGTGCAGTCCGCTACGGCTATACCTTCCTCGGCCTCAACGAGCCTTTCCTCTGCCGCCTGGTGCCCCAGCTCATAGCCGATATGGGTGAGGCTTACCCCGAGCTTCCCGCACAGCAGAAGCTCATCGAGTCGGTCATCAGAGAAGAAGAAATGGCCTTCCTGCGCACCCTGGACCGCGGTATCAAGCTGCTTGACGACTGCATGGCAGAAAACGAGGCCACCAAGCTCATCCCCGGATCCGACGCTTTCCGCCTGTACGACACTTACGGATTCCCTATCGACCTTACCGACCTCATCGCCGCCGAGCGCGGCTTCACCGTGGACCACGAAGGCTTCCAGAAGGAACTCCAGCAGCAGAAAGACCGCGCCCGCAACGCCACCTCCAACACCTTCGGCGACTGGACAGTGTACCACGAGGGCGAGGATGTAGAGTTCACCGGATACGACTCCACCACCCTCGAAGGCGCCCTCCTGCTGAAGAGCCGCACCGTAGTCCAGAAGAACAAGGAAATGCTGCAGCTCGTGTTCGACCGCACACCGTTCTACGGCGAGATGGGCGGCGAGATAGGCGATACCGGCACCATCACCAACGCTGGCGGCGAGTGCATCCGCATACTCAACAGCATCAAGGAGAACGATCTTACAATCCACATAGCCGAGCGCCTTCCGGATAATCCCGACGGCCCCTTCACCCTGACGGTCGATGCTGCCCGCAGGCAGAAGATCGCAAACAACCATAGCTGCACCCACCTCATGCACAGGGCCCTCAGGGAGATCCTGGGCTCACACGTGGAGCAGAAGGGAAGCTACGTATCCGACAAGGGCTTCCGCTTCGACTTCTCCCACTTCGAGAAGCTGTCCGATGAGCAGGTAGCGGCTGTTGAAAAGAGGGTTAACGAATTGATCCGCAGCAACTTCCCCCTCTATGAGGAGCGCACCGCCACTATGGCCCGCGCCCAGGAACTTGGCGCCATGGCCCTCTTCGGCGAGAAATACGGCGACCGCGTGAGGGTGGTTCGCTTCGGCCCCAGCGTTGAGTTGTGCGGCGGCTGCCATACCTCCGCCACCGGCAACATAGGTCTCTTCAAGATCGTGGGCGAGAGCGCCATAGCCGCAGGTATACGCCGTATCGAGGCCGTTACCGGCGAAGAAGCCGAGAACATGGTGAACGGCATGCAGCAGCTCATCAAGACCGCCCGCGCCTTCTTCAACAACGTGCCCGACCTTGCCGGAGCCATCCAGAAGCTCATCGACGACAACGCTTCCTTCAAGAAGCAGGCAGAAGAGTTCTCAAAGGCCAAGGCCGCCGAACTCGCCAAATGGCTTCAGGATAAAGCCGAGGAAGTTAACGGCGTGCGCCTTATCGTCGCCCATCCTTCCGGAAGTCACAATTTCGATCCCGCTATGCTGCGCAATGCAGCTCTCGGCATACTTAAAGAACTCAAAGGCACGGCCATAGTGGCCGCATATGAGTCCGACGGCAAGCCTCAGCTTCTGCTGGCTTACTCCGACGACCTGGTGGCCGCCGGACACAACGCAGGCAAGGAAATACGCGACGCAGCCCGGTTCATCCAGGGCGGTGGCGGCGGACAGCCAGGCCTGGCAACCGCTGGCGGCAAGGATATTGCAGGGCTTAAACAAGCACAAGAGGCACTCATCGCAATCGTCACAGGCCAATAGCACTCCCGTCTCAGGATGAAGAAACTGGATCAGTTCACGCTTAAAGCATTTATCGGACCTTTCGTCGCGATATTGCTTATCGTTGTCTTCATCCTCATGATGCAGTTCCTCTGGCTGTACATCGACGAACTGGTGGGCAAGGGCCTCAGCTTCGGCGTCATAATGGAGTTCATGATGTGGGGCGCCTGCACCATTCTCCCCATGGCAATGCCGCTGGCGGTTCTCCTGTCGTCAATGATGGTCATAGGCCAGATGGGCGAGAACAAGGAGCTTATGGCCATCAAGGCCGCCGGCATATCGCTCGGACGGCTCATTGCCCCGCTCATCGTCACGGCCGCGATCATCAGTGTCGGAGCCTTCTTCGTGGGCAACGACCTGGTGCCCAAGGCTTACAACGAGATATTCACCCTTCGCGACGATATCACCCGCACCAAGGGCGAAATCAAGATCCCGCCGGGAACATTCTACGACGGTATCGAGGGCTACGTGCTCCGCGTGGAGGGACGCAACGACGAGACCGGCATGATGTATCAGGTGCAGGTGTACGACCATACCATGCACCGCGGCAACACGGCCATCATCATCGCCGACTCCGCGCTTCTCAAGATATCCAAGGCCAAGGATTATCTAACTTTCTCGCTGTTCAACGGCTCCAACTATCAGGAGACCAACGAGATGACGTATCGCGACACGTCCCTTGCCCTGAGCCGTATCGACTTTGCGAGGGAGGAACTCATAATCCCCCTCAAGAACTACTCCTTCGAGAAATCCGACTCGGCCCGTTTCTCCGACCAGGCCAAGAGTATGCGCCTCGACCAGCTCGCCGATCAGAAGGATTCGCTCGACCGCCAGAATGCCGATGCGTTCCGCAGGCACTATATACGCATGCGCGGCGACAACAGCTTCTACGCTCACGCTCAGCTTGATACGTCCCGCCGCAACCCTACCCTCCAGTGGTTCTCGTCCGACAAGATGTGGCGGTGGAAGAACCTGGAGCAGATTCAGGCGGCATACGACAGGGCCGTTGCGACGAGCGAACGTATGAGCAGCGAAGTGCTCACTTACAATCACGACGTTTACCAGTCGACCTTCTACCTGCGCCGCACCAACGTGGAACTCTTCAAGAAGTTCTCCACTGCCCTTGCGTGCTTCCTGATGTTCTTCATCGGAGCGCCCATCGGCGCCATGATCAAAAAGGGCGGCATAGGCATGAGCGCCATATTCTCAATGCTTTTCTTCGTAATCTACTGGATTGTGCAGATCACGGGCGAGAAGATGGCCAAAGACGGTGCCTGGCTGGCTTTCCACGGCGTTTTCAGTCCGGCCTACGTGCTGGCGCCGATAGGGGCCTTCCTTACGGTGAAGGCCATAAAAGATGCAGAACTCTTCAACATGGACACAGTCAAGGCAGGCTGGCGCAAGGTGCTGAGCCGCATAACAGGCTTCTTCCGCAAGCCCCGCATCGTCTATATGGGTACGCCCGAGTTTGCGGTGGCCCCGCTGGATGCCCTCATCAAGCGCAAATACAAGGTCGTGGCAGTGGTTACCGTTGCCGACAAGCCGAGCGGACGCGGGCTCAAGCTTAACGAGAGCGCCGTCAAACGCTACGCGGTCGAGAAAGGCATTCCAGTCCTGCAGCCCGAGAAGCTCAGGGACCCTGCCTTCCTGGAGCAGCTTGCCGCTTTGAAGGCCGACGTGTTTGTGGTGGTAGCCTTCCGCATGCTCCCCGAAGAAGTGTGGAGAATGCCCAAGCTTGGCACCTTCAACCTGCATGCATCCCTGCTTCCACAGTACCGCGGCGCAGCCCCTATCAACTGGGCGATAATCAACGGCGAGAAGCGCACCGGCGTCACTACGTTCATGATTGACAAGAACATCGACACCGGCGGCATTATCCTGCGCGAGGAGTGCCTGATAAGCGATTCCGACAATGCCGGCACCCTGCACGACAAGCTCATGGAGCTGGGATCCAACCTTGTGTGCGATACCGTGGAGCTGATAATCCAGCACAATGTAGAGCTGCGCGTTCAGCGTTCGTTCATCCAGGGCTCCGAGGAGCTCAAGCCGGCACCCAAGCTCACCCGTGAGCTGTGCCATATCGACTGGAAGCGCCCTTCGGTGCAGGTGCGCAATCTGATACGCGGCCTTTCGCCATATCCTGCGGCTTATACCGAACTTGTTTCGGAATCCGGAGAGCGGCTCCAGCTTAAGATTTACGGGGCTGAGTTCATGGACGCTTCCGCCGGTATCAAGCCCGGACAGATAGTCTCCGACGGCAAGAGTTACCTTGGGATAGGCACTGCCGACGGAATGCTCAGCATAACCGACCTTCAACTGGGAGGCAAGAAGAGGATGGACATAGGAGCCTTCCTGCTTGGTTTCCGCAATCCGCAAAATTGGCGTTGCGAATGAAAACTAAAGACCAACTGCTTTCCAGGCTGCGCGGCGGCGAGCCGTTGACCGGAGGAGACCAGCTCCACCTTACTTTGCTGCTGGCCATCCCCGCCATACTTGCGCAGCTCTCGTCGGTGCTTATGCAATACATCGACTCCGCCATGGTGGGGCATCTCGGCTCCAACCAGGCGGCTTCAGTTGGTCTCGTGTCCACTACCACGTGGGTAATGAGCGGATTCGGCATGGCCGTAGCCACCGGTTTTTCCGTTCAGGTGGCCCACGCCTGCGGCGCCAAAGACTTCCGCAAGGCGGGAACCCTTATGCGCCAGGCGCTGTTCTCCGTGGCCGTGTTTACCTTGCTCCTCGGCCTTGTTGCCATGGGCATCAGCGGCTCGCTGCCCGGGTGGCTGGGCGGCGCCGATGTCATACGCGCCGACGCAGCGGCATACTTTTTCATCTACGCCGCCTTCCTACCGGTGGCCATGGTAGCGTTTGCTTCGGCCGCCATGCTTCAGGCAAGCGGCAACATGAAGGTGCCGAGCATCATTTACGTGAGCATGTGCGGCCTGGACATAATATTCAACTACATCTTCATCTACGCCCTCGATATGGGCGTTGCAGGCGCAGCGCTCGGAACCGGACTTGCTGAACTGGTAGCCGCGACTGCGGCAGTGTGGTATATGTTCACCCGCTCCGAGGAACTGCGCACACCTGGTGAGAAGGGATCGTTTGTGCCGCCTCACAGCACGCTGCGCACCGCTTTCGGCGTGACCGGACCGCTCTGGCTGCAGAATGTGGTGATGCGCGGCGCACACGTGGTGAGCACTATCATAGTGGCCCCTCTGGGCCCTGTAAGTATCGCTGCCAACGCGTTCGCCATTACGGCGGAATGCTTCTGCTATATGCCCGGATACGGCCTCCAGGATGCCGCCACCTCGCTGGTGGGGCAGAGCCTGGGTGCACGGCGCAACGACCTGGCGCGCCGCTTCGGCTGGACCACCATGGGCATGGGTATGGTAATGATGTCGCTGCTTGCGGTGGCAATGTATTTCTTTGCCCCGCAGATGATGGGCATACTTACCACAGACCCTGAAGTAATAGCCCTGGGCGTCAAGGTGCTTCGGATTGAAGCCTTTGCTGAGTGTCTGTACGCCGCTTCGATAGTTGGATTCGGCGTTTGTGCGGGAGCCGGCGAGACGCTGGTTCCGACGGCGCTCAACTTCGGCTCCATCTGGCTTATCCGCATCGGCCTTGCCATTATCCTCACTCCACGTATGGGCCTTGTGGGATACTGGATTGCCATGGCGGTCGAGCTCAGCGTGAGGGGAATTCTGTTCCTTGGCTTTGTGAAGAGCGAAAAATGGATGCGTAAATGGAAAGAATAGTTTACAACCCCGAGACTCTCTCCTACGAGGTGAGGCAGCTTTCCGGGTGGAGAGCTGTTCTGCACTTTAGCCTTATGGCTATAGGTGCAGTGGCGGTTGTGGCTGCTTTCTGCTGGCTGTGGTTCGTAAAGTGGAAGAACGACCTTCCCAAGACGGCCCTGCTCAAGATCCAAGCCGATGCCTGGGAGGCCCGGATGGGCGTCATTCGTCACAAACTCGACGTGTACGAAGGCTCCCTTGCAGGCATAGAGGCGCGCAACAACGAGGTGTACCGCTCGATCTTTGCTCTTGACGAGATAAGCGATACCTCCCGCGTGGACAGCACCCTGGTGCCTGTTCTTGCGCTGGATGCCCGTCTTAATGCGGTGCAGAACCGTATCGACACTCAGCTGGCGGCTCTCGGCGAGGTGGCGCTGGTGGCGCGTGAGGCGGGCAATATGGTGTCGTGCATTCCGGCCGTGCCGCCCATACTCCCCAAGAAAGGCACTTATTCGCTCTCGAGCCCCTTCGGCACCAGGATCGATCCGGTGTACGGAGGACTGGCGCGTCACACCGGGCAGGATTTTGCCACCAAAGTGGGCAATCCGGTATATGCCACGGGCGACGGGGTAGTGGAGAAAGTCGATTTCAAGTTCTCCGGATACGGCAACGAGGTGGTGGTCAACCACGGATTCGGTTACGCCACCCGCTACGCCCACCTGAGCACCGTGGATGTGGGAGTAGGCCAGCCGCTCAAGAGGGGCGACAAAATAGGCGAAGTGGGCAAGTCGGGCAAGGCCACCGGGCCGCACCTGCATTACGAGGTGCTGTACCGCGACACTCCGCTCAACCCTATGTCCTTCATGGACATGAACATGCCGGTCGATGAATACAAGGCAATGATAGTCAAGCGGCGTATGGAAAAGGCGGGCACCCGCCCCACCACCGCCACCATAGGCGACAGACAGAAAAAACAGGGAACCAATGGCAGGCAATAGGCGTTTATTGTTGTACTATCTGTGGACGGCGCTCAAGTTTGTGCTTACGGTGCTGTCGCTGACCATAGTTGCCTATGTGGTCATTGCCCTGGTATACAGCACCGACGAGGAAAAGCGCCTCAAGGAGCAGAACGCTCTGTATGAGCGGATTTACCCCACTCTCCCCTCAAAGATCGACAAGATAGGCACCGACCTTGCCACCCTTGCCAAGAAAGACGACATCATCTACAAAGATATCTTCCATTCCGAGCCGCCGAAGGACGATCCTATGGCCTCGCTCGGCATATTCTTCGGCAGCGACTCCATCCCCGACTCTAAGCTGGTGTCATACACCGCTGCCAAGGCTGACAGGCTGCTTTCCGATGCCGCCGGGGTGGACAGCCTCTTCAGGCAGATAGTATCCTCGCTCAAAGAAGAGGGGCTCGTGCTCCCTCCCATGGAACTCCCGCTGGAGAGCATCAGCTACACCCAGACCGGAGCCGGTATAGGCACCAAAATCAATCCGTTCTACACCACCACGGCGCAGCACAACGGAGTTGATTTCGTGGTGGCCCAGGATACCCCGGTGCTGGCACCTGCCGACGGCGTGGTGGCGGCCGTAAACCACTCTCTCAAGGGAGAGGGCAACACCGTGACCATCAAGCACAAAGGCGGTTACCGCACCCGCTACCTGCATCTCTACGAGATCAAAGTGTCGCAGGGGCAGAGCGTGCGCAAGGGCAAGGTGATAGGCTTTGCCGGAATGTCCGGAAACGCCTACGCCCCTCACCTGCACTACGAGGTATGGCGCGACAGCACCTTGCTGGACCCGCTCAACTACATCTTTGCGTCGGTATCGCCCGAAGAATACTCGAATATGGTCTATATGGCCCGCTACACTCAGCAATCAATGGATTAACAATATGGAAAAACTCTATTATTCAATCAGCGAAGCAGCCGGAGCCATAGGCGAATCCGTGTCGCTTGTGCGCTTCTGGACAAACAGCTTTCCCAATCTGATCAAGCCCCGCCGCAACGCCAAGGGCAACCGTCAGTACACCATGGAGGACATCGAAACCCTTAAGCAGATCCATTTTCTGGTTAAGGACAAGGGCCTCACGCTTGAGGGTGCGGCCAAGAGCCTGGCGGCCTCCAACGCTTCCGTAAGCAATTCTGTCAAGGCTCTCGACTCCCTGAAAAGCATCAGGGCGCAACTTATGGAAATAAAAAATTCGATTTAAGAATAAAATTCTTATTTTTGTAATTCTCGAAATCAGATAATATTACATATGGCCACAACAAAGAAAACCAAGAAAATCGTAACTCCTATTGACGAGCGCGAAACTTTCGTATCACTGCAGAAGAACTTTGCCGATACCGAGTCCAATACCGAAGAAAAACTTAAGACCCTTTACGACCTCCAGAACGCCGACAACGCCATCGAGAAGCTCATCCAGCTTCGCGGCGAGCTGCCTTCAGAGGTAGCAGAGCTCGAGAAAGAAGTCTCCGCTTGCAATGGCAAGATCGCAGAGCTTGAGCAGGTTATCGCCCAGTACAACGATAACATCGCCTCAATGAACGAGGATATAGTGAGCCTCGACGGCGAAATGTCCAAGTACCAGAGCCAGCTGGAGAACATCTCCAACAGCCGTGAGTTCGACTCCATCAACAAGGAGCTCGAGAACCTGGGCATCCTTCGCAAGATCGACGAGAAGAAGATCGGCGAGTCGCGCGACGCCATCGCCGACGCCAAGGCAGCCATCCAGCGCATCAACGACAAGCTGGACGTCCTGGGCATCGACCTCGAGGCCAAGCAGGAAGAGCTTGCCAAGATCGTAGAATCTACCGCCAAGGAAGAGAAAGTGCTTGTCAAGAAACGCGAGGAGCTCGCCGCCAAGCTGGACGAGCGTACGCTCAGCGCATACGACCGCATCCGCGCCAGCGTCCACAACCACCTTGCAGTGGTGACCGTTTTCAACGGCGACTCTTGCGGAGGATGCTTCAACAGCGTGACTCCCCAGCGTCTTATCGACATTGCATCCGGCAAGAAGCTCGTCATCTGTGAGCACTGCGGACGCATCATCGTGGCAACTCCCGACACTCCTGCCGAATAATGCCGGACAACAGCTCCAAACGACCCCGTAAGGCCCAGGCCGCAAACCTGGACGCCATAGGGCTTGAGATGGGTAACAAACCGCCTCAGGCCCTTGACGTCGAGGAGGCAGTGCTCGGCGCCATGCTGCTCGAGCAGTCCTGCGTGGACCAGGCCATGGAAGAGCTGACCGCATCCTGTTTCTACGACCAGAAGCACAGGATGATTTTCGAGGCCATGTCCTCGCTGGTGCTCGACCACACCCCGGTTGACATCATCACGGTGAGCAACCGCCTCAAGGAAAAGGGTGACCTCGACACGGTGGGAGGCCCTGCCATGCTTGCCGGCCTCTCCGAGAGGGTGGGAGCCGCGGCGCACATCGAGTTCTACATCAAGATACTCAAGCAGAAGACCATCCAGAGGGACCTTATCACCGCTTCGTACGATATCCTGCGGGACGCTTACGACGAGTCGGTGGGCGTGGACGACCTTATCGACAAGGCCCAGACCAAGGTCTATGACGCCATACAGAGCAATGTGCGCAAGGAGGTCCAGGACATAGGCAGCATCATCAACGAGGCCATGGGCGACATCCAGGAGCAGCAGACCTCCGAGGGCCTCAGCGGCGTGCCGTCTGGCTTCGTGAGCATCGACCGTATCACCAACGGCTGGCAGCGTTCCGACCTTATCATCCTCGCCGCCCGTCCTTCGGTGGGTAAAACGGCATTTGCCCTTAACCTTGCCCGCAACGCCGCCGTGGACCATCATATGCCGGTGGCTGTGTTCTCGCTGGAAATGTCGGCAAAGCAGCTGGTCAAACGCCTTATGACCAGCGAGTCGGGCCTCAGCGCCGACAAAATCAAGGGTAACCGCAAGCTCGAGCCGCACGAGTGGGAGCAGCTCGAATTCAAGATCCGCAACCTCTCCAAGGCACCTTTCTACATCGACGATACCCCCGGCATGCAGATAATGGAGTTCCGCACCAAGGCCAAGAACCTTGTCAAGAACAAGGGAGTGAGGCTCATAGTGGTGGACTATCTGCAGCTGATGCAGGGCCCGGTGGAGCTTAAGGCCGTGCGCGAGCAGGAAGTGGCTGCCATTTCCCGTACCCTCAAGGCCACCGCCAAGGAGCTCGATATCCCTATCATCGCCCTCTCGCAGCTGTCCCGCCAGGCCGTCACCCGTGCCGGCAGCAGCGGCAAGCCCTTGCTGAGCGACCTTCGCGAGTCGGGATCCATCGAGCAGGACGCCGATATGGTGATATTCATCCATCGTCCTGACTATGTGGGCCTTAGCGAGAATATCGAAGACCGCGAGAAGACGCAGATCATCATCGCCAAGCACCGTAACGGCGAGACAAAAGACATAGACATGGTGTTCAAGAGCGAGCAGATTCGCTTTATGGAGATGGACGAGGCACTTGACAGCCTTGCCGCCCGCACCGTCCCCTCAAGTATGAACGACGATGTGCCTTTTGAAGGTGCGTCTTACGGCGGCTTCGGCCCCACCTCTGAATTTTAATGGAGCAGATTACGCATAAAGGCCGTATTGTGGCCATAGATCCGGATATTACCACCATCGAGATAATAGCCGAGTCGGCTTGCGCCTCCTGCCACGCCAAAGGCCTCTGCGGCCTCGGCGAGGAAAAGGTAAAGCAGATTCAGGTACGCACCAGCGCCTGGACTCCCCGCCAGGTGGGAGACGAGGTTGAGGTAGTGCTCAAAAAATCGATGGGCTACAAGGCGGTGTTCATTGCCTACGGCCTGCCCCTGGTGGTGCTCTTTGCGGCTCTGATGCTGCTGGGCGCCCTTGGCGTGGGCGAGCTCTGGGCGGGCCTGGGGGCCCTCGGAGCCGTGGCCGTGTGCTACTTTGTGCTTTTCCTGTTCCGTAACAAAATAAGCAAAGACTATTCATTTTTTCTCAAATGACCAACACGATAATCTGGACCGTAGCGATCCTCACATGTCTTGGCCTTCTTCTGTCGCTGGTGCTCTTCTGGGTGGCCAGCAAGTTCAAGGTTGAGGAAGATCCGAGGATAGACGAGATTGAAAAGACCTTACCGGGCGCCAATTGCGGCGGATGCGGATTCGCAGGCTGCAGGGCTTTTGCCGACGCCGCCGTCAAGGCCGGCAATCTCGACAAGAACTATTGCCCCGTGGGAGGCAGCGAAGTTATGAACAAGGTGGCGGCCATACTCGGCTGCGAAGTAAAAGAATCAGCGCCCATGGTGGCCGTGGTGCGCTGTAACGGCAGTTGCGCCAACCGTCCCAAGATCAACGACTACCAGGGAGCAGAAAGCTGCAAGGTGAAGGCTGCCCTGTATGGAGGCGACACGGGATGCCTCTTCGGCTGCCTGGGCTGCGGCGACTGCGTTGCCGCCTGCGCCTTCGGAGCCCTGAGCATGAACCCCGAGACAGGCCTCCCCGTAGTGGACGAGAGCAAGTGCACGGCCTGCGGCAAATGTGTGGCCGCCTGCCCCAAGCGCATCATTGAGCTGCGCGCCAAGGGCCCCCGCGGCATGCGGGTGTTCGTTTCGTGCACCAACAAAGACAAGGGCCCCGTGGCCCGCAAGGCTTGCTCCGCCGCTTGTATCGGATGCGGCCTGTGCGAGAAGACCTGCACCCACGGCGCCATTACCGTGGCGGACAATGTGGCATACATCGATTTTGCCAAGTGCAAGCTCTGCCGCGAGTGCGAGGCCGTATGCCCCACCGGAGCCATACACGGCGTAGGATTCCCCAAGCCTCTTGACAAAGAAGCCGTCAAGAAACGCATCGCCGACCGCAAGGCACGTGCTGCCGAGGCAGCTAAGGCCGCCGTTCAACCAGAGGTAAAGAAGGAGGAAAGCAATGGCTAAACTTACATTCTCCATAGGTGGCATCCATCCCGCCGACAAGAAGCTTGCAAAAGACTGCAAGATAGAGACCCTGCCCCTGCCTCCCAAGGTATATGTGTCTATGTTCCAGCACCTTGGCGCCATGGCTAAGCCCGTTGTGACGGTCGGCGACTCGGTGAAGGCCGGGCAGATCATCGCCGAACCGGGCGGTTTCATTTCGGCCTACATCCACTCTCCGGTGAGCGGCAAGGTGACCGCCATCGGGCCCCGTAAAGACCTTGCCGGCTTCAACCAGATGCACATCGAGATTGAAGTCCAGGGCGACGAATGGGCAGAGGGCATAGACTTGAGCCCCGAGCTGGTAACCGCCATCCCCGAAGACCGCGATTTCATACTCGACCGAATCAAGATGAACGGCGTGGTAGGTCTGGGTGGCGCTACATTCCCCACCCACGTCAAGCTTAACCCGCCGCCCGGCAAGACCGCCGACTGCCTCATCCTTAACGGAGCCGAGTGCGAGCCTTTCCTTACCAGCGACTTCCGCATCCTCCTGGAGCGCACGGACGAGATAGTGGTGGGCGCCGCCATAATGCAGAAAGTCCTTGGCGGATGCCCTTGCGTGATAGGCATCGAAGAGAACAAGCCCGAGGCCATCGAGGCTGTACGCGCTTCCGTAAACCGCCTGGGCTATCCGGGAATACGCGTGGCAACTCTCCGCAAGCGTTACCCTCAGGGCGGTGAGAAGCAGCTCATCGACGCTGTGATGCACCGTCAGGTCCGCTCCGGCGGCCTCCCCATCGACGTGGGCGCCGTGGTGCAGAACGTGGCCACTTCGCTCGCAGTTTACGAGGCGGTGCAGAAGAATAAACCGCTGGTTACCAACACACTTACGGTCACCGGCGACGTTATCGACCCCGCCCGTCAGCACAACTACCTCTTCCGCATCGGCATGCCTCTGTCGTATATCGCGGAGTACGCCGGCGGAGTTCCCGAGGGGACGGTCAAGATTGTGAGCGGCGGCCCTATGATGGGCAAGGCTATTGCCAATCTCGATGCCGCCACCGTCAAGGGTTCGTCTTCGATACTCTATCTGGGCTCGTCCACTCTGCGTCACGCCGCTACGCCTTGCATCAGCTGCGGACGCTGCGCCGACGCCTGCCCTATGGGGCTCGAGCCATTCTTGCTCAAGAGACTCTATGATGCCCAGGACATCGAAGCCCTGGAAAAGAATGCGGCTCAGGACTGCATCGAGTGCGGTTGCTGCCAGTACAGCTGTCCCGCCTACGTTCCTCTGCTCGACAATATCCGCATGGCTAAGGCCCAGGTGATGGGTGTTATCCGTGCCAGAAACGCCAAGAAATAGACTTATGAAACAATTGACAGTCTCTCCTTCGCCGCATGTGCATTCTCCTGCTTCGACCAATAGGATAATGCTCGACGTTGTTATAGCGCTCCTTCCTGCACTGCTGGTGTCTTTCCTCTTCTACGGATGGTCCGAGCTGCTGGTGATAGCTGTGAGCGCCGTGAGTTGCGTGGGCCTCGAATGGCTCATCGCCCGCTTTGTGATGAAGCGCCCCGAGCTGTTCAGCGGCTCTTCGGCTCTGGTTACCGGTCTGCTTCTGGCCATGAACCTGCCCACCACATCACCCTGGTGGATGATAGTGGTAGGAGCCGTGGTCGCAATCGGCATAGCCAAGATGTCTTTCGGCGGCCTTGGGCAGAATATTTTCAACCCGGCCATCACAGCCCGCGTATTCCTGCTCATATCCTTCCCCGTGCAGATGACTAACTGGGCCATGCCCACCTCCGGCTTTATCGCCGCCGATGCAGTGAGCGGCGCCACGCCTCTGGGCATTATCAAGGAAGGTATCAAGTCGGGGCTCCCTATCCCCGAGATTCTTGAGGCCAACGGCATGAGCGCGGTCTCGATTTTGCGCGATATCGGTGGCTCCGGCGGTGAGATCTCGGCAGTTGCCCTGCTGGTCGGTTTCGTTTACCTGCTTATACGCAAGGTAGTCAAGCCGTGGATCCCGCTCAGCATCATCTGCACTATTGCCTTGATTTCCTTGATATTCCACGGCATCGATCCCGACCGTTTCACCGGAGTTGCCTTCAACCTGGTCACCGGCGGCGTGCTTCTGGGAGCCTTCTTCATGGCCACCGACTACGTGACCTCGCCCGTCAGCAACTGGGGCGGAGTGGTGTTCGGCGTGGGCATCGGCTTGATAGTGATGATGATACGCTACTTCGGGTCTTATCCCGAGGGAATGTCGTTCGCCATCCTCATCATGAACTGCTTCGTGCCTCTGATCAACAGGGCGTTCCACCAAAAGAAATACGGGAGGGCATAAGTATGGCAGCTAAATCCAATTTGACCAATATGGCTCTCAGCCTCACGCTCGTGTGCCTTGTGTGCTCGGCGCTGCTGGGAGGTATTTATGCCTTGACGGCCGCTCCCATCGAGCAGGCGCAGCAGGCCAAGACCAATTCTTCCATCGCCCGAGTGCTTCCTGCTTTCGATTCCGTGCCCGAACTCGAGACCATCGAGGTTGACGGTGCCTCTTATACTTACTACCGCGTGCCCGGAAGCGGCTATGCCGTTATTTCCAAGGTGGTCGGCTTCGGCGGCCCTCTCACCCTTATGGTGGGTATAGGCGAGGACGGACTGGTGTGCAATACGGTAGTGCTCTCGCACAGCGAGACTCCGGGCCTGGGTGCAAAATGCCAGACCGACGCTTCTTTTATCGACCAGTTCAAGGGCTGGGATCCTGCCGCCAGGCGCCTTGCCGTGACCAAGGACGGGGGAGAGGTTGACGCCATCACCGCATCGACCATCACTTCCCGCGCTTATACAGCCGCGGTTGCCAATGCTTACAATGTTTATCTGAAATTGAGTGAAAATGAGTAAGTTCGGATTGATTACCAAGGGGCTTCTCAAGGAGAATCCTACCTTCGTCCTGGTGCTCGGCCTCTGTCCTACGCTGGCCACCACCACATCGGCCATGAACGGCCTGGAGATGGGTCTTGCGACTATGTTCGTGCTCATCCTGAGCAACATAGTCATATCCCTCATCGCGCCGGTGGTGCCCGACAAAGTGCACATTCCTGTGTACATAGTGGTTATAGCAACCTTCGTTACGCTGCTTCAGCTGCTCATGCAGGCCTACGTGCCCGACGTATACGAGACGTTGGGCCTGTTCATTCCGCTGATTGTGGTCAACTGTATAGTTCTCGGCAGGGCCGAAGCTTTTGCCAGCAAGAACTCCGTGGGCGATTCCGCCCTGGACGGCATCGGCATCGGCATTGGTTTCACGCTCTCGCTTACCGTCATAGGTATAGTGAGGGAGATTCTGGGCAGCGGCTCGATATTCGGTTGGAAGTTTATTGCCGGCGACGGCGTGCTGGCCTTCGTTATGGCGCCCGGCGCGTTCCTGGTGCTGGGATATCTTATGGTTTTGTTCAACAAACTGGCTAAGAGGTAGTTATGGAGTATCTGATTATTATCATTTCGGCAATCTTCGTCAACAATATAGTGTTGGCGCAGTTCCTCGGCGTATGCCCCTTCCTGGGCGTGTCGAGCAAGCTTACCACCGCTACCGGCATGTCCGGAGCAGTGTGCTTTGTGATTACCCTCGCCACGGTCGTGACTTATCTTATCAATAAGTTCTTCCTGGTGCCCTTGGGGCTTACGTTCCTCCAGACCATAGCTTTCATTCTGGTCATCGCGTCGCTCGTGCAGATTGTGGAGATTGTGCTCAAGAAGATCAGCCCCTCGCTCTATCAGGCCCTGGGCATCTTCCTTCCGCTTATCACCACCAACTGCGCAGTGCTCGGCGTTGCTCTTAACGTGGTTACCAAGGAGTTCACCTTCGGCGATTCGGCCCATATGCTCAACCTCGGCGAGGCTACCGTGTATGCGCTTGCCACTTCGCTCGGCTATGGCCTGGCGATGATCCTCTTCGCCGGCTTGCGCGAGCAGCTCGCCATGAGGGACGTTCCCAAGTCGTTCAAGGGCCTTCCCATAGCCTTTATCACCGTTGGCATAATGGCCATGGCCTTCCTTGGCTTCTCCGGTATCGTATAACATGTTCCGAATCGGCCAAGGATACGACGTCCACGCCCTCCGCGAGGGACTCCCTATGTGGCTCTGCGGGTTGAAGATCGACTCGCCCGTGGGCTTCGTAGCCCATTCCGACGGCGACGTGGCCATCCACGCCCTGTGCGACGCCCTGCTGGGCGCCCTTGCACTGGGAGATATCGGTCACCTGTTTCCTGACACTTCTCCCGAGTTTGCCGGTATCGACAGCAAGATCCTCCTTGCGCGCGTTATGGAAAAGGTTCGCGCGTGCGGGTGGGAGCTTGTAAACGCCGACATAACCATCGCCCTCCAGGCCCACAAGATTGCCCGCTACGTGCCGGCCATGCGCGAATGCCTCGCCTCCGTGTGTGGGGTGCCCGCTGGCGCCATCAGCGTCAAAGCTACCACCACCGAGCGCCTCGGCTTCGTAGGCAGGGGAGAGGGCTGCGAGGTTTGGGCCGTGGTGATGGTGGAGAAGGTATAATAGTGTCGCCGGAGGTCCATTGTATTGCACCTCCGACAGCAAAAACGCCCTAAAATGATGTTGGAGGTCCAATCCAAAGCACCTCCAGCAACACCCTAATACGGCTGCCATCCCGGCGGCCGTAATACGTTTTATTGCCTTTCAAGGCTTAAAAAGGCAAAAAAGTGAAACTGTACGAAATATTTTTTAACTACTATTTAGATTTATTAATAATTAATTACTAACTTTGTAGCTCAAAGTGTAGTGTGCACAAATTTGTAGTTTTTATAACAGTGGCGTTTTTGGAGGGTAAACACTATGCTGCGCAATTGCCGATAATAGGCATTATAAGAAATTGAAAGACAAAATATTACATATATGAAAAAAATGAAGAAAAAAGCTCGGTACATCTGTCCTCGCATCATAGGGGCCAGCGCCCTGCTGCAGGACCTTATCTGCCAATCGCTCCGCTTTAACGTTCAAGTGGAGGAATTGGAGAACGTGAATGCTGTCTCCGACTCTGGGGAGTATTTTGAATTTAACTCTTAAGTCTGTGGCTATGAAAAAGATTATCATTTTTATGGCAGTCTTAGTGGCTGCAGTGCTGGTCTCCTGCCAGAAGGAGCAGTCTTTCGAAGGATTTACTCCCCTGAAAGAGGGTGACATTGCTTTTGTTATTCAGAATGCTTCCACCAAGTCTGACGCATTCTCCAATGTTGAGACAGGTGTTTCTATACCTTTGGGCAATGCTAGCTCGGGAGAGTCTTTCTTCCTTGAAGAAACAATTGAGGAACTGAATCCTTGTCCCACCACCAAAGGTGCTCCGGCATACACTGTGAACGTAGGTAGCGTGCATAAGTCAATGGGGGTATATGCAGCGGGTAATTTCGGAGATGCCACATTCGAGGTGATGGACTTGTACGACCATAAAGGGAATCCTAGTGATCCTAATGCGCCAATATCAGCAGCTCCTGATGCTACAAAAGGCGATGGCTGGCGATATGTCCACAATTATTCCGCAAGCCCATGGCCTGACAATAATACACTTGTGGATTTCTTCCTTCGCATGCCTGCATCTGACGATGGTATTCAAATAGATCAGGCTAATGAGAATGCAGTTAATGGTATTACCTATAACAACACAGATAAGACGATGACGTTTGATTATGTCTCGCCATTAGAAGGAGAGTCCCAGACCGATATTCTATTCTCTCATACATCTTTAAGCAAGGCACAACACGATGGGTATCTTCCCAACGGCGCACCTGTCTTAATGCATCACGCCCTTACCGGAGTTAAGTTTCGAACAGGTAATGACAATACTGGTACGACCAAGACTATAATCACAAAGGTTGAATTCACTGGTCTGGCAGCTAGTGGCCACTGCGTTGTTGGTCCATCAGGATTGGCGACATGGTCCAATTGGGGCTCAACTGGCCTTACCTTCACCCAACAGTTCACCAATCACAATTATCAGGAAGTTGGCGACGGAACAGTTACTTACAATAAAGACGCAGACCATCCGGAGAACAATAAGTTCGGCGACTCTTGGTATTCTGCTGCCGCAGGCCAAAACCTTAACGATGAAGATGGCTCTTTGACTTTCTGGTTTATCCCTCAAACGTTGAATGAAAATGTCAAGTTGAGTGTTACCTTTTGCGTAAAGACTCCCGATACAAGTGGCGAAAATGGTGGTGGATTAATTACCCACACAATTGATTTTGGCACAGTTCTTAAGGACGTGGAGTGGAAAGCAGGTCAGCTTCGTACATACACTTTGTCACCTAAGGAAGTTGATGTAGCTATAATTGATGAGATGACTTCCGGCTGGAAGAAAGAGAATCTCCATGTCACAAATACTGGTAATGTTCATGAGTATGTCCGTATGACTTTCTTGGGCAACTGGTATGATAAGGATGGAAATATCGTAGTTGGTTACAAGTATTCCGGTCCAGCAGATCCCAATCTCCCAGAAGGCGCTGATCCTGACGAAATGGTTCTACCCTGGTACGCTGGAGGATATAAAGGCCTAGATCAGTCTAATCCAAATGTCTATGTTGATCCCTATGGTTATTTTGATGAGACTTTTTTACTCGGTTCGCTTCCTAACGGTAGCGATTGGGTAAGAGCATCCGGAGGTTATTATTATACTAAAGCTATTGGCCCTGGAATAAAACTTAATGCTCAAACCCAGGCATTGTTCAAGAGTTATACTTTAACTAGTATTCCTACCATCTATGTACCATCTTCTGAACATGAATATCGTGTCCCGGCAGAGGGGGTTCATCTAGTTATGGAAGTCGCCATTCAAGCAATTTACGCTCCTATGACAAAAGATGATGAAGGTCATTTTATTGAAGCTTCTACTTGGCAACGCGAATGGTATAACGCGACCGGGAATGAAAAACTCAACCCAGGCAACTAATTACATCGTTTATGGGATTTACAATCAAAGAATTATTCCGTTGATATGAAACACACATTCAAATATATTCTTATTGGATTATCATTGCTGGCTGTTTCTCTAACTACCAATGCCCAGATGCAATACAACACCGTTGGTGGCGTTACAACAGGTAAACAAGTAACTGGTCCGGTAGTGAAAAATGGCGTTGCAGTCTATACTGTTAAGCTTGAAACTTATGCAGTAGGTGAGTCTGATGTTCAAGATAAAGCTTCTGACATTGTTCTGGTACTTGATGTTTCCGGGTCGATGAAAGAGCCGTATATCCCCACTGAAAGTAAGAGCTGGACCGCCGATGATATTAGAAATTCTGATATAGATTTGTACTATAGAGAGTGGAACAGCACTCAAGGTTGGTTCGATTACTATGGCCCCTTGTATGTTACAACTGCTGGTAATATTTGGAATCCGCGTACGGTTATAAGAGGAGAAATGGTTGCTGGTGGTAGTGGGACTAAAACTCTTGAAGTTCCTTATACTGGTGTCCTGTATCATGACGTCAAACTTGACGCCATGAAAGAAGCCGTCATTGGATTTATTGATATCGTTAATAAAAATGATAAGTATAAGGCAGATGGTGTTACCCCTAGGAATACAAGGCTGGGCAATAGAATAGCAATTGTTACATTCTCTGAGAATTATTCCAATGTTGCTGGTCTGACAAAGCTAGGTAATAATAATGGTGCTGTCAATAATAATCAGGGCTATAATTCTCTGATTAATTCAGTTGGTAGAATTACTGCTTCTGGTGGTACTAATGTTGATTTAGGAATGAATAGAGCTCAAACCATACTGAATGGTGCCACTGGTGTTAAAACTGTAGTAATGTTTACTGATGGCATTCCAGGAAATGGGTCCTGGTCAGGGACTGGCACCAGTACCGCAAATAGAGCTATAAATTATTCGAACAATATTAAAGGAACTGACGGCAGTAATGCAACTGTATGGACTATCGGTGTTTTTGAAGAAATGTCTGAGAGTGATCGGGCAAACACCGATAATTATATGAGTCGTGTCTCTTCTAATTATGTTAATGTTACGAATATGACTGCATCTGCAACACCGGTTGCTGATAAGTATTATATTCCTGCCGCTGCTGGTTCAGGTAGCTCTCTTTCACAAATTTTTGCGGATATTGCATCTGCCTCTACGTCGCATGAGTCTGTTGACTCCAACACGCAGGTTAAGGACGTGATTTCCAGTAGTTTTGCTTTGCCTCAAGGCGTCTCCGCTGATAATTCAATCACAGTTTATACTATGGATTATAAATCAGATGGAAGCGGATGGGAGAATCAGGCAATTCCTTCTGGCGTGACTCCAGTTATAACTTCCATACAAAAATTGAGCGAGACCGGGCAGCCTGTCATCGACGATAATAACCAACCTGTCATGCTTGATGCCGTACAGGTTGAGGGCTTTGATTACAGTAAAGATGATTCTTACCCTGGTGCCGCTGACGGAAACTGGGTTGGACCAAGAACAGTTCAAGGCGTAACTACTTACGGTGGAAAGAAGCTTGTTATTGAATTTGACATTGTTCCGGTTGACGGAGTAACTGGAGGTGCTGGGACTAATACAAATACGGCACAGTCAGGCGTATACATTAAAAAGCCGGATGGGACATATGAAAATATCAATGAATTCGTTGTGCCTCACACAACTCTACCCATTACCCTTAGGATTACAAAAACTGGTCTTCGCCATGGTGAAAGCGCAACATTCGAAATTGAGAGATGCCGTCCAAAGAACTGGGTTGAATCTGCGAGTTTGGAGCAAAATTTAGCAAATATGGAGTATAATGGCCTCGGAAAACCGGTGCCCAGCAAATCTGATAATGAAGAATGGGAAAACTGGACAAAGGTCATAGTTACTAATACAGGAGCGAATGGAGATCCTGTCGTCAAGACTCTGGTTGCATTAGATCCGTATTACATATACAAAATTGCGGAAGATACCTGGAGCTGGGCCTATGATGCTATAAGCACAACAGGTCAAAACAAAGAAAATACTTCAACAGTTGAAGTAAATCCCTTCAAGTTTAGGAATGTGCCAAAGACAGGAAATCTCCCGAAGCATGCGGAGGCTGTTACTATAAATCACTTTGCTCCGACATCTACTGGTAATCCAGATGTGAAGAATTACACGAGTTCCAAAGACCAATTCAAGCCAAATCAGCAGTAATTATTGGTATATAATAATCGGGCGACCCTCCTGGGCCGCCCGAAATATTATTGTTTGTTTTGCGCTAAACGAATTTCCAGTGAGATACCGTATGGACGAATCAGCCACAGTTCCAGGAACTTATCATCCATATAGTATTGCTTCTCGGAATCGCGGGTTATGAGTTGCCTTTTCAACAACGACCGGGCTGCCGTCTGCACTGAACTTACAGCGCCAAGCCCATGCCGTTTTACGAACTCAACTGATGTTATGTTCATCGCTTTCCCTTCTAAAGCTATAGCCGTCAGAAGAGCACGCTGATTGGCTGTCAATGAAGATAGTAATTCTTTATACGTATCTGTATTGGATGTTAGTATTCCATCAATTCTTTCAAAAATAAAAGAACGGTCACATACGGTCTCGGACGGAAGCAAAGAGAATGATTCATTCATTGCCCTCTGGAGGTAGTAGGTGTAACCCTGGACAAGATTGTATAGACTCTCAACCGCCTCCTCATTCAATTGTTTGCCATATGAATCAAACAGATTAATGGCGAAACGTGTATATTCCGCACACTCGATAGGCCCGAGGCTCATTGTGGATACGCTCTGATAAAATGGCCTTGCTGCAGAACCGAACATTTGGGCCAATACAGATCGTTCACTTCCCGAAAAAATGAAAGTTGTATTGTGCATCATCTGAATCTTGGAACGAAGAATAGCCTCTACGTTGTTTTGTTCATAATCGGCAACTTTTTGAAATTCATCTATGGCCACAATGCAGGGTTTATCCGCTGATTCCAGATAAGAAAAAATCTCATTCAGAGTGAGTTCCGGCTGCGTTATATCCCCAATACCTACTGAGAAGGAGGGCATACCGGTTGATGGATTAAGTGAAAATACGCCCCGCAATCCTGTTAGCGATTTGAGGAATGCCATCAAGGGGTTCAATCCTTTCTTGGATAACTTTCCAACAATCTCCTGCCCCAGCTTTTGAACAAATTCTTCCAAAGAAGATGTCTCATAGATATCTATGAAAAACGAATAATACTTATCTTTTACTTCGTGCCTATTGAACACGTGATGTATTATTCCTGACTTTCCCATCCTGCGAGGCGATATCAACAAGATATTGTTTCCATTCATTACATACCTTAGGAGCGTTTCGGTCTCTGCCTTTCTGTCGCAGAAGTACTCATCAGGAATGTCGGGAGAGAGAATGAAAGGATTCAAGTAATGATGTTTGGTGGCCATAAGTCAATCTCTTAGTTGGGCAAAGATAAAAAGATCTTTCAAATTATGCAAGATAAATTATGTGCAATAAATAATTTAATGTGCGTATAAGATGCTATTACGAAGAGAATTCAACAAAAAGCAACAGGGCGACCCTGATGGGCCGCCCTGTTGCTTTTTGTTGAACAAGTCAAATGTTACTTTGAGCCTCCTCCGGTAGTGTTTTCAAATGACTTAACTTTGGAGCTCTTATAGTGCTCCTCTTGTTTGCCTTGGAATTCACCGGTCTGGATTATATAACCGAAGTGGTTGATCGAGACGGCCTCGGCGTGCTTGACAACGCCATCTTTGTCCCTGTTTTCAAAAGTGAAGGGGTTCACTTCGACCGTGGAGGTGTTCGGGATTTCGCCACCAACCGTAGCACCTGTCATCTCATATGCCCAACCCCAAGCATCTTCACTCACTCTATAGATGTAGTGAGGGTCGAGAGCCATCAATGTTTTCGTGACTTCTTCCCTGTCATTTCCCTTGTTGGTGAGGATTACTTTGGACCAGTCATCCCAATTTCCGTCGGGCTTGGGCTTTCCGATCGCATTATACTCCATGGCAGCTTTATTTTCTTCAAGAGTCTTGTTTTCATCCCAGTGCAAAGGACGGCAGCGTTCGATTTCGAAGGTTGCGCTTTCACCATGCTTCAGTCCGCTCTTCTTGATTACTAAGATAACCGGAAGATCGGCGTGAGGCATATCATAGTTGTTCAAACAAACATAGTTGCCTTGTGCATCTTTGACGTAGACACCGGAAGTAGGGTCATTCGTGTTGGTGCCATCTCCGCCCGTTGCGCCGCCGATGCTCTTGATCTTGAACTGGATCTGCAGTTTACGACCTTTATCTACATACTGTCCACCGATATAGCGGGGACCAACCCAGTTTCCGTTACCAGAATTCTTGGGATTATCATCCAGACTGTAATCAAAGCCCTCAACGGTGAGCGTGCTTTTTCCTTCTGCATTCGTACCGATGACCGCGGAAATACCAGATTTATCATATGTTGTATTCTCTACCCACGTGTTGTCATTGATACTAACAACATCGAACACTTTAAAGACAACATCATTCGTATTGAAACCCTCGGGAATGACAAAACTGCTGGAGACGACATCTCTTACCTGTGTCTCGGCGTCGACTGGTCTTTCGGATCCGCCGGATGCATGGGCGATCTCCGTGAAGATGCCGGTCAGATTGTCACCGGCTTCTTTCGAATAGTCAATTTCACCTCCGGCAGCCTGACCAGAACTGGTCATGCTTGCGGCCTCAGGATAGTTTGAAGAGGTGTAATCAAGATAATGTCCCATGTCGGTATTGTCAATGCCGCCAAGGACAACGGTGAATACAGTCGCATCATGGGTGCTCTTTGCCGTCAAGGCCGCGGCAATAGCCCGGTTGGAAGTCGGAATTGAATTAGTCGCGCCGTTACCAGCCGTCCAGCCAGGACCTGATCCAGGGGCGCCGTCGGTGAATAGCACCACTGTACGGGAACTCTCCTCCTTGCGTGCAGCACTAATACCATTAAGAACATTGTTAGCAAGGACCATACCCTCGTCAGCATAGGTTCCGTAGTGATCACTGTTGTTGATACCGTTATTGGTAAGCGCAAGAAGATCAGCAATCATCGACATGTTCTTTGTTCTGTCCGCATTCGTCACAGGTGTCAGATCGGAGTTGATTCTGGTCACATTCGTGTTGTTCTGGGGACCACCAAAGGTTACGATACTGAGTCTGTTACCAAGTGGTTCGTCACGTTGAGTATTGTCGTCCTTGTAATTATCATTGTGATAAATCACTTCAACGAATCTCTCGACAGCGTCTTGAAGCGCTTGGAGCCTTGAAATACTCGTACCAGCATTCCGATTGTACAATACACCAGTCCAGATTGTCGTACCTGTGTTTTGCCACACACGATTAACTCGTCTACCACTGGGTTCAGAAGGTCGTTCGGTTGTCACACGGTCCTCGTATAGATAGTAATCCGTATTATTCGAATCACAATGATAGGTTAGGTAATAATGTCTAGTTCCATTATTATCTGTCGTATAGTAGTTGCGGCTTACTTGATAATACTCTCCCTCCGCATGCTGATAATAATACTGACTGTTACCGTAACTATCGTAGGAATAACTAGTGTTCGTTCGTGCGGTGTAAGTGGGAGCCGTCGTACCATAGTTCTGTGTCATCGACTGCGAAAGGTCCAGCACGAGCACGATGTCCGCCGGAGCGGCGCTCGTCACGACCGTGGTGCCTCCCGTCGCCCATGTCTCCAGGGTGATGGTGTAATTTCCATCACTATCTTCGGCACTGACAGTCTTGTTTGTACCAATACCATTCACGACATTCTGTGCCAAGGCAGTGGTGGACACTGAAAGCAGGGACAGACCTGTCAGAATATATTTGAATATATTTTTCATATCTCGTATTTCTTTTAATTCCAGTAATTCTCCATTTATTCTTCCCTATTATTTCGGCCCGATGGAGCCACCACCGTTCGGGTAAATTGCATCAGTCCAGGCAGCCCAGCAACTAGCGTAGGGTTGACCATTCGAATCCACGGCACTGATTGCCTGTATCGCCACCTCCATGATCAGGTGCACACCCACGGCGGGCTTGCGAACATTTGAAGTCGGGTCAGGAATATAGATGGTCGGGAACGGCACGTTTTCCGGCCATATGTAAGATTTGAACAGAGCCTCCGACAGAGGAGCCATCGTGTAACCAGGGCCAATAGGATCCGGATAATAGAAGCCGGTGTTACCTCTCAGCCACTTGTTGGTGCCTGAAGGTTTACCCTTCTTAAAGGTTTCGTCAAAATACTGACCATAGTCGTCATCCTCACGAAACCAGGGTGTGACCATCTCGTTAACATCAGTATTAGGATTTGCAGCCTTGTCTTCGATGTATTGGGGGTCAGAGGGGCCTGAATACTTGTAACCAACGAGGATGTCAGGTTCCTTGCCATCACTCTGGTCATCTTCGGATTCCCAGCCATACCAGTTACCGATGACCAGCATACGGACATATTCGGCAACGTTACCGGTATTCGTGACATGAAGATTTGTCTTTGATTTACCTGACATGGTGTCATAAATCTCGACGTCAACATCCTTGGGATTGAGCGTATAGGTGCGGAGCTGTCCGGCTTTCCATTCAACATTCTGTGCTGCGAGGATTTTGCCTAAGTCTATCTGGTGGGTAAACTCTCCACCGCCGGTAGCACCGGAGGTATCAGGAGTCTTGACGCAGAAAGTGACTTCCAGTTTGACTGCATCCGTAATCTCCTGAGGAATGAACCAGAAAGTCAACTCACCTTTTGTATTGTTCAGGTTGTGATCAGCAGCCGCAGCTGTCCAACTTGTGCCATCCAAAGCCGAATCCCATGCCGTACCCCCTTCGTTGCCAATGGTTCCATCCACCCAGGCTTCCTCGGAATAATCAGGATTGGTAAAAGTCTGTGTGTAAGTGTAGGCAGTAGTCGAACTGGGGGTCCATACAATACTGCTTCCGTCAATAACGCAATGTCCCGATCCTTTCAATCCGGTAAATTTGACCTTCGTGATGATTGTTTTGGTGGCGCCGCTATTGTCGCTTCCAGAACGGAATTTCACACCAGTAAGTGCATGATACATAAGCACAGGGGCGCCATTGGGAAGATAACTGTTATGCTCACTTTTGGTCAAAGTCGTCTGGGAGAACAAGAGATCATCCTGGTCCTTGGCGGTGGAAAGCGGAATGAAGTCAAAGTCAATCTTCTTGTCTGAATAAGTCAAGTTTGAAACGCCGTTCATCTGGGCGGGCATGCGTAGATAGAAATCAACGGGGGTAGTGTCATCTGGCCAAGGGCTACTGGAATAGCTATGAGTATAGCGCCAGCCATATTTAATATTACCGTCCTGTGGAGAAGGAATATGCTCTGTTTCTTCTGGAGAACCAAATGTGGAATCCATTATCTCAAATACGGCATCACCAAAGTCACCATCGGCATATACACCCATTTTAGGATACAGTTTACCCACATTTGCGGTATATGCAGGGGCTCCCTTGGTAGTAGGAATTGGATTCAACTCCTCTATTGTTTCCTCTAGATAAAGAGATTCGCCATTACTGCTTGCGATAGGAATTGACACACCCGCTTCAATCTTGGATGAAGCCTGTGCCGACTTTGTAGAGATGCCGGTAAAACTAAATGCAATCCCGTTTTCTCCTATTGGAGTTAACTCATTAAAAGACTGCTCCTTCTGGCAGGAGACCAACACTGCAGCCACTAAGACCGCTAAAACAAGATAAATCTTCTTCATAACTTTCAGTCTTTCAGGGTTAAGATTCAAAATAGAAAACCTCATCGGATGTTTCACCCTCGATGGGGTTCATGTTTTTCAGTTCTTTTACTTGAATGTTGAACCGGACAGAGTTGCAGAGCAGGTCTAACAGCATGGCGCTGGCCCCTGTCACGCGGGGAGTGACATACCGTGCTTTTTGTTTCATCTTCTTCATCGTTATATGCATATTATATCTTTCAACTTCTTATAATGCCTATTATCAGAAGTTGAAAATAGTTGTAAATTCGATTGGGAAGATGATTGGAATGCGACGTAACAAGTCGATTATCACTTACTTACCAAGTAACAATCTGATCTACTAGCCTTTGCTGTTCCGTCGCGGTTCGCTTTAGGTAAATTCGTGTTGTTTCGATGCTCTCATGCCCCATCAAATCGGCAAGCAGAGCTATGTCGTTGTATTTGCCTAAGAAGTTTTTCGCGAATAGGTGACGAAAAGAATGCGGGTATACCACTTTGGGGTCAAGCCCGTATTGAGTTGAAAAATGCTTCAACTGCTGAGCTATCCCGCGAGCCGTTATGACTCCACCATAGCGGTTTTTAAAGATATACCCGGAATGAACTCCCTCTGAGGATAGCCATTCCTTTGCTTCTTCGCGTAAGCGTTTAGGAATATACAAGCGCCGGATTTTTCCTCCCTTTGAATAGAGATCCAAATAACCGACCTCGACATGCTCCGCTTTAATTTTTAACAATTCACTAATGCGCGCTCCTGTCGCGCCCATAAACCACACCACAAAGTACCATTCACGTAATCCATCTGATTTGAGTTGGCTTTTCAGAAATTTATAATCAGCATTGCTAATCACATTCTCCAGGAAGTTCTTCTGCTGAATACGGATAAATTTCATTTTGAGTTTTTCCTGTTTGGTAAATTCCAGGTACTTGTTGATGCCTTGCAGGCGCAGGTTGACAGTTTGCGGTTTATAGTGTTCCATTAATAATCCCTTGTAAGCCAAGAGATTATTCTTGTTGAATTCCTCGTAGAGGGACAGATATCGCTTGACTGTCCATACGTAGGATTCAACTGTTTTCCTGGCCAAGTCTTGCTTCTCCAGGAAAGTTTGAAATTTTTTTAGCATAAGTAAGTTTGTGAAAGTTAATAGTTTTAAGTTGTTATTGCAGTCGTCCCGTTAGGTGCGGGACGAGCCTTGGCGTGGTTAGCCGTCGGGTCTCTGATATGCATGATTCAGGTACTGAAAACACTGGTTCGGGCGGCCCCAATAGAGCCGCCCGAAAAATATAGAGAGGTCAATACTACCCTGACAACTGTAAGTGCCTTTTATTCAGGCATCACACGGCACGGATATGCCGTGATGTCGGCGTCAGGGGTAGGATAGGGATTGGGATGCTGGAGCATGAAGGACCCGCTGGGGTCGGAGAAGACGAGGCAGATCCTGTATGTACTGGTGAGCACGGGAGCAAGGTAATCCTTGCAGTTCTCGCGGTTGGCTTTAAGGATGGGTTGCTCGCCGTAGTTCTTTTTGAGCACGTTGGCCCAAATCTGTATCCGGCGGTGTATGACGCTCCGCTCGAAGCTGCGGTCCTGAGGTACAGAAATCATGGGAGCAATCTGGCTGTGCTCCCTCGGGACGCTGAGCAGATGGTTCAGTATGTCGTTGACGTTGAGTAGCGAGTCGGTAAAAGTAAAGCACATGCCGGTCTTTAGCCCTTTTGCCCGGGCCTGTGCCACATTCTCGCGAAGTGTGGCGGTGTCGCTTACGGGGCAGGGGACCTCAAAATAGACGTAGCTTAGCTTCTTGTCTGCTGCAATGCTCTCCCAATCAATCACATGCTCCTTGGCTGACGAGAGTATTAGTCCGTCGTAGGCGAATGCTTTCTTTTTGGGGCCGGCGCCGGATGCGCAGAGCACTGTAAGGCATACGGCCAGCAGAGCAATAGGTACTAGTCGATAGTGTTTCATAATCTATAAGTAGTTGTTAAACAGGCGCCAGACGTGCTGGCTCACGCGGGCGAACGGCGACCAAGTCACCTCGCCCGGGAAATATCTGAAATTGGAAAAAATTCGGCGGTTCTTGCGTAGGAAACGCTTCCAGCGCGATTCGCCTTCGGCGCTGTAGTTGCGCTTGTCCAGCATGCCGAAGTTGCCCATGTTGATGATATCGTTGACCAGGCGGCCTCCGTATTTCTTATCCGGAGGGCACAGGAGGTATTCGTCCTCCAGACCAAAGTTGAACTGCATCGAGCACATGACGGCTGCCGTGAACTTTTTCATTCCAAGCTTTGACAGGGTATCCAAAACTTGTGCCCGGTCTTCGGGCTTGAGCTCACGCAGTACATAGTAGTAGTCCAGCATTTGCCTCATACCTATGCCGCCCACCAGGTAGTGCCGGTACATATGGGCCATGCAGAATACCGCGTTAAAGCGTGCGTCGGGATAGGTGAGCGTGCCCTGGAAAGGAGCGTTGATGTTGAAGAACTTCTGGAGCCTGGCATTCTTGAAGGGGTTGTTCATCTTGCAAGGATGGAAGTGGATCTCCACCTCGGTATCGTCAAAGATGTCAACTTTAGCCTCTTGGTACAGAATTTCGTAAGGGGGATATCCCGCTTCGTCGAACGCCTTGATGATGCTCTTGTGAGTGCCTTCTACCCAAAGGTCTATATCGCCGCAGAGGCGCCGCTCCGGTTTGGGGTACAGGTGGCTGAGCCCTGTGCCTTTGAGGATGCATCCGCGTAGTCCCATCTTGTCCAGGATGAGCTTGAGCTGCTCGATGTGCTTCTGGTGGCGGTTGTAGATGCCGGCGGTAAGGTCTGTGTATTCCTTCCACTTGTCCATCATTTCCTGCGGCGGGCGCTGGTGCTCGGGGAGACGCAGCACGGCCTCGTAGATTATGGCCAGCAGGGACTGGTGACGCGCCATTTGGAACATCCTGCCCCACTCTCCGGGCGTGAGGACCTTTTCGAGCGAATCGGCCCTTCCCACAGAGATGAGCAGGAGGTTTCGGAACGGATGCATGGGGGATTATCGGTTGTCTGTCCAGCCGAACGGATGCGGAGAGAGGGGGAGTGCCGCCAGAGGATGGTAGTCGCCCTTGAGTCCGATGGGCTTGGCGTTACGTATCTGGCTCACCGTTTCGATGCAGGGGCGCGCCTCGCTGATGCGGAATCCTTCGCCGGCGAGAATCTTCTGGTAGCTGAGGGTGTGGAGCTCGGTGAAGCCCTGGCTGAATTCGAACTCCTCGCCGTCGATGCTGAGCGAGCGGTAGGTGCGCTTTTCGCCTTCTACGGCATTGGGAGGCAGGCAGTCGGCGTTGATGCTGAGGAAGTAACGCACGCGGGCCTTTTCAAGGCCCAGGTAGCCCGCCACGCGGTCGAAGCTCATCACGTGCACTATATTCTCCTTAACGGGACCGAATATCCATTGCAGCATGTCGTAGAAGTGTACTCCTATGTTGGTGGCTACGCCGCCGCTTTTGTGCACGTCGCCCTTCCAAGAGGTGTAGTACCACTTGCCGCGGGAGGTGATGTAGGTGAGGTCGACGTCGTACACCTTGTCGGCGGGGCCTTCGTCAATCTTTTTCTTGAGAGCCTGGATACGGTCGTGGAGCCTGAGCTGCAGGATGTTATATGCCTTGTGGCCGGTCTCCTGTTCTACCTTCTCGAGGGCGTCGATGTTGTAGGGGTTGAGCACCACGGGCTTCTCGCAGATGACATCGCAGCCCAGCCTGAGGCCGTAACGGATGAATGCGTCGTGCGTGTAATTGGGCGTGCAGACGCTCATCCAGTGCAGAGGCTCGGCTGTCTGCATCTGCTTGGAGCAGAAGCGGTCGAACAGCTCGTTCTCGGTAAAGAAAGAGCACTCCGGGAAGAAACTGTCCAGCCTTCCCACGCTGTCGAACTTATCGTATGCGGCAAGCAGATTGTTGCCGGTGTCTTTTATGGCTTTGAGGTGTCTGGGAGCAATGTATCCTGCCGCACCTATGAGGGCAAAGTTTGCCATGGGCTATTCTTCTTCTTTTTCTTCTTGCTCTTGTTTGTGCTTCTTGCCATGACGGCGATGCTTCTTGCCTCCGTCATCTAAGCCGTATCCGTAACCATAGCCATATCCGTAGCCATAGCCGTATCCGTAGCCGTATCCGTAACCATAGCCGTATCCGTAGCCGTATCCCTTATGCTTTTTGTACTGTACATCGTTGATGATGATGGACATGTTGGGGAAGACATTGTTGTCTTTGAGTTCCTGGAGGTCGGGCAGCATTCGCTTGTCGACCTTGTTGGAACGGAGGATGAATATAGTGTTGTCCGCGAAGCGCTTGAGGATGTTGGCGTCGGCTACCAGGCCGGCGGGGACAGCATCTATGAGGATGAAGTCGTAGTTCTGGCGCAGGATTGCGAACAAAGCGTCCAGACGGTTACTGCTGAGTAACTCGGCAGGGTTGGGCGGCAGCGGTCCGGAGAGTATGATATCTACGCCGGGAGCAATAATGTCGTGGCGAATGATTTCGTTAATATCGTCGGTCTTGCCGGAGAGGTAATTGGAGAAGCCGGAGTGCTTGCGCGACGAGAACTTGTGGGTAAGTGTACCCTTGCGGAGGTCAAGGTCAAGCAGAATGACTTTCTTTTCTACCAGTGCCAGGCTGGCGGCAAGGTTGGAAGTGAGGAAGGTCTTGCCGGAAGCCTCCATAAGTGAAAGGAAGAGGTACGTGGTGGCCGTATGGTCCGGTTTTCGGGTGAACTCAATATTGCTTCGCAGTATTCGGAAGGCCTCGGAGATGGGGTCTCGCTTCTGCTCGGCAATAACGAGTTCGCGCTCGTCCTTCTTGTCCTTGGAAGGAATCTCGCCCAGGATGGGGATGTCCACATAGTTCTCCACGTCTTTGCGGAAACGGACTTTGGTGTCGAGCATGCGGAGGATGATAAAGACGAGTGCCGGAATGAGCAGGCCTATGAGCAGGCCCATCAAAGCATCTTTCTTGGGCTTAGGAGCAACGGGTGCGGGGTTAACTCTGGCACGGTCAATAATCTTAGCGTTTCCTTCGATGGAAGGCTGGCTGATAAGGAGCTCTTCGCGCTTGCTGAGGAGTGTGACGTACAATTGCTCTTTAATGCCCTGAACACGTGAGAGGTTGTCGATGTAAAGCTGACCGGTAGGTACCCGGCGAATCTTTTCGACGGCCTCCTGGTTCATGCTCTGCGCCTGGCCAAGCTTCTGGTTGATGGCACTTATGTAGTTGGAAAGCAGCTGGTTAAGGTTGCTCTTGAGTGATGCCTGTTCGAGCTCGAGGTCTTTAACTATAGGGTTGTTGGTAGTGCCTGACTCCTTGTATTTGTCGAGCTTGAGCACTATCTGGTTGAATCGGGCTATCGTGCCTTTGATATTTTCATCTTCAATGTTAATTGTGACGGGGAAGAGCTTATTCTCCGTGTTGACGCTGGTGAATTGCATCAGGTACTCGGCATGAGAGATTTGTGCACGCAGGCTTGCAACCTCCTCTGAAGTCTCGATGCTCTTGGCCATATATGCCTGGCCATATTCCTGGAGGTTGAGAAGCTGGTTATTCTGCTTAAATGATGCAATCTGGGCCTCCTGGCTGCCGAGTTCGGAGTTTAACTGGGCAATTCTGGTATTAATGTATTCAGAGGTCTGCTCGATTATTCTTTTCTTCTCGATTATTGTGCTCTCGTTGTACACTGTAATGAGAGCATTGAGAATGTCGGCAGCACGCAGAGGAGATGTGTCTTTAAGCGAGAAATTGATTATGCCGTCAGAAGTGCTGTTGCGTTCGATGGATGTGCGGGCTCGGTAAGCAGCAGCCACATCAACAATGTTCAGGTGTTGTACTGTAATCGGATTGTCGAAGTAGAGTTCCCTTAGAGCCCAGGTGGGCTGTATAGCCACACGTCCCAGCATGGTTGAGAGGGTATCGCCAAGCCTGCCGGGTACCGGCTCATTCTCGCCGACCTGCACTGTGAGGGAGGAATCTTTCTGAACAGTCACTGTGATGGTGGCATAATCGTTTTCGCCAAGGTCGGGGAAAGAGACGGCGATAGGTGCTTCCCTGTATAGGTCTTTGGTGCGCTTGACCAGCTTTGTCTTGCATTTGTATGTGGTGCCCAAGTTCAGGCGCTTTGCTACCTCCAGCATTGGTGTCTCCGACTTGAGAACAATAATCTCGTCGTTGATGGCGTTCATTGTGGTGGCCACACGGCGGTTGGTTATATTCTCAAGCATTGAGGCGCCGTTGTCGAGCCTGTTGCGGGTAATGGACGTCACCAGTATCTTGGCGTGGCTCTCATATATGCGGTCTGCCTTATCGCTGAGGAAATATGCAATGGCTCCGCCAATGAGCCCGCAGATGATGAGCCAGTGTATATTTCTTAAAATGGTAAAGAAAATATCTTTCCCAGACAGCGCGTTGGCGTCTTTTTTCTCGAGGAAGGAGAGATCGTTTTCCGGATTGGTGTTTGCCATAGTTGAGGGGGTCATTTAGAGGTGTTTTCGAAGGTCCTGTAGGCAAGATAGAGAGAAACCAAGCTGGTGAGTGTGCCAAAGGCACTAAAGAAAGGAGTCCACTGCGAATATGAATCCAAGAAGTTTTTATATCCGGAGTCACGAGTAATGATGAAGTCGTTCTGCTGCATCATAAAGTAAGGGTCGTAAAACACCTTAGATGAACGAGGGTCAAGATAGCGCATCACCATGCGGCCGTCCACTTCACGCATTACTGCAATTTTTTTGCGGTTAGTGTATATGTTTAAGTCTCCAGAAAGAGCTAAGGCCTCCAGAAAAGTGCAACGCTCGTTGGGAACCGTAATAGCTTTGCCTCCGTTGGAGCCAAGGAAGAAAATCTTAAAGTCACGGAAACGGACCATTACATAAGGGTCACTGATATAACCTCCGTCAATTAGCAGTTTCTGTACATGCTCTTGAAGCTGTAGACGCGTGAGCCCGGCAGCATGGATTGTGCCAAGTACAGGTAGTTCGATATTTCCGTATTGGTCTACCAAATACGCCAAGTTTTGGCTGTATCCGGTGCCCCCGGAAGCTGCTCGTGCTGCATTCTGTATGTTGAATGGTTTAGCTAATTCTTGATCGAAACTCGAAACGATTACGTCTAGCTCATCATATGGGCTAATAACCGCCTCAAACCTATTCTCCAGCATAATCTGGCTATTATGCTTCATATCTTGGAGGTATGCGACTTTTCGGTTAGTTACACATGACACTGCGGAGAGAGTGGCTAATGCAAAGATAATCGCTTTTGGAAGTATAATCCTAAACTTCATGGCTCTAAATCATTAATGCAACTTACAAAGTTAAGTTTTTTATTTGAATAATCCGACTATACGCCCACAGGCTTTGCCGTCGCCATAAGGATTAACCGCCTGGCTCATTGCCCGGTAGTAGTCTTGGTCATCCAGCAGGCGGGAGACTTCAGAGATAATGCGGTCTTTATCAGTTCCCACCAGCCTAACAGTTCCTGCTTTAAGTGCTTCCGGACGTTCAGTAGTATCGCGCATTACAAGAACCGGTTTCCCTAGCCCCGGCGCCTCTTCCTGAATTCCGCCAGAGTCGGTAAGAACCAGTGTACTACGACTCATCAAGAACACAAAGTCTAAATAATCTAGCGGCTCAATGAAGTATAAGTTGATGTCATTTCGAGCGGAATCCGCAGGGTGTAGTCGAGAAATCTGGTCCCCAAAGATTTCTTTAATCGGCTTCCTGACATTGGGGTTGAGGTGCATAGGATACACGAAATCCACATCCGGGTAATTTTTAGCAAGTTCTTTGATGGCCTGGCAAATATTGATAAATCCTTCGCCAAAATTCTCTCTCCGGTGTCCTGTAATAAGCACCATACGCCTTCCATTCTGCCTTAGCTTGTCATTCTGAAAGAGCAAAGCAACTGAAGGATCTTTTGGTTCATACCCTTTCTCCATCACATTCTCCACGACCCATAGCAGCGCATCAATGACGGTGTTGCCGGTTACTGTAATCTTCTCAGGGTCAACCCCTTCGTTCAGAAGGTTCTGTCGGCTGAGCGGAGTGGGGGAGAAATGGTAAGTAGCAATTCTGCCGGTAATCTGCCGGTTCATCTCTTCCGGCCAGGGACTATATATATTGTGCGTACGTAGCCCTGCCTCTACGTGCCCGACAGGTATTTGGCGATAGAATGCAGCTAATGCTGCCGCCATACTTGTCGTGGTGTCTCCGTGCACGAGAACCACATCCGGCTTTTCGGCGTCCAAAACGTCACGCATGCCTGTAAGTACACGCGAGGTTACATCGAACAGGTCCTGACCTTGCTTCATGATGTTCAGATCATAGTCGGGCGTTACTCCAAAGATCTGCAGCACCTGATCAAGCATTTCACGATGTTGCCCAGTGACGCATACAACCGTCTGAAATTCAGTTAGATACTTCTGAAATTCCTTGACCAGAGGGCACATTTTGATTGCCTCAGGACGGGTTCCGAATACTAATAATACTTTTGTCATTCTTATGGGGCGGCAATCGCCGATTTTGGAATCTAAATATGATAAACGCCAGGGAGGGGACAAATATTGTGGCAGTCAAGGATTATTTTACCCTTGAGCAGATCCCAGTTTTGCTTTATCTCTTCGTGTTTAACCATAATCACTACCATATCAACATCATTTAGAAAATCCTTTAGATTATGGTACTGATTTGAAACTATGTTTTGTGTAACAAACGGGTCATATACCTTTAACGGAGCGGCAAGATGACGTTCCTGACACTCCAGGAGTTGAAGGGTAGGTGACTCACGCACATCATCGACATTTTCTTTATAGGTAAGACCATATAGACCTACGCGCGCAGTGTCCTTCAAGCCTCGTTCGTGCATGATGTCGTGAATACGGTTCAGGACGTATGCCGGTTGCCCGTCATTAGTCTTCATTGACTCGTCTATAACTTTAGCAAGGGATGGATAGTCACCCACAAGAAACCATGGATCCACACTGATGCAGTGCCCGCCAACGCCTGGACCAGGTTGCAGTATGTTCACTCTTGGGTGCATGTTGCAGATTCGGATTATCTCATATACATCCATATTGTCATGCCGGCATATACGCGCAAGCTCATTAGCAAAGGCGATATTCACAGCGCGGAACGTATTCTCTACGACTTTGGTCATTTCGGCCGTGCGGATATCCGTTACCACAATCTCGCCCTGGCAGAAACTGGCGTAGATGCCCTTGACTCTTTCACCGATGGCCTTGTCGTCTGCCCCTATGGTGCGATTGTTATGAAGCAACTCGTACACCATATTGCCAGGAATAATGCGCTCCGGCGCATGGACAAGGTTCACTTGCTTTCCGGACACGGCTATAACGGGACGTACCGACTTGTCTATGGTTCCGGGGGATATGGTGCTCTCGATGATAAGTGTGGCGCCGTCGGGACAGTGGTCGAGAACGGTTTTTACAGCGCTTATTACGAAACTCGGATCGACTTTTTTGGAAAATCTGTCGTATGGAGTGGGTACGGAAATGATGTACATTTCCGTGTTTTGATATTCTGTGGTGAAGCGTATGCCTTTGGCGACGGCTTCACGGAAGAGCTCTTCCAGTCCATCCTCCTTGAAAGTTGTTCGCCCTTCCTTCAGAGTTTCAACGAGTTGCTGATTGTAGTCCGTTCCCACTACCTCATGTCCGTGGGCGGCAAGCATGAGGGCGGTCGGCAGGCCGATGTATCCGAGGCCGATAATGTTGATCATAGATTGGATTTATATTGATAATCTTCGATAAACCGAGTAAGGAACTTGGCAAAGTCAATCTTTTCGGAGAGCATTTTTCTCCGCCTTTCCTGAAACACTTGTTTCCTGTTTGGCATGGAAAGAAGTGTTTGCACTGTATCAAACAGCTTGTTAGTCTCATTGGTTTTGACGCCGTATCCAAGCAGGTAGAAATCTTCCAGCTCACGGAGATACCCTAGTCTTCCAACAAAATCATTGAATCGGATGAAGGGGACTCCCAATACTCCCGCCTCTGCCGCCATGGTCTGGCTGTCACCGATATAAATATCTGCAAAGGCCATCACGTGGTGCATGTCTATAGGCTTTATATGGATTCTGTAAGGTTCAAACTGGGGCTCCAGTTCTCTTTCAGAAGAGATGAAAATGCGGCCATGGGGTTCAAGAATGTGGATGAGTTCACTTGCAATGTCGGCGCTGATTCCCTTGATTCCGACATCATGATGTGCCTTCAGTTTCGCAAAACGTATAAGGAAGTAAGGCGTGTCCACTGGAAAATACTGCTCTACAATTCTTCTGTCGGGAGTGAAATTGTCAGGATGCAAGTAGCCGAGTTCGTGGTAGCTATTGTATTTGCAGGACTTGCTATTCCACTTTCCATTGTCACATACAGTGGGAGTGAGGATGACCGTCGCCCAAGGATAGCTGAGTTTGGCATATTTTGGCACCACATCGGCATCATCCTCATTGATGTTTATGACCGGGATGTGCCGGAGTTTCCCAATCCAGGAATTCTCTACGCTGGTTCCTGTCAGGATGTCCGGCTTGAACTGCGAGCAAAAGGCGTTCAACCGCCATGCGCGTTTCAGGGTGCCCCATAAAATGCCAAGCGCGGAATCTTTACGCCCTTCCTTGAGTATGTTGTGGTACGGGATTCCGGCATTGTCCAGCAGTTCCTGCAGAACGTCCTTCTTCTTGATGAGAATCTCTACCTGATGTCCGTCTTCCTTCAATCTTGGGATGACATTCTTGTAGTTGTAGAAATGGGCCGGATGGCCAAGATATATAAGGATTTTCATAAGGTTTCCGACAAGGATTGATGAAGTGCGTCGATATATCCGTGCCCGTATTTCAGGCAGGGCTCCATATAATTGCCTTCGCCCCATTCGTTCCATGATTTAAGGAAAACAGTCTTGTCCCGCTTGTCTTTGATAAGGCTAAAGACTTCCTTGCAATGGAGATAGAACTGCCGAGGGGTGGCGTCGTGCAGGATCAAGGCTCCGGCTTCCCGCCGAGGCGTATTGTCCCAGTTGGGGTACAGTACGGGAAGAATACCCTCCTTGCTATAGGAGGAAGACAATAACTTTTGTCGTACGTTTTTGTAATTAAACTTGTTGAGAGGTATTCCAAGACACTTAGAGAATAAAGACCTGGCAAAACTGGAGAGTTTTCTGATGCTTCTTGATGAACCTGTTGACTCGATGTTGTATTTGCAACTGAGAATGATGCTGTCACATAACTTGAATGCAGTATGAGTAGTCCGTGCTTGGTCGTCTGCGTATGCCATGAACGTAAAGGGAGGCAGTCCCTCTTTAGCTGCAAGTTCCTGCCATCTGTCAATGAACAGTTTTGCGTCAGGCATCTCGTCTACATGGTAAATAACAAAGACGTTCTTTCCATTGATTTTATAATATCTGCTGTCTTTGAAACAGTCAAGAAGCGAATAGAAATGGTAGTCGATGTCCGCTTCACCAGGGTATTCCTGCCTGATAAGCGGTTGATTATTAAGCGTATTGGTTGCGGAATCCCAAGTCTTTTTAAACCAAGAATGATTGGCCCAGCAGAGGCAGAAAGGGAAATCCGGTTCCTTGAGACGAATAACTTCTTTCAGTGGCATGTCAAGTTCCTCCTTGCCGTTTCCGAACCAATAGTGATAATAACAGAATGCAGAAATACCGGCCTCTTTTGCAAGTGCGGCCTGTTTTGCCCTGACCTCCGGAATCCTTAAGTCATAATACCCCAGATCAGCAGGAACTTTTGGTTGATAATGCCCCTTGAACAGGGGCTTGGCCTTGCCGACGTTCGTCCACTCCGTAAAACCGGGGCCGTACCAAGCGTCATTCTCCGGGGTCGGGTAATACTGTGGAAGATAAAATGCAATTACTTCAATGTTATTGCTCTGGCTCATTTTTGCGATTCAGGACATTTTGATAAACGGCAATAAGGCGGTCGGCGATAGCTGGATTATCCAACTTCATTTCTTCGATTTTTTGCCTGCCGTCAGATCTCCCATCAGACTTGATGACACTATCAATACAGTCGGCTATTTCTTTGGCATCAAATCCGGTTACGTACGATTTGGATACCCCGGAAAGAAGATCCGGAATGTCTGCAACGCAGGTCGCGACAACAGGGCAGTTGCATGCAAGTGCCTCCTTGACTACTTGTGGGGAACCCTCGCTTAGAGTAGTGAGCAGGAGAAGATCGCATCCGCAAAGAAGGAGATTTACCTGGCGCCTGTTGAAACCTTTCATCTCTATCAAGTTAACTTTATAGGGTAAAAGTGAGACCGCTTCTGCGGCAAGGGGGTAGTTTTTCCGTTTATTATTAAAACTGCCGCCAAACAGGATATTCGGCATGCCGTCAGGTAATCCCATGGAAGAACGTGCTTCTAGTTTGTTCACGATAGGCAGTAAGTGTAAATCTATACCGCAAGGGATTATGGAATACCGGGTCGGGGTTTTATAAAGCTTATCCTTGATGTGTTGTGCAACAAAGATATTGTAAGAACTTCTCCATGCCGCCAAGCTGGATATCAACTTTCCTTTTTTTGTCAAAGTTTCTCCATTATGAAAGGTGATAACCACGGGGACTTTCCTTTGTAGGACAGCTAAAGCTCCGCACAATCCATAATGAGCGTGGATCAAGTCAATCTCATTATCGTTGACAGCTTTCTTCAGGGCTGGCAGAGCTTTGAGATATCCTTTTACCCCTTTGCCTTTCACGGCAAAATAATACACGCTGATACCTTTGTTGGACAAGGCATTACCTTGTTCCTGCACGAAGGTGTAATCTTTACTTGAATTTACGGCGTTTCCGCTATGTAATAATAAGACATTCATCACATAAGTCCCCTTCCTTTTAGCTTAAACCAATTCCAGGCTATTATAACAACGAACTCAAAGGCCAGAAACATATCGAACCATGAGGCTTGTTTCCTGTTTTTAATGTTGTTGATTCCGAAAGTGGCGAATATCAGTTCCATCGGAATTACCGGATGGTGAAAGCGGCCAGATTGGGCAAAAGAACTTAGGGCAAGAACCATTAAGTACCCTAAAAGAAAGGCTATTATTAAAACATTACCTCTCCATTTTTTTGTTATCAACAAAAGGACCAGAGCAAAGACGCAGAAGAAGGATAGAATATTTTTTAGATAAAAACCGCCGTTTTGGAGCTGTTGAATATTCTGCCCTTCTATTTCTACCATGGTAGGGAAAGGCAAAGTAAACATGATGGGAGCGAAGACGGCTTTGCTCATTTTAGATACAAGGGTATTACCGCCTTTACGGTTTGCGCGATATTCAAAGTTCTGGCCCTCTGAATCAACTTGCTCGAGCAGATCTTCAGTCTGCTCGATAATAGTTCCGCCGAAAATTGTCACCCCGGCAAGTGCAATTGTAAGGATAATTGTCCAGCGTCGCGAGGCCTTCATAATTCTGTCGGAAGAAAAGACCAGAGCGCAAATGAATGCGAGAACCAACACCCAAGCCAGGGCTGTCCTAAAGAAGGATACGATCAGGGATAACAATACAAAGGCTATGATGCTCAAGACTTTGGAATCTTTTTGCCGAATAGCTTTGTCTCCACGTTCCAGCGCCCACATCGTCAGCATGAGCATCATCGATTCTTTCATCGTTACACCGGCGTAGAAAAGCATTTGGGGCATCAGAATGGTAAAAATAGCAGCAATCCGTCCGTTTTTCTCTCCAAAGTTCCTTTTGGCGATACGGTACGTCAGGATTACCGTCCAAGCATCGAACAGAGCATTTGGAAGACGGGTGAGCAGGATGTTATCTTTGATGATCAAACTCAAAAGAGCAAGAAAAACCGGATAGCCGGCATCGGAAGGATTGACATAATCCAAGTAAGGAGAGATGTCGCCTTGTCTTATCATTTCTGCCAGCCACATGGCCTCGCCATAGTATCCGACCGAATCCATTGAAGTACCGATAGGTTGCTCCCAAGGAGTATGCCATACCGCCATGGTAAACAAGTAATATAGCAGAATCCATGCAATGCGGGATATCGCGGTTACGGCAAACAGGGTCTTCTCGAAAGACTTTTCCGACGATTTGCTCCATGTGTTTTCCCAAGAGGAGGAAAGGTAGTAGAATAGTGTAACCTCCAGCAGTCCCATTGCGGCCCAGTACCACTGCATGAAGTTGGAGAAGAAAACTAGCAGAACCACCGTCAAAGAGACAATGTATAAAATGGTAGCTCTGCGGAGGAAGTATCTGTTCAGCGTTTGCATAGCCTTTCTATTCTCCTCTTCAATTTGATGATGCCGATTCTTCCGGATTGGGGAAACAAACTGAGAATTAGGGACTTCAGTCCTTTAGGTGTACTGTCCCACGTTCCCATGAAATGATGGTCGCAGTATGTGTTTTCGGTGATGAGTATTTCGCCAGTTGTTTGTCTGGGACAAAAATAATCCACAGGGAAGATATGCATATCTTTATAGACTTGTTTTTCCCCATTTTGGATGAAGCCTTGTTTTACCATAATATCAGTAATCCTTGTGGGGTTGGTCGTGAGATCATAGCTTCCATCGGGCTTTATGAAATGAACGTTATCATAAGCATGAAGCTGTTCTGTGACCCACTCTCCTTTTGCTTGACATGCAATTGTTCCCGTACCGACGGGATGGTACTTTGTGCCCTCGAAACCGATAAAACCGGTAAGGTTTAGGAGAGGGTCATATGATTTGAAGACTTCCACATCAGTATCCATATAAATGCCACCTTCCCTATATAATGCGAGTAGCCTGACGTAATCTGAAACGAAGGCATACTTTTTAGCCTCATAGGCCTCTTTTACGTATTGATTGGAACTGATGTCGAAACAGTCTTCGTTCCATAGTTTAAACTCATAATCCGGCATGTGCATATGCCAGGAGTCAATGCACTTGCGCGACAGCTCCGGCATAGGGCCTCGTCCAAACCAACAGTAGTGGATGGTTTTTGGAATCATTACAGTAGTAGCCTAAGATGGTAAATGAAACAAAACAAGGAGGGTGAGATATTGATTAGAAAAATCTTTCTCTTTGCATGACGGGTCATCTTGTATGAGGACAATGGATACACATCGAGCTTGTCCAAAGAATCAAGAATTCGTTTTCGATCTTCGTACAAGAATTCTACTGTCAGAGATAGAAGTGATAATGATATATGGGATATCATTCCGTTGAACCAGTCCGGGCGAGAAAAATACCGGCTACGTTCTTTCAATAAAGTGATAATCTTAAGTTGGTCTTCGACATTTTTCAGTATCAGGCTTTGATCTCTTCCTTTTGTGATTGAACCGCTTCGAGACCTATAGAAATAGACGACATCAGGAGTGGAAGAGATCCTTTTTACCGTTGGCAGCATCCGTGAAACCCATTCCGTATCTTCAAAGTGAAGCCCCATCATAAAGGGAAAATTATTTGCAATCTTCCGGTCCACGACGAATTGCCATGCGTAGCATCCATAACCCAGCCTATCCGAAAGGAACGTCAAACCGTCTGTAATGGTATTTGAATAGTTTACGTATAGTTTTGGAGATTTGTATGGGTGGATTATTTCTTCATTCTCGTTGACATTTTCATAATTGAACCTTAAAACATCAAGTTGTTGGGAATGAATTTGTTTTAGGAGAGAGGGGATTATGTTCTCTGCTAGATAATCATCTGAATCGACAAATTGAATGTATTCTCCTCGTGCTGCCGTTATGCCGGTATTTCTTGCCTCGCTCAGCCCTTGATTTTGGGTGTGAATTGTAAAAATGTTATTACACCTTAAGGAATAATCGTCACAGAATACTCCACTTCTGTCAGTAGAACCGTCATCTACAAGAATGATTTCAAACTGATCCTCCGTCAACCCCTGATGAAGGATACTATCCACACAACGCCTAAGATATTTCTCGACGTTGTAAACCGGTACGATGAAACTGATCTCAACCATTATTGATACTGAACAGTTCGACTCTTTAGAACCTGCCTTTTTTCTATCTTGAACAGGCAACGTTCCAAGAACCATACGAGTTTATACGCCCACGGGTGACGTTTCAATCGCTTAATCTGGGCAATCGGGAACGCCCAGTGATTATAGTCTTCAAGAATGGTTTGCGGGAACAATTCAGCAAGTACTTGTCGTCTTTCGCATTTGTTGAGTTCCTGGTTAGTTTCGCTAATCCCGGTCATATCAAAAACCGCAACATCAATCTCGGCATAAATCGGTTTCTCTTCGCCTAGGATGATGGCCTGAATAAACCATTTCCAGTCAGATACAATTTTTAGATTCTCGTCATAGAGTCCGTACTTATTAAATAGATCCCTGCGAATAAAAGTTGGCGGGTGATTCAATGTTCCTGTGTAGAACCCGAGGAAAGAAATGTCCTGCCCCGCGAAACCTCTGTCTTTCAGTATTTTGCCATTAGGCATGTCCTTGATCATGTTTCCGTAAAGGATGGATGGGCAGGCATTCTCTTCCAGTGCCTTTAACATCCTCGCCACCACATCCGGCCCCGCTAGGTAGTCTCCGCTATTGAGGAACTCCACATATTCTCCGGAGGCCATCCCGATACCTTTGTTCATGGCGTTGTAGATTCCTTTATCCGGCTCTGAAATCCATTTCATGCGATGACCGAAAAGAAAGGCATATTTACTGATTATATCAACGCTGCCGTCCGTGCTGGCCCCGTCCACAACGACATAATCAAACTCCTTGCATGTCTGGGAAAAGACGCTTTGCATCGTCTTTCCCAGTCCGGCCGTATTATTTCGGTTGATTGTGATGATGGTTAGTTTCATTTCGGATTAATTACCGCTTTATTGATGTTGTGCTTTGATCACTTTTTTATGTCTTTATATGGAATAAACTGGCTCCAAAACTCTTTGAATTCGTATTTCTTCCAAGCATGACAGCCAAATGGAAGTTTATTTCCGGTTAATTTGAACAATTCTGATGGGAACCTCTCATACGAAAAAAGCATCGCTTCTTCAGGTGATGGTTTTCTCAATGCAAACTTGCTTTTATCCAATACGCCGCTCCAGAAGTCATCTTCGTTGTATCGCCAGTGGGCGGCGAATGATGCAGGTTTGTTCCTCCATCCAAGCCACATGAGTAACCATACAAATAATCTGGTAGATGGTTTTTTCTGTAGGCTTATCCTTTGGGCGATGTCGCTTGTCTGAATGACATTCTTTCGGGAATTGAAGTATGCCAGAAAGCTTGATATTTTTCTAAGAGAAAAGCCACCATTCCCAACTCGCATTACATTAGAAAACGTGGTGTCTTCATATTTCCTGATAAGTGGAGCACCAATGAAGTCATATCCTCGTGTGCACCAATACTCTAGTTCATCTTTAAAAACAAATGCATCCAACTGGCAGATCAAGATATAATCATAGCTGGAGAACCTTTCGTAGAAATGACGAGACAATAAGAGTCTGTTGTATCCGGGAATGCCATTAAAATAAGAAGCCTCAAAGCATTCTTTTTTCATGGTTACACCTTGCTGAGCCGCCAGGTTGTCGTAATTGCTATGCTCAAAGCCACGGGGACAGACAAGAATGATATCGTGCCTACCGAGGACTTTAACTGTCTGATTGAAAGAGATCTTTTCTTCTTCAGAAAGTTCGGGCGAATAAACGGGTATCACAACGGCAGCAGTCATTCAGAGTAGACTTTTTTCTTGATGACGAAAGGTGGTTTCTTGTGTAATTTGCGGAATATAAAATTGATGGCTTTCTGCCAAAGAGGTCTTTTCTTTTTTGTGAATCGATTATAGAATGCATTAATAATTCTTGTATCCTCATAAATAATATCAACGAATTTGGGGTTCTGAACGCACAGTGATAAGTCATTCCGATATTCACCTGTCAAATTAGTCCCACTGTGCCTCCCAGTCCCATCAAAACCGATATTATCCACATAGGAAATACATGGGAGAATGGCAATCGCATGCTCTTTAAAGTGAGCAAATCCGAATCGCATCGCCCAAGAATCTATTATACCATCACGCTGCATTATCAGCAGGTCGGTCATATCATCACCGGCACGATTAAATGCTTCAACTTGATGTGGATGCTTAAGGAAGTCTTCAAGATAATCCAAAGACCAGTCCACTTGATGCCATTTTTCTTTCCATGTAGCCCATCCAGTCGAGTATGATCTTAGGCATACAAAGACATCGTATTCATAGTCGTCAGGGATCTCCATCTTGTCTCTTGGGGGTCTGTTTGCAGAGATGGACATAACTCCGGGGCGACCATTATAGTAGTCAAGCGCAAGATTCATGTATCTGAGGAAATAAGGGGATGTGAGCAAATCGTCCTCCAAGATAATGGCCCTGCCATATACATCAATAACTTCAGAAACGCCAGTGATAATACTATTAGCCAGCCCAATGTTCTTCTTTCGTTCCACAACGTGGACGGTTTTGAATCCTTGGGCAGAGTGGGCGACAATCCGGTTTTGAGCAATATTTTTCAGTTGTTCCTCGGATGCATTCTCTTTAGCCCCGTCGCAATAAATGAACAAATCTGACTCGGATGCCAATTCGTTCTTTGAAAGAGCTTCCAATGTCCGTTTCAGATGGTTCGGGCGATTGTAAGAAAAGACAATGATCGGAGCGAAGGTCATAATGCAATTATATTATATATTTTTTCAACGTCCTCTGTTTTCAGGTCGTAAAACATGGGCAGTCTGACAAGGGCGTCACTATAGTGGTCGCAATGATGAAGTGAACGGCCATCGTGCTTTGTTCGGTAAAAAGGACTGCTGTGTAGGCTCAGATAGTGAAAGACTGCTTGGATGTCATGTTCTTTCAATCTCTGAATCATTGCCGTTCGCTCTTCAAGTGAGTTGCATACCAAGTAAAACATATGCGCATTATTAGTGGCATAAGCTGGTATATCTGGAAGATGGAATCTTCCGGTATCGGCGAGCGGTTTCAAGCGGTGGTAGTATTCTTCCCAAAGAGCTTTCCGCTTACTCTGAATGGAATCCATCTCTTCCAGTTGAGCCCAAAGAAAAGCCGCAATAATCTCGCTTGGAAGAAAAGAACTGCCTGTGTCACACCATCCGTATTTGTTGACTTCTCCGCGGAAGAATTCGGCACGGTTTGTCCCTTTTTCCCATATGATTTCTGCACGACGGACGAAGCGGTCATCGTTAACAACCAGCATACCACCTTCTCCGGAGATAATATTCTTTGTCTCATGGAAGGAAAAAGCCGCAAAGTGGCCGATGCTTCCTAAAGGACGTCCTTTGTAGAAAGAGTCAATAGCTTGTGCGGCATCTTCAACGACCAATAAATGATACTTGCCGGCAATCTCCATGATCCTGTCCATGTCGCAGGCGACACCGGCATAATGGACGGGGACGATCACCTTGGTTCTAGGGGTAATCAATGCTTCAATTGTCTCGGCATCGATATTCGGATTACGTTCCATGCTGTCTGCAAAGACGATCTTCGCCCCTGCCCGTACAAACGCAAGTGCTGATGAAACAAATGTATAACTCGGTACTATCACCTCGTCTCCCGGCTGAATGTCGCAGAGGATCGCAGCCATCTCAAGAGCATCAGTACAACTTGTTGTAAGCAGGCACTTTTTGAAGCCGTATTTCTCTTCAAAAAAGTGTTGGCAGCGTTTTGTAAAGACACCGTTGCCGGAAATTTGGCGGAAGTCTGTTACTGCTTCTTGAATATACTTTACCTCGTTACCCGTCAGATGTGGGCGATTGAAATCAATCATATTACAAGTCTGCTGTTCGATTGATAAATCATGTAGCCGGATCTGTCCGCACTACATGTTACTGATTTTAATACCGGGCGTTCCGTTTCTATCCGTGTTATACACGGAAGAGACCTTCTTTTTTGGAAAAAAGGTAGAAGACGTTCTGTTTCCTTACAGAGAAAAAATACTCCGGAAAAACAGTTCCTCGCGATAATAGGTTCTTTAAATTCCCCTAATGCGACTTGGATTACGCCTTTGACAAAGTCGTATCCGGTTGATAGTGGGACAAGATCGGAGCCGATGAAATCACCTCCCATTCTGGCCCCCAGTTCAATGATGGAAACATTGCCGTCTTCCGTAATCTTGTACTCCGTATGAGAGGCTCCGTTCGTAATTCCAAGCGCATCAAGAGCTCGACAAGTCAAGCTATATATTTCGTTATATTGTTCCTGATTTAATTGTGCTGGTTCGTGATGTTCCAACTCAACGAAATGGGGAGCACCGGTTGTAACTTTATCGGTAATGGATAGTGGAAAGTGACGACCATTGTTAGAAATGAATTCTACGCTGATCTCCCTGCCATCAATATATTGTTCTACAATGGCTTCTTTCTTAAAGGAAAAGGCAATTGCGTCTTCGACACTTTGCACCAAACCGCTTATGTCTGTTATTTTTCGAACGCCCAAACTACCAGATCTGTCACAAGGCTTGACGATGAGGGGGAACTCCCAGTTTTCGGATTTAACTTCGTCTGGATTTGTAACGCGTTTAAATCTGGGGCATGGGATGCCGGCCTTTAGGAATGCTTCTCGCATCAGATACTTATTGTTGGCAATGACGCTGGCAGCATAGCTATTACCGGTTAGGCCCATTTTTTCTGCTACGTATGCGACGGTCGGCGCCGCGACATCTGAGGCTATTGTACAAATGCCGTCAATTCTTTCTTTGCGGCAAACATCCAAAATATCCTCCTTCTCAATAATTGAAATGGGATAGAAAACGTCTGCCTCATCTGCGCACACAGCACCCTCCTTCCATGCGAAGCATATGACGCGCAACAGCATCTCCTTTGCCTTTTTAACCAGAGGCAGCTGCAGGTAGCTTGCTCCTATTACTGCCAGGGTTTTCATGATTCAATCAGTTTGACAGCGGCAAGGACTGATAAACATTGGAGTTTATCATAAACCGCACAATCCTTGAAAAGGTGTGTCATATCCGCAGCGAGCACCCCAGCAGGGAGGTACTTGCAATTATCTTCCCAATACTTATCCAAGAATCCCTTAAAACCTGGATTTGTTGTGTACCAATAATCGACCGGGTTCATATTGCTTTTACTTAGGAGAACCATCGTCTTGGGTTTTTGCCCTTTCTGTCGTAGCCCGAGGCGACGTAGAATGAAACCTTTCGCCCATTTACTGAACTCGGGATTGGAAAAAGTGGGGATATCGTATCCTTTGATATGCCAATAATGCAAATCTTTATTCACGAAGGGCTCAATTATTTTGCCGGTATGCTCCCAAACATACTTTGCTGCGTCTGGATATTTGGACAGAATCCAGTCAAAGTAAATTTTGTGTCCAAAACGAAGGGATAGAGGAATGCTATAGCAATATTCGAGAAAATCCACGTCAGTAAAAGGAGAGCAACTTTCTGAATTTTCTTGAAAGGTCAGAAGACCTTGGTTGGCTCCAGTAAAAGCACGTGTATATAGACAGAATATCTCCTCGTTTTCATAGTAATCAACAAACTTATAATCTTTAAGTCTTTCGATCAATTCAAAAGAATAAGCGCCCTGCCCGATTTCAATGTGTGTATTATATTGATTCTTTTTGAAAAAAGTACCAATCACAGCATCGCCAATCTGTCCAGTATGAATGATGCCAAAAGGCTCATAATTAATCAAGTCCTCCATGCTTTTGCCATGTGACAGACCGAAGAAATTTGCGCTTCCAAATGTTAATGGAGTAATTTCTTCTATTTTATTGACACAGTCGCCGCCATCCAGTGGCTTGAACAACCAGTCATGATGAAGGTCAATTGCGATTTGCTGGGCTATGGAGAAATCCAAGTAACCGGATTGGGAATATGTGATATTGAGTTGGTCTGTATAACCCATTTGGTGCGCCACCCATGCGGTCATTCTGGAATCCAAACCGCCACTTAGACAAGTCAGATGCCGATAGCCATATTCACGGTCTTTCTCAAATTGGCGCATTATAGCCTGACGGAAAAGCGCATCAATTGTTTCAATGGCCTGTTCCTGAGTTATGCTGTTATCTGGTTTATTGGAAAATCGATGATATCGGATGATTTCCAGTCCGTCTGAAGAAAGCCGGAGATAATGACCGGCGGTCAGCTTATGAACTTCCTTGACCAGTGTCCGGTCTTCGAAGCAAAAACCATGGGTTAATGACATGTAAGCTCCGGTCTCATCAATGGTTACCGGTATATGGTTGTATTTGAGACAATCAACCATAAAGCGCATCTCAGAACCAAAGAGGTGCCCACCAGGGGTTTGGGAATAGAACACCTGCTTTTCGCCGGTTTGCCCAGTATATATCAACCATTTATCTTTCTTTTTGTCAAACAGGGCACCTGAAAAAGATCCTCGGAACGAATTAAAGAAGGGCTCTCCCTTTGTTTGATACATTCTTATAATGCACTGCTTCCAAGAATCGGAAGCGTACTGCTGCATTAATTCGTGGGTGTTCAAAACGACACCTTCAACGATGACCAGATATAGTTCATCTTCAAAGAAGAGCCTGTCGTTCATGAATTTGTTCACGACCCTCCTTTCAACGGAGTATCCGTTTCCGGCAATACTGTCTATTTTCAGTTTTTTTCTTTTCTCAGGCGAAAAGGCAAAATGCTCTTGCCCGATATGAATTATGAAGCCAGGCATTATGAGTTCAAGACGTTAACGATTTCCAGGTTTTTTTTGTGCATCGCATCTCTTCCATAAATTGAAGCAATAATCTTACGGTTTTGCTCCATTTGGTCGACGGATAAAGGACTCAGAGATGTCTGGTTGTCCGGACTTAAATCGTCCTCAAATGAAAAGATGACTGTTCCAATCCGCTTGAAAAAAGGAAGAAGTGGGTTCCGGTTACTCAAGTAAACCCGGGATCCAAGCCATAGCGCAGTAAGGATATTGCCGAAAGCCTGAGGCCGATAATGAGGCATTACTACGACAGAGCAACTTTGGATAATACGATTATATTCCGGCCTAGGGATGAAAGATATAAGCGGCATAAAACGGTCGCCAAACATGCGTCTTCCTTTCTTCAGAATGGCTTTTCTTATCCAAGACTCCCCGTAACTAAGCGGCACAACTATTTTTGAGGAGCCAAGCTTGAACTTCTTGAGTTGCCTCATTCCGTCAATATGGTTACATTCTAAACTGCTTGAGTTCCCGAGCAGAATGTTATCGCCATCATGTTCCGCGTTAACTAGTTCACCAATGGTTTCTTCAACTGAATAGTAGTTGTACCACAATTCCTTAATATCGGAATTAAAGTACTTTTTAACGAAGGCAAAATCTTCCGGAATGTCTGTAAGGCAGTAATCAATTCTCTGCAATAATTCATAGGGGATTTCAAACCTGGACAACTCCTTTTTCCCTTTGATGAGCCTCTTGATATCTTGTTTCCGTTGAAGCCATTGTGAAGAGGTGGATAGGTAATTAGCCGCAATATCTTTCCGACCATAGATATCTCCGCCCCAGAAGACCCAGGCAACTTTCACATGATTGGGCACAGCGCGCAGGACGCTCTCCTGCCAGGGATAAAATAGACCGTGAAGAACAATGGCTTTGTAATCTCCTAAGTGCTGAAGAAGGTTTTGGAATTCTTCCCGGTCCGCCCGTATTGTCTGTAACCCTTCAAATTTGTCAGAACAATCAGGAGCATATGAATGCGTGACAACTATAAACTCGGAGCACATCTTTTCCTCCGAGAATTGTCTTATGGCATATTCTCCAAACTTATCGTCGTGTAAAAGATGAAGAATCATTTATAGTGATTGAACTTTTGAAGCCCAGATGCCCTCACCCCAGTAACTATGCCATTCGCTGATTGGAGTTCCGTTGATAGTGTCAATTTCAAAAGTCAACGAATCATATACGGAGTCAAAATACTTGTATGAAGAGGTGATATCTCCCTGCCCGACCCATACATCCAAAATGTATTTTCCACGTGCAAGATGGTGCTCAGGGATGCGAATCTCGAATTCTGCTATATTTTTCCCTTCTGGCCAAGTGATTTCCTGAGAATAAGCCATGCCAACTCTTGTGCCACCAAGAGCCACATTGTCTATCAATGTAGTAAACTGAAAAGTCTTTACGGTAATGACATTCCGTTTGACTTTTGCCGTAAAGACAATATCTTTATTGCTGTCAGACTTGAACGGGATATTCCTTGTGAGTTCCAAAAACTCGATTTCTTTTGTCGTTACTCCGATTCGCCTGAATTCTGTTAAATGAGAGACATCCCCGATCTCCTGCAAATTGTTTGAAATGTAGGCATTGACGACATCTCCTACAAGTCCGGTCTTCTTAATCTGACCTGTTTCCAAAAGGATTCCTGTTTTGCAGAGATTCTGAATGCTCGCCATATTATGACTCACGAACAGCACCGTCCTTCCTTCGCCCTTGCTCACGTCCTGCATCTTGCCGATGGCTTTTTTCTGGAATTCGGCGTCACCAACTGCGAGAACCTCGTCAACTACAAGAATTTCGGGGTCCAGGTGAGCCGCTACTGCAAAGCCCAAGCGTACCGTCATACCGCTGGAGTAGCGCTTGACAGGAGTGTCGATGTAGCGTTCGCAGCCTGAGAAGTCAATGATTTCGTCCAATTTTTTTGATATCTCTGCTTTGCTCATTCCCATGATCGCGCCGTTCATATAAATGTTTTCACGCCCAGTCATTTCCGGGTGGAAACCGGTGCCGACCTCCAGAAGTGCACCGATACGGCCGCGGGCGCGGATAGAGCCTACTGTCGGGCCGGTTACCTTGGATAGGAGCTTCAGTAGCGTGCTCTTGCCTGCGCCATTTCTTCCAATGATGCCGATCACATCCCCCTGTTCGACCTTGAAGTCTATGTCCTTTAGGGCCCATACATATTCGCTGGTACCGGCTTTCGTACGGTCGTTTGTCTCTCCGATTCTCAAATAGGGGTCTTCCTTTTTCAGAATGTTCATCTGCCACCAACGGTGCAGGTCATGGCTGAGGGTCCTTGTCGACACAAGTCCCAGCCGGTATTGTTTTCCTACATGATTGAATTCAATTGCAGTACTCATCTGATTATCTTAAACAGCGTGTAATAATGCTTTCGTATAAATCTGCATACCTCTCCGCTATTAGTTCCGGAGAGAAGCGGTTGATAATATCCTGTCTGATTTTGCTTGGGTCATATTTGGTTTCAAGGGCCTTTTGAATACCTTCTATCAGCGCATTAACGGTAAAACCATTGCACCTTATTCCATTGTCTTCATTAATTAGATATGATGTCCCGCTGACTGGAAAAGCAACTATGGGCACTCCGCAGCAGAGGGCTTCAAGCGGGGTTTGGGCAAAGGCCTCCTGACAAGACGGCAAGACGAACAAATCTGCCGCAGAAAGCAGAAGAGACAAGAAGTCCTCGTTAATTACCAAGCCTGCTTTGTATATTTTGATATTTGTCCGGCGAGGGACATTACCTTTGCCGACACAAAGCAATACAAGGTTTGGAATGGATAAAGTCTCAAGGGCCTCCAGCAGTACATTAAGCCCTTTGAAAGGGTCGTCAATATTATATGCACAAAACACAAATACTATACTGTTCTCCGGGACTTTAATGACTCGTCTTGCAAATTCTTTATCCTGAATGACGAATTTATGGTAATCGACAGAGTTTGGAATAATTACCGAGGTCCGGTCTTTCATAAAGGAGTCATTATGGCAAAAGTCATCCATCTCTTGGGACAGTGAAACCATTGTCAAATCTCCAATTCGGGAAAGAGCCTTTCTTTTGATGTCGGAGTATTTATCCTCCAGATGCTTGTAATATGGATAATAACGAATGAAGATCTGCTTATAATGAAACCCACCATAGCCGATATTTTCATCATGGGCAGTCCAAACCACCGGCTTGTTGATAGAAGCAAAAAAAGACCTGTAGTCAACAAAATTCTCTATCCAATGAAGGTGAATAATGTCAGCGTCCTTGATTGCCGGATGGTCACATAGAGAATAACTTGAAATTGGAGATGTGAACAAAGACCTGTTTTGCGGCGCGACGGCACGAAGGTATTTTTTGTCTTTTTCGCTTTCGGTTTTGAATGGGCCATGCCGCAGCATAAACCGCATTAAACGATTGAGGAAGCGATTCCGCGGAAGTTTGTAACTATTCCAAGTTGCTTTTTCAACTTCAACGACCGATTCTTCGGAACAATTTTTTTCTGACACATGCAATGTGCTGTCAATACCCATTGTCCGGAGCGACAAATGGATACGAAGCGCAGCAAGGCCGGCTCCGCCATAATCCAATGTTGACAAGTGAACGACCTTCATACTTATCTTAGAGCATCCACATCAGACATCCTACATCTGACTCCTTATTCGGGATGTTAATCGGCCACCATCACTAAAGGTCGTGGGATAGTGTTTGTGTGCTGGTAAACTGCAGCCAGTATTTTTTTCTATGTTATTCACGTCTAATGTTTTTTGACAAACCTTTTGATTCTGGCGAGGAAACAATAAGAGTAGAAAGATATGGGGTTCGAGGCAAAACGTCTTTTTTTGTTATAAGCATTAGCCTTCCTTGAGAATACCCGAGCATTTTTATAATCGAATCGCCGGAATGCCATGGAGAGCAGCAAGTCATTTTTGTACCGATCCCACTCTGCATCAGTGGCGGAATAGTGATACTTAGATGGCAAGTGGTTGCAAACATAAAGATATGTGTCCTTTTCTCGAAGCATGCGCGAAGCGAGTTTCTCATAACTCTCAGGTCTTGTAATGGAGGTCGTCTCTATCCCGAAGGTTGCCGTTGAGTCAGGAATGAAGTCAAAATCTGTCCATGGCGAAATGAGAGCCCATGCGTTCCAATCCTGCAAGGTGAATCGATACTTGATAAAATCCTCCAGATTCAAATGGCTGAATAGGAAAGACGCCCGATACATAATCGTTGCATTACACCAACTCGTATGCCCACGCATGATGGCGTCCACAAGAGGAATGGAACGGTCAATATAGGCTTTTTTTTCTATTATCTCCCCCGTTGTACGATTATGTGTACGATGATTGGTAATCAGCACATTAGAATCGGCATGGGCTTCCATATAATCTAATTGAATCTGGAGCTTTTCCGGATTGTGCCAGTAGTCGTCGTTGTCGCAGTTGCAAATATATTTCCCCCGACATGCCTTGATACATGTTGCCCAATTCGCTCCCAGCCCTATATTTTCCTCATGAAAAATGAGATGGATTATACCTGGATACTGTTCTTTAAATTTGAGAAGGACTTCCCTTGCATTGTCTGTTGAACAGTCATCGCCAATGATAATTTCGACTTCTGCATTAACTCTCTGTTTTAGAATACTGTCAATGGCTTGCCCAACCGTTTCTGCACGGTTATAATTTGGAATGACTACAGATATCAGTGTTCGTTTTGTTTCCATTAAAGGACTATTTATCTATATACTTCCTTCCAGTAAAGAAACTTTTAATGAACCTATAAGGTCGAAGTATCTTTGCTCCAATTCGGTAGGGTAATCCATCCCGATAGTATTCAACCAATCTTTTAAGCCATATTATATCTGTGAGATAATTCTCGTAAATATCAGGATGATTTGAAACTATTTTTTTTAGCGTGAACTCCATGTGAGGAGTCATCGACTTTGTCATAGTTCCCTTTCTAATACGATAGAAAAATAAAGTATCTTCTATACAATACACATTATCATCAGGCTTTAGCAGGGACAGTAAAAAATCCCAGTCTTCATAGCCAAACCGCATATTTTCGTTGTATCCTGTTGTTTTATCATAATCGGCACGTCGAAATATGCAACTACAGAAAATCATGTTCTTCCAAATGAAGGCATCATAACTATATTCACCTAATGACCAGGCACCAGAAACATGGCCGAATTTCGCGGCTTTACAGTAGACAAGTTTCGTCTCTGGAAAACTCTTAAAGCGTGATATCGCTTTTTCCAAATATGAACTTCCAATTAAGTCATCAGCGTCCAGGGGGAGAATGAAATCTCCAGAACTCTTGCTGATTCCGAAATTTCTGGCAGAAGGAAGCCCACCATTATTCTTATGCACATATGCAAAGCGAGAATCTTTATCGATATATGTTTTTGCAACCTCTTCGGTATTATCGGTTGAACCGTCATTTACGATGATACATTCCCAGTCGGTATATGTTTGCGCTAATACTGAATCTAAGGCATCAGACAAAAAAGAGGCTTGATTATAACAGGGAACAATTACTGAAACTAATGGCATGGCAAAAATCAGAAATAATATGTTTTACACCGTATCCATAAAACTTTTCTGTACCTTGTTGAAGATGACTATGCCAAGGGTCAGAAGTACAATCATAAATACAAAACTATATATCAGCCATCTCCAGCCCACGAAGTCGCCGGCGCCGAGGAAGCCGTACTTGAAGGTTTCGATAATAGGCGTTACGGGATTGAGGCACATGAGTTTGTGGACGGGGATGCCAAGCCAGAACATGCTCTTTGTCTGGCTCAGAGGGTAAACTATAGGAGTGGCATACATCCACAGCTGGACGATGAACGAGAACAGTACCTGGAGGTCGCGGTATTTCGTCGTCATTGAGCTGATTATGGTGCCGAAGCCCAGCGCCAGGCCGGCCATCATGGCAATAAGTACCGGGAACAAAAGGGCGTACCAGTTGAGATGTGCATGGCAAGTGGGGTCGACAAAGAAGTAGATGACGTAGATCAGCACGAAGAACCCGAACTGTATGCCGAACCGTAACAGGTTGCTGATAACATTGGCGATGGGCATCACCAGGCGGGGGAAATACACCTTGCCGAAGATGCCGGCATTGTCAACGAAAGTGTTCGACGTCTTGGTGAGGCACTCGGAAAAGTAGTTCCACATACACGTGCCGGCAAGGTAGAACAGAGGGCGGGGGACTCCGTCGGTAGGAATGCCGGCAATGCCGCCGAAAACGATCATGTACATGATCACGGTGAGCGCAGGTTGCACCACGAACCAAACAGGTCCCAAGATGGTCTGCTTGTACTGGGTGATGATATTCCGCTTGACAAACAGCGAGCACAGGTCGCGGTAGCGCCAAAGTTCCTTGAAATCAACCGACAGGAGCTTGTCCTTAGGTTCTATGATACTGTCCCACTTCTCTTCTGCCATATACTTAATGCGATCTTTTATGCTTAAACAAAATGTTGCCTACCGTGCCCCAAAAATATCGCCAGTCGGTAGCGAAGGGGCGTGAGTGGTAGGCGTCGATATAGCGCTTCTCCGATGCCTGTACATCCTCCAGGGTGACAGGGGAGTGCTCGTCGTAATAGAAGGGGGGCAGCAGGCCTGGTTTTACGCTGATGTGCAAGTCCTGCATCTCCGGCGTGTACAAACTGAAGTAATGCCTGCTCAACGGGCGTACGCCAACAAGCTTCATCTGTCCTTTGAGGACGTTGATGAACATTGGTAGTTCGTCCAGCCAAGACTTGCGGAGCAGCTTGCCCCATCCGTTCACGCGGTAGTCGTGAGCGAATTTGCCGCCCTCCTGGAGCCCCTCATACTCAAGCATATAGGGCTGCAGGTACTCTGAGTAGGAGTACATAGTGCGGAATTTGTAAACGCCTATCATATCGCCGTGATAGCCTACACGGTTTAACTTTACCAGTGGGCCGCATGTAGGCTCGTCATCCCAGATGGGAGCGCGGAACTTCTGCCCGAGTATGTAATACTCCCCTTTGTGGAAGCGCTGGTCGATGACCTCGAACCCCGCCCTGTACATGCGGCCAAGGAGTTCTACGCGGTGGTAAGTGCGGTTCTGCCCTTTGGTGACCCAGTAGTAGAACCATTTGGTCATCTTCAGTTTTGGGCATACACGGTGCCATAGATAGTGGCAGCCGTACAGAAACTTACCAAATATGCCGGGGTGCTTCCGATATATTACCTCTCGTTTAAGGCGAGCCGTACGCGAATGTACCCATAGGTAGCCTTTGTCTTCAAGTACTTCGTTTGCCTTGTTGAGGAAAGTATTCAAATGACGTATGCGCGTCAGTGCCAATTTGTTGATAATCAACTCGGGATGATGGGGCTTCAGGCCTTCGAGCGAGTTGCCGTCGTCGGTGTTGACGATAAAGGTAGTGTCGTCAAACTGCTGCATGTGCGAGGCCAGCCATTGCTCGGTCTCTTTGATGTCCATCCCTTTGGTGGCTTTGAAAATAACCTTTAGGTCGTGATTCGTAGCAAGGTGGCGTTCAAACTTGGCACCTGTCTCCACTCCCTGCTCGGAGAAGTTCTCGGGGATGAACTGCTCGTCGTACTGGAGGGTTACCCAGGGCTTACGGCGTTTGAAGAGGCTCATTTAAGGGCGGCTTTGATGGCGTTGCAGACGGTATTGATTACTTCGTCGGTGATGTAGGGGTGCATGGGGAGCGAAAGGACGCGGCCGCAGAGGCTGGTGGCGACAGGGCAGAGATTCCTCGGCTCCGCTCGGAATGCAGTCTGCAGATGCATGGGCTTGGGGTAATAGACCATAGAAGGGATGCCTGCTGCTTTGAGCGATGTCTGAAGGGCATCGCGTTGAGCGGTATCTTTGAGGCGAATGGTATATTGGGCCCAGCTGGAGCGGAAACCTTGAGGGATTACCGGAGTGTCAACAACGTCTTTAAGAAGCTCTGTATATTTTCCGGCAGCGGCATTAACTGCATCCAGTTCATACTCGGCAAAAGCCTTTAGCTTAACCTGCAGGACTGCAGCCTGCACGGTGTCGAGGCGCGAATTCATGCCGATGCGTACGTTGTCGTATTTGAATGTGCCCTTGCCGTGCACACGATAAGACTCAATAAGTGCAGCCCACTCGTCATTGTCGGTGAACACCGCACCACCGTCTCCGTAACAGCCTACCGGCTTGGCAGGGAAGAAGGACGTGGTGGCTATATCACCGAAGCTGCAGGCGCGTTTACCATCGATACTTCCACCGAAGCCTTGGGCGCCGTCTTCGAGGATGAGGAGGCCGTATTTGTCAGCCACTTGGCGTATAGCTTCATAATCGGCGGGAAGGCCGAAGAGGTCGACGGCCACTACCACTTTCGGGCAAAGGCGACCCTCGGCGAGTACTTGCTCTACAGCTCTTTGGAGGTCGGCGGCATCGATGTTGAACGTCTCTTCGCATACATCCACGAACACTGGCGTAGCTCCTTCCAGCGGCACCACTTCGGCAGATGAGAAGAAAGTGAAGTCAGGCACAAAAACGGCATCGCCCGGGCCTATGCTCCAGGCTTTGAGGGCGAGAGTCAAGGCGTCGGTGCCGTTGGCGCAGCTAAGGCAGTGCTTAACGCCCACATATTCCGCCAGTTGCGCTTCGAGTTCTTTTACCGGCTTGCCCATGATGTAAGCTCCGCTGGCCACTGCATCCAAAATGGCTTTGTCCATCTGCTCTTGAAGGACTCTGTATTGCTGCTTTAGGTCTCTGAATTCCATTGCTGTTGAGGTTGCTGCAAAGCTTCGCCAATGCACCCCCGGGGAGGATGCTGGTCTGTTAGATTCCTCGGCTTCGCTTCGCTCCGCTCGGAATGACAATTATTCGACTTTCTCGAGATGGTCCTCGATAAGCCTGTATTTGCGTCCGCAAGAGCAGGAAAGAGAACTGTCCAGCTTCTTTCCGCACTCGCAGACCCATCCGATCTGACGGGCGGGGACCCCGGCCATCAGAGCGTAATCTTTTACGTCGCGGGTGACCACGGCACCCGCTGCTATGAGGGCGCTGCGGCCTATGGTGTGGCCGCAGACCACCGTGCAGTTCGCGCCCAGGGACGCGCCCTCGCGTACGCGCGTACGCGAATAGACTCCGTGCACCGGAAAGTGCGAGCGGGGCGTATTCACGTTAGTGAAAACGCACGAAGGGCCGCAAAAAACGTTGTCTTCCAGCTCAACGCCTTCATATACCGAGACGTTATTCTGTATTCTGACTCCGTTACCGATCCGGACATTGCATCCAATGTTCACGTTTTGCCCTAGCGAACAGTCGTTCCCGATGACAGCGCCCCTCTGGACATGGCAGAAATGCCATATCTTGGTGCCGGCGCCGATGATGACCCCATCATCGACGTAGCTGCTTTCGTGAACGAAACAGTCTTGCATTTATAATACTTCAATGTTGTCGCGCCCGGCGACAGCCTTCATAGCATTCTTAGTATCAAATATGGCTTTGGCATGCTGCTGCACAAAGCTGTAATCTACTTTTGTATGAGCCGTAGTAATTACCACAGCGTCGGCGTTCTCGATGAGTTCGGCGGTGAGTTCGCTCTCTCCGTCGAACCACTCGCCCTTGTGGCGGTAATGGCGTACGAAAGGATCGTAATATACTACATCGGCCCCTTCGCTTCGGAGTCCGTCTATTACCCTGATAGCAGGGGACTCACGGTAGTCGTCGATGTCTTGTTTGTACGCTACGCCGAGTACCAGAATCTTGGCCCCGTTAAGAGCCTTGGCGAAGCGGCGGTTGAGCATGTCGGCTATCCTCTCTACGCAGTACTCGGGCATACGGTCGTTGATCATCATCGATGATTCGATCATAGACGTGTGGAAACCGTACTCACGGGCTTTCCAGCTCAGGTAGTACGGATCCAGCGGTATGCAATGCCCGCCTAAGCCGGGCCCCGGGTAGAAAGGAGTGAATCCGAAGGGCTTGGTTTTGGCTGCCTCAATAACTTCCCACAGGTCGATGTTCATCTTGTGGCATAGTATTGCCAGCTCATTGATAAGGCCTATGTTGATGTTGCGGTAGGTGTTCTCCAGTATCTTGGTCATTTCTGCCACGGCGGGGGAAGATGCCCGGAACACCGGGCTTTGGAGTACCGCCTCGTACATGGCTGATATAACCTCTGAAGCGTCCTTGCCGAGGCCGCCAACCACCTTAGGGGTATTCTTGGTTTTGTAAATCAGGTTGCCAGGATCGACTCTCTCGGGCGAGAAGCCCAGATAGAAATCCTCTCCGCACTTGAGTCCCGAACTCTCGAGGATGGGCTTGATGAGCTCTTCAGTTGTGCCGGGGTAAGTGGTGGACTCCAGTACCACCATCATGCCTTTGTGAAGGTATTTAGCGATGGAACGGGCCGAAGACTCTACATAGCTTATGTCAGGTTGCTGGTGAGCGTCCAGCGGGGTGGGTACGCATATGGCCACAAAGTCAACGCCTTCGATGAAGCTGAAGTCGGTGGTGGCCGAGAGGCGGCCGTCGGCAACAAGAGCAGCCAGGTCGCTGTCCACTACGTCCCCTATGTAATTGTGGCCGGCATTCACCATATCCACTTTGTCCTTCTGCACATCGAATCCGATGGTACGGAATCCGGCCTTGGCCTTCTCAACGGCCAGTGGTAAACCAACGTAGCCGAGGCCCACGACCCCGGCTACGATGGATTTATCTTGAATCTTCTGTAAAAGATTCTGTTTCATAGAATTACTCCTTGATGGCTGTGATCATACAGCAGCGGCTGAGTTCCTTCTCGTTGTAGAACATGTAGTCGACACCACCCTTGTAATCGGTGACGAGCTGGTCGGGATCGACGCCAAGTTCCTTGGTGAGGTAATCGTACACAGCCTCAACACGGTTCTTGGAGAGCATCATGTTGTGAGCGGGAGTAGCGGTCTGCTTGTCGGCATAGCCGCAGAGGAGGTACTTCACGCTGGGAGTGCTCTTGATGACGTCGGCGACGGACTGCAGGTTGACCTTCTCGCGGTTGAGCAGATCCCAACGGTCGACGATGAAGTTGATGTGGAACCACAGGTCGGGAACCTCGGTTATGTACTGGGTGTTGTTGGCGTTTGCAAGCTTGCCGTTAAGATCCTGGATGGTAGCGTTGGCGTTGATGAGATCTCTGGTAAGAGCATTGTTGATGGAATCACGCCTTGCAAGAGCAGCATCGTTGTAGTGGATGGTGCTGGTGCGGTAAGCGTTCTCCCAGCGGCTCTTCTTCTTGCCGAGCTTCCATGACAGACCGATGGTGGCACCTGCGATGCCGTCTAGCTTGTGGTTGGCAAGGAAGTGGGTCTCGTCGGGCTCGTTGAGGTTGGATTCACCCTCAAAGTCGTCGGAGACGAGAGCTCCGCGGATGTTAAGCATGATGCTTAACTGATCGGAGATGCGGAATTTAGGGGTAAGACCTGCGTTGAAGGAGGCGCCGATGGCCTTGTCGGTGATGCCGAAGAGCACACCGCCACCAGCATAAAGGTCAACCGTGAAGAAACGGTCGGCCTTGTAACCGCCGAGGATATTGGCGAGGTCGGCATGTGCCAGAGCGAATACGTTGCCATAGTAACCCCTCTGGTTGCAGAGGTGCTCATATCCGTAGTCCTTAACGGTAGGGCCGGTGAAAGGATCGTTGGTCTTGAACCTGGTGGAGTACAATTTATCACCCCTGTTCTGATAAATACCCTTGAATTTGCTCACATTGGCTCCGATACCGACACCAAAGTAAGGGGAGGCCCACTTGGTAAGGTAAAGGTCGATGGAAGGGAATGCGAACATTTGAAGTTTGTTCGTCATCTTCCAGTCATTCTCTCCGTAGTAGAGCTGTGTGCCGAGGCCACCTATAAGCTCCCAGTTGTAAAGAAATCCGTTTACGAAAACGCGGTCCTTCTGGATAACGGTGGTAGTCTCAACTTTACCCTCGGGGGTCTGGGTTTCTTCGACGATAGTGATGGTCTTATCGTCCTCCGTGCGTTTGACTTCCTGCGCAAAGGCGGGAGTAATCATGCATACAGCAGCAAGAGCAAAAATTAGTCTTTTCATATCTAGATAATTACATTATTATCGCTTTAGCGAGCAAATATAAAACAAAAAATTTTTTTATGCAATTATTTTGTGCTCGGACGCACGATTTGACGTGATATTGTGACTTTTGCGCACAGGAGCGAGCGCACGCGCACAATTAAAGAGGTGCCGCCGTCGACCTCTACAATCTCGCCTTCTACGCCGCTGAGGGGCCCGCTTGTCACTACAACCTTGTCCCCTTTGGCCAGATTGTATTCCTGCGTGCACTCAGCGTCCGGGACGTTTTCCACTACCTTGATGAAGTCTTCCATCTGCTTGTCGGGGACCTCCAGAAGGGTGCGTGTGCTGTGGTCGATGAAAAAACGCGAGTTGAGTCTCCCGGCATTTACCAGCGACAGCGCCCTGGACTTTACCGTGCGCATGAACAGAAGGGTGTTGTAAGAAGGCGGAATGTAGTGCCCTATGCCCAGGTCGTCCAGAAGGAGAGAGATCTTCTTCCATTGTTTGTTGCGCATGGAGGCGGCAAACCAGGCTGGCTTTTCGGGCTTGTTCATATATGCAAAGGTAAGAAAAAATGCCCAACTTATTTGCAAATTATCAAAAGAGTAGTATCTTTGCAGTCCCAATATTGAGATATGGTGTAACGGTAGCACTACAGATTCTGGCTCTGTCAGTGAGGGTTCGAATCCTTCTATCTCAACAAAAAAATGCGTCTGCGCAAGCAGTCGCATTTTTTTGTTGACCTTTTGGTATATCGTAATAATTGAGTAATTTTACGATTCGAAATGGAAAAGAACAGCAAGATATATGTGGCCGGGCACCGGGGCATGGTGGGATCGGCAATCGTGCGGGAACTTCTCAGGCAGGGATATACAAATATCATTACCCGCACGCACAAAGAGCTTGACCTGACTCGCCAGGCCGATGTGGAGGCTTTTTTTGAGGCTGAAAAACCCGAATATGTGTTCCTGGCTGCTGCAAAGGTGGGCGGCATAGTAGCCAACCAGAGCGCTCTGGCCGACTTCATGTACGACAATATGATCCTGGAGATGAATGTCATTCACGCCGCATGGAAGAACGGTTGTAAGAAGCTCGAATTCCTGGGATCTTCGTGCATTTATCCCCGTCTTGCGCCCCAGCCTATGCCGGAGAGTTGCCTGCTTACCGGAGCCCTGGAGAAGACCAATGAAGCTTACGCTTTGGCCAAGATTTCGGGCCTCAAATACTGCGAGTTCCTTAACAGGCAGTACGGTACCGATTTCATTTCCGTGATGCCCACCAACCTCTTTGGCCCTAACGACAACTATCATCCGGAGCATTCCCACGTGCTGCCGGCGCTCATCCGCCGTTTCCACGAGGCCAAAGTGGAAGGCAAGGCGAGCGTGACATGCTGGGGCGACGGCTCGCCGCTGCGCGAGTTCCTTTATGTCGATGACCTTGCCAATCTCTGCGTGTTCCTGATGAACAATTATTCCGGAGACGAAACAGTCAATGCCGGCACCGGCAAGGAGCTTACTATCAAGGCTTTGACGGAGCTGGTGGCCAAAGTGGTGGGTTATACCGGAAAGATCGAATGGGATACCACCCGTCCTAACGGCACTCCCCGTAAGCTCCTTGACGTCAGCAAGGCTACCAAGCTGGGATGGACTTACAAGACCGAGCTCGAAGACGGTATCCGGCTGGCATACGAGGACTTCCTCACCAATCCAATGAGGGCGGAACGGTAATTAACGCATAATACAATATCAGATGAAAAAAGTAATCAGTCTTATTTGTCTTGCATCCCTGCTCTTATTTGCGGGATGCGGCAATAACAATTCCGGTCAGGGGCAGAATGAAGCGGATGCCGAAGCTGCGGCAGCTGCTGCCGATTCTCTTACCCAGGCCGCCAACAATCAAAGTACAATGGATAAAATCGCTGCTTTGCCTGAGGAGCCCGTGTTCGACATCAACACATCCCTTGGCACAATCAAGGTACGTCTTTACGCCGACACTCCCAAACATCGCGAGAATTTTGCCCGTCTGGCTTTCAGCGGCTTCTACGACGGCCTGCAGTTCCACCGCGTGTTCAAGAACTTTATGATCCAAGGGGGTGATCCTCTGACCAAGAGTATGGAAAACAAGGCCAGTTTTGGTACCGGCGGGCCAGGTTATCAGATTGAGGCTGAGATACTTCCCAATCATCACCACAAGAAAGGCGCTCTTGCGGCAGCCCGCAAGGGTAATATCGCCAATCCCATGAAGGAGTCAAGCGGGTCGCAGTTCTATATCGTCCAGAGCGAAGACGGCTGCCGCCACCTCGACGGGGAATACACCATTTTCGGCGAGACCATCGACGGTCTCAAGGTCGTTGACGAGATTGCATCCGTCCAAGCCGACGAGCGCGGCCTGCCGACCAACCCGATTTTTATAATTTCTGTTAAACTTGACCCCGATCTTAACTAGTTTGGCACACCCTTTGCAATTGAATTTAACCGAATAGTTTTTTCATAGGTTAAATTTTAGGTTAGAATTGCAAGCACCCTGCGTCGAGAGATGCGGGGTGTGTTGTTTTAATTTCGGCGGTTAATAAGGCTGACTACGACCTTTACCATCGTGTCCATTTCGTCCGTGTGGCTCTCTGCAATCATTAGAGTGAGTGCTACGAGTGATGCATCGGAAATGCGTTTTGTGCCGTCTGGCTTGTACAGGATTCCATTGTTCTGCATGAACCACAGGAAGAGAGTTGCTGCAATTCGCTTGTTGCCGTCGACGAACGAATGGTTCTTGACCACAAGGTACAACAGCATCGCGGCCTTTTCCTCTATGCTGGGATAAAGGTCGCTACTGAACAGGTTTGTCCGAGATAGCAATTTGCATTTTTTGCAAAGTGCTTTCTACTGAAAGTTCCCCTGTCTCATAAACATGTCTGATATGCCTGGAAATACCGGACACATCTTTTCCGAACAAATCAGCGATTGCTTTCTGCGTCGCCCAGATGGTCTCTCCACCGGGGTCAACTACAGCTTCCATCTTCACCAGTCCGTCTTCCGACTGATAAATGACAATGTCATTTCTTTCCTCCATAATCCAAAACCATCGAGTGATAAACTGATTACACGATGTGGTTCCAAAGATACACATTGCATAAAGCAATTACAAATCAATGCAAGCTTGTAATGACAAAAAACACCCCGCGTCGAGAGATGCGGGATGTTTTGTTGTAGTCACTAATTGTGGTGTATCTTTATTTGTAATGCCCGAATGCTGATAGCACCAGAACTTTCAGTCCTTTCTGGCATCTTCTGAGAAAACAATGGTATACATATCAATCTTCACTTAACATCCTGCCGAGAAACTCCTCGGAACTCTCTCCTTCATTCATACGATATACCTTTCCTGCTTCGTAATCGGCGATACCCTGACGAATCTTTGCCTCAAGAGTGGCAGCGTCAATAAGGGTATCGTCCGGCGAAACGGGAACAAGGCGGTAGCTGCCGTGAGCCCTTGAGGTAATCACGACATCATTTGTACGGGCCAGATTGAAGTACTTCCTCTGGTTGGCCCTGAACTCTCTGCTACTTACTACAACCATATTTGATAATCTTTAGTTTCTGCAAATATATGTATTTTCAAAATAAGTACCAAAATGGTACACATTAATTGTTACTTGAAGAATTATGGTTATCCGTCTTTTTTCTCGTTTTCAATGATGATTCTTTTGCAAAAGTTTCGTATATACTTCGCAAAACGATTTTTAAGAAAACGGCAAGGGATTGAATTTTAGGTTAGAATTGCAAGCACCCTGCGTCGAGAGATGCGGGGTGCTTTGTTTTGCTCAGGTGGGCGCGCACTTCTTCCATCGGGGCGAAGATGACGTTGAACGCCGACGAGGTGGGGAAGCGGTTGAACCACGGGTCCGACTCTACCCAGAAGCTGATGTCCGCTACCTGCCCGCTCCTCATAAGCGCCCTGCGATATGCCGCTACCTTGTCTTGCTTGCAGGGCATGAGCTTGAGCCCTTCCCGTCCGTCTTTGAATCTTACTATCGCTACCACCCTTTGCCGCGGTCTCTTGTCGAGGGCTGCCTCTCTCTGCTCTTTGGTGGTGCGGTGCGATATGGTAATGTGCCTCCCGAAGCGGCTGTTCAGCTCGTTCATCATCTGCCGGAAAACCTTGCCGTGCGCAGATGTGTCTTTGATCCTGTTGAGGCGGATGTAGTAATGAATCATCTCGTGGATGATTGTGTCTTCCACCTCAGCTTCCGGCAGGTCGAGGCGGGTGCTGAAGCGCAGCCGGAAGTCGTAATACTCGACCTTGCCGAACAGGTGCCTTCGTGTTTTGAAGGTGCAGAGGCCGACGTACGACGATGCTTTGCTCAGCGCCACGGGGACTGGCGGCAGGGCGTTGTCAAACATCAGTGAGTTAAACTCTTGAAACTTGGCTTCAATGTATGGAACGTCGAGTTTCACATGCTAAATATATGCAAATTCTTGTTATATTTGCTAAAAATCGCCTATGGCCGACAAAACTTTCCTTGCTTTTGACTGCGGCGCAACTTCGGGCCGCGGTATTCTCGCTCGCTTTAGCGGCGGAGCGTTCTCAATGGAGGAGGTTTACCGTTTTCCGTCAGAAATCATACACAAAGACGGCCGCATGTATTGGGATGCGGATGCAATGTACGGGCATCTTGTATCCTGCCTTAAGCAGTTGGGATCCCAGGGGGTGCATCTTGATTCCATTGGTATCGACACCTGGGGAGTCGATTTTGGCTGCGTGGGCAAAGACGGCGCTCTTGCCGGGCAGCCCCGCTGTTACCGCGACCTTTATACCACAGGCATTCCCGAAGAGGTGTTCGGGCTCATCCCGCGTGAGCAACTCTACGCGCGCACTGGAATTCAAATAATGAATTTCAACACTATCTTCCAGCTGTACGCGCAGACCCGCTCCGGCGACCCTTCGCTGCAGAGCGCCGAGTGCATACTTTTTATGCCTGACCTGCTGTCGTATCTGCTTACCGGGGGCAAAGTGTGCGAATATACCGATGCTTCCACCTCGGGTATGATGGACCAGGTCTCGCGCCAGTTCAACAAGGAGCTGCTCCGCGAGCTCGGCATAAGGGACGATGTGCTGCTGCCCATAGTGCAGCCCGGCACGGTGGTGGGTGAGCTTAAGCCCGAACTCGCTGATTTGACGGGACTTGGCCCTGTCAAGGTGATTGCCGTGGCGGGGCACGATACGGCCTCGGCCATTGCCGCCGTACCTGCCGCCGACGAGCATTTTGCCTATCTCTCAAGCGGCACCTGGAGCCTGATGGGAATAGAAGTCAATGCTCCCATCATCAACGGGCAGTCATCCGCGATGAATTTCACCAACGAAGGGGGAATCGAGGGTACAACGCGTTTCCTGAAGAATATAACCGGCATGTGGCTGCTTGAGCAATGCCGCAAAGAATGGAAGGCCGCGGGCAAGGACTACTCCTACGCGGAACTCCAGGATATGGCGCTCTCGGAGGCTGCGTTCGCTGGGCGCATCAATCCCGATGACCCTTGCTTTGCGGCGCCGCATAGCATGACCGCCGCCATTACGGAAAAGATTGGCAGAGCCTCTGATGCTCAGATAGTTAGCTGTATCTACCATTCGCTTGCCGCCCGCTATAAGGAGGTGCTCGGGATGCTGCGCCGGTTTGCGCCGTTCAGCATCGACAAGCTTCACATCATAGGCGGAGGCAGCGCCAATGCCTTGCTGAACCAGTGGACTGCCGATGCTCTGGGTATTCCTGTGCTCGCCGGCCCCACTGAGGCCACCGCCATCGGCAACATTATGATTCAGGCCAAGGCTGCCGGACTGGTTGCCGACCGCTGGGAGATGCGGCGCCTTGTGGCCTCCACCTTCCCGCTAAAGACGTATAACCCTGTCATTTCGAGCGTAGTCGAGAAATCTAATAACTAACCATACAATGAAAGAATCACAAATCCTGAATGCCTACCAAATTGCCCGCGAGCGCTATGCCGCGATAGGCGTTGATACCGACAAGGCGATTGAAACCCTTGAAAAGACTCCTATATCCCTGCATTGCTGGCAGACCGACGACGTAATAGGCTTCGAGAGCAAGGGCGGCTTGTCCGGAGGCATACAGACCACGGGCAATTACCCCGGCCGTGCCCGAAATATCGACGAGGTCCGCGCTGACGTGCTGTTTGCCAAGAGCCTCATTGCAGGGCATCACCGCCTCAACCTGCACGAGATCTACGGCGATTTCAAGGGCGAATTCGTGGACCGCGACAAAGTGGAAGTCAAGTACTTCCAGAGCTGGATAGAGTGGGCGGCCGAGAACGGGCTGAAACTCGATTTCAATTCCACTTCGTTCGGGCACCCCAAGAGCGGCGACCTTTCGCTCTCCAATCCCGATCCGGCTATCCGGGATTTCTGGATTGAGCACACCAAGCGCTGCCGCCGCATCGCCGACGCCATGGGCAAGGCGCAGGGTGACCCTTGCATAATGAATATCTGGGTGCACGACGGAAGCAAAGACCAGACAGTCGAGCGCAAGCGCTACCGCGAGTTTTTCGCAGCCTCTCTGGACGAGATCCTTAAAGAAGATCTTCCCGGTATGAAGACCTGTCTGGAGGCCAAGCTCTTCGGCATAGGCCTGGAGAGCTATACCGTTGGCTCACATGACTTTGTGGCTGGTTACTGCGCCACCCGCAAGTTGATGTACACCCTCGATACCGGGCACTATGAGATGACGGAGAATGTGTCGGATATGGTGGCGTCGCTCCTGCTCTTCGTGCCGGAGCTGATGCTCCACGTGAGCCGTCCCATCCGCTGGGATTCGGACCACGTGACCATCATGAACGACCAGACTCTCGACCTCTTTAAAGAAATAGTGCGCGCAGGCGCCTTGAACCGCAGCCATATTGGCCTCGATTACTTCGACGCTGCCATCAACCGCATCGGCGCTTACGTTATCGGCACACGTGCCACCCAGAAGTGCCTGCTGAGCGCTTTGCTTGAGCCTCTTGCCAAGCTTCGCGAGTACGAAGACGAGGGCAAGGGATTCCAGCGTCTGGCGCTGCTCGAGGAGGCCAAGACCATGCCTTTCGGCGCGGTGTTCGACTATTTCAATCTCAAGAACGGCGTTCCTGTGGGTGAGGCGTTCATCCCCGAAATCGAGCGCTACGAGAGAGAAGTGACTTCTAAACGATAGGCGCGTTATGGCAAGTGTATTGGATAACAGGCCTGCTCTGAAGGCCCAGATCGACAAAGTGGCCGAGGTAGCCGGATACCTGTGGCAGAAAGGATGGGCGGAGCGTAACGGCGGCAATATCACCATCAACGTTACCCGGTGGGTTGATGAGCAGATGCGCTCTCTGCCCGCGATAGACGGCCCCAGGCCCATAGGTACGGTGCTGCCCAACATCAACGGCTGCTGGTTCTATTGCAAGGGCACCGGCAAGCGAATGCGCGACCTCTCCCGTGCCCCAATGGAGAACGGCTCCTTGATCAGGGTAGTTGACGGCGGCGCCGCTTACGAGATTGTGGCGGATGCTCCGGTGAGGCCCACGTCGGAGCTCCCCGCTCATCTTTCGGTGCACGACTACCTGCTCTCTACCGGTTCGTCGTTCCGCGCTGTTCTGCACACCCATCCCATTGAACTTGTGGCGCTTACCCACTGCCGCAAGTGGATGGGGAAGGATGCCGCCACGCACATGCTCTGGTCTATGATTCCCGAGACCAAGGCCTTCTGCCCCAGGGGCCTGGGTATGGTGCCGTACATGCTGCCTTCCAGCGTCGATCTTGCCGAGGCAACCCTTAGCACCCTTGCCGAAGGTTACGACGTAGTGATGTGGGAGAAGCACGGCGTGCTCGCGGTGGACAACGATATCATCGATGCTTTCGACCAGGTTGATGTGCTCAATAAGGCCGCCCAGATCTACATCGCCGGCCGCAATATGGGATTCGAACCCGAAGGAATGTCGGACGCCCAGCTCAGAGAACTTACGGTAACTTTCGGTCTTCCAAAATAGTAACTGAATATGAAGAAACTCCTATTAATAGCAGCCGTGCTGCTGGTTGCCGGCTGCGGCGCCCTGCGGCAGAGCCCGGAGCAAAAGCGTGCCGAGCAGGAGCGCATTGCGGCCTTGGTGTCGGAGCGGCTCGATGCCCGCCGGTTCAGAATCTATGTTGACTATATGATACCTCTCCGCGGCAGGGGACGGGCCATTACCGACTCGTACTCGCTGACTGTGGACGGGAATAAGGTCGATTCGCACCTGCCTTATTTCGGGACTGCCCGCAGCGTGCCTTACGGCGGCGGGAAGGGGCTGGTGTTCGAAGATGACATCGACTCGTACGTGGAGGATTTCTCCCGTGCCGACCGGCGTATCATTCAGTTCTCCACTAATAATGGGGAGGACTTGCTGGTATATACCGTGACTGTTTTTGACACCGGCACCGCCGACATCCACGTGAATTGCCGGAACCGTGACGATATCAGTTACCGCGGGACTCTTGATCCTGAGGCTTACCCGAAGGACGAGTAGAGAGTAGCAGTCTCACTCCGCCCACGGCCAGAAGTGTCTGGGCCGCCAGATAAGTTGCCATAACCACCGGACCTCTCATGAAAGGGCTGAGGGGATGGAAGTTATGCACCGCGATGAGGGCGTCCGAGAAGGTAAATAGCACCGCTGCGGCAAAAAGCATCCACCAGGTGAGTCCGCCAAAACGAAGGGCTCCGGCGAGGGTGCTGAACATCAGCAGGGTGAGTACGAATCCGTACACAGCCATGGGGACGAGCATTGCTCCGTTGACGCCAATGGCTCCTATCAGGCAAGCGACCAGTGCGCAGCAAATGACCATCGCTACGGCCCAGTGCCATGCTTTGAGGCCTTTCCAGCTCCGGCCGCCGAAGAGGCAGATATAGCATATGTGACCGATGAGGAATAGGCCTATGCCTCCTGCAAAGAAGGGGAATCCTTTGCCGAGCAGCATGGTGTCTCCTGCAAAACCGAACATCTGGCCCAGCATCAGCAGGCCGGCGCCACGGAGCGCTGGAGACGTGCCACCCTCGGCACCGGAAGAGGGAGGGGCCCACGCAGTGGGAGGGGTCGCGGAGCGACTCTCCAGCGCTCCGGGGCGCCGCCCTGCGGCTTCGAGCAGATATGTAAATGTGGCCAAGGAGAGAAGCGGCATCAGGGATGGCTTGATGATCCTTTCGAGAGTCTCGCTGCAAGCACACCCGGCAAGATTAAGCACGCAGCACAAAGCGAAAAACACCGCCGGTATTATCCAAAGATTCAGTTTTCTCATCGCGTTACTAATTACTTTACAAAAATATCATTAATTTTGTAAACTTATGGGAATGTTCAGTTTTTTCGGAGAAAGCGAGCACCGGGTTTTTAACTACAAGCCTATCTATTACGACCCCGAAGAGGAAAAGCGCAAGCAAATGTTCGGAGCCGTGGACGGTACGGCCGACAAGGAAAAAGCCAAAGGCACCTACGTGCCGGGCTCGTACATCAAGGGCTCGCTGCGTGACGGCAATTACAGCCGCCGCCGCGGCCACATGGGCAAGGTGCAGACCATCATAGGCATTGTGACACTGCTGCTTATAGCAGCCGTGCTGTTCTTCATCCTCAAATTCTATTCGATGCTGTAGGATGGGACGCCTCAAAGTACTGTCTGCCCGTTTGTCGAACATGATAGCCGCCGGCGAGGTGGTCCAGAGGCCTTCGTCCGTTGTCAAGGAACTTCTTGAGAACGCCGTGGATGCCGGTGCCACCCAGGTGGATGTAGTAATCACCGACGCCGGGCGCACACTCATCCAGGTTATCGACGACGGCAGCGGGATGAGTCCCTCCGATGCCGTGCTCTGCTTCGAGCGTCACGCAACTTCCAAAATAAGCACGCCGGCAGATCTCGAAAACATCCTCACTTACGGCTTCCGTGGTGAGGCCCTTGCCAGTATCGCCGCCGTATCGGAAGTTACTCTCCGCACCCGCCGCGCGGAAGATGAAACCGCCACCCAGGTGGTGATAGACGGGGGATCCGGAGTCAAGACTTCCACCGTGTCGGCACCTGTGGGCTCCAACTTTGCGGTCCGCAATCTGTTTTACAACACTCCCGCCCGCCGTAAGTTCCTGAAGAGCGACAATGTGGAATTCAAGCACATAGTGGAGGAATTCACCCGTGTGGCCATTCCCCGCCCCGATATAGCATTCACGCTCTCTCACAATGGCCGGGAGGTGCTGGGCCTCCGTAAGGCCAAGTCGCTCAAATTCCGCATTCAAGACGTAATCGGCCGCGGTGTGGTAGGGGACGTGGTTGACATCCTCGCCGACACGTCGGTGGTTAAGATAAGCGGATTCGTGGGCCGCCCCGAGAGTGCCCGTAAAGCGCTCGGGAACCAGTATTTCTTTGTGGGAGGGCGCTATTTCCGCAGTCCTTATCTGCACAAAGCGGTAATGAAGGCTTACGATGAGTTCATTACCGAGGGACTGACTCCCAGCTACTTCATTTTCCTTGACGTTGATCCGCATTCGGTGGATGTTAACATTCATCCCACCAAGACGGAGATCAAGTTCGAAGACGACAACCTTATCTTTCAGGTGCTGAGCGCCTGTGTGCGTGAAGCTCTGGGGCGCAACAGCTTCGGGGCGAGCCTTGACTTCGACCGTGAGGTGGCCGTGGAATTTCCGCAGACCGGCAAGGGACTTGACGAATACAAGGGACAGAACCTTTCGCCCCTGCCTTCGATTGATCCCGCGTACAATCCTTTCATCCCCGGTAGCTCTGCCGACGCTGCGCCCTCGAGGCCTTCTGCATATAGCCAGGGCGGCCTGAGCGCAAATAAGCAAGATTACGGGAAACTCTTCCAGCCTTCCGTGGCCGAGCAGGATGCCTTGGTGGTGGACGGGCGGTATGTGGTTACCCGCAGCGCTTCGGGGCTCATGATCGTAAATATCCGCCGTGCCTGGGAAAGGATACTCTATGAACGTGCCCTAGGCGCCCTTACGGATGGAGATGTGGTGTCGCAGACGGCTCTCTTCCCGGTGCAGGTTAATGTGGGGGTGCAGGAGCGTATGCTGCTCGAGGAGAACGCCTCGCTGCTGTCCAGCCTGGGCTTTGACATAAGCGCCTCGGGGCCTGACAGTATAGTGGTGGGCGGAGTGCCAGAAGGGTACAACTGCGACTCGGCCGGTGTGGAGCGTATGATAGGGGATCTGCTGCTTATTCTCTCCGATTCGGGCACTGCCCTCCAGGAGGTGATGCAGCAAAAGACGGCCTCCAAGTTTGCCATGCTCGGCTCGGTCAACGCCCGCGTGCCTGACTCTCCCGTGGCCGTTCACCATTTGCTGGATATGCTTTTTGCATGCAGCAATTCAGAGTTTACTTCAAACGGGCGCCGGATCGTATCGATCCTGGGGACCGATGAGATAGAAAAAAGGTTTTAGATGTCGTATTATTATCAGGAAAGACGTGGCGGTTTCTTTTCGTCCATACCGCCGGTGACCAGGAATCTTATCCTGATCAACCTGGTCATATTTATAGCAACTCTTGTCAACGAGAACTTCATGATAGGGACTTTCGGGCTCTTCTATCCTACATCTCCCTATTTCCGCTGGTGGCAGATCATTACGCACATGTTTATGCACGGGGGTATCTGGCACATATTCTTCAATATGTACACCCTGTACATCTTCGGTGTGGTGGTTGAGCGTATCCTCGGAAGCAAAAAGTTCTTGCTGTTCTATTTTGTGTGCGGGCTGGGCGCTGCCGGATTGCATATCGGGACTCAGTATCTGGAGATGCAGATGTTCCTCAATTCCGCTTCGCAGACCGCCCTCGATTCGATAGTGGCTCTTAAGACTACCCCCACCGTGGGCGCATCGGGAGCCATCTACGGCGTGCTTATGGGCTACGCCGTGCTGTTCCCGCAGTCGAAGCTGACCCTCATTTTCCCTCCTGTTACATTGAGCGCCAAATGGATGGTGATTATTTTCGCCGTCATCGAACTCTTTACGGGTGTTGTGGGATTTGCCGACGGAGTGGCGCATTTCGCTCACTTGGGCGGTATGCTCATCGGCTGGCTGATGATTAAGTGGTGGCGCCGCAGGGGCGTTCTTTTTGAGCAGGACAGAATATGAAAGAGGTAATTGATGAGGCCGTGCGGGTGCTGCGCGGCGGGGGAGTGATCCTTTATCCGACCGATACCGTTTGGGGGCTGGGCTGCGATGCGACCAACTCCGAGGCGGTGCGCAAGGTGTTCGAGATCAAGCACCGTAGCGAGGCCAAGTCGCTGGTGCTGCTTGCCGCCGACCTTGATATGGTGGCGCGCTATATCAGGCAGATACCGTCTATAGCCATTGACTTGGTGGATGTGAATGATGCGCCCATGACTATCGTCTATCCAGGGGCGCAGGGGCTTGCTCCCGAGGTTGTGGCTGAAGACGGTTCGGTGGGCATACGTATCCCGAATCACGAGTTCTGCACCGAGCTCCTCAGACGCCTTCGCGTGCCTTTGGTGTCGACTTCCGCCAATATTTCCGGAGAACCCGCTCCGGGAAGTTATAAAGACATCGCTCCGGAGATTCTTTCTGCAGTCCAGTGGTGTGCGCCGCGCCGTTTTGAGGCAGGGGCTACCGGGCGGGCATCGCAGATTATTAAGCTCGGGCTCCGTGGCGAAGTGGAGATAATTCGTCCATAATTATGTATATCGGCCTTATTTCCGATACTCACGGGACTTTCAGCGAGCCCTTCAAAGAATTTTTCGCTCCCGTTGACGTGATCTGGCATGCAGGTGACTGGGGAGGCGACGCCGCATTTGCCGAGAGCATTGCCGCTTTCAAACCTGTGGTGGGCGTGCACGGCAATTGCGACGGGGCGTCGATACGTTATATGTATCCTGCTTCGCAGTTGCTTAAGTTGCAGGGCCTCAAGGTGTTAATTACTCATATAGGAGGCTCGCCCGGGCATTATTATCCGGTCGCGGACGCTTTGATCAAGGAGCATAAACCGGATGTTTTTATCTGCGGGCATTCGCATATCCTTAAGGTTATGAGGGACTCAAAGTACAATCTTTTGTACATCAATCCGGGGGCTGCCGGCCTCCAGGGATGGCAGCTGGTGCGCACCGCTTTGAGGTTTAAAATCGAAAATGGCGAATTAAAAGACATGGAAGTATTTGAACTTCCGAAAAATAGTTCTAACTTTGCGGGCTAGTTTTTAATGTTAAACCAATTTTAATACAAAGCATCATGAAGAAGGTTATCATTTCTCTTGCTATTGCTGCTCTGTGCTTCTGCTCTTGTGGCAACAACAACGGCACCAAGAAGGCTGCAGAGGGTGAGGCTGAGGCTGTCGAGGCCGTGGCCGATACCACCAAGGCTTGCTGCGGTGAGTGCGCAGAGGGCCAGGAGTGCGAGAACTGCAAGGAAGAAGGCGCTTGCGAGAATTGCGAGAAGGCCGACGAATGCCAGAAAGCTGAGTAATTTTAGCTCAACGCTCCGGAAAAGAGAAGACGCAGGATTATCCCGCGCCTTTTTTTTATTCTCCAAGGCAGGTATATACCTGTGTTACGGCTACCAGGGCGGCCGTTTCGGTGCGGAGGCGGCTGTTTCCCAGTGATACGCTCTTCCAGCCGCGGCTGAGGGCCAGTTCTGCTTCCGCTGGCGAAAAGTCTCCTTCCGGCCCGATCAGGATATATATGTCCGGCAGTTCGGCGTCCATCCCCGGTGCCCCTGGGGCTGGAAACCGTAGCCGCCCGTGGCTACGCGAACGGGAGGGGCCCGCGCCTGCTGGCGCGGGAGGGATGAGCGAAGCGAAGTTTCCAGCCCCAGGGGCACCGGGGAGGGACAGGAGCTCCGGGATACTGTGCTTGTCACCTTCGAAACAGTAGCAAATCATTTTCACTGCTCCTTCCGGGACGGAAAGAATAAAGTCCCGCACACTCTGAGGCTCATTAATCTTGGGTATGGCTCCTTTAAGCGACTGCTTGGCGGCCGACTTGACCAGCCTCTCCAGCCTCTCTGTCTTCAGCACCTTACGCTCCGAGCGTTCACCTATGACCGGAGCAATCACATCAATTCCGATTTCGGTAGCCTTCTCCACAAACCACTCGTACCGGTCGATATTCTTGGTGGGGCACACGGCCATGGTAAGAGCGTACGGATGCGCCCCGAAACCTCTCTCACTCCCGTCGATATGCGCCGTGGCTCCTCGCGGGTCTGCATCCAGAAGGGTGCAGCGGTAAAGCGTACCCTCCCCGTCGATTACCGTTATTTCGTCTCCGGCGCGGTGCCGCAGCACCCTCACGCAGTGCCCCGACTCCTCGGCGTCGAGCAGCAGCGTATCGCCCTCAATCTGATTACTATAGAATAATTCCATACCGAATACAAATATGCTAATTTTCCTTTAAATTAACTATATTTGTGGCTATGCGACTTTATACCCTCAACTCGGATCTTCACGGCGAACTTGCCAAGAGCGCCCATAACGAACAGTTTATTAAAGATATAGAGGCAGCCATCGGCACTACCTTCGATTATCGGGAGTCGGATTTTTCCGATTTCGGGGCAATCGGGGACATAATTTATGTCCGCACTGGTGGTACGGAGGGCATTTTCCGCCAACTGTTTGAGGGTCACGAAGGAGCGCGAGTCCGCCTGCTTACCAGCGGGCAGAGCAACTCGCTTGCCGCATCGATGGAAATCGTCAGCTGGCTCAATCAGCAGGGTCTCGGCGGAGAGATCATTCACGGTTCCGTCAAGGAAATCGCTTCCGATCTGCTCAAGTATTATCCTCCGGTGGGGCATATATCTTCGCACCTGATCCATCCGTTCGTCGATCCCGGGGTGCTTGAAGGTAAGCGTTACGGCGTTGTTGGCAAGCCGTCTGACTGGCTGATAAGCAGCGCTGTCGATTACGAGAAGGCGCGTGAACTGTTGGGCGCCACTCTCGTCGACATTCCTATTCAGGAGCTCGTCGCTCTGGCCTCCGCCGCTGACTGTCCCGTTCACGCAGCTACGGGCGGCTACGGTTCTGCCACCCCCACAGTCGGCGGCGGAGGACCCTATGGCCGAGAGCTCACTGACCAAGATTTCGAGGGTTCGGAGCGTATCTATCAAGGACTTAAGCAGATAATTGCAAAATATAAGCTGGACGGTCTGACCGTCCGCTGCTTCGACCTGCTCTCGGCCCTCCACAATACCGGGTGCCTTGCCCTCGCCCGCCTGAACGCCGAGGGATACATCGCTACCTGCGAGGGAGACATACCCGCCATGCTGTCGATGGCCGTGGTCCGCAAGCGCCGCGGAGTATCGGGCTTCCAGGCCAACCTCTCCCGCATCGAAGGGAACAAATTCCTGTTCGCACACTGCACTGTGCCCCTCGATATGGTGTCTGACTATTGTTACGACACTCATTTCGAATCGGGCATAGGTGTTGCCATTCACGGCGTCCTGCCCTCCGGCAAGGCGCGCCTCTTCAAGATAGGAGCCGACCTGGAGCATTGCATAGACGCTCCAATTGAAATTATCGACAACCCCTACGGCCCTAATCTGTGCCGTACCCAGGTGCAGGTCAAAGGCTCTTCCGACCTTAGGCGTTACTGCCTCGGAAGTCCCCTCGGCAACCACCATATCATAGTCCCCGAATAAGTAAAACTATATCAATCGAATAATGAAAAGAATACTGGTTCTATTGCTCCTGGCAATGCTTTCATCCTTTGCCGCTTTTGCGCAGAATACCTTCGATGCGCGATATAACGAGGCCGTAGAGTATTACACCCAGAAGCAGTTCGATAAGGCGATCAAGGTACTTGAGACAGCCAAGAAGACTTCCGGCGTAACCAAAGCCCAGGTGGCTCAGGCAACAAGGCTCATAAAGCAGTGCCAGGCATCGAAGCAGAAACTGGCCGACCTTAACCTCTCCAAAGAGTCAATAGCTTTCCCCGGCATAGGCCAGAAGGACAGCGTGTTCGTTACTGCCGGCAAGTCCTGGGAAGTGACCTCGTTCCCCGAATGGTGCAAGACCTGGAACGACGCGGGAACCATCTATCTGGACGCCCAGCCCAACGAGACCAACGAGAGCCGCAAGGGCTTGATTGAAGTTACAATGGCCAAGGAACGTACTGCCTATATTCTTGTAACTCAGGATAAAAAGCTCAATATCAACTGCCCTGTGCGCATTCAGACCGTGCCGGGCCGCGCAGTTATATATGTGGATAAAAACCCCGGCATGCTTACCGAAAACTTTGTGCTCGGAGAAGGACGCCACAAGGTGGTGATAGAAAAAAGCGGCTTCGTACGCAAAGATACCACCTTGGTGGTCACTCCCGAGAATGCCGAGGGCATGACATGCCTGGTCAAGCTGACCCCGACTTTCTCAACCCTTACCGTCCAAATTGAGCCTGCCGAGGGATTCAGCTTCAAGTCGCCCGCTACCCTTGACGTGAGCGGCAACGAGGTGGACCTTAATCCTGAAGTGGTCAAGAGCTTCAATGTCGATCAGGAACTTAGCTATTACAACCTCTATGAGGACAACCTTATCCCTCTCCACCCGGGTCAGTATATGGTTAAGGCAGGAAGCGCGGGCTTCAAGCCTTCGGCCAAGAGCATTACCGTCGAGAGGGGGTGCAACGAAGTGGTCAAATTCGTTCTCGAGCCGGTCTGCGGAACCTTGACGGTAAGCGACGCCGAGAATGCCGCCGGCGCCCAGGTCTTTGTGGACGGCAAGGAAGTGGGAACTGTCCCCGTGTCCGACCTGGCGCTTATGATCGTCAATCATAAGGTTAAAGTGGTTAAAGAAGGGTTGATATCTGAAGTTGAAGAATATCAGGTTGATATAAAGGAGGACCAGAGCACGGCATTAAATGTGTCGATGCAGCCTTGCAGCATTTATAACCTCACTTCCGAACCGTTGTACTGCAAAGTGATTCTGGACGGCAAGCCAGTTGGATCGACCCCCATCAAGCTGGTGCTGCTTGACGGAAAGCACGAGGTGCGTCTTGAAAAGACTGGCTATTATCCTCTGACTAAGAGCATTACTACCGACTTTACTGCTCTTTCGCACGATTTGCCACTCGAGCTGGAAAGGGCTTACCCTTTGACTATTTCCAGCGATAAAGACAGTCTTGGAGTGCGCATAACCCGCTCCGGAGGCAAGGAGATCTTTGTGTTGCCCAATAAGTCCAAGACCCCTTGCGAGGTGTACCTTCCTTTGAGCAAGAAGCCATATCGTATCGAGCTTCTGCGCAGCGACCGCCGCAAGGCGTTCAGGGGAAATCTCTATTTCTCCGATCCCAGGCACGACCATAAGCAGATCCTCACGTGGGCGAACAATCCTATAATATTGTCCGGCCAATGGTATGCTATCCCTCCCGATCCGGCGCTCCAGTTCAGCAATATGAACAAATCCTACTCCCGCCTGGCTGATGTTAACCTGGTCAAGTTCAAACTGTTCCCCGGATTCTCAACGAGCCTTGCCAAGGCGGCGCTGTTCTGGGAGCAGGGAGGCAGCATTATCTACCCTTCCAACAGCTCCGGCAAGATGGGGCTGACCCCGGGCGACGACGGCTATAAAGACATCAGGCTGATTCCGGCCATTACATTGCTGTTCCTCAACGATGAATTCCGTATGGGCGGAGCCATTACCCAGAATATCGATATCAATATCCTCGCCACCTACGCATGGTATCCCGACATTTCTTCTTTGGTCACATTTACCCATATGTCGGGCCACGATGTGTTTGCCGGGCTTGAACTCAACTCCCGTATCCCGGTGTTCAACATCAGTGTGCGCGCCGGTATCCAGGGCTTCTACGGCAAGGCCAATATAGCAAGGCCTAATGCCGTAGATGGCAATGACATTGAGAATAAGTACGTGTTCGAGGACTACAGGATTCCTATCCAAAGGATGCAGTTCGTCCTCGGAATCGGCTTCTCGCTCGGCGGAACTGAAGCAAGGGGACAGAATATCGTCCGTATATTCTGATTTCGGATCTTAAGGCTCCTGGGCGAGGCTGAGTATTATCTCGTCCAGGATTTGCGCCACTTTGTAGGTCGGCGCGGTGATGTTGTTGGTGATGATGGAGAAGAAGATGGTCTTGGAGTCGTTGCCGTCGGCGGGAAGTATGTACCCGCTGAAACTGCGTACTCCGTTCATCGAGCCGCTCTTCATCTTTATCCTTTCCTTGACCTCGACGGGCGCGTCGGGCATACGGTTCAGAAGGGTGCTTTTGCTGCCGGGGTAGGGAAGAGAGGCAATGTAGGCGTCTTTCTCGGGGCTCCAGAACATCTTGCGGAGGAAGCGCACGAAGAAATCGGGTGAGATATAGTCTTTCCTTGACAGCCCGCTGCCGTCAACCATCTGACAGGCGCCGTCGGCCTTGAGGCCCATTGAGGCCAGCAGTTCATATACTGCTTTCTCGGAGAGTTCGCGCCCGGTCTGGCCGTAGAGGCTCATCGGGAGTATGTTGAAAAGCGTTTCGGCGTAAAAATTATCGCTCTCGAAATTGGTGTCCCGCACAATCTGCCTGAGCGTAGGCGACCAGCCCTTGCCAAGCGCCGTAAGAGACTCTGGCGCAGCTGCTTTGCGGCCTATGTCGGAGAACAGCAGGTCGGTGCGTAGCAGCCCTTGTGGAGATACGTCGGCGTAGGCGCCGTGCACTTTCATTCCTCCCGACAGCAGGTAGCGGTAGAAATAGAACGCGCAGGTGTACGGACCGTAGTAATTGGAAGCCTCGAGTTTGAAAGACTTGCGGTCGGAGGGGAAGTTGCCCTGAAACTCTCCCACTGGGGCGTACTCGGAGTTGATGTAGTAGATGGTGTTGGCGCTTTTGGCCTCTCCGGTGCGTGCCGAGTTTACATAGCTCATCCAGGGAGTCTCGGGATAAAGCGGCTCCACGAGCGGCGATTTGCCGGTGGCCGAAGGCTTTACGGAGAATGCCTGGGCGTTTTCGAAGAAATTGAGCCCCGAAGGCCCTGCGCCGTAGTTGAAGCCCATGTCCTCGGCCTGCCAGGTCATACTTTGCAGGGGTCGCTTGAAGTAGCGTCCGTCGCCCACCACGTGGCCGGTTATTTCTTTTATCCCGGCTTTGTCAAGCAAGTCTTTCCATGCTCTGAATGTCTTGAGCAGGGAGTCGGCGCACGATGAGCGTGATCCCGTGGTGGGATCTCCTCCACCCACTATGTACAGGTCGCCGTGGAGTACGCCGTCTTTGACACTGCCGCTGTAGGCAAGAGTGGTGGAAAAGCGCCAGGCGGAACCTAACTGCTTAAGAGCCAGGCCCGTGGTGATGAGCTTTACATTCGAAGCCGGCACCATCTTGAGCCTGCGGTTGTACTGGGCCAGGGTGTCGGAGCCCCGTACGGCAAGAATCCCGAATATACCGGAACGCAGAGGCTCTTTCCGGGAATAGTCCGAAACGAGCTTCTGCGTTTCTGTGTTGCGGGTAGCGCCCCCGGCCGGTACAAAGTACAGCAGGGACAGCGCCGCGAATATTAGGGCTATGCGCTTCAAGCCTCTTTTCTGACGGCCGCGCTCAGCTTCTCGTAGAGTGCGTCGGTGCGCTCGAGCACCTCTTTGCGGAGGGCGTTGTAGTACACCTTGGCGGGGCCTTCTACCTTGGCCACTTTGTCGCGGAGTTCATTATACAGATCGATAGCTTCTTCCATAAGGCCGGAAGCCTCGTCTTCAGATACTTTGGTGTTTACTGCAGCCACGATGGAGCAATCCTCGATGAAAGCGCTCAGTACGTAGTCGATGTCTTTTTTGATGTCTCTAAGATTCATATCTTTCTGAATTAATTCGGTGCAAAGATAGTGAATTTATTTGAATTATGCACTTGCTAAATACCTCCGTCCAATTCCCAGGATTGCCACTGATTGTCGTTGCGGAAGGCGAGTTTCATCTTCTTTATTTCTCCCGTAGCGAGTTGCACTTGACATGGGACGAAGATGCCACCGTAGGTGCCGGACTTAAAGGCATTCCCCTGGCTTATCAGTTTACATCCTTTGAAGCCACCGGCTTCGATGCGCTTGAGGGGATAGGCGCGGAAGATAACCTTGAGTCTTGTCTTTTTGCATTTCGTATGAATGGTTTTAAGGATGCATCCGATAACAAGACGCTAAGTAGCGGAAAAAGATTTACTTTTCCTATTATTCTGCCTAATTCAACAAAATAAAGTGGTTGGAAAGCATAAAAACAGACTTGCACTCGCAGAACAAATGGATTATATTTGTAAAAATGTTGATGCTATGTCTGATATTGAAATAATACAATTGTTTGAGAGCAAGAAAGTCCGGACAGTGTGGGATGAAGAGAAACAGGAGTGGTTCTTTTCCATTGTAGATGTTTGTGGGGTATTGACCGATCAACCCACACATGAAAGAGCCAGGAACTACTGGAAAGTGCTAAAAAACCGACTTAAGAAGGAAGGAAGCGAAGTGGTTACAAATTGTAACCGGTTGAAACTGGTTGCCGAAGATGGGAAATCCCGAGAAACGGATGTTGCCGATATGGCAACTATGTTCCGCGTCATTGAGTCAATACCCTCAAAGAAGGCCGAGCCTATCAAAGTTTGGATAGCAAAAATCGCTGCGGAACGTGTAAACCAAGCCATAGATCCGGAGCGCAGCATAGATCAGGCGGTGGCGGATTATCGCCGGCTGGGATATTCTGAGGCGTGGATCAATCAACGAATCAAGACGATAGAGATCCGTAAAGGTCTTACGGATGAATGGAAGCGTGGCGGGGTTACCAAGGAAGTGGATTTCGCTTTCCTGACAGATCTTATGTCCAAGACTTGGAGTGGCCTGACCACCAAAGAGTACAAGAAATACAAGGGCCTCACCAAGGAGAACTTAAGGGATAACATGACCAATATGGAACTGCTGCTGAACGCCCTGGCGGAAGAAACAGCCACTGATTGACCACCAGGAATGCCCAAAACCGGACGAACAGTAAAACAACAGGCCGCGGAATCGCGGCCTGTTTCGTTATAATCTGACATCAATCATTACAATTCTTTAATGTCTTTCTTGATGTCTCTAAGATTCATATCTTTCTGAAGATAATTCAGCGCAAAGATAGTGATTATTTTTGAAATATCGGTTTCAGGGCGGCATCGATTCCTTCGCCACGCATTCCGTCCTGAAGGACTTTTCCGTCAGGCCCGAAGAGGAAAAGATGGGGAATGCCGTTCACTCCATATTCCTCGGCAAGTGTGTCTCCCGGATCCAGCAACTGCGGATAATGGATGCCCAGTTGTTTCATTGCCTCTTTTGTTGCATCCTGTTTATCCTGTACCGGAATTCCCAGGACGATAAGGCCTTTGTCTTTATAGTCGTTGTAGGCTTTGATGACAAACGGCGTCTCATCCCGGCAGGGACCGCACCAGGAAGCCCAGAAATCCACCAGGACATAGGCCCCTTGCCCGATAAAGTCAGACAGATTCCCATTGGATTCGATGAAATCATCCCCGGAAGGATTCAATTGGATAACTGTTTTTTTGGTGGCCGTAAGAGACTCGTAGCGGCCGGCAATCTTAGCGTCGGCGTGGATGCACTCTCCACCCTGTTCGTATAAACTGATGAATTCTTCATCTGTTGCGTCAAATGCCAGTATGGACATGGCCTGCACCCCGATAGGATCCTGCAAATGGTTCAGGTAAACCTCCTTGCAGTGGTCGGCTATGGCTTTGTGCATTTCTTCAAAGAGGGCTTCGGAGCCTGCTTCGTCCCCGCTCTCCGCCAGCGCCGTTGCCTTGTCGTTATAGTCCAAGAAATGATTCATTATCCATTGCTGGAGTTCCTGGAGCTCTTCCGAAAGCGGACTGCCTCCTACGGTAACCATCCCGTCTTTTATCGTGACATTGATTTCCTTGCTGTCTGGGATCAGGCTGACAGGGTCGCCCTTCGGCACGGTGATGACGGAGACTCCGTACTGGGGATTCCTTTCGCAGGTCAGGGTGAATGCACCATCTTGAACAGCGGTGGCATCCAGACGTTTTCCCGCGTTATCTACCAGATATACACTGTCTGGTTGCGGACTGACAGAACCTGTAATGGTGCATGTCCGGTTGGAGGAACATGCAAGGATGCGGCCAGTAATGATTTGCGTAACATATTAATTGTCAAATGATGTCTCTAAGATTCATGTCTTTCTGAATTAATTCGGGGCAAAGCAAGCTCAACGCTTGTGCCGGCGGTTGGCTTCGTCGAGGAAGGCGGCAAGTTCGGTATTCTGCCGGATCTGTTCCCGGAAGCGTTCTCCGAAATGCTCTGCGAAGGTCTCCGTTGTCTGGCCAATGTAGAATCCTTCGGGCAGGTCGGTACGGACAGTCCCGCCTCCGTAGTTGCCGGCAGACCATCCCGGGGTAAAGACGTCCTCCAGCAGGTGGGGGCCCTTATCCGAGAAACACAGGGTCAATCTGGAATACTCGTGGTGCTCCTCGTCTCTATGATCAGCCAGGAAAATCTCGCGATACGTTATTTCTTGAAATGTTTGTGCGGAAGGTCTCTCCGAGGGACCTTTCAGCCGGGTCTTCTGTTTTTGGTGCTGCTTTTTCATCGCGGCGGGCAAAGGTTGAATTCTAAATCAACTACTTAAAACAACCAATCCAACCAGTCGTCTTCGGGATCTTCGGACTCCTTGAACGAGAAGAAGCTGGCTATCTTCTTGATTGCCGCCTTGTTTCTCTCACTCATCTCATCCGTGGCCGAATACAACTCGTCAAAAGGACCATACGAAATCTTGAAAGAGTCGGGGGTAATGCGGAGCGAGACATTTTCATCTTCATCGTAGAGATGGACCCTGTTTGAAGAAGGAACATAATCGTAAGTAATGACGTCTACCGCCTGGGTGATACTGTTTGCTAAATACGCGCATACGGACGCGTTGGGAAATATGCACACTATAATGTCTTCGGCGTCTTTGCCATACCGTTGCTTGTAATGTAGCCGGCAAATCTCTTTCAGCATCTTGCCGTCGTTGCCATTGGCCACTGTAACGTCCTCATAGAGGTGCGCCTTTATACCATCTATCCAAGCGCTCTTTCCCACAGAAGAAAAATCCCCGGAAAGCGTGGTTCCGGCCACGGCTGTCTTGTACGACAGCCATATCTCTTTGAGACCGCTGCAGCCCTTGAAAGCCTCCCTCCCCACCTTTGTAACGCTCTTGGGAATAAATGCCCTCTTGATTCCGGGGCAATTTGCAAATGCGCTGTTTCCGATTTCTGTCAGCGCATTACTCCATTCCAGGTGAATAAAACTATCGCACCCATAAAAAGCATAGTCGCCAATCTTGGTGCATTCCTTAAACAATTCTTCACCTAAAGTCAAGACTAAAAGAGAGTCACATTCATAAAAAGCCTTGTCGCAAATCTCCCTTACCTTCCTTTCGTTCGTGTTGAGATTGTTGAGCTTGCTGCATCCAAGAAACATTGAATCGCGGACTGTGATACGATTGTCTTTCCCGGATTTCCACTTGAATTCCACATCTCTAAGGTCACGGCAATTAGCGAAAATGCCCGTCCCGAGAGAGGCAGCATCAGCAGGAATGGCGATTTTTTCCAGGCCGGATTTCGAAAATGCAAAGTTCCCTATTGAGTGCATGGAATCAGGCAGCTCAATCCGCTTCATGGATTTGCAATTCTCAAAAGCATTGTTGCCTATGAATTCCAAACCCTCGCTCAATCCTACGTAGATAAGGTTTTCGCTATCTTTAAAGGCATTGTCATCAATCCCCGTTACTTTGTAAGTCTTGCCCTTGACAGTGATAGTCTGCGGAATGTTGACGGCTTGGAGCTTGGGGTAGGAGCTCTTTTTGGGATACCCTTCCCCTTTGTACGTAACCATAACGACTCCAGTCTTGTAAGGGACTTTGCTATAGTAAAGATCCCCCACTTTGAAATCGTGTGCCAGCGCGCTTGCGGGCATTGCGACAGCCGCCAGCAGCACCGCAACGACCAGGTAAACTACTTTTTTCATATCGATGGAATTATTGTTTCCCGGAGAACACCGTTATTTGACCCAAGGCTCGAAGAAGGCACGTATGCGGTTGTAGACGGCCAGAGCCTTGGGATCCACGTCGTGGCTGTGCCAATAAAGATTCTGCTTGGCTCCGGAAGCATAAGTCAGGCTTACGCTATATATAGTCCCGCCATCCAGAGCGTCATCTTTATTGTAGTCGCCCAGAGAAATGGCGCCCAGACTGATGAGGTCCTTTTGTAGCTGCTTTACCCTCTCCCGGTCTTGCTCGGACTCAATATTGAACTGCTCGTGGACTTCCTCATCCTCCTTGAGGCGGCTGTCTACGTTGAGGTCGTAAATGACACGCGGAACGAATCCTCTTTGGGCAAGCAGGAGGAAATGGTCGGTCCCCAGGCCGCCTGCGCGCCTGGCGGAGATTTCGAACACCACGGCCGGGTCGTTCTCGCGCAGCGCCTTAGACCGCCAGGGCTGGAAGAATGATTCTATCATATGGTAGGCGGACCGGGCTTCGGGCTTGATATCGTGACCGTACCAATGGGCGTTGATCTTCTCTCCGGAGTCGTATTCTTGGTATATACGGTAAGTAGTGCCTCCGTTCATATGCTCCTTTACGCTATATCCGTTAAGTGTATAGACCTTGGCTTCAGCGAGCATTTCGCTTAACTTGGCGACGACATCTTCCCCTACGGGATACTCTGCATGGATTTCGGGATCGCCGAATCTGTTTCCCAGGTTCAGGGCGACTACAACCTTGGGTGCCTGTCCGGGATCGGCAATCAGCTCGCAATAGTCTTTGCCCAGTCCGGCCGCCCCGGATTTGGAATAACTGCAATAGGTCAGTTTGCCTTTGGGTGCCTGCGCGAAGCAGGTGCTTCCGATGATGCCTAAAGACATGACAATGAGGATTTTATACAACGGTTTCATACGCATATAACTATATGGTCAGGCGGATAATAACAAATACTGCGCCGCTCTGTCGGTCCAATCTTTCCCCAAAGATATAAAAAACATGGGTAATTTTTTTAAATTTGCAGTTATGATACTGACTTCGATTTTGACGTGGGCGGTAGTGACTCTCTCGTCCGCATTTATGAGGCAGAGCCCTGATTATGAGGCCCCTCTTGAGAACCAGATGCTTATGGGCGCCCTGGTGCAGACCACAGGTGAGACTAACCGTTACTGGGTTGAGGTAACGGCCGAGGATTACACTGGATGGGTTACCGAAATGAGCCTCCAGACCCTCTCCGACGCCGAAAAGGATGCATACCTGGAGGCTGCCAAATGGATATGTATCGATGAGTATGCACGCATTCGCGAGCAACCGTCGGAGCGCAGCATGCCGTTGTGTGATTTCACGATGGGGGACATCGTGCGCAAGACCGGCGGCTGGAAAAACGGCTGGGTCGAGGTGCTGCTCCCCGACGGCCGTAAGGGCTGGGTGCTTTCGCATCAGGTGATGGATTTCCGCGCCTGGGCCGAGAGCCGCAGCGGCCTGAACACCTCGGACGAGGTGGGACGCGCTTTCTGCGCCCGTGAGATTACATCGCTGGCCTGCAGTTTTGTGGGCACCCCTTATATGTGGGGCGGCAACAGTATCAAGCATTTCGACTGCAGCGGACTCGTCAAGTTCTGCTACTTTATGAACGGCATAATCCTGCCCCGCAACGGCAGCCAGCAGATTAAAACCGGACAGAGCGTCAAGGACGGCGAGTGGCAGCCCGGTGACCTGCTTTTCTTCGGAAGCAAGAAGCCGTTGAAAGTCACCCACGTAGCTTTGTACATCGGAGACGGCAAGATAGTCCATTCGTCGCAGAAGGTGCGTATCAACACTCTTACCGAATACGGACGTGAGGTGGTGGGCGCTACCCGGGTCCTCGGCAATGTCGATTGCGGCAAGGGTATAAAGTCTATTGTTAAGAGCCCTTATTACTTCCCTCAAGATGGCGACTAAGGCGAAGACCCTCTGGTACTGCACCAGTTGTGGAAACGAGAGCCCCAAGTGGATGGGACGGTGCCCCGCTTGCGGGGAGTGGAACACCATGGTCGAGGCTCCTGTCGAAGCTGCCAAATCGTCCGGAGGCAAGGGCTCGCAAAGAGCGGCCTCAAGTGACCGTAAGCCCCGCAGGCTGGGAGAGATAGATCTGTCGTCCGAGCCCCGCTTGGTGCTAGGCGTGGCCGAGCTTGACCGGCTGCTTGGAGGGGGAGTGGTTCCCGGGTCGCTTATCCTTATCGGTGGCGAGCCCGGTATTGGCAAATCTACCCTCAGCCTTCAGGTGCCTCTGGGCTGCCCGTCGCTGCTTACCCTCTATGTGACAGGTGAAGAGAGCGAGAGGCAGGTGCGCATGCGTGCCGAGCGTCTTTCGCCGGGCGGCATTCCGGAAAGCTGCCTTATCTACTGCGAGACGCAGATAGAGGCCGTGCTTGCCCAGGCCCGCGAACTCAAGCCCGACTTGATGATAGTAGATTCGGTGCAGACCATGTACACCGACACACTTGATTCTACCCCCGGCTCGGTGAGCCAGATTAAGGAGGTGGCGGCCCTTCTGCTGCGCTTTGCCAAAGACAGCGGCGTGCCGGTGATTCTTATCGGCCACATCACCAAGGACGGATACATTGCCGGCCCCAAGATTCTGGAGCATATAGTTGACGTGGTGCTGCAATTCGAAGGTGAGAACAGGGGCTCGTACCGTCTTCTCCGCAGCATAAAGAACCGTTTCGGCAGCACTTCCGAACTGGCGGTTTTCGAAATGACCGGGAAGGGCCTGAGGGAGGTCCCGAACCCATCCGAGATGCTAATCCCCATGCACGAGGAGGGCTTGAGTGGAACTGCCATCTCGGCAATGCTTGACGGTACCAGGCCGCTTCTTTTCGAGGTGCAGGCCCTTGTGTCTTCGGCTGCCTACGGGACCGCGCAGCGTAGTGCTACGGGTTTTGATGTCAGGCGCCTGAACATGCTTCTGGCGGTGCTCGAAAAGAGGGCGGGCTTCCACCTCAGCGCCAAAGATGTGTTCCTCAACATGGCCGGAGGCCTCAAGGTCAGCGACCCGGCCTGCGACCTTGCGGTGATTGCCGCCGTGCTCTCGTCAAACTTCGACTACGCCCTGCCGCTTGACTGCTGCTTTGCCGGCGAGGTCGGCCTGAGCGGAGAGATACGTCCGGTAGGCCAGACCGACCGCCGTATAGGAGAAGCGGCCCGCCTTGGCTTCAAAAAGATATTCGTAAGTTCTTACTCAGCCCAGGATGCTCCCGCCGCGGCTGGAATCAAAGTGATTAAAGTAGCTGACGTCCCCGAGCTTGTAAAAGCCCTGTTCCGCTAAGTTTTTTCAGTAAGTAATAAAGCAGTAATCATCTGTAAAAGCCAGTTGGTGCTGTAATCCCCCGGACAAAACCATTGGATTACGGCACCAACTCGTTTCTAATGCCCTTTTGTGCAGTATAGCTTACTGAGTGACTTGTCATTCAGCTAATGCGACATATCAAAAAAAGCCTTATATTTGGAAAAAACAACTATGAAAAACGACCAATCTTACTTTCACGTTTATTCTGACGGCAAAAAGGCCGATATCCCATTCGGCGCCGATGAACTTAAAGTCTTTGCGGTTAACTCGATAGCTATAGTGGCTTTCCAAGTGGGCGCCGTTGTTTTATGCTATGATATAAACGAAACCCACTTACATGTAGTTATCCGCGCAAGTCCCAAGGCGGCACAAAAGTTTCGTGCTAAACTAACAATAAGAATATGCTGTCATTATTCAAAGTTCGGTTTGAAAGAACACTTAGGAAAGGGATTCTTTCTTGCCTGTGATCCTATTAGCGACCGGGATGAGTTGCTTCAAAAAATAATCTATACTTTTAGGAACTGCCTGGATTATTATCGGAAGGCTCCCTGGAATTATAAATGGGGCGTGGGCAACTTATACTTTTGTGAACGCTCTGATTTACCTTCAGGCTTACGCATAGGAGACCTCTCGAGACGCTCGCAGATGGCAATGTTACATACTTATGAGGTTTTGCCTCAAGATTGGGAGTATAACCAGGACGGGATGCTGTTGCCAAAGTGCTTTGTGGATTATGAAGAAGTTGAACGATTATTCATTACACCACGTGCTTTTCTGGCATTTTTGTTCGTCAGGAAAGAAGACGAGCAGCAAATGAAGATGCAATTCAGCTCTAGATATATCCAAGAAAGAAACCTCGAGGAACTGCGCAACAGAGGTAACAAACTATGTAACAGCTATTTTGGTAAGTATCTCAAAGCGGCTTGCTTTGAAGAAAGAATAAAAGTGGCGGCAAAAATGCTGAAGGAGGGATCGGGAGTCAAGTCGGAGAGCCTTGCAAAAGCACTGTATCTCAAAAAAGAGGACTTGTTTAAACTACTTTGATTAGATGTTGTTTCAGTAAGCAATAAAGCAGCAATCACCTGTAAAAGCTAGTTGGTGCTGTAATCCCCCGGACAAAACCATTGGATTACGGCACCAACTCGTTTCTAATGCCCTTTTGTGCAGTATAGCTTACTGAGCAACCATACCTAACCGCGCTCCATCTCGCGCCGGATGTCTTTTTCGCGTATAGTGGCGCGTTTGTCGTACTCTTTTTTACCGCGGGCAAGTGCTATGTGCAGCTTGGCGAAGCCGTTTTCGGCTATGTAGGCGCGCACTGCCACTATGGTGAGGCCTTTGGTCTTGGTGGCTTGCTCCAGGTGCCTGAGTTCACGCTTGGTGAGCAGCAGCTTGCGGTCTCTGGCCGGCTCGTGGCTGCCCCATTTCGACGCCCAGAAATAGGTGGAGATATTCATCCCTTTGACGTAGAGCTCGCCGCCGTAAAAATAGCACCAAGCGTCGGCCAGAGATGCTTTTCCGGCTCTCAGCGACTTGATTTCCGTGCCTACCAGCACAATGCCGGCGTCGTACTGCTCCAGAAACTCGTAGTCGTACGATGCCCGCTTGTTGCTGATTTGCACGCGGTGCTGTTTTTCTTTACGGGAACTCATAGGCCGAAGGCGCGTTTGACATCATCTACGCGGTCCAGCAGCTCCCAGCCGAAGAACTGTACTTCTTTCTCCTCGCCCATGATCTTGACCTTTGCGCGGTAAGGCTTGCGCCCCACATGGCCGTAGGCGGCGGTGGGGGAGAATATGGGGTTCTTGAGCCCGAACCTGCGCACGATGGCGGCAGGGTGGAGGTCGAAGAGTTCGCGGACCTTCGAGGCTATGAAGCCGTCTCCGCCTTCTACGTGGGCGCTGCCGTATGTCTCGACAAACACGCTCACGGGCTCGGCCACGCCTATCGCATAGGCAATCTGCACGAGGCATTCGTCACAAACTCCGGCGGCGACAAGGTTCTTGGCTATGTGGCGTGCTGCATAGGCTCCGCTGCGGTCAACCTTGGAAGAGTCTTTGCCCGAGAATGCGCCGCCGCCGTGTGCTCCGCGCCCCCCGTAGGTGTCGACTACAATCTTGCGCCCGGTGAGGCCGGTATCTCCGGCGGGCCCGCCTATGACGAACTTTCCGGTGGGGTTGACGTGCAGTATCCAGTCACCCTTGAACAGAGCCGCAGTGCGCTCCGGCAGTGAGGCTATGAGCCTTGGTATCACTATGTTGCGAATGTCGGCTTCGATCCTTTGGTGCATCTGCTCGTCGGTTCCGAACTCGTCGTGCTGGGTGCTCACTACAATGGTATGGACGCGTACCGGATGATGGTGCGAAGAAAACTCTACGGTGAACTGAGCCTTGGCGTCCGGCCTCAGGTACGGCATCACCTCCGGCTCGTTGTGGCGTATATCCGACAGGACCTGCAGCAGGCGGTGGGAGAGCGAAAGGGCGAGGGGCATGTAGTCTTCGGTGTCACGGCTGGCGTAGCCGAACATCATGCCCTGGTCGCCGGCGCCCTGCTCCTCCTCAACGGAACGGACTACGCCGCGGTTGATGTCGGCGCTCTGCTCGTGGATGGTGCTGATGATGCCGCAGCTGGAAGCGTCGAAACCGTATTCGGCCTTGGTGTAGCCTATGCGGGCGATGGTGCGCCGAACCGTCTCGTGGATATCCACGTAGGCATTGTCGGAGCGGACCTCACCTCCTACGACCACCAGTCCGGCGGTGCAGAAAGTCTCGCAGGCAACTTTGGAATCGGGGTCCTGGGAGAGGAATTCGTCCAGGATAGCATCGGAAATTTGATCGGCCACTTTGTCGGGGTGGCCCTCGGAGACTGACTCCGATGTGAACAGATAATTCATTTTTAGCATTTTTTAGAGCGAGGTTGCAAGCATACAAATCTCTCCTCGCAGGTTAACGGCGGCAAATATAGGCATAAAAAAAGTCCCCTGCAAATGCGGGGGACTCATTCTTATATAATTGAACTACTAGAAGAACAGACGGGCGCTGAGGAGCAGCTGCCAGGTGTTGAAAGTGCTGCGGTAGTTCTGAACGGTAGGAGCGTTGAAGGTGTAGATACCGGTGGCATCGGCCTTGCTGATCTCGAGGATGTTCTCGGAACTGACCTGCTTGGTAAGCCCCCAGTTGGAGTTGAGCAGGTTGGCTACGTTGTTGAGGTCGGCGCCGATCTGGAGGGTCGTGGGCTTGCCTGCGATGTCGATGATGAAGTCCTGTGCGACCTTGAGGTTGATGCGGTTCTGCCAAGGAGCAACCTTAGCGCCGCGCTCGCTGTACTGGCCGCGGTGTGAGCTGAGGTAGCTGTCGTCCTCGATGAATTTCTTGAAAGCAGCTTTGTTCTCTTCGTCCTTGAAGGTCATCTGGGCAAGTTCTGCATCGGTAGGGATGTACATCAGGTTGAGGGAACCGCCCTCATTAGATACAGGATTCACGTATTTGCCGCTGCGTACACCCATGGTGTAGGAGTAGCGGGTGTAGGAGTAACCACCAACATAGCAGTGGTTGAAGCCCTCGTAGAACAGACCCAGGGTTGTGGCCAGGTGCTTGCCCTCGGGGATCCTGTAGCTGATGTTTGCAATCACACGGTTGGGAGTGACGAATGCAGAGTGGCCAAGCTCGGGCTTGTTGGCACCGTTCACGCTGTAGTTGCCGCCTGCGAAGAGGGACGATACCTGGTCGCCGTAGCCTTCCTGGATGGACTTGGAGTCGCTGCGGGTATAGGCAGCCATGAGGCTGAGGCCGTTGTTGAAATCCTTGCGGAGGCTTGCTGTGACTGAATAATATGTGCCGTGCAAGTCATTTACATTGGTCAGGTAATAAGGGGCTACAGTACTTGACATGGAGTTCTTGATACCTTCCGACTTGAAGTGTGCGCGCTTTCCGGGCTCGCCGGGGAGCTGGACACCGTCGTCCTGAATATAACCAAGACGGAGGGCTGCAACTGTATTCAGGTCGTAGTTGAAGATGCCTTCAACGGAGGCCTTGATGCCGCCGGGCAGGGTGGCGTCGAGGGCGAGGGAACTCTTCCATACTGTAGGCATCTGGAGGTTCTTGTCAAGAATGGTAGCTCCGCCGGGTGCTGCAAGATCCTGGGCCTTGAAAGTGCCTCCGTAGATGTCCTTGAGGATGTCGGCAGTATCTTTGTGGAAGGTAGGAGTGTTGGGGTTGGTACCGTCGGTATCGATGAACTGAGCCTGGAGGCAGTTGCTGTTACCGGCTACGGAAACGATCCACACGAAAGGAATACGGCCGGTGTAGAGTCCGCTGCCGCCGCGGAGAACGAGCTTGCGGTTCTTGAGTATATCCCAGTTGAAGCCAAGGCGGGGGCTGAGGTTGATGCGGGTCTTGGGCATGTCGGCGGTGCTCAGGCCCTTCATGGACTGGCTGCCGGCTGCAAGGGTCAGGAATTCCTTGTTCTCGTTACCGGCGATGGTGGGATAGAGAGGGAGCTCAGCGCGAAGGCCGAGAGTCAGTTTGAAGTAGTCGCTGAAATCGATCTCGTCCTGGACATAGGCGGATGCCTGGTGGAAGTCGAAGGAAGGATAAGCCTGTGCCAGGTCGTCGCGGTTGGAGTGGGTGATGGCAAAAGCCGCGGGCTTGCCCTCGGCGAGGAAGGACTCCCAGCTGTCGTACACATAATAACCTAGACCGCCCTGCATGTAACCGTTCTTGGTGTTGTCGAACTCATACTGCAGACCGGCGAGTAGGTTGTGCTTGCCTGCGGTGTATGAAAGCTCTTCGGTAGCTACGACGGTGTGGACGTCGCGGAGGTTTCCGTAGGTGAAGGGGTCGGGGCCGAAGGAAGTGAGTACGGCCTTGTTGTCAAGATAGTTCTCAAGGATATCGACGGTAGGGAAGTTTCCGCCTACGAAGCTACGGGGCTCGTTCTGGTGTGACCAGGTCACACGGAACATGTTGGCACCCTTGCCTTCGAACAGGCGGGAGTTGAGTTCGGCTGCCACGGAGGTGAAGTTCTGCTCCTGGTAGTAGCGGCTGGACTCGAAGAACTGTGCATAGGTGGAAGTACGTCCGTAGGTGTTGCGGTCATAGGGGTTGGGGTTGATGGGGTTGACCGAGCTGGACGGAGTGTTGGAATCGAAGTTGTGGGTGTGGCTGAAACGCAGGTTCAGGCGGTTGTCGGAATTGATGTTCCAGTCAATACGGGCCATGACCTTGTAGTCAGGGGTGCTGAGCGAATAGCCCTGGTAGCGTCCGGGGTTGTAGCCGTACTTGTCGTTCAAGGTCTTGAGTACCTCCTGCATGAAGCTTTCGGTGGGACGGACGACGTCTTTGTTGGGGACGAAGGCAGGGTCCACGCGGCCGGATGCAGTACTTACGACCTTGGTTGAACCGGCGACGGTATCAGCGGTATACTCGGCGTTCACGAAGAAGAACAGCTTGTTCTTGATGATGGGGCCGCCTACGGTGACACCGGTGGTATTGTTAAGCATATCGGTCTGGTTGAGGTCATCGCCTTCAACTTTGTATCCGCGGACCTTGTCGGAGGTGTAGTAGTCGTACACCGAAGCGTGCCACTCGTTGGTACCGGACTTGGTGACGGCATTGATGGCGCCGCCGGTGAAGCCGGAGTGACGGACGTCGAACGGAGTTATGTTGACGCTCATCTGCTCAAGGGCGTCCAGGGAGATGGGGGTACCGCCTGCAGGCAGGTTGCCGCCGATACCGAAGGCGTTGTTGAATGCGGCACCGTCAACGGTAACATAGGAGGAACGGTAGTTTCCACCACCCACTGCAAGGCCGTTGGAGGTAACGGCGGCCTGAGGGGTAAGCCTCATGACGTCGTTCATGCTGCGGCTGATGGAGGGGAGAGACTGCATTGTGCGCTGGCTTACGGAAGTGCCTGCACCGCTGCGGTTGATGTTCATGTTGGATTCGGCGCCGTCGGCCACGAACACAAGGGCGTCCAGGGCGAGGCTCTCGTCCTCGAGGAGGGCGTCCACAACAACTGTTTCACCCAGAGGTGCATAGATGTTCTGGGTCTCGACCTTGCGGTAGCCGAGCATCTCTACATTGATGGTGTAGGGACCGCCGGGAGTTACACCGTTGATACGGTAGTTACCGTTCTGGTCGGTGAGTGCATAGTACTGCGAGCCGGTAGGCTGGTGTACTGCTACGACGGCTGCACCGACGACTCCGCCGTCCTGTGCAGTAATACGTCCGCCGATTGATGAAGTGGTCACCTGGGCAAAGGCGACAGTGCCCGCGGTCAGCATAGTGAGGGCGAGCAAAAGATGTTTGAAGATATTCTTCATAAAAAAATAAGGAAAAGTATATAAATGAACCAAATTTTCCGACGCGAAGGTACTACAATTTTCGGGAATATGAAAACAGGTTTGAACAATTTTTCAACACCCATTGTGCAGGTAAGATTCTTGAGTTATCTTTGTATCATATAAAAAATACAGCTATCATTTTATTTATGAAAAAATCATTCAAAGCGCTGTTGCTGTCATTGGCGGCAATGTTATTTGTCGTGTCTGCATTCGCGCAGGTTACGACTGCTTCCATGAGTGGTAAAGTTGCGGACTCCGCAGGGCCTGTCGCAGGCGCCGCTGTGGTGGCCGTGCACCAGCCTACCGGCTCGCAGTATTACGCTGTAACCGACGCCGGCGGCCGTTACCACATCAACAACATCATGGCCGGCGGGCCTTATGTGGTTACTGTTTCCTGCCTCGGCTATACCGACGCCGTGTTCAAGGATATCAGCGTAGCCCTGTCCGACAACTTCGTCATCAACGCCGATCTCCAGGAGGAGTCCCTCAACCTCGAGGCTGTTGTAGTGTCGGCCGAAAGCTCCACCTCCAACATGCGTTCCGACCGCGCCGGCGCCCTCACTTCCCTTGATGCCAAGCAGATGATGAAGGTGCCTACGGTTACCAGGAGCATGAACGACATTCTCAAGCAGACTCCCCAGGCATTCGTTTCCGGCACCAAGACCTTCATCGGAGGCGGCTCCTACCGTGATTCCTACGTGACGGTGGACGGCGCGGCCATGAACAACGCCTTCGGTATCGGTTCCAACCTGCCCGCCGGCGGCAGCCCCATCTCGCTGGACGCGCTCGAGCAGATAGCAATCGCCATCACTCCGTTCGATGTACGGCAGTCCGGCTTTACCGGCGGCGGCATCAATGCGGTATCCAAGTCGGGTACCAATGAGTTCTTCGCCACCGCATACGGTTATTTCCGAAACCAGGACATGCAGGGCTACCAGGTGGCCGATTACACTCCCATAAACAAGGTCGACAGCCGTTACATGATGTACGGCGCTTCCGTGGGCGGCCCCATCATCAAGAACAAGTTGTTCTTCTTCTTCAATGTTGAGGCCGACCGCTCCATCAGTCCCGGGCCTTCCGGCAACCTTTCCGAGCGCACCGTAGGTGCCGACGGCAAGCTTACGGACGTAGAGGGCAAGGTGTTCACCAATGGCTCGGACCGTATTGCCTATCCTTCCTATGTGGTGATGGACGCCATTTCCGAGTATCTTAAATCCAAATACGGTTACGATCCCGGCAAGTACCTTGGATACAACGGAGAGGAGCCTTCCCTTAAGATTCTCGCCCGCGTGGACTGGAACATCAACCAGAACCACAAGTTCAACATACGTTACAATATGGTGAACAGCAAGTATATCAACGCACCCTCCACTTCCACCACCGGCTTCGGCAACTCGGGCTTCTCCACCACCAACTGCCAGTCCTGGTACGCACAGTACTTCCAGAACGCACGTTACTACCAGGAGCAGAACTTCTCCTCCATAGCCGCTGAACTTAACTCCCGATTCCTTGAAGGAAAACTCGGCAACTCGCTGCGTGTGACTTACTCCCACCAGTATGAGCCCCGCAGTTACGATGGTGGTTACTTCCCTTTCGTGGACCTGGTGGTAAACGATGTGAACGGAGATAAGAAAGCACACATCTATACTACGTTCGGCAATGAGGCTTTCTCTTACGGGAACCTCCGAGATGTAGGAACGTTCGTCGCCACCGACGAGCTTACCTACAGCCTGGGCAAGCACTCCCTCCTGGGTGGTCTTTCATTTGAATGGGATAATACCAAGAACGGATTCCAGCGTATGGGCGCCGGCGCCTACGTATTCGATTTTGCCGACGAGCAGGCTCTCTACGACGCTGTGAAGGGAGGTACGCTCTTCGATAACCCCCAGCAGTTCGTCATAACCCACGGCAACAATGCTACCTTCGCGCAGGAGTATCCTCATTTCAATTTCGGCCAGCTGTCTTTCTATCTGCAGGACAATTATAATGTGAGCGACAATTTCAAGCTCACCGCCGGAGTGCGCTTCGAGCTGCCTTTCTATCCTTCCCTCGATTTCAACCGCAATACCAGGGTTGAAGAGGCCACCTTCGCTCCTACTGCCAACAATCCTTCCGGCAAATACAGCACGGTGGACACTCCTGCCACGAGGCTCAGCATTTCGCCCCGTATCGGTTTCAACTGGGACATCCTGGGCAACCGCAAACTCGTGCTCCGCGGCGGTACAGGCGTATTCGTGGGCCGTATCCCCTTCGTGTGGATAGTGGGCCAGTCGGGTGATGCCGGAGTGCTCCAGACCACAGTTGTCAGGTCAGAGGATATCCCTACAATCGGTAACAACCGCGACGCCATCCTCAAGCAGATTTATCCTTCCGGCTACAATGCTGCCGCTGCAGGTCTTAACCTGACGTCCATCACCCTGATGGATCCTCAGCTCAAGAACCCCACAACCTGGAAGAGCTCGCTGGCTCTCGACTTTGTGCTGCCCGGCGATATCAAGGCATCCGTCGAGGGTGTACTCAAGGAAGATATCCACGTGGTTACCCTGACCGACATAGGCCTCAGGGCCCCTACCTCCCTTATCAGCACAGGTACTCCCGGTGTCGCAGCAAGGCCTTATTATGGCAACGGCTATTACGACGGCCAGATCAAGGATGCTTACCTGATCAACAATGTCAGCGGACTCGGCAAGGCCGGTCAGTACTATTCCGTTACCGCCAAGCTCGAAAAGAACAACTGGCATGGCCTGAGCGCCAATATCGCCTACACATACAGCAAAGCCAAAGTCATCATCGACGGTGTCGGCGACCAGCCCGGCTCGGCATGGAAGGCCCTTGTGTCACAGAGAGGTACCAATAATGCTGAATTGGGTTACGCAAGCTATGTGATGCCTCATCGTGTAATCGGAAACATCAGCTACTCACAGGATTACGCAAAGTTCTTCGGTACCACCGTGGCCCTTTCCTATTACGGAGGTCCTACGTCGCGCGCCAATTGCGACTACGTGAACAATGTGTTTGCCGACGGTGCCTATAACTACAGTCTTATCGACATTCCCACCCAGGAGCAGCTTCAGGGCTGGACCTTCAAGGACTATACCGACAAGGACGGCAACGTGACCTACTCCGCCTCCGACCAGAAGGCCGATTTCGAGAATTATATCCAGCAGGACGCATACCTGAGCAAGAACAGGGGTAAAATAGCCGAGCGCAACGGAATGGTCGGTCCTTGGATCCACAAGTTCGACTTCAAGGTTAACCAGAACTTCTACTTCTACACCGGAGCCAAGCACCATCGCCATACCATCCAGGTAGGCATGGATATGCTGAACATAGGCAACCTGCTCAGTCCTTTCTGGGGCAATACCTGGAGCATCAACGCAGGTGACGGCTATGGTAACACCATACCTGTCAACCTGACCAACCCTGCGGCTGTTTATACCGAGGGCGCCACCCCCGTATTCCAGTTCCAGAAGAACGGTTCCGACATCCTTACCAATACCTATTCGCGTTACAAGGGTCTCTCTTCCACATGGGAGATGATACTCAGCCTCCGTTACATCTTCTAACAGTTGAAAGAATATGAAACTCAATAAGTTATTTATCGCGATCGTAATTCCCGCGCTGGCCCTGCTCGCAGCCTGCCGGCCCGAGAGTGACGTGCTCCCCAGGATTTCTACCGACAAGGGAATCTTTGAAGTGGCTGAAGCCGGAGGCGACGTTGTTGTCAAGCTCCTTTCGGACGAAGACTGGACAGCGGCCGTTTCTCCCGCAACCACCCTTGATGAGGTTGACGGCATAAGCGTAACCCCCGCTTCAGGCAAAGCCTCCCCCGAAGAGCAGACCGTGACCATCAAGGTTGCCAACAATGCTGGTTATAACCGTGCGGCGCTTGTATCGTTCATCGGCTCCAAACTCAGCGGCGCCGTGACAGTCAATCAGAAAGGCGCCTTGGGCGAGAGGGTGCTCAAGCTTACCGTCCAGGAATTCCTGGACAAAGAACCGGACGCTACTGTATTCTACGAACTTACCGGTACTGTAACCAAGATTACCGACGAGTTCTACAACGACTTCTGGCTCAACGACGGCACTGCCGATGGCGACGGAATCTACACCTACGGTCTCTTCGAGTCCAAGGGTGCATCCCGTATAAACTATTACATGCAGCAGATGGACATCCGCGAGGGCGATGAACTCACCATGCGTGCCGTCCGCAGCGCTTACAATGGCCAGCCCCAGGCCGGCAGCGCTTACTATGTATCCCACAAGAAATCTGCAAAACCCAGCATTGCCCTCGGCCTTGAAAAATACGAGGCCGGCGCTACCGGCGAGACTTTCGAACTTCCCGTCAATTCCAACGCCGTTACCTGGACTCTCAGCTCCGACGTGGACTGGCTTAGTTTTGAACCTGCCACAGGCAACGCTTCGACTACCGTAAAAGTTTCTGTTGCCGCCGGTCCGGACGCCGAGGGTACTATTACCCTGTCTGCTTCCGGCCTGGAATCCAAGACCTGCAAGGTCATCCGTTCCGAGCTTCCCGTGCTTACCATTTCAGAGGTTCTCAATGCCGAGAAGGGAAGCCTGCTCGCTACCAAGTCCTCTCTCGTGGTTGCCAGGACTACAAAGGGATTCGTGCTGTCCGACGGCACCAAGGCCGTGTATGTTTACGATAACGGTGCCAATACCGTCGCTATAGGTGACATGGTTACCGTCAAGGGAGCCAAGACCGTATATAACGGCGTTCACGAGGTCGAGAAAGTCAAGTCAGTGACCATCGAATCCAACGGTAACAACGTAACTTACCCCAACCCCAAGTATGTTAGCGACTATGCTGTCGACTACACTTCCGAGGAGGCCGAATACATCACCATCGCCGGCAAGCTGGTGGTTTCCGGCAACTACCTGAATATTGAACTTGAAGGTGTCGATTCGGGAGTGAAGCAGGGCAGCATTGTGTACCCTGTGGACGAGCTGAACGCCAAGGGCTTCGACGGCAAGGATATCGTGGTTACCGGTTACTTCAACGGACTCTCCGGCGGCGGCAAGTACCTGAACGTGATTGCTACCTCCATCAAGGGATGCACTCCCGGAGCAAAGGGCACATACTCCAACCCTTACAAGCCCTCTGAGATCGCTCCCATACTGATCGGCGGGACAACGATTGAAGGCAATGTCTTCGTGGCCGGCAAGGTTTCCAAGATCGCCAGCCAGTTCGGAACTAAATATGGCAATTCCCAGTTCTGGATTTCCGACGACGGAGCCTTCAAGAACGATCCGGCACAGGATTTCGAGGCCTACAATGTATGGTATCTTGGCAACAAGTACTGGGCAGAGGGCGACAAGACCGTCGCAGAAGGCGATGAGGTTCTTATTTACGGCGAGGTTACCTACTTTGCCAAGAACAACGTCGCCGAAACCAACGGCAAGAAGGCCTACCTGCATTCGCTGAACGGCGCAGTAAAATAATCTTGCGTCACATGTCATTTCCGTCCCGACGGCCGCCCGGCCGCCGGGACGATTTTTATTGCACTTTTTTGAAAAAAAGTGTATATTTGAAAATCATTAAATCGGACAATTATATTAAATAACGCGTTATTATGAAATTCAAAGGATTGTTTATCGCTTTGGCTGCCGCTGTGGCTTCATTGCTCGTGGCATGCCAGAAGGAAAAACCCGTTTTTGGTATCTCTGTTGACAAGGATGTCATAGAATTCACCCAGAGCGGCGGACAGGCTCAGGTGCAAGTCACCACAGCGCAGGCTTGGAATGTGAGCATTCCTGCAGATGCGCAGGCTTGGCTCTCCGCCGAGCCCACAAGCGGCACAGGCAAGGCCGTCGTCACTTTTACAGCCAAAGCCAATGACGGCAAAGACCGCAAGACCGGACTTAAGATCAATGCGGGCATGGCCGGCTATGTGGCCATAACTGTCTCCCAACCCGGCTCTCTCAAGCCCGGTGACGGTCTTACTGCCGCCACTGCCTGGAGCGCTAGCGAAGCTAATGCCTGGATCAAGGCCAATCTCGCCGACAAAGAAGTCACTTCAACCAAGTATTATGTCAAGGGCATAATCCACAAGGTGCAGACTACCTTCGAGGCCAGCGGTAATTATGGTAATGCCGTATTCTTTATTTCCGATGACGGAAAGGCAGCTTCCGATGATTTCGAGGCCTACCAGGTTTATTATCTTGGCGGCCGCCAGTGGAAGAAGGGAGATACTGAAGTACAGGTCGGCGACGAAGTGATTCTCTACGGCCCCGTCACCCTCTTTGGCTCAACCGCCGAGACTTCCGGCAAAGGCGCGGCTTACATCTACAGCCTCAACGGCGTAACCGATGGCGGTTCGGTCAATCCCGAAGATCCCAGCAAGGTGGAGCAAATCACCTGCGCCGAGTTCATCTCCAAGGCAGACCCGAACACTACCTACCGCCTGGTCGGCAAGGTCACTTCTTCGGTCAACGAAAAGTACTGCTCCTTCGACATGAACGACGGCACTGCTACCGTGGTGGTATGGACCGTCAACAATGCCTCCGACTGGTCAAGCAAGGTCAAGCAGGGCGGTACCGTAACCGTACGCGGCAAGTATCTCCGCTACGAGAACAACGGCAGCGTGAAGCACGAGATGGTGGATGCCTACATCGAGGCGTTCACGGAAGGCTCCGACCAGCCCGCCGAGACGGTTACCGGTACGGTGGCCCAGACCATAGCCGCCAACGACGGCACAAACGTGGTTATCCCCGAATCGACTGTGATGGCCATATCCAAGCAAGGCATAGTGGTCAGCGACGGCACCGCCAACGTGTACCTGTACTTCGATGCCAAGAACAACGAAACCGTACCTTCAGTGGCTATCGGCGACAAAGTTAAGGTTGAGGCCGAGAAAGCCACCTACGGCGGAGTGCCCGAGCTCAAGGCTCCCAAGGTCACCAAGCTTTCTTCCGGTGGTGCGGTAACCTATCCCGAACCCAAGGACCTGAATCCTATTGCCACAAGCTACAATTCCAATGTGACCGAGTTCGTGAAGATGACCGGCACGCTCAAGATTTCCGGCAACTATGTGAACCTTGAGATGGACGGCGTTGATTCGAATTCCAAGATGGGTTCCGTCTCCGCTCCGCTCGATGCTCTGGGAGCCAGCTCGTTCGACGGCAAGAAAGTCACCGTCAAGGGTTACTTCAGCGGTATTACCGGCAGCGGTAAGTATATCAATGTGGTCGCTACAGAGATTACCCCCGCCGATCCTGATGCCAAGTACTGCAATGTGTCTCCCGCTTCCATCAGCGCCAAGGCCGACGATACTTCTGCATCATTCAGCATTTCCTCCAACGCTGCCTGGACGGCTACTTCCGACAACGCCGACTTTACCCTGTCTCCTGCCTCCGGCACCGGTGACGCAACGGTAACCGTGAGCTTTGCAGCCAACAGCGGCGATGCTCCAAAGGTGGCCCATATCACAGTAGCCTGCGCCGACGCCGGCGTGAATGCGACCGTTACCATCACCCAGGCCAAGCCTTCGAGCGGCGCTGGTTCTTCATACGTATTAGATGGAGAGGCTATCAAAGCTGCACATGCCGAAAAATGGGCATACGATAGTGGCGCAAAGAGCGTGACAGCCACAGATGGAAGCGTATGGACCCTTTTCAATACTTATGCAAATACTTCACAGGTAACTGTGCAGATGAACAAAGGGAAGGGCGCTTATGTTCTTACTCCCGTACTTCCTTCCGGCAAGTCGGTAAAGAAAATAGCTGTTGTACTTAACAAAAAGAATGACGGCACCGGAGAAATGGGGGACCGTCCCATGGATATCCTGAATGCCGACGGCACAACCACACTTCTGAATAATGTCACCGGCCAGGCGCTGGCCGACGGTCTTGAAGTTCCTGACGGCAATGCTCAGGTGAGGATCATCTGTGACGAAACGGATGGCGGTGCTGTCTATATCACCAGCATCACAGTATTTTACGAATAATCTTACATGTCAAGACGCCTTGTCATACTGTGCTCCTTCCTGGCTCTGGGAACGCTTCTCCTCTCTTGCGAGAAAGAGGAGGAGCGTATCCCGGTGCTGACGTTGCCGTCCCCTATGCTGACTTCCGCCGGTGGCGAACAGACGCTTTCCGTCGCCGCCGAAAGCTCTTGGAAGCTTAGCGTCGATTATTTGGAGGGCGGCTCGGGATGGATTACCACCAGCGCCGCTTCGGGTAACGGATTTGAAAGCGTTACCGTTACGGTTGCCGCCAACGAGACCGACTCTCCCCGCAAGGCAAAGCTGAGGCTGGATACTCGTGCCCACTCGGTCAATCTGGAAATTACCCAATCTGCCAACGTATCGCATAGTTTCCCGAGCTGGATGATGGAACTTCCGTCTCCCCAGGACAACGACGACCTGATGTTTTTTATCCACGACATGAAGGGCGGTACTTACGTGGACATGGCCACAAGCGGTACCCGCAACTGGTCGTTCTACTGGGACAGCAAGAATTATGTATCCATCTGGGTGGCCTATCCTCTTAACGCCGGTTTGCTCGAAGGCAATTATGGCCGTTACGACATCTTCATCGACGATCCCATCCTGACGGATTTGAAGTTGAAGCAACCTTATCTGACAGGCGGCTCGTATGGAGGAGGCTGGACCAGGGGACATCAGATTCCGTCGGCGGACAGGCAGAAGGCAGCCTCTAACAAGTCTACTTTCTATGCTACCAATATGACACCCCAGCAATATGATTTCAACGGGGAGATTTGGGCTAATCTGGAAAGTAAGGTGCGTACCTATGCCAAGAACTGCGACACCCTGTATGTCTGCACAGGCTGCGATATCCGTTCGCCCCTTGGCTATACAGGCGACAAGAGCGGCGTGTCCGTAGCTATCCCGTCGGCATATTTTAAGGCACTCCTTCGCCGCAAGGGCAACGATTGGTCGGCAGTCGGTTACTACCTGCCGCACACCAAGGACATTTCAAAAAACAATTTCCAAAACTACTCCATGTCCATCGAGGCGCTGGAGAAGAAGACCGGTCTTGATTTCTTTGCCAATCTGCCGGCATTTCTCGGGAAAGACAAAGCAGCGGCCATTGAAGGGGCCGATCCTAACTCTACACTTATCAACTGGTAACCCACGAATATGAGAAAGATTATTGTCTCCCTCTCCGTATTGATGTTGGTGCTATCTTGCGGCACCCCTGCCCGGATGACCCAGGGCAACAATAGCGGAACTTCTTATGTAATAGGTTTCTACAACTTGGAAAACCTTTTCGACATTTACCACGACGACGGTAAGAACGATTACGAATATCTTCCGGACGGCGCCAATAACTGGACAGAAGCAAAATATACCAAGAAATTGCAGAATATGGCCAGGGTTATCGCCGAGATGAAGAAAGACAACGGAGTATGGCATGCCGTGCTCGGCGTTTCTGAAGTTGAGAACCGCCACGTTCTGGAAGACCTTGTTTCAGAGCCCGCCATTGCCGATGCCAATTATCAGATAGTACATTACGACAGCCCGGACCGCCGAGGCGTGGATTGCGCGTTGTTCTATCGTCCGGATGTTTTCAAATTCATTGCCAGCGAGGCCATTCCGTTCACCTTCGACCCGTCACGCATAGACTGGAGTCAGTGGACCCAGGAGGAGAAGGATAATTTCAAGACCCGTGACGTGCTGATGGTCCGTGGAACCATCGACGGTGAAATGTTTGCCTTCTTCGTGTGCCACCTTCCGTCCCGTCTGGGCGGAAAGGGCGCCGACCTCCGTCCTCGCGGCGCCGAGATCGCTTACAAGCGGGCAATGGAGCTGCAGAAGGAATTCCCGGGCATCAAGATAGTGGTTATGGGCGATATGAACGACAATCCCCAGGATGTGTCCATGACCGAATTCCTGCGTGGCAGGGAGTTCCGCGAGGATCTCACGGACGAAGACTTCTTCGACCCGTTCCTGAGCATGATCAAGGCCGGATATGCGTCGCTTTATTATCAGGGCGGCAACAATATCTTCGATATAGTTATGGTCAACAACGCCCTGGCCAATGCCGCTCCCGGAACTTTCCAGATCCAGCCTATCGTGAAGCAGAAGTATTACGGCCGTATCTTCGCCAAGCCGTTCATGACCAACCAGAGCGGCCAGTATAAAGGCACCCCGCTCCGCACTTTCTCGGGCGGTTCCTTCGTAGGAGGCTTCTCCGACCACTATCCCACTTACATTGTCATTAAGAAATAACACATATGACTAAACGAATAATTTTGGCATTTGCTGCGGCTCTTGCGTCACTGACCATCTTTGCGCAGGGCCCTACCGGCGGCGTGAAAGGTACGGTCATCAACCGTAATGGCCGTCAGCCGGTGGAAAACGCCCGCCTGATCCTGAAGCAGGGCGCTGCAGAGATTGCTACAGTCTCATCCGCCCAGGACGGCAGCTTCCTCATTCCGGAGCTGGAAGACGGTATGTACACCCTGGTAATCGAGGCTCCTGAATACCTTGAGAGCCAGGTGCAGGTAACCGTTAATGACGGCTATGTAAAGAACATGTTCAATATCTCGCTCACCGGGATCCAGAGAGTGACGGAAGTTGACGATGATTCCTTTGCTGCCTTCGATATGGACGACTCCGGGTTCAACGACAACCCGACCATCCTGTTCGGCAGCAATGACGTATTCAACAATATTGCCGGATACAATTTCTCTTCCGTGCGTTTCCGCGCCCGTGGATACAATTCCGAGAGCCAGGAGGTCTATCTTGCCGGTGTAAAGATGAACGACGCCATTACAGGATACGGCCCGTTCTCCCTTTGGAGCGGCCTGAATGAGGCCATGCGCTCCAAGGAGACCGTGAACGGAGCCGAGGTCTCCGACGTGGCCCTTGGCGGCTATAACGGCGTGACCAACGTATTCGGAACTGCCGGGCAGGTGCGCAAGGGCCTCCGGGGCAGCGTGTTGACCAACAGCTCGCTGTACCGTCTGCGCCTTATGGCATCTTATGCAACCGGCCCCATGGACAACGGCTGGGCTTTTGCCACCAACGTGAGTGCCCGCCTTGGCGGCAACGACTGGATAGACGGTGTGTACTACCGTTCGTTTGCCTACTATCTGGCTGCCGACAAGGTGTTCGACGATGTCCACACCCTGCATTTTGCCATCTTCGGCACGCCGGGAGAGCGCGGCGCCCAGATGGCTTCCACCCAGGAAGTGTATGACCTCATGTACGACAATATGTACAATGCCAACTGGGGCTACCAGAACGGCCGTGTGCGTAATGCACGCGTTCGCAAGACACATGAGCCCGTCGCATATGTACAATGGGATTTCAAGCCCTCCGATATATTCCAGGGGAGCGCTACGGTGCTTTATCGTTTCGGTAAGAACGGATATACCGCACTTGACTGGTACAATGCGCAGGATCCCCGTCCTGACTATTACCGCAATCTGCCGTCGTATTTTTACAACGACAACCCTGACTATAAGAGGAATAACCAGGCTAAAGCCATCGAGGCTTTTAAGTCGTGGTATAACGAGGTGCCTGACGTAGTCCACATGAACTGGGACCGCATATACCAGGTGAATAATTTGAGCTATGTTCCCAACGAGAACGGCGAGACCAAGCGTTCCAAATACGTTCAGGAGGAACGCCGTACCGACCAGAACGACCTTAACTTCTCTACGAGTTTCAAGTATCGTCCCCAGGCCTGGCTCACGGTTACGGGAGGCCTGAACGCCAAGTGGAACAAGACTCATTATTACAAGATCCTGGCCGACCTTCTGGGTGGACAGTATTTCGTAGATGTGGACAATTTTGCCGACCGTGACTTTGCATCCACGCCCTTTATGGCCGCCAACGACCTCGAGTATTATCTGGCTCACGGCGGCAAGTCGCGGATTCTTCACGTAGGTGATAAATACGGTTATGATTACAATGCCCATGTGCACAATTACGGCGGATGGGCCAACGGCGAGTTCTCATTCGGCAATCTCGGCATCAATGTGGGCGCCAAGCTTGGCTACCAGCGTTTCTGGCGCGAGGGTTTGACCCGCAAGGGCCTTTTCCCAGGAAAAGAGTTCACCGACCCTGTAAGCGGCATCACCGTGCAGCCTGCCAAGGATTCCAAGGGTGAGGTGATAACCTCGTTCGGCAATTCCAAGAAGGCGCATTTCCTGACCTATGCCGCCAAGCTGGGCGTCAATTTTGTTATTGGCGGCAACATGAGGGTCTATGGTAATGTGGGTTATTTCAACGACGCTCCTACCTTCAACCAGGTATTCCTGAGCCCGCGTACCAGGAACAGCATGGTGGATAAGCTCACTACCGTCAAGACTTTCGCCTCCGACCTCAACTGGCAGTACAGCGGCAACGGTATCAATGTGCGCGCTACCGCTTACTACACCACCATCAAGGACCAGAGCAAGATCATGAGCGCATACGACGACGTGCAGAACGCCTTCTCCAACTTCGCCCTCAGCGGTATCGACCAGAGGCACGTGGGTATGGAGCTGGGATTCAAAATACCGACCTACTTCATCCCCAACCTGAGCGTGCAGGGCGTCGTGGCCTATGGCGAGGCCGTCTATACTTCCAATCCCACCATGGTGCAGACTCTTGACAACAGCGCCTCCCTTGTAAGCTACAATGGCAGCGAGGTCATGAATGTCTCTTTCTGGAAGAATCATCCCGTTTATCCTCGTGACGTGTATAACAACATTCCCGAGGGCACCGGCCTCAACGATTACACCAGCCTGAAGAAACATTATGTGCCTTCCACGCCCCAGACAGCCGTGAGCCTCGGCCTTGCATGGAACTACAACTATTGGTTCGTGGATGCCGACGTGGAATACTTTGACCGCGCTTATCTGGACATGAACCCTCTGTACCGTACTGACTATGCGGTCATGGGCCCGGACTACAAGGCGACTCCCGAAGAAATCGAGTATATGGCCACCCAGGAGAAGTTCGCTCCTGCTTTCCTGCTGAACTTCTCGGTGGGCAAGTCCTTCTATATCCAGCGTAAATACCAGCTCGGCTTCTCGCTCAACGCCAAGAACATCCTCAACAATCGCGATGTCAAGACCGGCGGTTACGAGCAGACCCGAATGGTGGACAATACCGAGGGCAAGAACAGGTTCTACCGTTTCGACTCCAAGTATTTCTATATGCCAGGATTCAACTATATGCTTAACGTTTATTTCAGATTCTAAGCGCCATGAAAAAGTTTTTATTCTCAATAGCTGCCCTTGCGGCACTCGTTTCCTGCCAGAGTCTGATTGAAGAATGGCAGCCGGTGAATCCCAGGCCCTACGAAGAGGGTAAACCTTTCACCCCCGTCAACATGGACTCCGAGGTGAACGCCACTATCGCTCAAATCAAGGCGCTTTATAAAAACCATGGCACTCCGGTTGAGATTATCGATAACCTTATTATCAAGGGCGAGATAACCACTTCGGACGAAGACGGCAACGTCTATCGCGAAATCTATATCCAGGATGCTACCGGCGCCATTTGCCTAAAGCTGGGCCGCAGCTCTTCTTATGACGACTACAAGGTAGGCCAGATACTGTATGTTAAGTGCCGCGGCCTTGTGGTGGGCGAATACGGATACAAGAGCGGCAATTACGGCGGCGCTGGTCTCCTCCAACTCGGACTTCTCGGCGATGGCTGGCAAGATTATCTCGACGGCATTACGGATACCGAGCCGGAATATGAAACCTCGTACATCGATCTTGCTCCCATTATCAACGAGCACATTTTCCGAGGAGCCATCCTTCCTCAGGAGCAACGGGTTAAGCCTTCCTATTTCACGGGAGCTGAGCTCACTGCCATGAAAGATGCCACCCAAAGCCCCATAGTGAGTATGTACACCAGGCTTGACGGCCTTACTTACGGCAACTCCGACAATGGCAAGGAGATTTTCTGCCTGTTCTATCCCGATCCTAACCTGAATCATACCAAGTATGAGTCCTGGAACCGCGTGTTCCTTTCTTCGCCCAACAACAGGGCCAAGGGCGCGGACTATACCTTCGGCATCACTACCTGGTCGCTTACCAAGAATCGTTTCCTGACCCTCGCCCAGTCGGGTGTGTGGGACGATGTTGAGATAGGCGACGGCAGCGGCGTCATAGGCCAGGCGTACACTTCCTTTGACAACTTCGGCTACGAAGAGTTGTACAAAGACGTGATCATCTCCCATCCCAATGCACAGAGCGTGAGCCATTACTTTATGTACGACGGAGTGGAAGTGCAGGTGCGCACAAGCGGTTATGCCCGCTTTGCCGACGTGGCCATTCCCGAAGACGTGCGCAATGGCAGCAAAAAGGTGGATATAGTGGGTATTCTGTCGCGTTATCAAGGCAGCGCCCAGTTCACTCTGCTGGATGTATTTTATTCCGGGACAACAAACAGTCTTATTAAATGAAAAAGCTTTTGATTGTGATGGGAGCAGCCCTTATGCTTGCATCGTGTAATTCTTCCAATGTTTTCCTCCAGGAGTGGGATACTCCGTACGGCATCCCTCCGTTCGACAAAATAAAGATAGGGGACTATATGCCGGCCATCAAGGCCGGTATCGAGCAGCAGAACGCCGAGATCCAGGCCATCATCGACAACCAGGAGGCTCCTTCGTTCGAGAATACCGTTGCCGCCTTTGACCGCAGCGGCGCTTTGCTCGAGAAGGTCACCAACGTGCTTTTCAACGTCAGCGAGTCGGACTACACCCCGGAGCTTAATGCCATAGTGGAGGAGGCTACGCCCGTCATCTCCGCCCACGGAGACAATCTAATGATGAATCCCAAGCTCTTCGAGCGCGTGAAGGCCGTTTATGAGGCTCCTCAGGACAATCTGACCCGTGAGCAGCAGATGCTCCTTAAGGATCTCTATGAGGGCTTTGTACGCAACGGAATCGGCCTTGACGAGGCCGGGCAGGCGCGTATGAAAGAGATCAACAGCGAGCTTGCCACGCTTGCCCTGACCTTCGGCAACAATCTGCTTGCCCAGTCCAACGCTTTTAAGGATTCGGTGGGATTTTCGGTGGCGTCGTATTACGACAAGATGGCTTCCGAGGCCGACAGGGCGCAGCGCGAAAAGATATTCCGCCTCTACTCCAACCGCGGCAACAACGGCGATGAGTTCGACAACAAAGCCACGGTGCTGCGCATCATGGAGCTTCGCATCGAAAAGGCTAAGCTGATGGGCTATGAGAGCCCCGCCGCCTTCATCCTTGAAGACAAGATGGCCCACGATCCCGCTACGGTGGATGCGTTCCTGGGTGATATCATGGCAGCCGCCATGCGCCGCGCCAAGGAAGAAGTGGCCGACATGCAAAAGCTTATGGATGAAGATGTGGCCGCCGGCGTACTTCCTGCAGGCTCCCGCATCGAGCCGTGGGACTATATGTACTATGCCGAGAAGGTCCGCAAAGCCCGCTACGACCTTGACGAGAGCGAGGTGAGCCAGTATTTCAAGATGGAAAACGTCCGCGCCGGAGTGTTCGGAAATGCTTCCAGGCTCTACGGGATACAGTTCGAGCCCATAAGCGGCGTGCCCCTTTACAATCCTGAGTGCGAGGCCTTCAAGGTCACCGATTCCGACGGCTCTCTCATCGGCATCATCATCACCGACTACTATCCCCGCGACTCCAAGCGTGGCGGTGCCTGGATGACCAACTTCGTCAACCAGTGGGAGGGAGTGCGTCCTGTGATCGTGAACGTGGGCAACTTCAACAAGCCCACTGCGGATACCCCTTCGCTGCTCACCATCGACCAGGTGGAGACAATGTTCCATGAGTTCGGACACGCCCTCCACGGGCTGCTGAGCCAGTGTAAGTACAAGGGCGTCAGCGGCACTTCCGTCAAGCGCGACTTCGTGGAATTCCCTTCGCAAGTCAACGAGAACTGGGCTTTCGAGCCCGAGGTGCTTGCCACCTATGCCTTCCATTACAAGACCGGCGAGGTGATTCCCGCCGAACTGGTGGCCAAGGTTCAGGCCGCGGCCAATTTCAACCAGGGCTTTACCACCGGCGAACTTTGCGCCGCCAGTATCCTGGACATGAAGTGGCACGAGCTCTCCAGCATCGAAGGAATCACGGTTCCCGAGTTCGAAAAAAAAGTCTGCGAAGAGATGGGCTTGATTAAAGAGATCATCCCGCGCTACCGCAGCACTTACTTTAACCATATCTTCGGATCCAGCGGCTACAGCGCCGGCTACTACAGCTATCTGTGGGCGGAGGTGCTTGACAAAGACGCCTTCGAGCTCTTCAAGCAGAAGGGTATTTTCGACCCCGAAACCGCAATGAGCCTGCGCCGCAACGTGCTGGAGAAGGGCGGCAGCGAGGAGCCTATGACCCTTTACCGCGCCTTCCGCGGCGCCGATCCCGATTCGGGTGCTTTGCTTCGTGCAAGAGGCCTTAAATAGTTTGAGAATCGCCGGAACTTTTCCGGCGATTTTTGTAAATTTGCAAGATTTAATTTGCAGTATATGAAAAACAAAGTTCTTTTGATGATTCTTGACGGTTGGGGCGAGGGACGCCACGACCATAGCAACGCAATTTATACCCAGGGAGCACCCTTCATCGACAGCCTCCGCGCCAAATACCCCATGGCACATCTTCACGCTTGCGGCGAATACGTAGGCCTTCCCGACGGCCAGATGGGCAACAGCGAGGTGGGACACATGAACCTCGGTGCCGGCCGCATAGTTTATCAGGACCTGGTTAAGGTGAATATGGCCTGCCGCGAGCACCGTCTCCTGCAGAACCCCGAGATCCGTGCCGCCTACGACAATGTAAAGAAGAACGGTGGCAAACTCCATTTCTTCGGTCTTTGCTCCCACGGCGGAGTCCACTCGTCCCTTAACCATCTGTACGAGTTCCTCGCCGAGGCCAAGAACGAAGGCATTTCAGAGGTGTACGTGCACTGTTTCATGGACGGACGCGACACCGATCCCCGCAGCGGCTATGGATTCGTAAAGGAACTGGAAGAGAAGATGGCGCAGACCACCGGCCGCGTGGCCACCGTCTGCGGCCGATTCTACGCCATGGACCGTGACAAGCGCTGGAACCGCATCAAGGAAGCCTACGACATGCTTGTCGAGGGCAAAGGTGCACAGTTCGAAAGCGCCCTTGAGGGCATCCAGGCATCCTACGACGCCGACGTCACCGACGAATTCATCAAGCCCATCGTGATCACCAAAGACGGCAAGCCCCTCGCCAAGGTCGAGGCCGGCGATACCGTAATCTTCTACAACTTCCGCAACGACCGCGCCCGCGAGCTCACCAACGTGCTCACACAGAACGACATGCCCGAAGAAGGCATGCACACCGTTTCCCTGTACTACTGCACCCTTACTCCTTACGACGCTTCGTTCACCGGACTTCATATCCTCTTCCCCAAGGAAGAAGTGCAGGACACCCTTGGCGAAACCATCTCCAAGGCCGGTCTGCGCCAGCTCCGTATAGCCGAGACCGAGAAATACGCCCACGTGACCTTCTTCTTCAACGGCGGGCGCGAAACTCCCTTCGAGAATGAAGACCGCATACTTGTGAATTCTCCCAAGGTGGCCACCTACGACCTGCAGCCCGAGATGAGCGCCGTCGAGGTGACCGACCGCCTGTGCGAGGCCATCCGCAGCGAGAAAGAGGACCTCATCATCCTCAATTATGCCAACGGCGACATGGTTGGACATACCGGTGTCTACAAGGCCATCTGCAACGCAGTCGGGTGCATTGACGGCTGCGTGGAGACCACCATCACCTGTGCCCTCAACCACGGCTATGTGGTGCTTCTCACCGCCGACCACGGCAATGCCGACTATGCAGTCAACGAAGACGGTTCCCCCAATACCGCCCACTCCCTCAACCTGGTGCAGTTCATCGTAATAGGTGCCGGCGACGAGGTCAAGACGGTCAAGGACGGCGCCCTCTGCAACGTGGCTCCTACCATCCTCAAGCTGATGGGCATCCCTCAGCCCGAGGCTATGACTGCCGAGCCTCTGATCTGATGATTTACAGTTTCGATCCTATTCTCCGCCCCATGGTGTGGGGCTCTGAGCTCTGGGTGCTTTCGGGCTACCCGGAGCGCTTGTCGGTGGTTTCCGACGGCCCCTGCAAAGGGATTACCATCAATGAGCTGGTCGCCCGTGAAAAGGAGCGCCTGCTGGGCTCCGGGGGCTACCGCCGCTTCGGCGACGAGTTCCCGCTCCTTATAAAGTTCCTCGACGTTCATGCCCCTCTGAGTATCCAGGTGCATCCTTCGGAGGAGTTTGCCCAGGCGCGCCAGGGCCTTCACGGCAAGACCGAAATGTGGTATGTGATAAGGGCGGAGAAGGATGCCGAACTGATGGCCGGATTCTCCAGGGAAATAACTCCCGACGAGTATGTCCGGCGGGTGTCGGACGGGAGCATCACCGACGTGATAGCCCGCCACAAGATAGCTGCCGGCGATGTGTTCTTCATACCGACCGGCAGGGTGCACGCCTTGCTGCCCGGCGCTTACATCGCTGAAATACAGCAGACTTCCGACTCGACCTACCGTATCTGGGACTACAACCGTCCCGGACTTGACGGCCGCCTCCGTCCACTCCATACGGAACTTGCCAAGGAGGCTCTCGACTACAAGGTCTATCCCGAGTACCGCACTCATTATCAGCCTCTCAGGAATGCCGAAACGGGCCTGGTGGCCTGCGAGTATTTTGACACTTCGCTTCTGGATATTTCCGCTCCTTTCCGCAAGGACCTTTCGGGGCTCGACAGCTTCCTGATAGTGATGTGCCTCGAGGGCTCTGGAACCCTGCGCTGCGGCTCTTCCGAGAGAGCGCTGCATCCTGACGGCTGCCTGCTTGTTCCCGCTTGCGAGAGCGGCGCCGAGTTTATCCCGTCTGACGGCGGGCTCAAAATGTTGTTGTGCCATTTATGAAAAGATATAAGCAAAGCAAAAAGCGGCAGAATCCCAAGGACAATCCGCGCCACGCCGGCCGCAGGCAGGCACGCGAACTGACCGGCAAGGTGCAGATGACCCGCGAGGGCTTCATCTACGTAATTGTCGAAGGACGCGAGGACGATATCTACGTCAAGGCTCCCAAGACCCGTCACGCCCTTAACGGCGACCTGGTGCGCGTAGCCATCACTCATCCCGGCGGTTACGGCAAAAGGGCCGAAGGGGAAGTGGTAGAGATACTTGAGCGCAACAAGGCTCCTTTCGTGGGCTTTATGCACTACATCGGCGCGCAGGCGTGGGTGCTCATGCAGAGCAAGTTCATGCCTTACGACATAATGGTCGATGCCGAGCAGGCCCGCGCCATGGGTGCGGAAGCCGGAATGAAGGTGGCTGCGGTGGTGGACCATTGGCAGAGAGGCGAGATGAGCCCCTGGGGGCACATAGTGGACGTGCTTGGCATGCCTGGCGAGAACGACACCGAGATGCACGCCATACTGGCGGAATTCAACCTGCCGTACCGCTTTGAAAAGAACGTCGAGAATGCTGCCGATTCTATCTCCGAAGTCATATCCGACGAGGATCTTAAGGGGCGCAAAGACTTCCGCAATGTACTTACATTCACCATCGACCCCTCCGATGCCAAGGACTTTGACGATGCGTTGTCGTTCCGCAAGCTCTCCGATGGCGGCTATGAGGTCGGCGTGCACATTGCCGATGTGTCTTATTACGTGAAGCCCGGCGGCGCGGTTGACAAGGAGGCCCGCGAGAGGGGCACCTCCGTGTATCTGGTCGACCGCACCGTGCCCATGCTCCCCGAGAAGCTCTGCAACAAGCTCTGCTCGCTGCGCCAGGATGAAGACAAACTCACTTTTTCGGCGGTTTTTGAGCTGGGACCCAAGGGAGCGGTCAGGTCACGCTGGATAGGACGTACCGTCATTTGCTCCAATGCCCGCATGGACTACGAGCAGGCTCAGGCCATCATCGACAATCCGCCCGTGAAGGAAGAACGTACGCCCCTCCAGGAAGCCATCCTTACCCTGAACCATCTTGCCCAGACCATGCGCGAGGCCCGTTTCAAGGCCGGCGCCATCAACTTCGACCGCCCTGAAATGAAGGTTGAGGTTGACGACAAGGGAAAGCCGGTGAGGGTGTTTCAGAAGGTTGCACACGAATCAAATAACCTCATAGAGGAGTTCATGCTGCTTGCCAACCGTACCGTTGCGGAATTCGTGGCCACCGGGGGCAAGATGAACGGCGTGGCAATGAAGAATGCCAAGACCTTCGTTTACCGTATTCACGGCGAGCCCAATTTCGAGAAGCTGGAAGGCTTGCGCGGCTTCGCATCCAATTTCGGATACAAGATGGAAGAGGCATCGAGCGGCAAGGGCGCTGCCGACGCGCTGCGAGGCCTTTTGACTGAATCTCTCGGCAAACCCGAGCACGCAGCCTTCGAGAACCTTGCCCTGAGGTCCATGGCCAAGGCCGTGTACAGCACCGACAATATAGGCCACTACGGTCTTGCGTTCCGCTTCTACACCCATTTCACATCGCCCATCAGGCGCTACCCCGACCTTATGGTTCACCGCCTGCTGACCATCTACCTGCGCGGCGGCGATTCTGCCGACAAGGGCCGCTTCGAGAAGGAATGCGTGCACGCTTCCGAGCGTGAACTGGTGGCCGCCGACGCCGAGCGCACCAGCGTAAAATACAAGCTTGTGGAGTTCATGCAGGACAAGGTGGGACAGGAGTTCGAGGGTGCAGTATCGGGCCTGACCGACTGGGGAATGTATGTCGAGATTGACGAGACCCATATCGAAGGAATGGTCCCGCTGCGCGAAATCCGTTCCGATTTTTACGAATTTGACGAGGCTCGTTACCGTCTTGTGGGGCGCCGCACCCGCCGCATTTTCCGGCTCGGCGACAGAGTGCGTATCAAAGTCAAAAGCGCCAATCTCGAGCAGCGGCTGCTGGATTATGAACTAATTGAAAATGAAGAAGATAATACTGTTGCTGCTCCCGCTCCTGCTGTGGACCGGAAGCGCCCTCGCCCAGACAAGAAGCGAAAGGCTCGCTGATTACGTTTATTACTTTGCATCCGACTCGCTGCACGGGCGTGCAGCGGGAAGCGCTGATGCGGCCAAGGCTCGCGATTACATAGTTGCGCGCTACAAGGAGTGCGGGCTCAAGCCTCTGAGCGGCGGCAACTTTCTGGTGTCTTTCCAGCGTGACGGAAAGCAATACACCAATGTCGTGGCCCTCATCGAAGGAGGGGAACTCAAAGACGAGTACATAGTGCTCGGAGCTCACTACGACCACCTGGGCGAAAAGAGCGGGCAGATATATCCAGGAGCGGATGACAACGCTTCCGGCAGCGCCGCTCTCATCGAGATTGCCCGTGAACTCTCTGCTCACCGCGAAGATTTGAAACGCAGCATCATAATCGCGGCATTCGACGCCGAGGAAATAGGCCTGTACGGCTCGACCTACCTGGCCGAATTCCTGGATGCCCTGGTGGGCATCGACAAGGTAAAGCTTATGATGAGCGTGGATATGGTGGGCCGTTATGCCGATACTCACAAGCTCGTAATGGAAGGAGTCGCCACCATCAAGAACGGCAGGATACTGGCCAAAGGTGCAGGCGAGCGCCACTCCATCAACGTAAAGGCCAAGAATTTTGAGACATCTGTCCTCACGGCTACCGACACCGAGGCTTTTGCACGCATGCAAGTGCCCACGCTGGCAGTCTCTACAGGTCTTCATCCGCAGTACCACAAGCCGACCGACACTCCCGACCTGATCGACTACGACGGTCTGGACAGGATATCCCTCTGCCTTACCGACTTTGCCATGGACGCCGCTACCGACGAGTCTTTTGCCGCCAGCGGCCGCGTTGCCCGAAAGCATATGGACAAGGCTCCCGTATTCGAGGCGGGCCTCACGGGCTCGATCGGCAATGCCCTCCTTTCCTTCCCCAAAGCAGATCTGTCCTCCAAGGGACGCATGGACTACTCGGCCGGCCTTACAACGCGCCTGAATTTCGGCTCTTTCGGCCTTCAGGTTGATGCCCTTTGGGAAAGTTCGACCTCCCGGTTCCCCTCGCTCGAGCCCATGTTCGGCGCGGCGCAGGATTACACCCAGCGCTCAGTCACGGTGCCGGCATATTTCCTGATCCGCTCCGATGCATCCGAAAACGGAGCCTTCCTGGGACTCGGCGGCTACTACAGCTATGTGTATTCGCATTCTTTCAGCAAGGACGATCCGCTGTGGAGCGTGAATCCTCATCAGGGAGGTCTGGCCGCGAACTTTGGTGTGAAGGTTGCCAATCTTGTGCTGGAGTGGTCTTTCCGCTGGCAACTCAACAATCTGTTTGCCGAGCAGGCTTCACATTTACAGAACGCTACGTATCTAAAAGTTTCCTGGATTTTTTAGGATGAATTTGGAGTTTACCAAAATGGAAGGTCTGGGCAACGACTACATCTATGTAGATGAAGCGCGTTTCCCCATTGCCGACCCCGGCGCCTTGTCCGTGCGCTTGAGCGACCGCCATTTTGGCATCGGCGCCGACGGACTTGTGCTCATAGGGCCGTCCGCTGTGGCCGACTTCCGCATGCGTATGTTCAATGCCGACGGCTCCGAGGGCCTTATGTGCGGCAATGCTGCCCGCTGCATAGGCAAGTATGTGTATGAAAAGGGACTGACCGACAAAACGATAATCGACCTCGATACTGCCTCCGGAGTGCGCAAGCTGAACCTGCATCTTGCCTCCGACGGCACTGTGGAAAGCGTTTCCGTGGGCATGGGGAGTTACCGGATCTTGCAGCGTGAGCTGACCTTGGAGGCCGCAGGCAGAAGTTTCACCGGCATGCATGTCGATGTGGGGAACCCCCATTTCGTGATTTTCGTGCCGGATGCCGAAGCGGAAGATGTGGCCGCCGTCGGTCCGCAGCTTGAAAACCAGATTCCCGGGGGAATCAATGTGGAGTTTGCTTCGGTCCGTTCGGAGGGAATACGCATGCTCGTGTGGGAGCGGGGGAGCGGCATCACCCTTGCCTGCGGCACCGGTGCCTGCGCAACTGCTGCCGCAGCCTTTGAGCAGGGCCTCAATGCCGGCGCTTGCAGCGTGCTGATGGACGGCGGCACCCTTCAAGTATCCATTCAGGACGGCACCATGCTCCAGCGCGGCCCTGCCAGCATGGTATTTGAGGGGTCGGTGCTTATTTAATACTACCTTTTTAGGGTAATACTTGTCAAACAAATCGTTGAGTTTCGTTTTTAACTTGACACCGTTAGGTGCGAGGTTAAGTTTTTTTCGTATGCTCACGTTTATCTGGCGAATTCCCTGCGAGTACAGGAAGTCGTTCCCGCATCCGCCAATACCTTTACAAAATCAGGATAAGTTATGGCGTAGAACAGAAAGACTGATGTGAGCATTTCTTTGCGGTCTTTGTTGATGCTGTCCATGTCTTGCCTGGCCATTATCATGTTCATGCGCCGGCCAGTTCTTGGGCTAACAAACAGACTCCAACAGTGATTGTTGTCAAAACGTCAGGTGATAATGGCATGGTCCCTCGTTCCCCGGCGCAGATTCCACCCTACAACTCGTATTTTTAACTATATGCAACGTTTCTATTATAAAAGGCATCTATAAGAAAGTCAAAACATTTAAGAAAGTAAAATCATAATTGGCTATGAAGAGAATTATTACGCTTATATTAGCACTTTCAGCTGCTGTCTGTCTTTTCGGGCAGAATGCCGGACACAAATTCGAGATTGGTGTGGGTTATGCCCCTTTCTTCTTGGCAATTGTTGAAGATGGCGTTCGCATGCCATATGAAGGTGATGCTTATATTGAGTGGCGCTACGACTTCGGGAATCATTTTGACGTGGGTGCAAAACTCGATTACAAGTATTGCCCGGTAGATTTGTTTTACGGAAATGCAGTCAGGTATTACGGCGATCAGCATTACGGAGCCATGCTGGCACTGGCGGATTTTAAATTCCTCCCCGGCAAGAAGGTGAACCCTTTCATCGGAGTAGGTGCCGGCGCAGGTTTTATCCTCGACGTATGGAAGTCGCAGAAAGTAGAGCGACCTGAGTATCATGATGCCGCCAAGGACATGCCCCTTGGAGCCAAGGACCCTACTATCCTTTTTGTGGCCGCACCCAGGATTGGTGTCGAGCTGTTCAGCCACTTGAGGCTGTCCGCATCGGTTGACATGTCTCCAGCCGACACCCGCTGGCCCGTTTGCATCAACATCGGCTGGACCTTCTAGTCATCGGCCTTCTTCCAGCTTTTCACCAGCCGCCGGGCCCGGAATCATTGAATTTGGGCCCGGCTGTATACTCTGATGGTACAGGTAACACTTTTTTCAGGGAAAGACACTATGCATCTAAATACTTTATTCGGTACCTGTGGTATAATATTGAGTGCAATCACAACTTGTGCAAAGAAGCAATTAGATTTATTACAACCGGCACCTCAGTCAGAATTGACTGGAGTGTCTCTGAATGAAGAAGAGAGGGGCTTCGTTCAAAAAGCTAATACTTTTGCTTTGAATTGCTCGCGGGCACTCTTTGCCAATAATGGCGGCGAGAGTATGTTTTTCTCCCCGTTGAGTCTTCAATATGCTCTTGGCATGGTATTGAATGGCGCGAGCGGCGATACAGCAGTTGAAATAGCGGAAGCTTTGGGATATGGAAGCGATATTAATGAGCTAAATACCTTCTTGTCCGATTTGATGGTGCAACTGCCCGCTGTCGATACTACTGTTGATTTCAGGATAGCAAATGCAATGTTGGTTAATAAAGCGTATAAAGTCAAACATTCATTTAGCGATGTGCTCAACAATCTCTATTATGCGCCTGTAGAATATACAGGGATCAATGACATAAGCAAAGTGGTCGAGATGATTAACGAATGGTCTTACCGGAATACAAATGGTTTCATAAATCCGCTTGTCGATCTGGGGGATTTGTCCGGCGGCTTTGTGTCTGTCCTGCTTAACGCATTGTATTTTAAGGCTAAATGGGCTGAGGAAGGAGGGACTCCTTTGTTCCGGTCTGAAGCAACTTCTCATTCGCAGCCCTTTTATGCTGATGGTGGAAAAGTGTTTCAAGTTGATTATTTGAGAGCATCTCATTATTTGCCATTTGCCCGGACAGAAGGATATCGGGCACTTGAATTACCTTATGCAAACAGGCGTTTTGCAATGTATGTGCTTTTGCCTGAAAACAGAGATCAAAGTAGTGTCCCCAAAATGCTGGCCTCTCTGACTGAGAAAGAATGGAGTAACTTGATGCAGTCTCTTAAAGTCGGCCCTGAGGTTCATATTTCGATTCCGAAATTTGAAACAGAAAAGAAATACAAACTGGCTGACGTCCTTCAAGTTCTTGGAATAAAAAAGGCGTTTATGCCCGGACAAGCAGAATTTGACCGCCTATTTGATTCTAGTAATCAAAAGTACTGTATAGATGAAATAATCCAGAAATCGCGAATTAAGGTTGCAGAATGGGGAACGGAAGCGGCATCTGTTACGGCCGAAGTATTAATTGGCGCATATATCCCGGAGAATTACGTGGAAGAATACTTCGTCGCTGACCATCCGTTTGTTTACTTGATTGCTGAAAAATCTTCCGGAATCATCCTTTTCTCCGGTGTCTTCGACGGCAAATAATATCTTCTCCGGGCTTGCGACAGACTGCCTACCTGTCGGCTACAGGCAAATATATTCATCGGACCCACATTAGGTCCGACATTTGGAGCTCACGTAGGTTTCGCATTATAGCTTTCTCTTTGCCCTCAATATCTGTGGGCAGCATGTGGGTTCAGGCGTTCATTTTCTCCAGAAATTCCTTTGGCGACAGGATTTGGGGCTGCTTGCCAGGGAGAATGCCGTCAGGGTCGGATATTTTAAGGAAATCTTTGCCGTTGGTGGTTACAAGGATCGAGCATCCGGACAGGGTGGCGTTGACGTACTGAAGGATGTCTTCAAAGTCCGGTCCGTGCAGCAAGCAGGCAACCGAGTACTCTTCTTCATAATCTGCCGACAAAGAAGAAACGTAGTTAAGCAGATTGTTGATGCTTGGTGCGACCTTTGCTTTGCCGGCCCTTTTACGCAGGATATATGCTATGTTTGCAAATGACAGGCAACTGGTTACAACTTCCTTTACTCTTTTCATCTTTGGCCAGTTTGCCAGGATTCTGGTGCAGTCACGGCAGTCTTTCTCGGCCAAAAGAGTGTTCAGAAATATGTTAGTGTCGAGAAATACCTTAACGGACTTCATGGCTGCTATAATTTTGACATAATATAGTCAAGGCGCTCGTCCTGTTCCCTGTCCTCGGCACTTGGCTTGCGCGCGATACCTACCAGCGAAAGAAGAACCGGATCGGTTACATCTTCTGGTATCAAAGAGTAGTCTTCATCTTTCAGGGCGTCTTGCTCCACAAGCGCCTCAATATACTTTTTGCACGACATAGACCGGCTCCTGGCCTTCCTGCTGATTACTCTGACTACCCCCGGGCTCAGGTCAATAAGCTTTCTTTGCAATGTTTCCATGCAGCAAAGATAGCAAAATATATATAATTATAAAAGAATATATATGTTAATGCTCCTCTCCCAGGCTACCTGAACTTCTTGTCCTCCTCGAGCATGCCGAGGTATGAATTGTAGCGCTCGGGGCTGATAAGGCCGGCGTCAACGGCTGCCTTGACGGCGCAGAGAGGCTCGTGGGTGTGGGTGCAGGGGACGAAGCGGCAGTTGTCGGCCACCCGGAGCATCTCGGGGAAATACTTGGCGATCTCTTCTTTCTCGAGATCCACCAGGCCGAAGCCCCTGAGGCCGGGAGTATCAACTATAAAACCACCGCCGCTCAGGGGGTACATTTCATAGAGCGATGTGGTGTGTTTTCCCTGCAGATGCGCCTCGCTGATGCGGCCGATTTTGGGGTCAAGCGAGGGGTCAAGGGCCTTGATGACCGACGATTTGCCCACGCCGGATTCGCCGCTCACAAGCGATGTGCCCTGTGAGCAGATGGCGCGCAGCTCATCCATCCCCTCGCCGGTAAGTGCCGAACATTCAATCACTTGATATCCGGCGCCGCGATAGATGCGGCAGAAATCTTCCACCTGTTCCGGAGCAAGCTCGCGGTAGAGATCCATCTTGTTCAGTACTATCACCGCCTGTACTCCGTAAACCTCGCAGGTCACCAGAAGACGGTCGAGGAAGGGGAGCTTGATCTCGGGAAAGTACAGCGTGACCACCAGCAGGGCGCGGTCGAGATTGGACGCGATGATGTGCTGCTGCCTTGAAAGATTAGTGCTGCGGCGTATGACGTAGTTTTTGCGGGGAAGTACCTTAGTAATGACCGCGGGGTGCTGCTCGTCTGCCACGGTGCCCTCAAGGCTGTACAGCACCCTGTCGCCCACGGCTACAGGGTTGGTGGCGCCTGACTTTTCGAGACGGACTTTGCCCCTCAAAACAGCTGGGAAAGGCTCCCAGCGGGGCAACTCGCTAAGCAGGAAATGGCTTCCGGCGTTTTTGACAACGGTAGCTTCCATCATTTAGCCCGCCCCACCAATTTGTCGGCGAATTCACGGAGGGGAGTGATGTCGACACGCAGCCCTTTAAGCGCTTCCAGCGCCATGTCGGAATAGCGGCGGACCTCGCTGCGGGCCTGTCCGGGAACTCCAAGCTCGTCGTACAGACCCTTGATCTGAGCTATCTTGGCCTTGCATTCTTCGGCCGTAGCGCATTCGCGCCCGAAGGCACCAAGAAACGCCTGCGGCTCACTGCTGAGCTCCAGGGCCCGTATGGTCAACCAGCTTTTCTTGCCGTTGAGGATATCGCCGCCTATGGGCTTGCCGAACACTTTTTCGTCTCCGTAAGCATCCAGATAGTCATCCGCCACCTGGAATGCCATACCGAGGTCGTAGCCGTAACGGTACAGAGCTTCGCAGTCGGTCTCCGGCGCTCCGGCGAGCAGCCCGCCCATCTTGGCCGAGCATGCCAGCAGGACGGCGGTCTTGAGGCCTATCATAGAGTTGTACTGCTCCATGCTGACGCTCTCTTCGCCCTCGAATTCCATATCGTACTGCTGGCCCTCGCATACCTGGGCAGCAGTTTGTGAAAACAGGTCCAGAACAGTGCTGCGGCACTCCGCGGGGGCTTTTACTATGAGTTTGTAGGCCTCGATGAGCATCACGTCACCGCTCAGGATGGCCGTATCTTCGTTCCACTTTTTCCATACCGTGGGCATGCCCCGGCGCAGCGGGGAACGGTCCATAATGTCGTCGTGGATGAGAGTAAAACTGTGGAATACTTCAAGAGCGGCTGCGGGCGAGAGCACTTCCGGCCCAGGCTTGCCTCCGTAGAGCCCGAAGGCGGTAAGGCACAGAGTGGGGCGTATGCGCTTGCCTCCGATTTGCATCATGTAGCGCAGCGGGTCGTAAAGCCCGGCGGGAGAGGCAGGAAATTTGATGACATCATCTATCATAGCTTACAAATATAGCAAATTAATGAATACCTTTGCAGTATGAAACTTGTATTCGCTACCGGCAATAAAGGCAAACTCCGCGAGGCCCGCGAGATTCTGGGCCCTTCCTTCGAAGTGATCTGCCCTGCCGACCTGGGTATCACGGACGATGTGCCCGAGACTGCCATGACCCTGAAGGAAAACTCGATACTCAAGGCGGAGGCCCTTTACGGGCGCTGCCGCATCGACTGCTTCGCCGACGACACGGGGCTTGAAGTGGACGCCCTCGGAGGCGCTCCCGGGGTGCATGCGGCCCGTTATGCCGCCGACATAGCCCGGCGTGACGGCTTGCCCGTACCCCCTGACCATGACTTCTCGGCCAATATCGACGCTTTGCTCCGCGAGCTCGAAAAGCACCCCGGGGAGCCGCGTACGGCGCGTTTCCGCAGCGTGGTTACGCTTATCCTTGACGGTCAGGAGCATTTCTTCGAGGGGACTCTTGAAGGCAGTATCGCCTTTGCCCGCAGCGGCAGCGGCGGCTTCGGTTACGACCCGGTGTTCATTGCCGACGAATACCCCGGGGTGAGCGTAGCCGAACTCCCGGAGGATGTCAAGAATGCCATTTCGCACAGGGGCAAGGCTCTCAGGCTCATGGCCCGGTGGTTGCAGGAGATGGAATAATTGTTAATTTTGCATTTATGAAGAGATTTCTGATAATCATAGCTCTGGCGGCCGTCACCCTGTCTTCCGGAGCGCAGTCCAAAAGTTTCAAACTGGGCAAATGGACCGAAATCCAGGGAGCGATACTCAAGGAGCTCAACCGCTCGTATGTGGATTCGCTGCCGCTCGACCGCATCGAGCGCGCCGGAGTGGACGCCATGCTTTCCGACCTTGACCCATATACGGTATATATCCCCGAAGAGGAAAACGAGAACCTCCGCATGATGATTAACAAAAGCTACGGAGGCATAGGTGCAATCATATACAAGCCCGACCTGCAGGGGAACGTAATCATCAACGAGCCTTATGAGAACTCTCCGGCGCACAAGGCCGGCCTGCGCTGCGGAGATGAGATCCTTACCATCGACGGACTGAGCGTAAAGGGCCTTTCGAGCGCAGAGTGCAGCGAGAAGATGCGCGGCACACCCGGATCCAAAGTGCTCTTCAAAGTGAAGAAGGTCTATAGCGGAGAGATTAAAGATGTACGCATCACCCGTCAGACCATACATCTGCCTGACCTCCAGTATGTCGGAATGGTTACTCCCAACACCGGCTACATCCTTCAGACCGGTTTTACCGAGGGCGTGGCTGACCAGCTGCGCAAGGCCATTATCGCTCTGCAGAAAAGCTCCAAGCTCGATACTCTGGTGCTCGACCTGCGGGGTAACGGCGGCGGACTTCTTAACGAGGCGGTGGATATAGTTTCGCTCTTTGTGCCCAAGGGCTCGCTTGTGGTAACTGCAAAAGGGCGCGAGGAGGGCTCTTCTTATGCCGCCCGCACGACCAAGGCTCCGCTGGATACGAAACTGCCCCTCATCATCATGGTCGATTCCGGCTCGGCTTCGGCCTCTGAAATCGTATCCGGTGCGCTCCAGGACATGGACAGGGCTATAATCATAGGCACCCGCACATTCGGCAAGGGCCTGGTGCAGAGTCTGAGGCCTCTGCCTTACGGCGGCCAGCTGAAGCTCACCACGGCCAAATACTATACGCCCAGCGGCCGCTGCGTACAGGCGATAGATTATTCGCACCGCAACGAAGACGGCAGCGTAGGGCATATTCCCGACTCGCTGACTCACGAGTTCAAAACCGCGCTCGGGCGCACCGTGAGGGACGGCGGCGGCATTACTCCCGATATTGAAGTCAAGCCTCACGATTACAGCCGCCTCACCTATTCGCTGGTGCTCAGCGGAGTAGTGGAGCAGTACGCTCTGGAATATGTGAAGGCCCACCAGTCTATCCCCGCTACATCTGATTTCAGCCTCTCCGAAGCTGATTACGAGGACTTTATAAAATTCGCAAAAGGCAAGGAATTCGATTATCGCTCAAGCGCCCGCACTTATTTCGACCTGGTCCGCAAGGAACTTGTCCGCGACGGCCTGGAGGAAGCTATGTCTAAAGAACTGGACGCTCTCGGGAAGGCCCTTGATATGGAGAAGGAGGATTTCCTGCGGCTTAAGAAAGACGAAATCGTGCCTTTTATAGAGGAGGAAATAGTGGTCCGTTATTATTTCCAGCCCGCCGGAGTGCAGCTTCGCCTGCGTTACGATACACAGCTCCAAGAGGCCCTTCGTAAAGCTGCTGGATTCAAGTTTGAGTAATGTTAAGGAAAGATCTGGAGATAATGGCTCCCGCAGGGAACTTCGAATGCCTGCGTGCTGCCATACAGGGCGGTGCCGACTCGGTGTACTTTGGCGTCGGGCGCCTCAACATGCGCTCCCGCAGCGCCAACAACTTCACCCCCGAAGATCTGCCCGAAGTGGTCCGCATATGCCGCGAGGCAGGTGTGCGCAGCTACCTGACGCTCAACATAGTGCTTTATCCGGAGGACCTTGCCCCTATGCGCGAGGCCCTCGACAGTGCCCTGGAGGCGGGGGTTGATGCCGTCATAGCGTCTGATATCGCCGCCATAGAATACGCCCGCAGCATAGGGATGGAAGTCCACATTTCCACCCAACTCAATGTCTCCAACGTGGAGGCCCTGCGCTTCTGGTCCCGCTGGGCTGATGTGGTGGTGCTCGCCCGCGAGCTTAATCTCGACCAGGTAAAAGAAATCTACGAAGCCATACAGAACGAGCATATCTGCGGCCCTTCCGGCAATCCGGTGAGGATAGAAATGTTTGCCCACGGCGCCCTTTGCATGGCGGTAAGCGGCAAGTGTTACATGAGCCTGCACGCTTACGGCGCTTCGGCAAACCGTGGAGCTTGCATGCAGATCTGCCGCCGCGGCTACAGGGTTACCGACCGGGAAACGGGATACCAGCTGGACATCGACAACGAGTATATCATGTCTCCCAAGGACCTGTGTACCATAGAGTTCATGCCCCGCATAGTGGATAGTGGCGTAAGGGTGTTCAAGATAGAGGGCAGGGCCCGCAGCGCCGAGTATGTAAAGCGCTGCGCCCAATGCTACCGCAAGGCGGCCGACGCCGTAGCCGACGGCACATTCTCCCCGGAACTTGCCGCCGGGCTCAAGAGTTCCCTTGCCGAAGTGTTCAACCGCGGCTTCTGGGACGGCTATTACCAGGGAGCGCCCCTTGGCGAATGGAGCAATGTGTACGGCTCGCAGGCCACCAGGCGCAAGGTTTACTGCGGCAAGATCAGCAATTGGTTCGACCGTATAGGCGTGGCAGAAATAACCGTAGAAGCCACAGACTTGCACCTCGGGGACGATATAATGGTGATAGGCGCCACCAGCGGAGTGACGGAGCTTACCGTAGATGATATGCGGGTGGAGCTCCGTCCCGCCGAACTGGCCCCCAAGGGCACCCGCTGCTCGGTCCGCATCCCCGAAGGCCCGTCAGGCGAGCACGTGCGCCGCGGCGACAAAGTCTTCCTCTGGGTACAGCAGTAGTCAGCTGCAAACGCTACGGAGGGTTTAATAAATCTGGTGCTCCATGTTCAGATAGTCCTCGAAGAGCTTCTGGCACTCCTCGCGGTCAATCTCAGTCATATAATCGATGAGCTTGTCGCGCCCGCCGAAAATAGCGTCGAACTTATCGTCACGGAACCCGATTTTTCCGGTATCTTCAACATTGCAGCCATAGTAGATCTTGCTGACATGCGCCCACATACAAGCGCAGAGGCACATGTGGCAAGGCTCCGCCGTAGTGTACAGTTCGCATCCCCGCAGGTCGTAAGTGCCAAGGTTCCGGCAGGCATCGCGTATGGCGGCCACCTCCCCGTGGCAGGTAGGATCGTTATTCACTATCACACAATTATGGCCGCGCCCTACAATCTCTCCGTCCTTTACTATCACGGTGCCGAAAGGACCGCCATGCTTGCTTTCTATGCCACCGCGGGCCTCGCGGATGGCCAGTTCCATATACTTATTCATAACTTTTAAAGCTAATCATTTATTTCACAATAAAGTACACGCTCCTCGAAGCTCCGTTCGAATCCATGGCCACAAGTAGATGGGCTCCCGGTTCCGGCCTGAGCATCAGGTCGTGTTCGCCCACAGTGCGGGCCACGTATTTATCGTCCAGATGCCAGTACAGCACCGCCGACGGGTCGGTGTGTGCGGCTCTCACCACCACTCCCTGGTCTTTGCCGTCTAGCCCGCGGGTCAGCACCACGGTCACTCCTTGCTGGGGGTATATAATCTCTATGGGATTGCCGCCGTCGGTGCCCGAATCGAAGTCGGGATGCTTGGGCGGCAGCGGCCTGTAGTCGATGTGATTCTTGATGTAATACCATTCCATGGCCGGCGGCAGTACGAAACGCACTTCCTCCACCATCTTCTCCACGGGGTAGCAGCTGCTGTTTACCAGATACTGCCTTTCTGCGTCCAGATGCACTATGCGGTGGTATTTGCACTCGTCAGGCCGCACCTTGATGTCCGGTACCCACACCGTGTCACGGTCGGGGCAAATGCGTGAAGCGGGAAGCCCGCTCTGGTGGCATACCGCAATGGGCACCATATCGTCCAGCGGCATGCTGAACCACCGTGAGTGCGGTAGGGCGTTGAACACATCGAACATGACAGGGGAGGCATAACCCACGCCTGTCATCTGCGAACGGCCTTCTCCGTCGCTGTTGCCTACCCATACGGCCACCACATAATCGGGGTTCACTCCCACGCTCCATGCATCCCTGTTGCCCCAACTTGTGCCGGTTTTCCAGGCAATCTTGCGCCCGGAACTGAACTCCATCCACGACGATTCTTCCTCGGGACGGCCGGCGCGCGACAGAGCTTCAAAGGTAAGCCAGATGGCTCCGCGTCCGAGAGGGAGGTCCTCGCAGCCCTCGTCCAGCAGTTTGACTGCCATTGAACGGTAGCACTCGGCAAGCGTCTGGAGAGTGATCTCAGCTCCGCCCAGGATGAGCGACAGGCCGTAATGGTCGGCGTCTTTGTTTATGGTGCTGAAGCCCATTGCCTGCAGCAGCTCGAGGAACTCCGGCACTCCGTAACGCTCCAGCATACGCACCGACGGCACATTGAGAGAGCGTTCTATGACCTCGTTTGCCGGGACGGCGCCGTCGAAGCTTCTGGAGAAGTTGTGCGGCGAGAAGTTATTGTAATTGTACGGCGTATCCTTGATGAGCGTTCCGGGCAGTATAAGCCCCTTCTGGAGCATGGCTGCGTAGAGCAGGGGCTTGAGGGTGCTGCCGCTCGAGCGGGGAGCGGGAACCATGTCCACTTCGGCTCCGCGAAGGCCGCCGGCAAGACCGTGGGTATTGCCATAATATGCCTTCACCTGTCCGCTGTGCACGTCCAGAACCAGTATTCCCATGTTGTCCACCAGGTTCTGGTGGTAGATTTCGAAATGGTTGCGGGCTATGTTGTTGACCCTTTCCTGCAGAGCTTCGTCAACGGTGCAGGTGTAGGCTTTGTCACCGCCCTCGGCGCGCAGCCTTTCAAGCAGGTGGTAGGCCTTGTCGGGCATCGGCAGCGGCTTGTCGGGCAGCGGCTCATCCTTGGCCAGCTCGCATTCAAGTTCGTCTATTACGCCTTTGCTGCATAGCTTGTCGAGCAGGAAATTGCGCTTCTCCAGAAGACGCTCGCGGTTGCGCCCAGGGTGGATGAGCGCCGGAGCGTTGGGGAGCACTGCCAGCATGGCGCTTTCGGCCCACGAAAGGTCGGAGGCGTTGCGCCCGAAGTAGCGCCAGGCAGCCGCTTCCAGCCCCACCACATTACCCCCGAAAGGGGCGTTTGAGGCGTACAGGAGCAGTATCTTCCGTTTAGAGTGCCGCAGCTCGAGGCGCGTAGCCATCACCGCTTCAAGCATCTTTTCGGGTATGTTGCGCGGAGCGTCCGGGCGGCTGAGGCGGATAACCTGCATGGTGAGCGTGCTGGCGCCGCTAACGACCTCTTTTTTGCTCAGGTTCTGCCTGATTGCCCTGCCAATTGACAGAAAATCTATGCCCGGATGCCACCAGAAGCGCTTGTCTTCGTAGCAGACTATGCATTTTGCAAACTTGTCGGGGACTTCTTTGGCGGGCGGGAAATACCATTGCCCGTCCGCAGAAATGCGTGCGCCCAAAAGTGTACCGTCGGGACTGGAAAGCGTAGCGCTCAGCGGAGCCTTGAAAAGCTTGCCCGGCAGACAGAAAATATAAAGCACCACAAAAGGGGCGAGAATCAAAATTATTTTCTTAAATTTGGACATTGCAAACAAATATAACCAAATAATATGAAACTATCCAAACTTATCGCAGTTGCGCTCCTGGCCTCTCTGGCCTTCGTTTCTTGCAACGAATCCCAGAACGGCGGCCCCGCAGGCAAGTCAGGTGACAAAGTTCAGGTTGCCACCCCCACCGTTGAGGAAGCCGGGTACGAATCGTACGACGGTACCGAAACTCCGGTATCCACTCCCGACGCTCCCCAGATCAAGCTCGTAAGCAAGGGGTCCATACTTCCGTCCACCGGACAGATGGATTTGCTGTTCAGCTCCTATGGCTATGCACAGGCCCGTTTCCGCGTACGTAAGATATTTACCAGCAATATCTTGCAGTTCCTGCAGTTTGATACCTACGAGGCTCGCTACAACATCTCCAGGGTAGCGCGTGTGGTGGCCGACACTACCGTGGTGCTCGGCGCAACCGACGCTCCGCATATCCGCGAGGTCCGTAACTACGCCTTAAGTCTGGACGACCTTATCAAGCCCGAGCCCGGCGCCATTTATCACGTGGAAATCCGCGGCCTGGAGCCCCTCGAGGAGGAAGACTTTTGGGACAGCGACACTTATTTCGGCGATTACGACACTTACGACGAGCGCAATACGTTCCTGCTCGCTACTGATGTTGCCCTTATCGCCAAAGGCGGCAGCAACAAATGGGAGGTATTTGCTTGCGACATTATCAGCGGCACTCCTCTCAAGGGCGCCAAGGTCAAGCTCTACGACGACGTGCTCCAGGAGCTCGGCAAGGGCGTGACCGACAAGGACGGCTGCGTGACTTTCCCTGCCGACGATACCGGACGCTACGTGGTCGTACAGTCTGACAAGGGCAGCGCCTACCTCGCGCTCAAGAACGAGAAGTCGCTCTCTACCAGTGACTTCGATGTTTCCGGCACCTACTCTTCAGGCGGCCTCAAGGCCTTCATCTTCGGAGAGAGGGGAGTTTGGCGTCCGGGTGATACCCTGCACATCAGCACCATCACCATGACCGAAGACGGCGACCTTCCCATCGGCCATCCCGTGGTGGCGGAACTCCTCAATCCTGACGGCCAGGTCACCCGCACCGTTACCGTCAAGAACGACGGCGGCCACATTTTCCACTTCCCGTTCACTACCGATGCCGACGCCCCTACAGGCAACTGGAGGGTAAAGGTCAAGGTGGGCTCGCAGACTTTCTCCAAGGCTGTAAAGATCGAGACCGTCAAGCCCAACAAGCTCGATATCGACCTGAGCTTCGACCAGGAATGGCTGGTGCCGAAGAGCAGCTGCGTGGGTACCATCACCGTCAAATGGCTCTACGGCGCTCCCGGAGCGGACCTGAAAGTCAACGGCGATGTGGAGCTCACCAACGCCCGCACTGCATTCAAGGGCTACGAGGCATATGACTTCCGCGACGACAGCCGCAGTTTCACCAGCCAGTCCCGTTATTTCAACGATATGCGCACGGACGAAAACGGCCAGGTGCAGGTTACCACCAACATGGACCTTCGCGGCCAGGGTGTTCCCGGCATGCTCAACATCGGCTTCACCCTTCGCGCTTTCGAGCCTTCGGGCGAGTTCAGCACCGGTGTTTCGTCCTTCAAGCTCTCTCCCTTCGACACTTACGTGGGCGTGAAAGTCGATCAGGACAAGACCGAGTGGGGTGAGACCTACCTCAAGAGCGGCGTGGCGCATAAGTTCGACGTGGCTACTGTCGGTCCCGACGGCAAGCCCGTTTCCGCTTCCGACCTGCACGTTGAAATATTCCATGTTGACTGGAGCTGGTGGTGGAATTCATCTTCACAGATAGCCAGCTACATGTCCGGCAAGAGCAAAGAGGTCTTCCTTGACAAGCACATTGCCACCCAGGGCGGCTCCGGCAGCTTCAGCTACGACTGGAAAAACGCTCCCGACGGACTCTACTTCGTGCGTGTCAGCGACGATGCCGGCGGCCACGCAACTTCCATGCTCTGCGAGGTTTATGAGAACTACAGCGGCAAGACCAACGGCTCCGAGGCCGCCGCTCGCCTGAGCATCAGCTCTAACAAAGACAAATACTCCGTAGGCGAGACCGCCAAGCTGTCCATCCCTTCGTCGGCAGGCAGCAAGGCTCTGGTATCGCTCGAGAAGGGCGGCCGTATCATAAGCAGCGAATGGGTTGACTGCCAGGCCGGTTCGACCGAGATCAAAGTCCCCGTCACCAGCGAGATGCTGCCCAATGTATATGCATTCGTTACCCTGGTCCAGCCTCACAAGAATACTCTGAACGACGCTCCCGTGCGTATGTACGGCGTGCACAACCTCGATGTCGAGGACGCCGCCTCCCATCTGGAGCCCGTACTTGAGATACCCGCCGACGTGAAGCCCGAGACCACTCTCAAGTTCAAGGTCAAGGAAAAGAGCGGCAAGGCTATGAGTTACATCGTGGCTCTCGTCGATGAAGGCCTGCTCGGACTTACCGCTTACAAGACTCCGGACGCCTGGAAGGCATTCTACGCCAAGGAGGCTCTTCGCGTACGTACCTGGGATGTTTACGACGATGTGATCGGCGCATACGGCGGAAAGATCGAGCAGCTGTTTGCAATCGGCGGTGATGATGAAGCCGCCTCCGAGGCCATCCGCCCTCAGGGCGCACAGCGCTTCAAACCCGTTGTGGCTTATCTCGGTCCCTTCACCCTCAAGGGCGGCAAGAGCGCCAGCCATTCCTTCGACGTGCCTCAGTACATCGGCTCGCTCCGCGCCATGGTCATTGCCACCGACGGCAGGGCCCAGGGCAGCAGCAGTACCAATGTAACCGTCACCAAGCCCGTCATGGTGCAGACCACCCTGCCCAGGACTATGAACATAGGCGAGACCATCAAGGTTCCCGTGACCCTCATGACCCTCAAGGACGGCGTAGGTGACGTCAAGCTTGGCATCAAGACCGACAACCTGGTAGAGGTGGTGGGCCCTGCAACCCAGACCGTGCGCTCCGACAAGGCAGGACAGGAACTCAGCTACTTCGAGATCAAGGTCGGCGACAAGACCGGCATAGCCCACGTGGCCACCACAGCCGAGTCTTCCAACGACAAATCTTCCAGCGTCATCGAGATAGACGTCCTCAATCCCAATCCCGAGGTTACCCGCGGCCAGACCGTGCTGCTGCCGGGCGGCGCTTCCAAGGAACTTAAGGTCGATCTGTTCGGCACTCCCGGAACCAATTCCGTGCAGCTCGAACTCTCCACCATTCCCGCCATCGACCTGCAGTCACGCCTGCGCTACCTCCTAACCTATCCTTACGGATGCCTTGAGCAGACCGTCTCCTCGGCCTTCCCTCAGCTCTATCTTGACAAGATCATGACCTGTGACGAGAGCACCCGCGAGCGCAGCCGCTTCAATGTCGAGGCTGCCATCCGCAGGCTCCAGATCTATCGCCGTTCCGACGGCTCTCTGAGCTACTGGCCCGGCAGCAGCTACTCCTCGCTCTTCGGCAGCGCCTATGCCCTCCACTTCCTCAAGGAAGCCGAGGATGCCGGCTATGCCGTGCCCGTGGACCTCAAGAAAGAACTCATCGCCTGGCTTGGACGCAACGTGTCCGACTCCAAGGAGGATATGACATCCCGCGCATACGGAGTTTATGCTCTGGCAACCGCCGGCAAGCCCGCCCGCAGCGCAATGAACCTCCTTCGCGAGAAGGTTAAGAAGATGCCTGCCGGCGCCGCATGGCTGCTCTCCGCAGCTTATGCCGTCGACGGCAAGAAGAACGTTTCCCGCGAGATCGCAGCGGCTCTCAAATACGAAGACGGTGTTTATGAGGCCTATGGCAGCACCGACCGCAACAGAGCGGTAGCGCTCAAGACCATGCTCCTGATCGACCGCAAGGAAGATGCATTCAAGCTGGCCGAGACCATCGCCTCACGCCTTAACGACAAGGATGTGTATATGAGCACCCAGTCAACCGCCTGGAGCCTCTACGCCATTGCCGACTACGCCCGCGAGAATGCAGGCGGTGTGCAGGCAACCTACAACGCAGGCGGCAAGGCTGTCAAGGTGAGCGGCGACAAGTGCCTGGAGTCCAGGGCTATAGCTGTCGGTGAAGGAGACAAGAGCCTGAACATAAAGATCGATAACGCCGGCCAGGGCAATCTGTATGCAGTGGCTTCCGTAACCGGTATTCCTCCGGCATCTACCGAGAAGGCCATAAGCAACAAGCTCAAGATGACCGTCAGCTATGTTGACGACCAGCACAATCCGGTCAAGGTTGACACCCTTTCGAGAGGACGTATGATATTCGCCGTGGTGACCGTCACCAACACAGGTGCTACCGCGGCAAGGGATCTGGCTCTCAACCAGAAGTTCCCTTCGGGCTGGGAGATCCAGAACGACCGTCTGTACTCTGCAGCTTCAGGGTATCCTTCGGGCGTGAGCTACCAGGATATCAGGGACGACAGGGTGTACAGCTTCTTCGATCTTGGCGCCGGTAAGAGCGTCACCATAGAGACCAAGCTTGTTGCCACATATCCCGGCAAGTTCTATCTTCCTGCAGTGAGCTGCAGCGCGATGTACGACGCTACGGTGTCCGCGCTTGTTCCCGGACGCTGGATTGAAGTGAAATAAGGCTCCATGTGGGTTCTGCTGGCGGTATTTTCCGCCATACTGCTTGGTACTTACGATGTAGCCAAGAAGCAGGCGCTCCGGAAGAACGGCACATTCGCCGTTCTTCTGGTGGCGACTGCTCTTTCTACCCTCTTCGTCTCGCCTTTCCTTCGCATAGGCCCGGCCGAAGATCACTTCAAACTGGCTCTTAAGGCTGTTTTGGTTACTGCTTCCTGGGTATCGGGCATGGAGGGCCTCAAGCGTCTGCCTCTCACCACGGTAAGCACCATCAAGGGCTCGCGCCCCGTGTTCGTGGTGCTGTTCTCTATCATCCTTTTCGGCGAAAGGCTCAATTGGATGCAGTGGCTCGGAATAGCTATTGTGCTGGGCGCCCTGTATATGCTCGGGTTTACAAGCCGCAGGGACGCCTCGGCCCAGGTGCGCAAGACCGGCTTCATCTGGATGGGGATTTCGGTCCTTACGGGTGTTGCCAGCGCACTGTACGACAAGTACATCATGAAGGGAATGGAGCCCATGTTCGTGCAGAGCTGGACCAACCTATTCATAACCATCATCCTGGCTCTGTGTGTCTTGGTAAAGCGCCTGGCCGTTTCCGGACGGGCCGGCAGGGCGTCCTCCGACCGTCTGCGCCCACGCAGCCGTGAGTGGGAGGGGCCCGCGCCGTCAGGCGTGGGAGGGATGAGCGAAGCGAAGTCGGAGGGAGCCCTGCCGGCCCATCCGGATAGATTTGTCTGGGACTGGACTTTGGTGCTGGTAGCCGTACTCATTACCGCCGCCGACGCCCTCTACTTTTTCGCCCTCAAGCAACCCGATGCCCTTCTCAGCATCATATCGGTAGTTCGGCGCGCCTCGGTACTCGTAACCTTCGTTCTGGGCGCCATCATCTTCCACGAGGGAAATATACGCGCCAAGGGGCTCAATATGCTCCTGATGGCCGCCGGCGTGGTGCTTCTGCTGATTGGCAGCTGATTGACAGAAAATATTTATATTTGTAGAACGTGAATATAACCAACAAATCATAACACGATGAAAAGAATAATCTTTGCAGCAGCCGTACTATTGATGGCATGCTCCTGCAGCCAGAAGCTGTACAATGTAACCAAGTCTTACGACGACAAGCACTTCGCCAAGCTCCAGCAGGTATTGGACAATCCCACTACCCCCAAGGATGTAAGCTACAGCTTTACGGAGGCTTCCGACATCGGTCTGGTGGGTAAAATGTTCTACAACACCCCCAACCCTTATCACCGCATCGACACGGTTAAGTACAAGGGAATGAACAAAGGCGAGAATTTCCAGGCTCGCAGCAGCGCGGGTCTTGCGGTTATCTTCTCCACCAACTCCAGCTCCATTTCCGTCAAGACAGAATGGGGCCAGAAGTATGTAGCCAACAATACAATGCCTCTTGCTTACAGCGGTTACGACCTCTACATCAAGAACAAGAAGGGCGAATGGCAGTGGGCTGCATCGGGCGGCGTCAAGCCCGGCAAGGAGGAAGACAACGTCGTGCTCATCAAGGATATGGCACCCGGCGAGAAGCAGTGCATACTTTATATGCCCAACTACAGCGAGGTGCGCTCCTGCAAGATCGGAGTAACCGTGGGTTCATACATCAAGAAGCTTGACGGACAATTCCGCAACAAGATTGTCTTCCACGGCTCTTCCTACACCCAGGGCATCAGTATCAGCCGTTCCGGTATGAGCTATCCCATGCAGTTCATGCGCCACACCGGCATGCAGGTTCTTGCTTTCGGTATGAGCGGCAACTGCAAGATGCAGTCTTATTTTGCCGACGTGCTCGTTGATGTCGATGCCGACGCTTATGTGTTCGACGCCTTCTCCAATCCCGACTATCTGATGATCAAAGACCGCCTGCAACCGTTCATCGACCGTATGATTGCAGCGCATCCCGGCAAGCCCCTCATCTTCCAGCAGACCATCTACCGCGAGGCACGTAACTTCTCGCTGACCTACGATGCCAGGGAGCAGGCCAAGATGGACATGGCTTCAACTGTTTTCAGCCAGCTGCTCAAGGATCCCAAGTATGCCGATGTATATTTCATCCAGACCAACGCTTGCGCGAAGGGCAGCCACGAGTATTCGGTTGACGGCGTCCATCCCGACGATCACGGCTACTATCTCTGGAGCAAATCCATCGAGAAGCCCATCCTGAGCATCCTGGCCAAGTACGGCATACAGTGAAATTAAGACTCTCCATTATTCTTGCTGGCATGATTGCAGTATTTGGCTGCTCTCATGCCAGCATGCCTGTGGTGGGAGTGAGCTGCTCGCGCAGCGGCTCCGGTTCCGCATTGCTGCCCACTACATATACCGACGCACTGCGCAGCGCCGGTGCTGTTCCCCTTGTTATACCCACGGTTTCCGATGAGGCGCAGGCGGCCGCCGTGATGGAAGTTGTGGACGGAATCGTGTTCTCTGGCGGAGAAGACGTCAACCCTGCATGGTACGGAGAGAGTGTGTGGAACGAGACTGTGGAGATTGACTCCGTCCGTGACAGGTCGGACAGCCTGCTCGCCCGCGCGGCGCTTGCCTGCGGGAAACCTGTGCTGGCCATCTGCCGGGGGAGTCAGCTGATGAATGTCATTCTTGGCGGTTCCCTTTATCAGGACCTGCCTACCCAGTTCTCCGGAGGCGTCGTCCATTCCGGGAAAACTCACAAAATTGGCTTGGAAGAGGGGAGTGTGCTGGCCGGTTTGTACGGTACCGACTCGCTGACTGTCAATTCCATGCATCATCAGGCGGTAAAGGACCCAGCCCCGGGTATCCGTATTACCGCAAGCTCTGCCGACGGCATAGTGGAGGCCTGGGAAACGCCTCAGATAGTTGCAGTGCAGTTCCACCCCGAGAAGATGCTCGCCGCCGGCGATTCAGCCTGGCTGCCGCTTTTCAAAGCGTTCGTTTCACGTACGGCTCAAAGGTAGTACTTCTTTGAGGTAGGGGCCGGTTACTGATGAGGGGTCGGCGGCGACTTGCTCCGGCGTGCCGCAAGACACCACGCGGCCGCCGCGGCGACCGCCTTCGGGTCCCATGTCGATAAGATAATCGACGCTCTTGAGAATATCGGGATTGTGCTCGATGATTATAACCGTATTCCCCTGATCGACAAGCTTCTGGAGAACGCTCAAAAGAGTTTGGATATCCTCAAAATGCAGGCCTGTCGTGGGCTCGTCCAGCATGTAGAGCGTATTGCCGGTGGCCTTGCGGAAGAGTTCGGCCGCCAGTTTCATCCTCTGGCTCTCGCCACCCGACAGAGTGACTGACGACTGCCCGAGATGAACGTATCCCAGCCCCACATCCACAAGTGCCTTAAGTTTAGGCGCAATCTTGGGATGCGACTTGAAGAACTCATAAGCCTCGCTGATGGGCATCTCAAGCACGTCATTTATATTCTTTCCCTTATAGCGGACGGCCAGGGTGTCTTCCTTGTACCGGCGTCCGCGGCAGGCGTCACACACCACCGCTACCGAAGGCAGGAAATTCATCTCCACCACCTTGATACCGGCGCCCTTGCACTCCTCGCACCGCCCTCCGGCCACATTGAATGAGAAGCGTCCGGCCTTGAACCCGCGCACCTTGGCGTCGGGAGTGTCTTCAAAGAGTTTGCGGATATCGTCGAATACGCCGGTAAAAGTAGCCGGGTTGGAGCGGGGCGAGCGCCCGATAGGGCTTTGGTCAATCTCGATAACCTTGTCGATGTTCTCCACCCCTTCTATGCCCTCGTAGGGCAGCGGCTTCTGCTTGGAGTGATAGAACCGTGCCTTGAGAATAGGCATGAGAGTCTCGTTCACAAGCGAACTCTTGCCGCTTCCGGACACTCCGCTAACGCCCACGAAGCACCCGAGGGGGAAGCTTACGTCAATCCCCTTAAGGTTGTTGCCGCTTGCGCCTATTATCTTGAGTGTCTTGCCGTTACCCTTGCGCCTCGTGGGCGGTACCGCTATTCTCCTGAGCCCTGAGAGGTATTCTCCGGTAATGGATGCTGACGCTTTGCCCACTCCCTCGGCAGTCCCGCTGTAGCAGAGTTCTCCGCCAAGGACACCTGCGCCCGGGCCCACGTCCACGAGCCAGTCGGCGGAGCGCATGGTCTCTTCGTCGTGCTCCACCACGATCACCGTATTATCCTCGTCCCGGAGCTTCTTCAGCGAAGCTATCAGCTTGCGGTTGTCTCTCTGATGCAGGCCTATGGAGGGCTCGTCCAGGATGTAGATGACGCCTACCAGTTTGGAGCCGATCTGCGTAGCGAGCCTGATACGTTGGCTCTCTCCGCCGGACAAGGAGCCTGTGGCGCGATCCAGCGAAAGATATTCAAGTCCCACATCTACAAGGAATTGCAGCCTGTCGGAAAGCTCCCGCAGGACATCCCTTGCGATGGCTCTTCCGCGCGAGCTTAGTTTGCCGTCCAGCGAACGTACCCACTGCAGGAGCTCGGAAATCTCCATCCCCGATACCTCCGCTATGGTGCGTCCGTCGATGCGGAAGCAGTTGGTCTCTTCTTTAAGGCGCGAGCCGTGGCACGAGGGGCACACCACCCTCTCTTCCACATCGCCCACTACTCCGTCCCAGGAGGTCATTTGCACAAGGTTTCCTTCGCCCACCCGGTACAGGTCGTCTGAACCGTTGATAATGAGCGATATATACTCCTGCGGAATATCTTCGATGGGCTCGTACAGCGAGAAATCGTGCTTACGAGCCATAGCCCTTACAATCTCGAATTTATGCCCCGCCCTCATGCGTCCCAACGGGACTATGCCTCCGTCGGCGATAGAAATCCGGGGGTCGGGAATCAGGGCTTCCTGGCTTATGTCAGCCACTGTGCCAAGCCCCTTGCAATAGGGGCAGCAGCCTTCCGGAGAATTGAAAGAGAAAGTGTGAGGCGCCGGCTCCTGAAGCGAAACGCCTGACTCCGGATCTACCAGATGCTTTGAGAAGTGGCGCAGCTGCCCGTCGTCGGCAGAGAGCACGGCAACTGAACCTTTGCCAATGCCTATCGCGCTGGCAACCGAGCTGCGCACCCTTGCCTCGTCTCCCTCGCCTGGTTTAAGCTTATCTACCACAAGTTCGATGAAATGCGGCTTGTAGCGGTCGAGGGCGTCAACCGCCGCCAGCTCCTCGATCTCCCCGTCGATGCGGATCTGCGTGTAGCCGCGGCGGCGCATTTGCTCAAACAGCTCACGGTAGTGTCCTTTGCGGCCCCTTACCAAGGGCGCCAGCAGTATGCATTTGCGGCCGGCAAACTCCGAGAGAATCAGGTCAACTATCTGCGAGTCGGTGTAACGGACCATCTCGTTGCCGCTGACCGGCGAATATGCGGTAGAAGCCTTGGCGTACAGCAGACGCAGGAAATCGTATATCTCGGTAATTGTGCCCACGGTAGAGCGCGGATTGGCCGATGTGGTCTTCTGTTCGATGGCTATTATCGGGCTGAGCCCGTCGACGCTTTCCACGTCGGGCTTTTCAAGTACGCCCATGAAATGCTTGGCATAGGGGGAGAGGGTGTTCATGTAGCGCCTCTGGCCCTCGGCATAAATGGTATCGAATGCCAGAGAACTCTTGCCGCTCCCGCTCAAGCCAGTGATAACCACATACTTGCCCCGCGGGATATCAACATCTATTCCTTTAAGGTTGTGCGCCCTTGCACCCCGTATCTTAATAATCTCTTCTGCCATACTAATACACCGCAAAGATAGCTTTCTTGCGCCTCAAAAACAATACGGCTACCTGAACAGCTCCCTCAGGACGCCAAGGGAACGGATTTCGAGCTGCGATTCGATGTGATATCCAATGTAGTCGAGAAGCAGGGCGGCTACCGAACTGCGCTGCTCCCCGCTGAGCGGAAGCAGGAGCGAGGAGGCGAAGTCGCGCTGCAAAAGCTCCTTGAGCACTCCGTAGTATTCTCCGGCAAAAGGCGCCAGGTCTTCCAGGCCGGCGCTGAACCCGAGCTGCCCGGTGAGTTCCAGCAGAAAGCGCAGATGATAATTGGAAAAATCGCTCTCCAGTGCGTTCAGGGTGAGTATGCTGTGACGGCACCAGTCGAAAAGAGATCCCCCTCCCTCTCCCTCGCGAAGGGTCCTGTACAGCACCTCGCTCATAAACATAGTCATCGAGTTCTTCCGGATGTCGGAGCGGAGCGCCTGCAGCGGCTCGTCGGTGCACAGGGCGCGCAGGCGCCAGAGGTCCGACCGGGGGTTCTCCACCACCTCCGCCTCCAGCAGCGAGAGAGGCTGCAAAAGCGCGAACGAAGATTTGCCCGAGGCTCCGGTAATGAAGCTCCTGCGCCCCCATTCAGGGCTCAGGGTGTGGACCACGACTGACGAATCCCCGACTTTGGTAACGGCAAGGACTATGAAGCGCGAAGCGTGTACCATCCTCTACAAGGTCTGCCCGCCGATGAATTCACGCATGATGGAAGTAGGGGGTATGGCAGCGATCTCGGAGGGCTTGAGCGCGCTGCATCTTTTGAGGAACTCCAGCAGCGAGGCGGCCTTGGGATAGGCGGGAGACGATTCGGCAATCCCGTACAGAAGCGGCTCGGCGTAGTACTTGAGCAGCGGTACGTCGTACAAGGTGGAGGAATTGAACACCACGTCTGCATTCTCCTCGAAGGGGAAGATGTTGAGGGTCTCGCCGCGGCGTACCGACGGCCAGCGGAGGATGTTGTCCTCGGGGCTGATGCCGCGCACGCGGTTGTCCCTGACGATTCGGCGCAACAGGCGCTTGTCGGTGGTGCTGTTGTGCTCAACGGTGCCTCCCGGGAGCGAATTGAGGGCCGAAATGTAAATACGGAATATCCTGTCCTGATCGACCTCGTATGTGAGCGCCGGATTGAGGGCGTGGATGCCTTCCATGAACAGGATATCGTGCTTTTCGAGCTTGAGGGCACGTGCGGGATCCATGATGGTGCGCCCCTCCTTGAAGTCGAACTTGGGGATAATGACCTCCTTGCCGGCGAGCAGGTCGTTGAGGTTGGAGTTAAGAAGCTCGATGTTCATGGCTCCAAGGGCCTCGAAATCGTACTCTCCGTTCTCGTCTTTTGGCGTCATCTCGCGGGGGAAGAAGTAATTGTCCAGCTCTATCACCTTGGGCGATATGCCAAGGACCCTGCACTGCTGCGCGATACGCAGCGAGCTGCTGGTCTTGCCGCTGGAACTGGGCCCCGATATCATTACTATGCTGGAATGCTGCCTGCGCCAGAAGATCTGGTCGGCGCATTCGCCGTATTTACGCTCCTGACGTGCCTCGCACAGGTTTATGAGGGGAATCGCATCTCCTGAATCGACAACCTCGTTTACCTTCTCTATGGTGTCGATTCCAATTGCCGAACACCAGTCTTTGTACTCTTGCCTTGCGGCTTCAATTTTGGTCATATAGTTCTTCTTTTTCGTTGAACGGCTCGAGGAAAGGATTGCCGACCCGCTCGTCTGCAATGGAGCTTGAACCTCCATGCCCGGGGTAAACTGCAATGTCGCCGTCCAGCATCATCAATTTCTCCATTATGGCGCGTATCTCGCTGTCGTAATCGCCGCCGAAAAGGTCGCTGCGGCCTATGGCTCCGGCAAACAGAGTGTCGCCGGTGAAAATGGCCCGCTGCTCCTCAAACAGGTAGCACACGCTGCCGGGGGAGTGCCCGGGGGTGCTGATAACCTTGAAGCTGAGCCCGGCTGCCTCGACAATCTGTCCGTCGGCTACCGGAGTTGTTGTGAACGACGGGTCGGCCACTGGTATGCCGAACTTTGCAACTCTCTGAAAATAAGCAATTACGCTCTTGTCGTCGTCGTGCATGTAAACCGGGCAGGAGTAGAGGCGCTGGAGGAATGCCACTCCGTAGGTATGGTCCATGTGCCCGTGGGTCAGGAGTATGGCGGCAGGCTTGAGGCCCTTGGCTTCCAGGAAACTCTTGAGCCTCTGCTGCTCGGCAGGGCTTTCGCAGCCGGGGTCGACGATCAGGGCGCTTCCGCACAGGCCTTCTACAACAAATGTATTCTCTTCAAGGCGGTTGAATATGAATCGATATATCTCCATAATTATTTGGCAAATGTACGAAATTCTATGTATTTTTGTAAATATTCAGCGGGGTGCTTTCGGGCCTGCGGCCCATAAAACCTGAGAAAAGGGCCGCAGGCCCGAAAGCACCCCGCTGCAGCACACAAAAATCAAC